>JAWOLH010000011.1:0-58022 GCA_033853695.1 Gemmatimonadales bacterium | reverse complement strand
CGCCAGGATCGCCGACCCGCGGGCAGCGACGCTGGCGCGGCGCGCCTGGGCCGACGACCCGAGCTATGAGGTGCGGGCCCGGGCGCTCGTCACCCTCGCACACCTGGACTCCGCTGCCCGCCGCGAGCTCATCACGAAGGGGCTTGCCACCCCGTCCTATCGCGACGCCATCGCGAGCGGCGCGTACGAGGCGATCATCCAGGCGAACGATACGAGCTTCATCGGGCAGGTCGACAGCGCGGTCGGCGGAGCGATCGATCCGTCGTTCGTGCTCGCGGTACTGGGAGCGCGGGGCTCGAGCCATGCCCTCGATCTCCTCAAGGCACACCTCGACGATGAGCGTCCCTCGGTGCGGCGCTGGGCCCTCATCGCCATGGAGAACGCGCTGCCCGATACACTCGCCACATCCGTGCTCACCGCTGCCGAGCCCCGGCTCACGCACCTGGACACGAGGGACGCGGTGCAGCAGGCGCTCGACCGGCTGTCGAAGCGGAGAGGCTCCTAGGATTCGGAACCGGTTCCGCGCTCCTCGGGTACCACCGACGCCGCGATCGCCGCGGCATCCTCATGATCCTTTTTCAGGGAGTTGTGGGTGCATGCCGTCTTGAGCCTCCTCGTCGCCGCGGCGTTGCAGGGCGCGACACCGCTGACCGACAGTATCGCCGCTCCGCGTGGCCCGCTCGCGGTCGCGCCGTTCCAGAGCTACAACCCGGACCTGAGCGTCACCGACTCAGGCTCGCAGCGTCCGCGCGCCATCGAGCACAGCGACTTCTACTACGTCCGCCTCGACATCCACCGCTACGCCAGTTACGCGATCGTACCGACCTTCGTCACCGAGTACGTCCTCGGCCAGTCGCTGTACAACAACCCGCCCGGGTCTTCCGGAACGCGAACGGCGCACAGCGTCGTGGCCGTCGGGCTGGTGGGCTTGTTCGGGCTCAACACGGTGACCGGAGTGTGGAACCTCTGGGACAGTCGGCATGATGCCCCCGGCCGGGCGCGGCGCTACATCCACGCGGCGTTGATGCTCACGTCGGACGCCGGATTCGTCGCGACCACAGCCGTCGCCCCCGGCCGGCGGCGAGCGGTCGCCGATCCGAGCAGCCGCCGGCTGCATCGCACCCTCGCGCTCTCCTCGATGGGGTTGGCGCTGGGCGGGTACGGCATGATGCTGATCTGGAAGTAGTAACGGTGATCGCCGGCTTCGTCGCCTCCTGGGCGCATCTCTACAACGACAGCAAGACGATGAGTGACGCGGTCACGTTCGTGCACCTCGCCGGGATCATGCTCGGGGGAGGGGTCGCCGTGGCCGCGGATCGCGCGGCGCTGCATCAGGCGCTGGACAGCGACGTGCCGTACCAGGCGCCACTCGGCGGTTATGCGGTGCACCGGTGGGTCGTCGTCGCGTTGATCGCGATCACCGTGAGTGGTGTGCTGATGCTGCTCGCCGATCTGCACACCTATGCCACATCGTGGCTGTTCTGGGTGAAGATGGGACTCACAGTGCTGCTCCTCGGCAATGGATACGTTCGGTTGCGCGCGGAGCGCGCCGTGCTCGGCGGCGTCCAGGCCGCGCGGGCACGCTTTCGGAGCACGTCGTTGGTCAGCCTCGTGCTCTGGCTCGTCATCCTGCTGGCCGGGACCATGATGGTGTCCTCGGACTGACTATGCCCATCCACGACTGCGACGACTGCGTCCTTTCCGAACGGCGTGAGTTTCTCCGCGAGGTGTCGACCTGGCTCGCCGCGGCCGCCCTCGCGCCCCTCCCCATCCGCTTCGGCCGCGCGATCGCGGTCCGTGACGAGGAGCACGAGTACCCGATTCCCGACGCCGACGGAGCGACGATCGACCGCGACAACCAGGTGATCCTCGTCCGGTTCCAGGGGAAGGGGTACGCCTTCAACCTCTCCTGTCCTCACCAGAACACCGCGCTGCGCTGGCATCCGGAGGATGGACAGTTTCAGTGCCCCAAACACCACTCGCGCTACACGCCCGACGGCGTGTTCATTTCGGGCCGCGCCACCCGCAGCATGGACCGCTTTGCCGTCAAGCGCGATGCCGCGAATATCGTCGTGGACCTCGATCGGCTCTTTCGGCAGGATCAGGACGCGGCGGACTGGGAAGCGGCATTCATCACCATCTGACCGAGTGAACGCGCTTGCGCCCGAAGGATAGCCGCCGCAATCTCTAGCGAGTCACCTGGTGGAGGACTTCATGCCCCGCGCAGTCGCCCGCGGCCGATTCCCGTGGCACGAGCTGATGACCACCGACCCCGACGCTGCGATCCGGTTCTACAGCCAGGTCGTGGGATGGAGCACCGAGCCGTTCCCCGAGCTACCCGATTATCGAATGTGGATGCACGGCGGGAAGCCGCGCGGCGGCGTCATCCGCCAGGCCGAAGAAGACCGGCGGCGCGGCGCGGCCCCGCACTGGCTGATGTACGTGTCGGTACCGGACACCGATGCGACGATTCGGCAAGCAGAGGGGCTCGGCGCACGCGTGCGCACTCCGGCCAGGAGCGTGCCCGGCGTAGGACGCTACGCGATCCTCGCCGATCCGCAGGGCATCCTGTTCGCGTTGTACACGCCGGAAAATGCGGGTGGCACTGACGAGGCGGAGATCGGCGACTTCTCCTGGCACGAACTGGCCGCCCCCGACTCGAATGCCGCCTGGTCCTTCTACCGGACGCTGTTCGGCTGGGAGAAATCGACGGCGATGGACATGGGCGAGGCCGGGACATATCAGATCTTCCGTCGCGGCGGCGGGAAGACGGACATCGGCGCGGTCTACAAGCGGCCGGCGGACATGCCGGGGACGGCGGCGTGGTTGATGTACGCGCGCGTCCCGAATGCCGATCGCTCCGCGGAGACGACCACCCGGCTGGGCGGCAAGGTCTTGCACGGCCCGACAGACGTCCCGGGCGGCGGCCGCATCGCCATGTGCGTCGATCCCCAGGGAGCCGCCTTCGCGGTGCACTCCGTCGCGGCTCCAGCGCACGTGAGACCGAAGGTCGTCAGGAAGAAGAGCGTCAGGAAGAAGACCGTCAGGAAAAAACCCGTCAAGAAGAAGGCGGCCAGGAAAAAAGCTGCGAAGCAGCGGAGGCGCTAAACGCCGGGCGCCGCTCCCCGCTCGAGCAGCTTCCCGAAGCCGGGGAGCGCGCGCCTGAGGCCGCGCAGGCCGAGCACCGTCCCTAGCGCGGCCACGACGAACACCACCGCCTCCCCCGACGTCTCGGGGATGTCGACGCCGGTCACATTCACGCCGATGACCATCGCCACGGCAGCGAACAACCCTGCCGCGAGGCCGCTCACGATAAATGCCCGGCGTGACGCGGGGGTCCCACGGCGCCGGATCGCCTCGCAATCCATCACGCTCCCGACGATGCCGCCGAGCAGCGCCGCGACGAGGAACAGAAGCGGCCAGCTGTAGACCAGCTCCAGCGGCACCGAGCGCAGCGGCCCGCTCGTGGCCGTCACCGTGTCGCGGCCGACGCCGCTCGAGCGAATGGCAGAGCGCCCCGTCTCGCCGCCCGCCAGCGACACGACGCTCGGATCGGGAGCGCCGTGCCGCGCGCTCAGGACGATGTCACGGCGCGCGGGTCCCGCCTCCGCCGGCACGGAGATGTGCAGCTCGGTTCGCCCCAGCCCGAATCCCGGAATACGCGCCGTCGCCGGCTCGACCGCCAACAACGTGCGGTGGACCGCAAGCCAGGTGGTAATCGGTGTGAGAGTGAGCGCCGGTTGAACCAGGAGTCGCAGCGAGTCACCCGGCGCAGCCGCGGTCACGACCGCCGCCGACGGAGGCAGACTGGTATGCCGGATCGGCACGTCGGACGGACTCACGGTCCCGGCGTCGGCCGACAGGTGAAACCAGATCGGTACGGGCAGCGTCACCGCCCGGTCGGGTTGCAGCGTATCGACGAGGCCGAGCGCCACCGAGCCGCGAAACGCGGTTCCCGTGAATTCGAGGGGGGCTCCCTCCACGTAGGGGCGCAACGCCAGGGCCCGCGCCGCGTGCGGATCGGCGGCGAGGAGAAGGAATGGCAGAAAGCGGTGTGACGTGTCCCGCAGCTCGGCCACGACTACCTGAGTGGGGTGGAGCCGCAGCGAATCGATGTCCGGACGCAGCGTATCGGGAGTGACCTTCCCGGCCTGCACGATGACCGGGACACGCACGGCGTGCGCGCGCAGCCGCTCGAGGTCCGCCCGGGACACGACTTGTCCGGAGACCGGTCGTCCCGTGGCGATCAGAGCCGCCACGGCGAACAACCGCCACCACGCCGCCGGCAGAGTCATCCACAAACGATAGGGCCTTGCCGTCCGGTCGGCCACCGATATCGTGCGGGCATGCTGACCGTGAGGGACGCGAAAATCGCCGACGCGGCCGAGCTCGCCCGGCTACGGTACGAGTTCCGCGCCGCCGTGCGCCCCGCCGTGGAGCCTCAGGAGACGTTCATCGAGCGTTGCACGACGTGGATGCGCCAGCGCCTCGCTCCCGGCTCATCCTGGCACTGCATCATCGCTGAACGGGATGGGACGACGGTGGGGCACGTCTGGCTCGAGGTGGTGGACAAGGTCCCGAACCCCGGCGCCGACGAGCCGGAGCGACACGTCTATCTCACCAACTTGTACGTCCGCCCCGACGCCCGCGGTGGACCGGGGAGCGCCCTCGTCGAGGCCGCCCTCGCGTGGTGTCGCGAGCGCCGGGCCGACACGGTGATTCTCTGGCCCAGCGAGAGGAGCCGCACGCTGTACGCGCGTTACGGCTTCGGACCATCCCCGGACATCCTGGCGCTATCCCTCAAGACTTCCGGTTCCTCGATTTCCCCTACATTGTAGAACCTATGTCACGGATCGGCGCGTTCGAAGAGCTGGTGTTGCTCGCCGTGTTGGGACTCGACGGCGCTGGATACGGGGTGTCCATCCGCACCGAGCTCGAAGCGGAGACAGGCGAAGCGATCTCGCTCGGCGCCGTGTACGCCACGCTCGACCGGTTGGAGCGCAAAGGTCTGGTGCGCTCGACCGTTGGCCCCGCGACCGCCGAGCGCGGAGGGCGGCGCAAGCGCGTGTTCCGTGTGAGCGCCACCGGCTCGGCCGCGCTCCGCGCCATGCAACGAATTCGGAGTCAGCTCGGCGCCCCCGCGCCGGCGCGCACCTGATGCCCGATCCCCTGCGCCTCGTCGCCTGGGTGGTCGACCGCGACTGCCGCGAGGAGATCCTGGGTGACCTGTGCGAGCTCCGCACAACGGAATCGGTCGCGGCATTCTGGGGCGACGTCATGGGCGTGTGCCTCCATGCGCCGCGCGCCCGGCGCTGGATGGGAACGGCGGCGGTGCTCCTGCTGCTGGGGCTCGCCTTCATTTCTCGAAACCCCACGCACCGCATCGTGGAGGCGCGTGACGCGGCGGGGACGTTCGCGCTCGAGTTCGACGGATTGCGCGTCGTGCGGGCGACCCTCGACGGCACGCCTGTCGCTCCCGAGCGGCTGGTGCAGGACAACGGCCGACTCGTGATCCGCGGCGGGGCGGGAAGCAGCGACTTGAATATCCGGCTTCGTCCCGACGGCAGCTTCTACTGGCGGGGCCGGGTTCCCCGAAGCACTTCCACACATTAGGCGGATCTCCGGGCGTGCGACGGTTTGTCGCTCTTATATCTCATACATTGTAGAATATCGAGGAGGAGCGTGAGCATGCGTGGTGCATGGGGAATCATGACTGGCCTTGCCCTCGGCGCCGCGGCGCCGCCGGTATCCGCCCAGGCGCTCGACACCGCCCGCGCGCTCGGCGGCCTCCGCGAGGCCCGCGCCGCGTGCGAAGCGGATCACGGCGCCCTGTGGGGGCGCAGCCTGTGCGGCCCGATCGCCCTGGTGGCCCGGCGCTCGCATCTCGTGGTGGCGAACGACACCGTCCCCGGTTGGCCCTATATGCGCATGAACGATGCCTTCATCACTGCGCTCCCGCCCGACCAGGGCGTCGCGAACACATCGTTCACCTGGCAGGGCCGCGAGTGGACCATGGTGGTACTGCCGCTGCCTGACGACCGCTTCGACCGCATCGCCCTGCTGTTGCACGAAGTGTTTCACCGCGAGCAAGGGCCCCTGGGACTGCGCGAACGCGACGCTCTCAACAATCAGCTCGACACCCGGGCAGGCCGCACCTGGCTGCGGCTCGAGTATCGCGCGCTCGCCCGCGCGCTGGTCACCATCGACAGTGCGCCCACGGAAGTCCGCCGTCACGTGGCGGACGCCTTGCTCTTCCGAGCCTACCGGCGCTCGCTCTTCCCCGGCTCCGACTCGCTCGAGAACAGCCTCGAGATGCAGGAAGGGCTCCCCGAGTACAATGGCGAGCGCCTGGCCATGCAGATGACCGGTCTCACACCGTCTCGAGTCGCCCGCGGCGTGACCGAGCGCGAGCGCCAGGGCACCTACGTGCGCGGGTTCGCCTACGGCACCGGTCCCGCCCTCGGCGTCCTTCTCGACCGCTTCGCTCCCACGTGGCGCACGGAGGTTCGCACCCAGGGTGATCCCGCAGGCCTCCTCGCCCAGGCGATCCAGTTCCAGCCACCGTCGCGGCTTGCTGCGGCAGCCCGTGATCGTGCCCGGGAGTACGGGTGGACGCAGGTGGATTCCGAAGAGGGCGAGCGTGAGCGGGCCCGGGCGCCCGAGATGCGCCAGTATCAGAGTCGGTTAGTCGACGGCCCCACGATCACCTTGCGACAATCACGCGATTCTCTGGCCTGGGGCTTCGACCCCAACACGCTGATCGGGTACGACCTGGGTCACACGATCTACCCGTCGGGTTCGTTCGCCGCGCCGTGGGGCTCCCTGTCGGTGGATTCGGGCGGTGTGCTGGTCCGCAACGACATGGCGGTGCTCACGGTCGAGGCGCCTACGGGTGAGCTCCCGACGGGGCGTCATGTGACGGGACGCGGGTGGACGCTCGATCTCAACACCGGGTGGAGGCTCGCCCCCGACCCCACCCGCCGTGGGAGCTACGTCGTCGTCGCAACACCCTGAGCCGCCTCGGCACTGGGCCTACGGCAGCAGCAGCACCTTCCCGGTCGTCCGGCGGCCGGCCAGCGCGCGGTGGGCTTCGGCCACACGGGCGAGTGGGAGCTCGCTGTCGATGCGGACCGACAACGTACCGTCCTGCAGCCACTGAAACAGATCCCCGGCGCGCTGCTCGAGCTCCGTGCGCGTCGCAACGTAATGTCCCAACGTGGGCCGCGTGAGAAACAGAGAGCCTCGCTGATTGAGCACCTGCGGGTCGAGCGGCTCGACCGCTCCGCTCGATTGACCGAACAGCACCATCATCCCACGCCGCATGAGGCAACCGAGTCCGGCCGTGAACGTGGTCTTCCCGACGGAATCGTAGACGACCTGCACGCCCTTTCCGCCCGTCAGTCGTTTGACTTCGCCCACGAAGTCGGCCTCGGTATAGCGGATCACCTCGTCCGCGCCCGCACCGCGCGCCAGGGCCTCCTTCTGCGCCGTCGACACGGTGCCGATCACGCGGGCGCCACGCCGCTTCGCAACCTGGCACAACAGCAGTCCGACACCGCCGGCGGCGGCGTGGATGAGGCACGTGTCGCCGGGACGGAGTGGGTATGTCGTGCAGGTGAGGTAGTGCGCCGTCATCCCCTGCAGCAGAACGGCGGCTCCTTGCGCCGTCGACACGCCGGTGGGGAGCGACACGACCTGCTCGGCCGGCGCGATTGCATACTCGGCGTAGGCGTGCAATCCGCCGTGATAACACCCCACGCGGTCGCCCACCTTGAGACCGGTCACCCCGGCGCCGACCGCGGCGATGGTTCCCGCCGCCTCCTGGCCGGGCACGAAAGGCATGGGCAGCGCGTACGCGCCGCTCCGCTGATAGATGTCGATGAAGTTCACCCCGGCCGCTTCCACCCGGATCAGGACCTCACCGCGCTGCGGCGCGGGAGTGGGAACTTCCTCGAGCTGCAGCACCTCGGGACCGCCCGCCTCGTGGACGCGGACCGCCTTCACGGCGCCGCGCTCACAGATTCACGCGCCGCATCCCCGCGTCGGGGTAGCGCAGGCCGGACGCCGAGTTGCGTGGGATCGCGCGATCGATGCGGCGCAGGTCCTCGGGCGTGAGACGGACCTCCGTCGCCTTCGCGTTTTCCTCGATGTAGCGGCGGTGTTTCGTGCCGGGGATCGGCACGATGTCCTCGCCCTGCGCTAGCACCCAGGCGAGCGCGAGCTGGGACGGTGTGCACTTCTTCTCGCGCGCTATCGCCTGCACCGCCTGGGCGAGCGCCAGGTTGCGGGAGAAATTCTCACCCTGAAAGCGCGGGTTGTTGCGGCGATAATCGTCCGCTGCCAGATCCTCGGGTTTGCGAAAGCGACCGCTCAGGAATCCGCGGCCCAGCGGGCTGTAGGCGACGAATCCCAGGCCCAGCTCCCGACAGGTCGCAAGGATCTCCTCTTCGGGATCGCGCGTCCAGAGCGAGTATTCGGTCTGCAGCGCGGAGATGGGGTGGGTCGCATGGGCTCTGCGAATCGTCGGTGGGGCGGCCTCCGAGAGCCCCAGGTACCGGACTTTCCCTGCGCGGACGAGGTCCGCCATGGCGCCTACCGTGTCTTCGATCGGCACGGTGGGATCGACCCGGTGCTGGTAATAGAGATCGACGTAGTCCACTCCGAGGCGGGCGAGGGAGGCGTCGCACGCGGCCCGTACGTATTCGGGGCGGCCATTGATCCCCGCCCAGCTCCCGTCGGGACCCCGCACGTTGCCGAACTTGGTCGCGAGCACGACGCGGTCGCGCCGGCCCTTGATCGCCTGCCCGACGAGCCGCTCGTTGGTGTGCGGACCGTACGCATCAGCGGTGTCGAGAAACGTGATGCCGAGCTCCAGTGCGCGGTCGATCGTCGCGAGCGACTCGTCGTCATCCCGGCCGGCGTAGAACTCGGACATCCCCATGCAGCCGAGGCCCAACGCCGAAACGACCAATCCCTGCGACCCCAGGCGTCGCTGCTTCATAAAACCCTCACACGTATCGGTTCTTGCCGACGTTCCGCTTCGTGATCGCCGCCGGCCCTGTTAGAGTGTACATCATGCCGGTGACTGATCGCGAGCGGGCGGGGTCCCTTCGGCGAACCGAATGCACCCTCTCCTACATACCCTGGTGACGCGCCCATGAACGGGCCGAACGGACGAAGCGCGCAGGTGCTGCTCTTCGATTTCGGCGGCACGCTCGACGCCGACGGGCTGCCCTGGGCCCGGCGCTTTCACACCGCGTACGTGGACGCCGGCGGAGCGCTCGATTTCTCCGCGTTCGAGCCGGTGTATCAGACCTCTGACGACGTCCTCGCCGGGCTCCCCGACATTCGCCGCCTCGGCTTTCGGGCCAGCATCGAGGCGCAAGTGCGCTGCCTCTTGCCTCTGCTCCCCGACGGTCCGGATCTCGCCCGGAAGGCGCAGGCGATGATCGAGGCCGTTCATCAGCCGGCGGTGCGCATCGTCGCGCGGAACCGCCCCGTCCTCGAACGCCTGCAGCAGGAATACCGGCTCGGCATCATCTCGAACTTCACGGGAAACCTCGCGCCGTGTCTCGACGAGCTCGGGTTGAGCCCGCTCTTCGCCGTGGCCAGCGATTCGACGATCCTGGGCATCGAGAAGCCCGACCCGCAAATCTTTCACGCGACGCTCGAAGCGCTGCGCGCCGGCCCGGAGCAGGCGTGGATGGTGGGCGACAACTTCGAGGCGGACATCCGGCCCGCCGTCCAGCTCGGGCTGCGCGCCTGCTGGATGGCGCCGCCCGAGCGGCGCGCGGCCCTGGACGCGCCGGAACACGCACGGGTCGGTTCCCTCCCCGAATTCGTGCAGGTGCTCGCGTGAAGTTCCAGGGGCTCGTGCTCGCGGGCGGCGAGGGATCCCGCATGCGCGCGGACGGCGTCGTCGACACGAAGGCGCTGGTGTCGATCGGCGGCCGACCGCAGGCCCGTCTGGTGCTCGAAGCGCTCGCCACCGTGGGCTGCGAGACCCTGACGTGCGCCGCCCGCGACGACGCGCCCGGACTGCTCGCGGCGCTCGCGACGTGGCGGTTCGCAGTGCCGTTCCGCGTGGTCCCCTGCCGCACCCCGACGTCGTTGCACACGTTCACCGAAGGACTGCACGCCGTCCCACCTGGTGCGGTGTTGTGTAGCATGGTCGACACAGTCATGCGCCCTGAGGATTGGCACGTTGTCGCCGGTCAGGCTGCGGCAAGGTTGGCAGAGGGAGCTTTCGTCGTGCTGGCTGTGACCAGTTACGTCAACGACAAGTCTGGGTTATACGTGACGCGGGCGGCCACCGGGGACGTGGTGGCGTTCGAACAAGCCCCCGGCGCTGCTCCCTGCGTGACAGGGGGGGTATACGCGCTCGGGCCGGCTGTCCGGCCACTCGCCGATGAGGCGTTGCGGCTGGGCGTGTCACGGATGCGCGGTTTCCTCGACTGGCTCGTGCGCCGCAAGGTGCGCGTTGCCACGATCGACATCCCGCGTATCATCGACCTCGACCGGGCGACGGATCTGAGCCTCGCGAACGCGTGGCTGGCCGCGCCCGAGCTCTGATCCGGTGGTGAGTGTGAGCGCGACCTCGATGACCGACTTCGTGGCCATCTATCGCAGTCCCAGCTATTCCCCGAATCAGCATCGCTCGAACGACACCGCCATCATGGATGGAACGGTCGGGCATCTGACGGCGCGTGGCTGGCGGGTCACGGCGGTGAGCGAGGCGGACATCGAGCGGGGCCGGCTGCCCGCCGTTCCGCTGTACCTCAATATGTGCCAGGGCCCGCTCGCCTCCGAGCGGCTCATGCCGCTCGAGCTGGACGGGGCGGTTGTGCTGAACCGGCCCTCGAGCGTGCTCAACTGCCACCGCCACCGTCTGGTGCGCCAGCTGGCCGGCAGTCGAATCTCCTTTCCGCGCACCGTCGTCGTGCCCAGCTCGGCGACCGTCGCCACCGATCCTCACCTCGCCTCGCTCGGCACCGACGGGCGGCGCCTGTGGGTGAAGCGCGGCGACGTGCATGCCGAGCGCCCCGAGGACGTCGTGGCCACGACCCGCGGCGGGCTCTCGGCCGCGATGACTGCCTTCACCGCGCGCGGCATTCCGTGGGTGGCGGTGCAGGAGCACGTCGAGGGCCCGGTCGTGAAGTTCTATGGAGTGGCGGATGGGCGGTTCTTCCGCTATTACCGGGCGGACGGAGGCGGCAACGAGATCGACGGCGACCGGCTTCGCGCGCTGGCGTACGAGGCCGCGGCGCTGCTCGGACTCGAAGTATTCGGTGGCGACGTCGCATTTCCCGAGCCCGATCGGCCCGTGCTGATCGACATCAACGACTGGCCCAGCTTCGCGCCGTTCCGCGACGCTGCGGCCGACGCGATCGCCGGGTACGTGGTGGATCGCATGCGAGCGAGGTCATGACCGCGATCGAACGTTTGTTGCAGGTACCGGGCCCCCGTTCCCAGACGCTGTTCGATGCCGAGGCCGAGTATCTCGCGCCCGGCACGCAGAGCGTGGCCCTCTTCAGCCGCCTCAGCATCGATCGCGGCGAGGGAGCCATTCTCTGGGACGTCGACGGCAACCGGTACATCGATCTCCTCGCCGGTGTGGCCGTGGCGAGCCTCGGCTACGCCCACCCGCGCTACGTCGCTGCGATGCAGCGACAGCTCGAGCGTGTCCACGTCGGCAGCTTCACGACGGAGAATCGCGCGGCGCTGGTGAAGCTGCTCGCCCATCTCGCGCCGGGCGACCTCAACCGCACACAGTTCTACTCGAGTGGCGCGGAAGCCGTCGAGGCGGCCCTGCGGCTCGCGCAGTCGCAAACGGGCCGGCGTGAAGTGATCGGGTTCTGGGGCGGCTTCCATGGCAAGACGCGCGGCGTGCTGCCGCTGCTCGGCAGCTCGTTCAAGCACGGCCTCGGTCCGCTGCATCCCGGCGCATATTCCACGCCTTACGCGAGCTGTGCGCGCTGCGCCTTCGATAAGACGTTCCCGTCGTGCGAGTGGCACTGCGTCGAGTTCCTGAAGAAGAAGATCGCGGTCGAAACGAGCAACGACATCGCGGCGATCATCGTGGAGCCGATCCAGGGAACCGCGGGGAACATCGTACCGCCGCCCGGCTATCTGAAGATGCTGCGGCGCACCGCCGACGAGCTCGGGGCGCTGCTGATTTGCGACGAGATGATCACGGGGTTCGGGCGCACCGGCACGATGTTCGCGGTGGAGCACGAGGGAATCGTGCCGGACGTCATCACGATCGGCAAAGGGTTCGGGGGCGGCTTTCCCATGACGGGGATCATCATGCGGGAGTCGATCGCGTTCGCCAAGCCGTTCGCCAACCCGAGCGGCAGCTCGTCGAGCTACGGGGGCAACCCGCTGGCGGCGGCCGCGGCCCGGGTCACCATCGAAACGATCATCGAGGACGGACTGGTCGAGCACTCCCGCCGGCTCGGCGAGACGATGCTGGCTGAGATGAAGCGGTGGGAAGAGACGATTCCCATCGTGAGCGACGTACGCGGCCGCGGCCTGATGCTCGGATTCGATCTGGTGAAGCCGGGCACCCGGACGCTGCTGGACAAAACGACGGCGCGCCGGATCTTCCATGATCTGCTGGAGCGCGGGGTCATCGCCATGATCTACAACCCTGAAGTGCGCATCAACCCGCCGCTCGTCATCGGCGAGGAGCAGGCCATGGAAGCACTGGCCACGATGCGCGAGGTGCTGCGTGAGACCGCCCAACGAATTGGCGCATAAGGGAGAAGCCGTCGAGGAGTGGATCGACCTGCGGTTCTTCCGTCCCGCCGGTCTGCGCCTCGCCCGAGCACTCGCTCCCACCGCGGTCACGCCCAACCAGGTGACGCTGTGGGCCATGCTCGTCGGCGTGCTGGCAGGCCATCTCTTCTATTATTCCAGCCGCACCGTCAACCTCATCGGCGTGGCGCTGTTCATCATCTCCGACATCTTCGACAGCGCCGACGGCCAGCTCGCCCGCCTGCGCGGCACCTCGAGCCGGCTGGGGAGGCTGCTCGACGGCTCCTGCGACAGCGTGCGCTTCATCAGCCTCTACGGGCATCTGCTCGTCCGGCTGCTGCACGCGGAGTGGGGGTGGAGCGCGGTGCTGCTCCTCACCCTGGCGGGTTGGAGTCACTCGCTGCAGAGCGCGGCGGTCGACTTCGTCCGCAACGCCTTCCTCGAGGTCGCCGAGGGCGAGGGCGGCGAGCTCGACCTCCCGGAGGACGCGCCGGCCGGCGGGGCCGGGTCGAGGCTCGCACGGTTCGGCGCGCGCCTGTACCACGATTACGTCCGCCGCCAGGCGTTCCTCTTTCCCCGCACCGTGCGGCTCGTGCGCGCGTTGCGACAGGGTCAGGTCCCCGGGGCGTTCGCCGAAGCCTATGGGCAGCGGCTCCGTCCGCTGTTGTGGTGGTGCGCGTGGCTCGGCCAGAACTTCCGCTTCGCACTGCTCGCCGTCGCGGCCTTCGAAGTCCGAGCGGCGCTGTTTCCCTGGATCACGGCGACGGCACTGAACGCCGTGCTCGCCGGAATCATCCTCACACAGGAATCTCAGGCCGCCGCGTTGCTCGGTGAGGCCGGTGGTCCGGCCGATGGCTACGCGCGTATCCGCTGAGCCGCGCCAGTACCGCGGGGTCGTCGTCGGTGCGGGGGGCGTCGCGCGCGGCGCCCACCTGCCGGCCTACCAGACGCACGCGGGCGTGCGGGACCGCCTCCAGATCGTCGCGGTGATGGACCCGGCGCCGGTGGCGCCGCTCGGCGATTTGCCGCTCGTCGACCGCGACGGGCTCGACGGCCTCGGCCCGATCGACTTCATCGACATCTGCACGCCCACCGCCAGCCATCTCGAGCTCGCCCTGTGGGGCCTGTCGCGCGGCTACCACGTGCTGTGCGAGAAGCCGGTCGCGACTACGCGCCGGGAGGCCGACACCCTCGCCGCCGCGGCGGCCCGGGCACGCCGCGTCGTCATGGCATGTCACCAATACCGCTTCAATCCCGTCTGGCGACAGGTGATGGATTGGCTTGCGAACGGCGCGATCGGTCGCTGGCACCTGGCGGAATGGACCGTCCATCGTCCGGCGGCGGATCCCGGCGCGCAGCAGGATGCCGTTCCCTGGCGCGGCCGCGGCGCGCTCAGCCAGGGCGGGGTCCTGCTGGACCACGGCACGCATCTCATCTACCAGGTGCTCGACATCGCCGGCACGCCGCGCGCGGTGCGTGCCTGGACCGGGCACCTGCGACACACCGCTTATGACGTCGAGGATACGGCGACGCTGCAACTCGAGTACCCCGGTCGTCTCGCGACCATGCTGCTGACCTGGGCGGGGGCCGGTCGGGAAAACCGGCTCCGCTTCGTGGGCGAGTCCGGCGCGATCGAGTGGAACGGCCCGGAGCTGACCCTGCAGCGCGGCGGCCAGGTGGAGCGGCGGGATGTGGGCGCCGCCACGAGCAAGGCCGCCTATCACGAGTGGTTTGCCGAGCTGTTCCAGTCCTTTGCCCGCGCCATGGACCAGGGCGTGCGCGCCGAGGCGATCGCCGATATCCGCAAGGTCGCGACTGTGCTCGAGCTGGCCTATACGGCCGCCCGCACCGGGTGCGTCCAGCGCTTCCCGGAAGACGCATGAAGCGCAGCACCCTGCTGCTCTGCTTCGCCGTCGGGGGGGCGATCCTCGCCTACCTCATTCAGCGCGTCGGCTTCAGCAACCTGGTGTCCGAGGCCCGACACACGGGCCCGATGTTCCCGGTCATCTTCGCGTCGTACGGGCTGGTCTACGTCTGCAACACCGCCGCCTGGCGCGTGATTCTCGGCAATGGCGAGCACGGTCGCAGCCTCTCGTTCTGGCGCGCCTACGCCCTGTTCACGAGCGGGTTCGCGCTGAACTTCCTGACCCCGATGCTGAATTTCGGAGGCGAGCCGTTCCGGGTCGGCGCGGCCGGCCGCGTCGTCGGCATCCGGCGCGCCGCCGCCTCGGTGTTGATCCACAACGTGCTGCGCGCGCTGAGTTTCATGTTCGGCTGGGTGACGGCGCTGGCGCTCGCCCTCGTGCTGCTCCCGCCGAGCGCGGGGCTCGACCTGCTGCTCGCCGGTGCGATGCTCGTATCGATCGCCCTGATCCTCGTGACGCTCGCCGGGCACCGCCGCGATCTCCTCACCCGCACGCTCAACCTGCTGCAGCGCACGCCGGTGCTGCGCCGGTTCGGACACCGCCTCGAGGACCGCCGTCCGGCGCTGATCGAGATCGACCGCCAGGTGTCCGACTTCTACCATCACACGCCAGGGCGCTTCTGGCAGGCGTTGGGACTCGAGTACGTGAGCCGCTGGGTGCTCGCGCTCGAGTACTATCTGATCCTCGTGAGTCTGGGCCAGCACGTGTCCTTCGTCGTGGCCTTCGTCATCACGATTCTCGGCGGCCTGATCACGAACCTGCTGTTCTTCTTCCCCTATGAAGTCGGGTCGAAGGAGGGCGGCCTCTTCCTGCTGTTCCGCCTGTTCGGGATCCCCGGCCGGCTCGGCGTCTACGCCGGTCTCGTGGACCGCGTGCGCGACCTCGCCTGGATCGCCCTCGGCCTCGCCCTGGTGTGGTTCGCGCGTACCAACACGGTGCCGGCGTCCCCTGACGCCGAGGGGCAGCAGGCGTGACGACGGTCACACACGTCCTCGTCACGACGATCGGGGTGCAGGTGCTCGGCCTGCACGGCTCGGACGCGGCGCTGGCGTACGCGTTCGGTGTCGGCGTCGATATCGACCACGCCTTCAAAGCGCCGTTCTATCTGCGAGCGGTGGGATGGAAACGCCGGCTCGGTTACTACTGGCGCTCGTCGTTGCAGGAGCCGGTCGCGCTGCTGTGGGTGGCCCCGCTGTCCTGGCTGCTCGGCTCGATCGTCCCGGTGCTGTTTCTCGCGGTCCATATCGCGATGGACTACAGCGTCAGCTTCGAGAAGATGCCGTTCTATCCGTACTCGAACTGGGTGACGCGCGGCTGGCTGCTGCAGTTCTCCGACAAGTCCAAAGAACTCGTCGCCTTCACGGTCTTCGCGTGTTTGAGTCTGTACCTGTACTTGGCACGGCGTTAGATCGCGTGCTGCGGCCGGTGCTCCGGCTGCTGCATCTCGGTCTCGGCCTCACGCCGAACCAGATCACCTGGGCGGCGTTCGGCGCGAGCGTGGCCGCCGCGGCGGTCCTTGCCTCGGGTCGCCTGGGAGCGGGGCTCGCGCTCCTGGCGTTCGGCCAGGTGCTCGACGGACTCGATGGCGGGATCGCGCGCGAGTTCAAGCTCGTCTCGCCCGCGGGCAAACGCCTCGACGACCAGCTCGACCGGGCGTCGGAAGCGGTGGTCTTCGCCGGATTGGCGATCGCGCGGCTCGTCGCGTGGAAGCTCGCCGCCCTGGCGATGATCGCGATTCTGCTCAACTGGACGATTACCGACCGCTCCAAGCTCGATCCCGGCGTCAAGCGCTTCGCCCTGTACTTCGGTCTGTGGGTGCCGTATCGCACGGTGTTCCTCGTGATCTTCGGCGTCAACCTCGCCGCGTACGTAGTCGGGCTCCTGCTCCTCGACTTCCGGTTTCAGGCCAGGATGGACGCGCTGGGGGGAGACCTCGACACGGTCGCCTCCCGCGCCGCGGCGCTGCCGGACTAGAAAGGCGATCACCGTGCTGCCGCTGCTGCTCATCACCGTGCTGGCGACCGACAGCGCGCAAGATCTGTCCATCCCCGTCGCCCCGAAGGAGTCGTTGCACGTCGTCGCGGCGGGCAGCGGCCACCCGGTCGTCCTCATCCCGGGGTTCTTCGGTTCGGCGTTCACCTACCGCAAGGTGACGCCGCAGCTCAACGCCGCGGGGTACCGGACCATCATCATCGAGCCGCTCGGGATCGGCGGCTCCTCCCGACCCGAGCACAGCGACTACTCCCTCACCGCGCAATCGCGGCGCGTTGCTGCGGTACTCGACTCGCTGGGCGTGACGTCCGCGATCCTCGTGGCCCACTCGAACGGCGGCTCGATCGCCTACCGGCTGGCGGTCCACCGTCCCGGCCTGGTGGAGGGGCTGGTGTCGCTCGAGGGAGGACCGACGGAGAGTGCGGTGACGCCGTCCTTCCGCTCCGCACTGCGTTTTGCGCCATGGATCAAGCTGCTGGGCGGTGTGAAGCTGATCCGCTGGAAGATCCGGCACCTCCTGCTCGATTCGTCCGGGGACAAGAGCTGGGTGACCGATGACGTGGTAGCGGGGTATACCGCCCCTGCGGCCGTCAACTTGGACGCTACCTTGAAGGCGTACCTGGCGATGGCGGGCTCCCGCGAGCCCGAGAAGCTCGCCCCGCATCTGGCGGAGATCAAATGTCCGGTGCGGCTGCTCGTGGGGGGCACACCACATGACGGTGACGTCGGGGCGCCAGAGGTGGTCTTGTTGCAGCATTCGCTGCCCGACTTCACACTTGACAGTATTCCCGGGGCAGGTCACTTCCTGCAAGAGGAGAGACCCGATGTGGTGGTCGATCGGATCGAGCATCTGCTCTCCTCTCGGCAATCATCGGACATGATCGATGCGAATCGCACTCATCGCTGAAGACTACTACCCGCAGCTCGGAGGCGTCCCCGAGCACGTTCATAACCTCGCCCTGCAGCTGATCAGCTGGGGGCATCACGTTCACGTGATCACCGCCAAGATGAGCGAGGCCAACAGCGATGCGCCGTTCGTGCGGCGGGTCGGGACGAGTCTCGTCATCTACAGCAACGGTGGCGTGGCACGGATAACGATCGGCTGGCGCTTACAGCGTCAGCTCGAAGAGCTGTTCCGTGCCGAGCGCTATGACGTCATCCACGTGCACGGTGGGCTGGCGCCCACGTTCGGCGTCGTCGCACCGCTCGCGGCGGCGAAGGTCGGCATTCCGGTCGTCGCGACATTCCACTCGTGGTTCCCGCGCTCCGTCGGCTACCGGGTGTTCCGCCCCATCTTCCAGCGGTTGCTGGATCGCCACGCCGCGAACATCGCGGTGAGTCTGCCGGTGATCGACGCGATGTCGCGCTACTTCCAGACCGACTGGGAGATCATCCCGAACGGTGTGAACACGTCGTTCTTCCAACCCAACGGCCGTCGCCCCATCGATGCCCTGCGCAGGGGCCCTCGCCTCCTGTTCCTCGGGCGGCTCGAGCCTCGCAACGGCCTGAACGTGTTGCTCGAGGCGATGCCGCACATTCTGCGGCGGTTCCCCAACGCCGTCCTGACCGTCGCGGGCGACGGTCCGTGGCGCGGCCATTACGAGCGGCGTGCCCGCGGCCTGGGACTCGGGGACGGCGCTCGGGTACGGTTCGTGGGACGGGTGTTCCAGGAGCGCCCGCTGCTGTATGCGGCGGCCGATCTGTACCTGTGTCCCACGTCGCGAGCGTCATTCGGTGTGACGCTGCTCGAATCGATGGCGTGCGGCACGCCGATGGTGGTGGCGGACAACGTCGGCTTCCGCTCGGTCGTCCGCGAGGACCGCGAGGCGGTGTTCCTCGCCGATCAGGACCCCGCGATCTGGGCGAGCACCGTCACCGACCTGGTCGCCGACGTGGAGCGGCGCGCGTCCATGGCGCGGGCCGGTCTGGATCGGGCGGCCGAGTTCGCCTGGCCGAAGGTGGCGCGCCGCGAACTCGAGGTGTATGAGCGAGTGACCGGCATCTCCGACGAGGTGAGGACCAGCCTCTCGGCATAGCCCGACGAGGTCGGTTTCGCCCGACTCGCCTCGTGGCGAGATTCTGTGGCGTATGCCGGCCGCGATCTCCGCACACGCGCTCTCAAAGACCTTTCGCGTCAAGGTCCGCGACCCGGGATTAGCCGGCGCCGTCCGGGCGCTGTTTCGCCCCCACTATCGTGAAGTCCAGGCCGTGCGCGAGGTCAGCTTCGAGATCGCGCCCGGTGAGATCGTCGCGTTTCTCGGACCCAACGGCGCCGGCAAGACGACCACCCTGAAAATGCTCGCCGGGCTGCTCTACCCCACGAGCGGTCATGTGCGGGTGGCCGGGTTCGAGCCCTGGTCGGGCGGTAGCGCGTTCAAGGGCCGCATCGCGCTGGTCCTCGGCAACCGTCAGCAGCTCGTGTGGGACCTCCCGGCGGAAGAGACATTTGTCCTGAACCGCGCGATCTACGACATCGCCGAGCGCGATTTCCGCCAGCGGCGCTCGGAGCTGGTCGACCTGCTGGGGCTCAGCGGCGTCGTCGACAAGCCGGTCCGCCAGCTCTCGCTTGGTGAGCGCATGAAGTGCGAGTTGGCCGCCGCCTTGCTGCACCGCCCACCGATCCTGTTTCTCGACGAGCCGACGCTGGGTCTCGACGTCAGCGCGCAGGACGCGATTCGCCGCTTTCTCAGCGATTACCGGGACCGGTATGGCGCCACCATTCTGCTCACCTCCCACTACATGCAGGACGTCACCGCCCTCGCCTCGCGCGTCATCATGATCAACCGCGGCCGCCTGCTGTACGACGGCGCCCTCGAGGCGCTGGTGGCGCGCATCGCGCCGACCAAGCGTCTCGAGCTGGTGCTCCGGAGCCCGGTCGGCGAGGAGTCGCTGACGGCGTTCGGTGCGGTCCACAGCTACCGGTTCCCCCACGCCATCCTCGACGTGCCGCGCGACGCGGCCGCCGCAACGAGCGCGCGTCTGCTCGCCAGTCTCCCGGTGGCCGACCTCTCGATCGAGGATCCCCCGATCGAGGAGGTGATCCGCCTGGCGTTCGCGGAAGGGGCGGAAGCCGAGGAGCCGGCGTGAGCGGCCTGGGACCCTGGGCGCGACGCTACGGGGCCCTGATCCGCAACGCGTGGCTCGTCGATCTGCAGTATCGGGCGGCGATCCTCCTGTGGGTGCTCTGGGGCGTGACGGAGCCGGGGATCGCGCTCGGCATCTGGTGGGCGATCGCCGGCGCCGGCGATGTGGCGGGGTATGCCCGTGCCGACTTCGCCCGCTATTTCTTCGCCGTGATGCTCGTCAATCAGCTCACCATCGCCTGGGACTCGTGGTACCTGGACCGCTGGATCCGGGAAGGAGAGCTGAACTTTCGACTGGCGCGTCCGTTGCACCCGGCGCACGAGGCGACCGCCGACAACATCGCCTACAAGGCGCGCAGCGGGACCATCATCCTCTTCGTCTGGCTCGTGACGGCGGCGATCTGGCCCGCGGTGCGTCTTCCGCTCGATCCCGCCCGCTGGGCCCTGACTGCGCTGGCGGTGCTGCTCGCCGCGGGGTTGCGGTTCCTCATCAGCTTCACCACCGGGTTGCTCGCCTTCTGGACCACGCGCGCCACCGCCATCATGGAGCTGCATGCCGGCATCGCCATGTTTCTCGCCGGCCGGATCGCCCCACTCGCCCTCCTGCCGCCGCCGATCGCGCATCTCGCGACGGTGCTCTGGTTCCGGCCGATGCTCGCGTTCCCGGTGGAGGTTCTGACCGGCGCCGTGACCGGCGCCCCGGCTCTGCTGCAGGGGTTCGCGGCCCAGGCGGTGTGGCTGGGGATCTGGTACGGCGCGTGCCGTCTCGCCTGGCGGCGCGGATTGGTGCGTTACGGCGCCGTGGGAGGGTGACGGTGCGACGACCGCGTTGGCCCAGGATTCTGGCGAGTCTGGTGCGACTCAACGCCGTGGAGGAGCTGCAATACCGGGCGAACTTCATCGCCAGTGTGCTCGCCACGTCGTTCTGGATCGCGACGGCGCTCCTCACCCTGGCGTTGTTCTTCCGGCACACCACGCGCCTTGGGGGTTGGGACTATTGGGAGGTCGTCGTGCTGCTCGGCGTGTTCAACGCTCTCACCGGAGTCATCGAAGCGGTCCTGCGACCCGGGATCGGGCAGCTGGCCGAGGACGTGAAGAGCGGCGCGCTCGATCTCGTCCTGGTCCGGCCCGCCGACGCGCAGCTGTTCGTATCGTTCCGGCGACTCGATCTCTGGCGCGTCACGGACATCGTTCTGGGACTCGCGCTCTCCGGCTACGCGCTCGCCCGCCTCGGTCACATCCCCACGATCTGGCAGTCGGGGGCGTTTCTCGTGGCCCTCGCGGCCGCGGCGGTCGTCGTCTACGCCATCTGGGTCGCGCTGATGAGCCTCGCCTTCTGGTTCGTGGCGGTGGAGAATCTGTCGGTCTTGTTCGACGCGTTGTACGAAGGGGCGCGCTACCCCGTATCGGCGTACCCGGGGGCGCTGCGATTCGTGTTCGTGTATCTCCTGCCGATCGCCTGGGCCACCACCGTCCCTGCGTCCGCGCTCACCGGCCGCCTCTCGCCGGCCATCGCGTTGGGAGCGGCTGGTGTCGGAGGGGCGGCGTTTCTACTCTCGCGCCTCCTGTGGCGCACCGCCCTGAAGCGCTACACCGGCGCGAGCGGCTGAAGACTCGCTAGCGAGCGTCGCCGCGGCGCTCACGTGCGTTTTCGCACCCGCTCGACGACCCCACGAGTCGCCGCCTCGAGATCGGGTGCGCGCAAGAGGCTCGAGCCGATCAGGAACATCGTGTCGTTGCCGTAACGCTCCATCCAGTGCTCCACGCGCGCGGCATCGACCCCACCGCCCGGCACCGGGAAGGCGGGACGTATCGGTCCGAGCGGTGCGCGCAACCGCCGGTTGACCCCCTGGCACAGTTCGAGCGTGAAATAGCTGAATCGGCCACCGACGTTCGTGTAGATCACTCCGTCCGAACCGATCACCCGGTAGAGGAGGCCGTAGAGCACGTCGGGGGCGATGCCGTGATCCGTCCCGAAGAACGCGCCGCTCATGGTGGGATGCGCCAGCACGACGAGACCGTGCTCGCCTGCCACGCGCGCCGCGTCGACGCCCTGCGGCAGCAGGTTCACGAGGACGCCGCGGCATCCGGCGCGCGCCGCCACCTCGAGCCGCTCGGCGAAGCCGCTCATCGTTCCCGTGACGTTCGGAAAGTAAAGCGTCCGCCCCCCGGTCTCCCGATTGGCCCGCTCCACCGCTTCCTGGCACCGCGCTACGCGCTCGCGGAACGGTGCGGACGGCTGGTCGGCGAGGTTGTGATCGTCCTTGACGATATCGGCGCCGGCGCGCGCGAATCGGTAGCACAGCCCGGCCAGCGCGCGGGCGTCGAGCCCCAGCGGTTTGGTCGCGGTGCACACGATGGGTCGCGCCGGCGCTCCGACGATGTCCCGGATTCCGGAGATCCCGAAGCGCGGCCCGGGAAGGCTCTGGAGCATCGATTCGGGGAACGCCAGATCGATGAGGCGCACGGCGGGCTTCATCGAGATGTTGCCGAACAGGAGGTTAAAAAGCTCGGTGACGTCGCCCCCGACGATCACGGGATCGTAGGCGATCACCGCGCGCCAACGCCCCTCGCCGTCCGGCTCGAGCGAGTCGATACGGCCGACCAGACGGGCTTCGACCTCCGGCGCGGTATCCTCGGGGACCTCGACGGTCTGCTCGCGGGCGATATCGCGCGCTTTGGCCGAAGCATCCGCTTTCGAGTCGCTCTTGAGGTGGTAGGTGGCACGCAACATGGACGGGCAAATTGCACGCTCCCGCCCCGGCCGGCCAGGGAGCGGTATCTTGAGTCATGCGCGCTGGCGTGTTGTGCCTCATCGGTCTCGTGGCGGGGAGTCGCTCCGCGTGGGCGCAGGACAACTACGAGATCCAGGTGTACGGCGCCGATCTGGTGCCGCGCGGCGCCACGATGGTCGAGCTGCACAGCAACTACACGTTCCGCGATAGCGGCGACACCACGAGCGGCGTGCGGTCGTCCCGTCACGCCGTGCACGAGACACTCGAGCTAACGCACGGGTTCACGGACTGGCTCGAAGTCGGCTTCTACGTCTTCACGAGCGCCGACGCGCGGGTCGGCTGGCAGTGGGTGGGCGATCACGTGCGGCCACGGGTGAGCGTGCCCGAGCGATGGCATTGGCCGGTCGGCGTGAGCCTGTCGCAGGAGATCGGCTATCAACGCCGCGTGTACTCCACGGACACCTGGACCTGGGAGATCCGGCCGATCGTCGATCGACGCTTCGGTCGCGCCTATGTCTCGCTCAATCCGGTGCTCGACCGCTCGCTCAAGGGGCCCGGTGCCGGCGCGGGGTTCAGCTTTTCACCCAACGCCCTCGTAACCCTCGACGTCGCGCGTCGCGTCACACTGGCACTCGAGTATTACGGCGCGTTCGGACCGATCAGCGATCCGGCGCCACTCGACCAGACCGAGCAGCAGCTCTTCCCCGCGGTGGACATCGACTTCGGCCCCCAATGGGAGTTCAACGCCGGCGTCGGCATCGGACTCACCCCCGCTACGGACCGCCTGCTGGCCAAGATGATCCTCGGGCGCCGCTTGGGAGGGCATTCGCCGTGAGTGGCGCGCCGGCATTCGTCTTCGATCTCGACGGCACGCTGGTCGACAGCGTGTACGAGCATGTCCTCGCCTGGCGCGAAGCGCTGGAGCGCGTCGGCGTCGAGTTGTCGGTGTGGCGCATCCACCGCCGCATTGGGATGAGCGGCGGGCTGCTGGTCGATGCGCTGTTGCGCGAAACGGGCCGGCAGCTGACACCGGAGCAGGCCGAGCACATGAGGCGGTACCATGCCGAGTCGTTCGCCCGGCTTTCGGGATCCGTTCGACCGCTCCCCGGCGCGCGCGAGCTGTTGCGCCACCTCTCGGAGCTCGGGGTCCCGTGGGCGATCGGGACGAGCGGATGGATGCAGAGCGCGCGTCCCATGCTCGACCAGCTCGGCGTCCCCGGGAGCGTCCCGATCGTCACTCGCGACCAGGTCGCCCACGCCAAGCCGGATCCCGACCTGTTCATCGCCGCCGTCGAGCGACTCGGCGTCCCCGTCACCGACACGGTCGTCGTGGGCGACAGCGTCTGGGACCTGCTCGCGGCACGGCGCGCCCGGGCGCTCGCCGTCGGCCTCCTCTCCGGCGGATACGGCCAGGATGAGCTGGAGCGCGCCGGTGCGTACCGCGTTTATCAGGATCCGGCTGACCTGCTCGATCATCTCGACGAGGTGGGTGTGCGGCGGGCCTGAAGTCCCTCTGAAGGTCTCTTTCTCCGTAGTACTACGGCCGTACGGTTGCGGATTTGCCGGTGTGCAGGCGCGGCGTAAGCTGGTCCTATGCCGTTGGCGTGCACCGGGATCAACCATCTGACCGCGTCCGTCGCGGTGCGCGAGCGCCTCGCGCTCGGGCCCGTCGCGCAGCGTCGCGTGCTGGACGCGTCGCGGCAGGCGGGGGCGCCGTTCGGCGAGCTCGCGATTCTCTCAACCTGCAATCGCACCGAGGTGTACGCGGCCCCGGTCGAATCGTCCGAAGCACTGCTCGGACTGCTGGCGGGGATCGCCGGTGTGCCCGCGGCGATGCTGCAGCCCCACACCTATCGCGAGACCGGCATCGATGCCGTGCGTCGCCTCTGTCGCGTCGCCACGGGACTCGATTCGATGGTGCTCGGGGAATCGGAGATCCAGGGCCAGGTGGCGACCGCGTTCCGGACCGCCGAGGATGCCGGAACCACGGGCCCGGTGCTCTCCGCCGCGTTCCGCGCCGCCGCACAGGCCGGCCGCCGCGCCCGGGTGGAAACGGGCATCGGGCGGCTCCCCACCAGCGTCAGCTCCGAAGCGATCAAACTGCTGCGGGAACTCGCGGGACCGCTGGATCATCTGTCGGTGCTGCTCGTTGGCACGGGGAAGATGGGCCGTCTCGCGGGGCAGTCGCTGCGCCGGTCGACGGCCCGGTTGACGGTGATTAGCCGCACCGCCGGGCATGCGCAGGAGCTGGCGCAGCACTGCGAGGCGGCTGCGCTGGGGTGGCACGAGCTCGCGGACGCGATCGCGCAGGCCGATGCGATCATCTGCTCGACCGGTGCGCCGCACGCCGTCGTGAGCCACGACCTCGTCGCGGGCGCCATCGCGGCAGGCGAGCCCCGGCGCCGCATCTTCGTGGACATCGCAGTGCCGCGGGACGTCGAGCCCGAGGTGCGCGTGCTGCCGGGGTGCGAGGTGTACGACCTCGACGCGCTGCAGCAGCGCCTCGCGGGCAACCTGGAGGCGAGGCGCCAGGAGATCCCCGCGGTCGAGGCGATCGTCGAGCAGGAGGTCGAACGGTTCGACGCGTGGCGGCGTCAGCAGAGCGTCCTCCCTCTGCTGCTCGAAATGCGGGCACAGGGTGAAGCAATTCGCCAGCGCGAGGTCGCCCGCGCGCTGCGGCGGCTCGGACCCGCGTCGCCGGAAGTCACCGCCCTGCTCGAAGAATTCTCCAAATCGCTCGTCAACAAGCTGCTGCACGAGCCGACACGTCGGCTCCCCACGGTCGATGATCCGGACATGGCGCGGGCGCTCTTCGGACTCGACGCCGGGTGACCACCGCGACGCGGGTCCTCCGCGGCGGCACGCGGCGCTCGCCCCTCGCGCGCTGGCAGACGACCCGCATCCGGGAGGCGCTGCGCCAGTGCGGCGTGCCCAGTGAGGAGATCGCGATTACCACCGAAGGCGATCGCGTGCTCGACCGGCCGCTTCCGGAAATCGGCGGCAAGGGCCTCTTCACCGAAGCGCTGGAAGAGGCGTTGCGGGTCGGGACGATCGATTTCGCCGTCCATTCGCTCAAGGACCTCCCGATCGAGCAGCCGGCCGACATGGTGGTGGCGGCGGTCTGCTTGCGGAGCGATCCACGCGACGTCTTCGTCGCCCCTGCGGGACACACTCTTCGCACGCTGCCACCGGGCGCGACGGTCGGGACGTCCAGCACGCGCCGCATCGCGCAGCTCCGCGCCGCGCGCCCCGACCTCTCCGTACTCCCGCTGCGGGGAAACGTCGATACCCGCGTCCGCAGGGCGCGCGACGGCGAGTACGACGGCATCGTGATCGCGGCAGCGGGGGTGGAGCGCCTCGGGCTGGGAGACGCGATCACCGAGTACCTGGCGCTCGAGGTGATGCTCCCCGCTCCCGGACAGGGTGCGCTGGCGGTGCAATGCCGCGCCGCCGACCAGGCGACGCGCGAACTGCTCGCCACGCTCGACGACCCCGACGCGAGAGCCACCACCGACGCAGAGCGCGCGTTCCTCGGGGGACTCGGAGGAGGCTGTGCCGCCCCGGTCGCCGCCCTGGCGGAGGTCACGGGTGGTACGCTGAGCTTGACCGGCCTGATCGCCGCTCTCGATGGAACGCGGGTCGTCCGCGTGGCGGGATCGAGCACGATCGCCAAGGGTCGAGAGCTGGCCCTGCGGCTCGCCGAGCAGGCGGCCCACCGGGGAGCGCGGGATCTCCTGTGAACGGACTCCCGGGCAAGAGGGTCCTGGTCACCCGGCCGCGCGATCAGGCCGAGGCCCTCGCCAAGGCGCTGGCGGCCCGGGGGGCGCGCGCGGTCCTCTTCCCCACGATCGAGATCCGACCGGTCGATGATCTCTCGCGACTCGACGTCGCGATCGACAACCTCGACAGATACGACTGGATCACCTTCCCGAGCCCGAACGCCGTCGAGGTCGTGTTCGGTCGGCTGCAAGCGCGGGGCCGGCAGCTCCCCACCGGGCTGCGGATCGCTGCCGTCGGGCCCGGTACGGCGCAGGCGATCACGGCCCGGGGAGCCAAGGTCGATTTCATCCCGTCGCGATACCTGGGAGAGCAGCTGGGTCGCGAGCTCACACCCGTCGCGGGATGCCGCGTACTCGTCCCCAGAGCCGCGCGCGGGCGCGAGGAGCTGGTGACCGAGCTGGCCCGGCGTGGCGCCATCGTGGACGCGGTCGTCGTGTACGACACCCTTCCGGCCGCGGTCGATCCCCGCGATATGGAGGACCTCGAGCGCGGAGTGGACGTCGCCACATTCACCAGCCCGTCGACGGTCGAGAACTTTTTCGCGTTACTCGGCGCCCGGGCCATCCGCGTGCTGGGTGGGGCGTACGTGGCATGCATCGGCCCGGTGACCGCTTCGGCGGCACGCGCCCTCGGACTCACGGTACATCTCGAACCCGCCGAGCATTCGATCCCGGGACTGGTGGCCGCACTGGACGCCGGCGTGGGTGAGTCGGCGGGGAAGCCGGCATGATCACCCGCCCGCGACGACTCCGCTCGAGCGCGGCGCTGCGCCGCCTGGTGCGCGAGACGCGCCTCGAGCCGGGCCGGCTCATCTATCCGCTCTTCGTGACGGATGCCTCGCCCACCCCGCAGCCGGTCGCCTCGATGCCCGGAGTATCGCAGTGGCCGGTTCGGGGGCTCGTCGCCGAAGCTCAGGCCGTTCATGAGCTGGGGATCCCGGCGGTGTTGCTGTTCGGCATCCCGGCGGCCAAGGATGGTCTGGGGCGGAGCAGTTATGACCCGCGCGGCGTCATCCAGCGAGCGGTGCAGACGCTCAAGAGCGAGGTGCCTGAGCTCCTGGTGATCACCGACGTGTGCCTGTGCGAGTACACCGACCACGGCCACTGCGGCGTCCTGAACGGCTCGGGCGGGGCGCCCAGGAATCCCTCCCTCCCGGAGGGCTACCTGTTGAACGACGAGAGCGTAGCGGTGCTCGGCCGGATCGCCGTGTCGCACGCCGCGGCGGGGGCGGACATCGTGGCGCCGTCCGCGATGCTCGACGGCATGGTCGCGGGAATCCGTGGCGCGCTCGACGGAGCGGGATTCCAGCACGTACCGATCTTGTCCTACTCCGCGAAGTACGCCTCCGCCCTCTATGGACCGTTCCGCGACGCCGCTCAGGGCGCCCCGAAACACGGCGACCGCCAGACGCATCAGATGGACGTCGCGAACACGCGGGAAGCGGTGCGCGAGAGCGCGATCGACGTCGCCGAAGGTGCCGATATGCTGATGGTCAAACCGGCGCTGCCCTACCTCGACGTCGTGCGCGCCACCCGCGACCGGTTCCCCGACCTCGTGCTGGCCGCCTACAACGTGAGCGGCGAATATGCGATGGTGAAGGCCGCCGCCGAGCGTGG
Source organism: Gemmatimonadales bacterium (assembly GCA_033853695.1). Taxonomy (GTDB): domain Bacteria; phylum Gemmatimonadota; class Gemmatimonadetes; order Gemmatimonadales; family GWC2-71-9; genus DASTHG01. The sequence continues at coordinate 30,135 of JAWOLH010000011.1, read as the reverse complement.
CTGGCTCGACGAGCGCCGCGCGGTGCTCGAGATCCTCACGGGGATCCACCGCGCCGGCGCCGATCTCGTTATTACCTACCACGCCAAGGATGCCGCGCGCTGGCTGCGCGAAGGTTAGAGGACCTGCCCATGCCCGAAGCCACGCCTCAGACATTCAACCACTTCGCGCTCGTCGAGTTCACGGAGCGGTACTGGAGCGCGTCACCAGACGAGCGCCACCGCGGGTTGTGCCGCTGGCTCGAGACGCTCCGGTCGCAGGTGAACGCGTTGCACTGCTATCAGCTGTTCGGGGTGGAGTCGGGCAGCGACCTGCTCGTCTGGTCCGCCATCGCCGGCGACGACCTCGATATTCCGGCGCGATTCTTCGACCGGTTCGGCGCGTCACTCGCGCCGCTGCGTGCGCTGGCGACGCTCAAGACCGTGCTCTGGGGATTCACCCAGGCGTCGCAGTACACCAAGACGCGATCGCGTCAGGAAATCGATCCTTTCAGCGTGGAGCGCCAGCCGTATCTCGTCATGTACCCGTTTACGAAGACGGACGCGTGGTACCAGCACGATCGCGACACGCGTCGCGACATGATGATGGAGCACATTCGCATCGGGAAGCAGTACGAGGACATCACGCAGCTCCTGCTCTACTCGACGGGGCTGCAGGATCAGGAGTTCGTGGTGGTGTACGAGACGCACGATCTACTGCGGTTCTCCCGGCTCGTCACCGACTTGCGCAGCACCGCCGGGCGGCCCTACACCGAGCGCGACACGCCGCTCCACACCGGCGTCTACCAGCCGGGACTCGAGGCTCTGCAGCGGTGGCTGTGACCGCCGCAGAGACCAGCGCGTTCCTGGCTGCCGCCCGCCGCCAGCCGGTCACGCACACGCCCGTCTGGTTCATGCGGCAGGCCGGGCGCTATCTCCCCGAGTATCGTGCCGTGCGCGAGCGGCACACCCTCCTCGAGATCTGTGCCACCCCCGAGCTCGCCGCCGAGGTTACGCTGCAGCCGGTGCGCCGCCTCGGGGTCGACGCCGCCATTCTCTTCGCCGATATCCTCCTGCCCCTGGTCCCGATGGGCCTGGACCTGGCCTTTGTGAGCGGCGAAGGGCCGGTCATTCGCAATCCTGTCCGCGGCGCGGCGGACGTCGCCCACCTCGCCGCCGTCGACGTGCGCGACGCGCTGGCCCCGGTGCTCCAGTCGGTGCGCCTCGTGCGCCGCGAGCTCGACGATCGCACGCCGCTCATCGGGTTCGCGGGAGCGCCGTTCACCGTGGCGTGCTACGCCATCGAGGGCGGTTCGTCGCGCCATTTCGTGACCGCCAAACGCCTCATGTACGAAGCCCCGGGGACGTGGCACGAGCTGCTGCGGCGGCTCGTCGCAGTGCTGGGGGACTATCTGGTGGCGCAGGTGGAGGCCGGCGCGCAGGCGCTCCAGCTCTTCGACAGCTGGGCCGGAGCCCTCGCTCCCGACGATTACAGCCGGTACGTGCTGCCTCACTCCCGACAGCTGTTCGAGCGCCTCGGCACCCTCGGAGTGCCACTGATCCATTTCGGCGTCGAAACCGGGTCGCTGCTCGAGCTGATGCGCGACGCCGGCGGCGACGTGATCGGGGTCGACTGGCGCGTGCCGCTGGACGAGGCCCGGCAACGGATCGGCGCGCGACACGCGGTCCAGGGCAACCTCGACCCCGTCGCCCTCTTCGCTCCGCTCCCGGAGCTCCGCGACAAGGTGCGCGACATCCTGCGCCGGGCCAGGGGGGCCGGGCACATCTTCAACCTGGGGCACGGGGTGCTGCCCGGAACGCCCGTGGACAGCGTGCGCGCCGTCGTGGACTTGGTCCACGAGCTGACGAGCTGATCCGTGAGGCGACCGATCGGGGTGCTCGTCATGGCCTATGGAGGCCCCAACTCGCTCGACGAGGTCGAGCCGTACCTGTTGGATGTGCGCGGCCACCGTCCGACACCGGCGCACATCGTCGAGGAAATCAGGAGCCGCTATGCACGGATCGGCGGCCGCTCCCCGATTCTCGAAAAGACCAAGGCGCAGGCCGGCGCGCTGCAGCATGCGCTCGCCGGGAACGGCGGGCGATTCTTCACGACCATCGGGATGCGACACTGGCAACCGCGCATCGCGGAGGCGCTCGCCGCCTTCGGCGAACAGGAAATCGACCGGGTCGTCGGCCTCGTGATGGCCCCGCACTACTCGCGGATGAGCATCGATCTGTACTTCTCCAAGGTCGACGAGCATCGCGGACGCTTGGACGTCGCGCCGATCCGCGAGTGGCACCTGCTCCCTGGGCTGCTCGACGCCTTGGCTGATCGAATCAGAACGGCGCTGCAATTGTTCCCCGTCGAGCAACGGGCCAGCGTGCCGCTCCTCTTCACGGCGCACAGTCTCCCACAGCGCATTCTCCAATCGCATGATCCCTATCCCGCGCAGCTCGCCGAGACGGTGCGCGCGGTCGTCGAGCGCCTGGAAGAAGGGCAGCGACGGGAGCATCGTTTCGCCTACCAGTCGGCGGGGCGGACCGGCGAGCCGTGGCTGGGACCCGACGCCGAAGCGGCCGTCGACGCCCTCGCCGCGCAAGGCCACCGCGCGGTGCTCGTCGTCCCGATCGGGTTCACCTGCGAACACGTGGAAGTACTCTACGACGTGGACATCGAGCTGCGAGAGCATGCTCGCGGCCTCGGGATTCGACTCGAGCGAATCGAGATGGTCAACGATCACCCGGCGATGATCGGGGGGCTCGCGGAGATGGTGAGCGAGACCGCGCGCGGGCGGGGATGGCTGTGAGCGACTCGACCGCGACGAGCGTGGTGGTGATCGGCGGGGGAATCAGCGGCCTTGCCGCGGCGCGCCGGCTCGCCGATGCCGGAGCATCGTTTCTCCTGCTCGAAGCAGGCAACCGGCTCGGCGGCAAGATCGTCACGGATCGCGTCGGCGGGTTCACCATCGAGGGTGGACCAGATTGCTTTCTCGCTTCCAAACCGGATGGGGTGGGACTCGTACGGCAGCTCGGGCTCGAGGGGCGCCTGTGCGCGACCGACCCTGCCCACCGTGGCACGTTCGTGCGCCGCGGCGACACCCTTCACCGCCTCCCCGAAGGGCTGACCGGACTGGTCCCAACGCGGATCGTGCCGCTCCTCACAACGAAGACCCTGTCGCTCCTCGGCCGGGCCCGCGCGGGCCTGGAGGCGTTGCTGCCGGCGCGCCCGGCGGACGGCGATGAGAGCATCGCCGCGTTCGCGCGGCGGCGCTTCGGACGAGAGGCGTACGATTGGCTGATCGAGCCGCTGCTGTCCGGGATCTACGCCGGCGACGGCGAGCAACTGTCCCTCACGGCCACGTTCCCGATCCTGGCCCAGCTCGAGCGGACCGAGGGGAGCGTGTTGCGGGCGATGGCGCGTCGCAGGGTGCCGCGGCCAGGGGTGACGGGCGGCTTCGTCACGTTGATCGGCGGGCTGGGTGAGCTGATCGACTCGGTCGCGCGTCGGTTGCCGCCCGACCGGATCCGGCTCGACGCGGCGGTTACGGCGATCGAACGCTCGAGCGCCGCGTACCGGGTCCGCGTCGGCAACGGCTCCACCATCACGTGTGATCGCGTGATTCTCGCGCTTCCCGCGCCGGCGGCCGCGCGAGTGATCGCCCCCCTGGATGCGCGGATCGAGCGGGAGCTCGCCGGGATCCCGTTCGTCTCCACCGCGACCATATCGCTCGGGTTCGCCCCGGGAGCGGTGGATCGGCCTCTGCACGGCTACGGCTATGTATCTCCTCGGGCCGGCGGCGGCCCGATCGTGGCCGCCACGTGGACGTCGAACAAGTTCCCGTGGCGCGCACCGCTCGCCGGCACGCTGGTGCGCTTCTTCCTGGGACGCGCGGGAAGCGAGAAGGTGATCGATCTGCCGGACGACGAGCTGGTGGCGCTGGCCCGGGCCGAACTGACACGGCTCTGTGGCGTGAGGGCGACACCCGCCCTGGTACGCGTGTTTCGCTGGCCGCGGTCGATGCCGCAGTACGTGGTCGGGCATCTCGAGCGGCTCGAGCGGCTCGCCCAGTTGATGCGCGGCGTCCCCGGTCTGCTGCTGGCCGGGGCATCGTATCGCGGAATCGGCATCCCCGATTGCATCGCATCGGGATGGGCGGCCGCCGGCACCGCGCTGGAGCAGCTGGGAGCGGCAGCGTGACCGCGATTCGGGTCACCACCGCCTCGCGCTCCGCCCAACTGTTCCGGGAAGCGCAGACGCTACTCCCTGGAGGCGTCGATTCCCCGGTTCGGGCCTTCCGGGCCGTCGGCCTCGAGCCGCGCTTCATCGCGAAGGCAGCGGGAGCGTATCTCGAGGACGTCGATGGCCGACGGTACGTCGACTACATGTTGTCCTGGGGCCCCCTGATCCTCGGCCATGCGCATCCGGCCGTGGTCGCCGCCATCCGCGAGGCGGCGGGGAACGGCACCAGCTTCGGGGCGCCCAGTCCGCTCGAAGTGGAGCTGGCGCGACTCGTTCAGCGTTTCGTCCCCAGCATGGAGTTGTTGCGGTTCGTGAATTCGGGGACCGAAGCGACGATGAGCGCGCTGCGCGTCGCGCGGGCATTCACCGGACGGACGAAGATCGTTAAGTTCGCCGGCTGCTATCACGGGCATGCCGATCTGCTGCTCGTGCAAGCGGGCTCCGGCGTCGCCACCCTCGGCCTGCCTGATTCTCCCGGTGTACCGGCGGCGACCGTCGCCGACACCCTGGTCGCACCGTTCAACGACCTTTCCGCCGTCGAGCGGCTGTTCGCGGCGTTTCCGCGAGACATCGCGGCGGTGATCGTCGAGCCGGTGGTCGGAAACATGGGCGTCGTGACACCGGTACCCGGGTTTCTCGAGGGGCTTCGCTCGGTCACGCGCTCGCACGGTGCGCTCCTGATCTTCGACGAAGTGATGACCGGTTTCCGCGTGCACCCCCGCGGCGTGCAGGGTCTCGCAGGCGTGACCCCCGATCTCACGACGCTGGGCAAGGTGATCGGCGGCGGGCTTCCCGTCGGCGCGTACGGCGGGCGGCGGGATGTGATGGAGCTCGTGGCGCCGGCAGGGCCGGTGTATCAGGCGGGGACGCTCTCCGGCAACCCGTTGGCGATGACGGCGGGGATCGTCACGCTCTCGGAGCTCGAAAGGCCGGGAGTGTGGCAGGGGATCGATCGGACCGCGGCGGAACTGGCCGCGAGACTCGAAGCGGCCGCCCGCGTGGCCCGGATTCCCGTCGCCGTCAACCGCGCGGGCACGATGTTGACGCTCTTCTTCGTCGCCGGCCCGGTCACCGACTGGGAAAGCGCCCGCAGGTCGGACACGAGGCGTTTTGCCCGCTTCTTTCAATCGATGCTGGCGGCCGGCGTGTACTGGGTCCCCGCGCAGTTCGAGGCGGCGTTTCTCTCCGCGGCCCACGGCCCGAAGGAGCTGGACCTCACCGAAGCAGCGGCCGCGCAGGCGCTGACGGCGGCCAGAGACGGAGTGGACTGATGGTTGACGCGAAATTGGTGGGCGACCGCTTTCCCGGATTCGTCTACGGCGATGCGCCCCGCAACGTGTACTGGGAAGTCACGATCGCCTGTGATCTGGCGTGCCGTCACTGCCGGGCCAACGCGATCCACGACCGCGACCCGGCCGAGCTCGACACCGCGCAGGGAAAGGCGCTGCTGGACGACGTGCGCTCGATGGGGAGCATGTTGATCCTCACCGGTGGCGACCCGATGAAACGGCCGGACCTGTTCGAGCTCATCGAGTATGGCCGCTCCATTGGTGTCCCGATCTCCATCACGCCCAGCACGACCCCCCTCCTCACGCGCGACGCCATTGCCCGTTTTCGCGAGCTCGGCGTCGCCGCGCTCGGCGTCAGTCTCGACGGTCCGAGCCCGGAGGTGCACGACGCCTTCCGCGGTGTCGGCGGCACCTTCGATCGGGCGCTCGCGGTGCTCGGGTGGGCGCGTGAGGTGGGAATGCCGGTGCAGGTCAACACGACCGTCACCGGCCGAACGCTGCCGCACCTCCCCGCGTTGTACCGGCTGTTGAAGGAGCGCGCCGTGCCGCCGGTACGCCGCTGGAGCCTCTTCCTGCTCGTGCCCGTCGGCCGGGGCGCCGCTCTGGGAATTCCGAGCGCGGAGGAGGTCGAGCAGCTGTTCGAGTGGGTCTACCAGACCGCAGCCGACGCCGATTTTCATGTCGGCACGATCGAGGCGCCTCACTTCCGGCGCTACTGGATTGCCCGCAAGGTCGCCGAAGGCATGCCGCCGGCCGGTATGGCCGCGGCGGCAAAGCGCATGGGCTTCGGCGCCCGTGACGGCAACGGCGTCGTGTTCGTCTCGCATCGGGGGGAGGTCTACCCCGCGGGATTCCTCCCCCATCCCCTGCTCGGGAACGTCCGCGAGCAGCGTCTCTCGGACATCTATCGCGACGCGCCCGCTCTGCGGCGGCTGCGCGACATGGATGCCCTCACCGGAAAGTGCGGGTACTGCGAGTACCGCTGGGCATGCGGCGGCTCGCGCGCGCGGGCCTACGCCATGACGGGCGATCCGATGGCCTCCGACCCGTTCTGTGCCTACGTCCCGTCGTCTACGGCCGAGGAGCAGGAGAACGTGGCCAAGGCCGCGGGCTGACCATGCGCCCATCTATCGCCGGCTTCACCCTCGTCGCCGTCATGCTGGGAAGTGAATCGGCCGCCCAGCAATCCCCAGCCTCCGCCGACACCGGCTACATGCGATCCGATACGCTGATCGCCGCGCGAGACGGCACGCGCCTGTTCACCGTGATCCTGACGCCGCGTGACGCCACGGCACCGCTGCCCATCCTGATGGACCGCACCCCCTATGGGGCGAAGGGTTATGCCACGTATCTGAGCGACCGGGCGCCGGGCCTGGGACTCGGCGGCTACATCCTCGTGGTGCAGGATATCCGCGGCCGCTTCGGGTCGGAGGGGACGTTCGACATGAACCGGCCGCCGCACTCCGGCCACGCCGGGACGGACGAGAGCACCGACACCTACGACACCATCGATTGGCTCGTCCACCACGTGCCGAACAACAACGGCAAGGTCGGCGTGTTCGGGATCTCGTATCCGGGATGGCTCACCTCGGTCGCGGGCATCGGCGCGCACCCCGCGCTCAAGGCGATCGCGCCGCAGGCGCCGATGGGCGACACCTGGATGGGCGACGACTTCTTCCACCAAGGCGCGTTCCGTTTGACCTACGGGCTCGAATATTCGTGGGAGATGGAGGCGTCGAGCGATCTTTCGGTCACGCCCTCCCCGGCCCGCTACGACACGTACGAGTGGTATCGCTCCTTCCCCACCCTCGGCGCGCTCGCCCGGGCGGTCGGGGCGGACCGCTGGCCCACATGGCGTCGCTTCATGGCGCATCCGGCGTACGACTCGGCATGGCAGGCGCGCTCGCTGCCCCGCTACTTCACGCACACCACCGTTCCGACGTTGACCGTCGGCGGATGGTGGGATCAGGAGGACGAATACGGGCCTCTCGCGAGCTACGCGTCCCTGGAAAGAACCGACAGCGCGCATCTCAACTATCTCGTGATGGGCCCGTGGTATCACGGTCAGTGGTTCGCCGACTCCGGGATCGCGCTCGGCAATGTGCGTTTCGGTCGTCCGACCGGCGCTGATTACCGGGCGCTGCAGTCGCGCTGGTTCGCCTACTGGTTGAAGGGAGAGGGAGAAGGCAAGTTCGCGGAGGCCACGGTGTTCGATGCGGGGACGAACGAGTGGCGCACGTTCGACCGCTGGCCGCCCAGCGGCGTGGCGCACAAGCGTCTGTACTTCCAGGCGGGCGGCCTGCTCTCCTTCGATCCGCCCGCCGCGGCGACGGGCAGCGATCAGTTCATCTCCGATCCCGCGCATCCCGTTCCGTACCGCCCACGGCCCGTCGAGCGGACCTATTCAGCGACGTCCCGGTGGCGGCGTTGGGAGACCGAGGATCAACGGTTCGTCGATGGCCGCCCCGACGTGCTCACCTGGCAGACCGGACCGCTCGAGAACGACGTGACGCTGGCGGGGAACGTGCGGGCCCATCTCTTTGCCGCGACAACCGGCAGCGACGTCGATTGGGTAGTCAAGCTGATCGACGTGTACCCCGACACGATCGCCGACCGGCCGACGATGGGCGGGTACGAGCTGATGGTGACCGGGGAGATCATGCGCGGCCGCTACCGCGAAAGCTGGGAACACCCCAGGGCGATCACTCCCAACCAGACCCTCGCGTATACGGTGGACCTGCACCAGCAGGCGTTCACATTTCGCAAGGGTCACCGCATCATGGTTCAGGTGCAGAGCACTTGGTTCCCGCTCTACGACCGCAATCCGCAGACCTTCGTGCCGAACATTTTCCTGGCCCAGCCGGGGGACTACCGGGCACGGACGCACACGGTAGCGCGCTCGGCGAAGTTCCCGTCGAATGTGGAGATTGATGTGCTGACCAACTGATGCTGCGAAGGTTGGTTACCTCCACCTACCGGTTAGACCTTCCCTAATCTCACGGCCAGATCCCAACGCACGTCGCGCCGCTGGCCGGGATCCCCCCAGGTTTCTGACACCGCGCGCGCGAAACCGGCGTAGGGCTCTCTCCCCCGCGCGCGCTCGATCGCCTGGACCGCCGACCAGGTGCGTACGTATCCCAGCAGCTCCTGCAGCGACCAGGTGGCGGTCATCCTGAACGCGGGTGTTTCGAGCTCGGAAAACGGAAACGGCAACGAGCGATAGCCTTCCTCGACGATGCGTCGTTCCTGCGGCCAGTACCCCGCCAGCGTCTGCCAATAGAACCGGTCGACAATCGAGGTGAGGTCGCGGTCGACGTGAACCACGCCGTACGCCAGCAGGGCAACCAGGCCCCCGGGACGCACCACACGCCGCACCTCCGCGTAATACCGTGGCAGATCGAACCAGTGCGCCGCTTGCGCCGCCACCGCCAGATCGACTGACGCGGCATCCAGGCCGCTCGCCTCGGCACTCGATTGGCGGTAGTCGACCCCGGGGTGCGGCCGTGCCTGGGCCAGCTGCTCCGCGCTCGGGTCGGTCGCGATCACCCGGGCAAAACGTCTGGCGAGCAGGGTCGACAGCTGCCCTGAGCCGCAACCGGCGTCCCAGGCAAGGTCTCGACGCGACGCCTGCTCTGCGAGATAGTCCACGATTTCGGCGGGATAGGTCGGACGATGGGCGGCGTACGCGAACGCGACGCCCGAGAAGTGATCCTTGAAGTCGCCTTGTGCCATGCGCGAACGATAGCTCAAACCGTGGCCGGGCTCGCGGCATCCTATCTGGAACAGGAGACACGGCGATCCATGCTCCGAGCGCACCGAGCGATTAGCACCGTCCTGACGTCGGTCTGCATGGCGGTCCGATTGGCTGCCCAACAGGCGGCCATGCCGATCGTGACGTACACGCTGCGCGTCGACAGCCTCGATCTGTCCGGCTACGACGTCGTCCTGCGCGTCCGCAACGCATCCGACACGTTCCGGCTTGCGCTGGCTGCGCACCCGGAATACGACGATCGGTTTTGGCGCTACGTCGAGCACATGGAAGTCGATACTCCTCACGGCCGGGGAGCGGTTATTCGTGAGGACAGCGCGCTCTGGCGGGTCGTTACATCCGGCGGGGAGAGTGTCGTGCGTTACCGCATCCACCTTCCCCCGCAGACCGGGCGGCTGCGCCGCGCCTGGGTGCCGTTCCTGGCCTCCCAGGGCGGCCTCGTCGGCGGGATGCAGTCATTCATGTATGTCGTCGGGGATACGCTCGCGCCGTCGTGCGTGACGCTCGCATTGCCGGCGACGTGGCGCGTGGCGACCGGGCTCTCTCCGACGCGGATCGACGCGACATTCTGTGCGGCCAGTGCCGCCGAGCTGCTCGACAGCCCGATCCTCATCGGCCGCTTCAAGGACTGGCGATTCGTGGTGGGCGGAGTCCCGCACCGCGTCGTCTACCTGCCGCTCGCCGAGGCGACGCCGTTCGATACGGCCGCACTGGTCGGCGGGATTGAACGAATCGTTCGCCAGGCGATCGCCCTGTTCGGCCGGCCCCCGTACGCCAGCTACACGTTCTTGATACAGGACGGAGCGTTCGGCGCACTCGAGCACGCAAACTCGGTGACGCTCGGCGCGCCGAGCGATGCGCTGGCCCGGGACCTGAGCGACAACCTCGGGGAAGCGGCTCACGAGTTCTTCCACACCTGGAACCTGGTGCGTATCCGTCCTGCCGGGTTCGGCGGCGTCGACTATCGCCCGCCGCCGCGCCCGCGAGGATTGTGGTGGGGGGAAGGGGTGACGATGTACTACGCCGACCTGCTGCGACGACGCGCGGGTCTTGAAACCTCCGAATCCACCCGAACGGCCCACCTTGAGCGCCTCATGGAGCGATACCTGGGAAGTCCGGGGAACTCGCGGTTCTCCCCCGAGAGCGTCAGCGTCGTCACAAACGGCACTCCACCGGGAGCGCTCGGCGACTACAGCGCGAGCGTGCACCTGCAGGGGGAGCTGCTGGGAACGATGCTCGATCTCATCATTCGCGACGCGACGCAGGGGCGCCGCTCCCTCGACGACGTGATGCGGATGATGATGGCACGCTTTTCAGGTGCTCAGGGCTATACCACCCCGGATGTCGAGGCGACGGTGACCGAAGTGTGCGCATGCAGCGTGCACGCGTTCTTCGAGCGCTACGTCCGCAACGCCCACCCGGTCGACTTCGACCGCTACCTCGCGCTCGCGGGATGGCGTGCCCGCGTCGTCTGGGCACCGGCCGTCGATAGCGCCGGGACGCCCGTGCCCGACCACAGGGTGTTCGCCTGGCTCCTCGCGGGAGACAACCTCCCGCATCTCCTGATCACCGATCCGGCGAGCGTCTGGGGGAAGGCCGGGCTCCATACCGGAGACCGGCTCGCGGCGCTCGACGCTGCTCCCATCACCAGCGTCGACTCGTTCCGAGTGGTGGTTGGCCGGTTGCGAGTCGGAGACACCGTCACGGTCGATGTGGACCGGCCCGCGGGACGATTCAGCACGCGCGTGATCGTCGCGCAACTCGAACGCCCGACGGTCCACATCGAGGACGTCCCCGGCGCCACCGAGCGTCAGCGAGCGATTCGCGACGCGTATCTCGCTGGAGCGCCTTCGATCAGGTGATCGGGCCGAACTGGCCCTTGCTGGGCTCCGCTCAGCAGAACCACGGCTCAGTGAGGTGCGGCGAGAGGACTCCCGCTCCCAACGTGGCTACCCGCCCCCGCGACCGCCGCGGCGACAGCGCAAACGACTCCGCCACGGTGCGGATGCGGTCGATCACGAGCCCGGCCTCGTCCCCACGCGCCACCGCGTGCTCGACCGTATCCCGCACAACTTCATGCAGCCGGTCCATGCGCGGATCGGGATGCGTCCAGCGATGCGTCAATGCGGCCGCATCGAGCTCTCCCAGGTGCTCTCGCATCCACGGCTTGTCGAGGAGCGCCGAGCCCGGGGGCACGAGGAGCCGGATCGTGTACTGGACCGGGTCGACCTGATGGACGAGGCCTTCGACGCCCACGACATCGAGCAGATCGAAAAAGTCCTCGAAGGTCGACCAGGGTGTGAAGGCGACAAAGGACGGCCGGAGCGTGATTCCCGCCTCTCGCGTAAGCCGCAGCGCCGCGAGCGCATCCGCGCGGGTGTGCCCCTTTTCCAGTCGGGTGAGGACGACGTCGCTGAATGATTCGACCGCCGAGACAATGAACAGGCAACCCAGCCGCGCGAGCTCGGGCAACAGTGCCCGGCGGCGCAGCAGATGCTCGATCTTGGCGGTGCAGTCGAACGTGAGGTGCGGAAACTCGGCGTGCAGGCCCCGGACCACCCGCAAAGCGTGGCCGGGTCCGTTCAGGAAATCAGGGTCGCCGAAGGTGATGTGCTCGGCGCCGGCCGAGACCTGAGCCCGGATGTCCGCGAGGACCACGGCAGGCGGCACGACGAACAGCCGACCGCCGTAGACCGGCGGAATCGGACAGTGCAAGCAGGCATGGAGGCACCCCCTGCTCGCCTCCACGTAGCCTGCGGGAACGCTCCGTCCCCCATGCTCGAGCCGTGCATAACCGGGCGCGCCCGGGGACCGGAGCCGGTGCGGCAGCGGAAAGGTCAGCCGCGCCAACGTCGTGGTCTTCGAGGGACCAACTGGCTCCTCAGCGCGCGTCACCCGATCGACCAGGCGAACCAGATCTTCTTCGCACTCGCCGCCCAGCGCCGCGTCCGCGATACCGCCCAGCAGGAAGTCGGCGTTGAGGGTGGCATAGAGGCCGTAGAAGCAAATGAAGGCGGACGGATTGAGCTGTCGCACGCGCTCGGCCACTCGGACCCCGAGCCGCAACGCCGTATGCATCGGCACCGAGATGCCCACGAAGCGCGCCCGGCGTACGGCCGCCGGATCGAGCGACTCGACGGCGAGATCGAGCTGCGTCGCTCGGAATCCGGCCCGCTCGAGGAAGGCCGCCGGCCAGGCCGTGCCGAGCGGTTGATGCCCCAGCTCGTAGCAGGATACGAGCAGCACCGCACTCGCATCCCGTGGCGTCATCAGCCGGCCTACTGGCGACAGAGGCCGGTCGGGTCCGGCTTGGGGTGATCGACTACCACCCGGTGATCGAGGTTGGCGACGTGCACCACCACGTCCTCCACGAAGTTTCCCACCCTCTCCATGTGCGCGTAGTCGATGTACTCCGGCTCGTCCGTCACCTGGTGGTAGTCGGAGTGCAGGCCGGTCGTGAAGAACGTGATCGGGATACCGTAGCGCGCGTACTCGTAGTGGTCGCTCCGGCAGTAGATGTTGGATGGATGGCCGTCGGCGTCCATCGCGTAGTCGAAGGTCAGGTCGTGGTGGTCGGCTTTGTTGACCTGCTCGATCAAGTCTCCCAGCTCCGTCGAGAGCCGGCGCGAGCCGACGAGCTGCAGATACCCGCTCGAGCCATGCAGCGGCACGCCCTCCTTGGTCCGGCCCGTTTCGTCGCCCGGGTCGCCGCGACCCACCATGTCCAGATTCAGCTGGGCAACGATCGAGTCGCGCGCCACGGTCGGGTGATCGGTGAAGTAGCGCGAGCCGAGCAGCCCTTTCTCTTCTCCCGTGTGCCAGACAAAGAGGATCGAACGGCGCGGTTTCTGGGCCAGCGTCGCGATCCGCTCAGCGATTTCGAGCACCGTCACCGTGCCCGACCCGTCGTCATCAGCGCCGTTCGAGATCGAGTCGAGGCGCGTACCATCGTGATGGGCCCCCCGATACGCCGTGAGGAGCGAATCCACCTCCACTTGCTGCGCGGGGCTGGCCTGCTTCGCGGCGTCGTCGGCGCCCTCTGGCCGGACGACGTGATTCCAAATGCGGATCGAATCGTGATCGAGGGGCCGGGTGGCGAGCCCGATGTGGTCGTTGTGCGCGCCGATCGCGACATATTCTCCTCTCAGCTTCGGGTCGCTTCCGGGCACGATCCCTACCACGTTGCGAGCCGGATACGGCGCCGGGGCGATCAGGTAGCGCACGTCGATCGACGCCGTGCCGCCCGCCGCGCCTACCGCGAGCGAGTCGACCGGTGTCGTGAACATCTTGGCTGCGGCCGCACTGGAGATGAGCAGTATGGGCGTCGCGGCGGGCGGCGGCGTCGCGTTGTCGTCGAGGAAGGTCTGCGGTCGCCGCAGCGTCGTGATGAAGAACGGCGGGATACCGTCGAGCGCGATGAGCGCAATTGCTGCCGCTCCTGCGATCGTCGGAGCCCGCCGCAGCAAGCGCAGCGAGGCGAATCCCCCCACCGTGTTCAGGACCACGAGCTTTCCTTGTGCCCGATCGGTCGGTAGCTGGTGCACCGAATCGCCGAGCGCACCGCCATACACGATCGCGACGGACGGCAACGATACCGAGGTCCGGCCGAGCGCGAGGTAGTCGGTATAGGGCGCGAGCCCGCCGCCGTTCACAACGAACGTCGAGGTCGAGTCAAACGTCCGGGTCTTGATCGGCAGCGTCTGGAAGTAGGTCCCGCTGTCGCCGGCCGGCTTCAAGCCGAGACGCCGAGCCTCGGCGGCGATGTAGTCGGTGGCTTTGACGTTGCCGATCTGCCCGGTCTCGCGTCCCTGCATCGAGTCGTCGGCATAGATGTACAGCCGGGTCATCAGATCGGCGGCCGTGATCGCCGGCGTGGTCGGATGCGGCGGGAGCTTCAACGGCAGCGACCCGCCGCCCTGGGCGGCGGAGCGGGATGGGGCAAGGAAGACGCAGACCGCGAGTGCGTGAAACCAGCGCATGAACCCTCCGGGGAGAAACAGCGGGGACGACTGAGAATCTACGTACCCCCGCCGACCGGCGTTGAACCCTGTGTTGGCTCGGCCTGATGATCGTCGCGCGACCAGTTCCGGTGCTCGGGAGGCTGCTGGGTGCGTGAAAAAGGGGCGGTGGGGATCGGTAAGGGACCCGGGAGGGTGTGCCCACCACCTCCACGGTCTCCCTGCCGTCCTCCCACCATCTGAATTCGACGCGACGTCCCGCCAGCCGCGCGACGTCATGGATCGCGGCGACGCTGGGGTGTTCAACTTGCGCGGGGAGTTGCGCAGCTGCTCATAAAAGGAGGGCATGGGCGCCGCGAAAGCACCCAATGTGGCCCTCAATTCATGCCGCCGCTCCTGTGCTCCATCCGCTGCGCGCCGAGGAAGTCGTGGATCGCCCGCACGGCCGCCGAATCACGCGTCGCAATCCGTACGGCCCCGCCACCCGGAAGCGTGTCCAGCGAATAGTGAATCAGGGCGCGCCGCTCGCGCATGACCGCCGTCCCGGGAAGCTCGTGTTGGTGAACGGCCATCGTGTGCCCGAAGTCCCCCGCGGCGAGCGACCGCACGATTTCTGCCAGGTGCTCGCGGATCTTTCGCACCCCGGCCGTGTCGGCCGCCGCTCGCACCAGCACGATCCGGCCGCCGTCGGGTAGCAGGTCGAACGTATGGAGGCTCGTGTACTGATCGACCCCCATGACCATCGCCCCGCGCCGTTGCAGGGCCGTGAACCCCGTGTCGGTCGTCCCCTGGGCCGCGAGTGGCCCGGCTACCACAAGCGCCAGCAGGCACGCCGTCGTCCGTGTGTGCATATGTCTAGTGATGAGCGGTGGTCCGTGATCGTCGCAGCGCCCTACCACGACTCCGTAGGCACGTCCGCCGGCAGCGGCTGCGACCGGAGGTAGGTGACGATCTTCCAGATCGGATCGCCCGACAGGATGCCGCCATACGCCGGCATGCCGCGCGGCCGGCCGTAATAGATGGAGAGGTAGATCTCCCCGTCCGAGCCCCCGTAGCGCCAGCGACCGTCCACGAGACTCGGGCCTACGAACCCCGTGGCCCCACCGCCGTGGCAACCATCGCAGTTCATCGCGGCAAACACCTTGGCGCCTTCGTCCGCCGAGGCGCGATCCCCGGTGAACGGGTTCTTCAGGCTCCCCGCCGCCGGCGCCACCCCACCCGCCGCGACGTGCGACTCGGAGCGCACGATGGGCGGCACAGACGGTGCTGTGGATCGATTGCACGCCAGTCCGAAGGCGACCAGCGTAACGAACTGAGCCCGGCGCGAGATCATGGTCCGCCGCCCAGCGCGAAAACCCACACGGTCCCGCCCTGGCTCGTGCGGCTGGCGAGGTCCGGGACGAAGTCTGCGGGCGGCCGCACATCGGCGGGATCGTCGGAGCGGACGTCGCCCGACAACAGAAACCAGTCGCCTCCGATGCCGTCACAGATCGCGATGTACTGTTTTCCGTCGGGCCCGAGATAGCTGATCGGGCTCCCGACGATGCCCGACCCGAGCTTGAACTGCCACAGCGGCTTCCCATTCCGCGCATCGGCCGCTTTGAACCAGCCGTCGAGCGTCCCGTAGAACACGACGTCGCCCGCGGTCACGACGCTGCCGCTCCACACCGGATAGCGCTCGTGGATCTCCCACACCCGCGTGCCTCGAGCGGCATCCCAGGCGATGAACGCCCCCATGTATCCGCCGGCGCCGGGATGGTACGGAGTCGTGGCGCCGATGTAGGGCGTCCCGGCGATGTGCGTCGCCTGCATGGCTTCGTAGTCCATGCACATGTTGTTGGTCGAGACGTAAAACAGTCCGGTGTGCGGCGAATACGATGCGGGAGACGCCGGGCTCTTTCCCCCTTCGAGGGTGGGACAGATGTTCTTGACGTTTCCCCGCGACGCGCCGGTGAGTTTCGTCGAGTCGACGACCGGCCGCCCCGTCGTGAGATCGACGCGGGTCGCCCAGTTCAGCGGCGTGAACGGCGCCGCGACGAGCACCTCGCCGCTCGTCCGGTCGATCGTGTAGGCAAACCCGTTCTTGTCGAAGTGCACCAGCACCTTGCGCGGCTTTCCCTTCACCACGAGATCGGCGAGAATCATCTCGGCGTTGGAATCGAAGTCCCAGCTCTCGTGCGGCGTGAACTGGTAGGCCCACACGAGTGCACCGTCTTCCGGCCGCCGCGCGAGAACGCTCGACGCCCACTTGTTGTCCCCCGGCCGCTGCTCCGGATTGTACGGCGACGCGTTGCCGGTCCCGTAGTAAACGAGATCGAGCGCCGGGTCGTAGCTCAACCACCCCCACACCGGCACTCCGGCCCGTTTCCAGACTTCGGCTGGCCAGCTGACCACCCCGAGGTTCTCGCCCTTGTCGTAGAACGGCCGGAATGTGCCCGTCCGGGCGAGCATGTCCGAATCAGGGCCCTCGTTGTACGCCGTCCAGACGACGCGGCCCGTGGCGAGGTCGAGTGCCTTCAGCCAGCCGTGGATGCCGAACTCGCCGCCCGATGGACCGACCAGCACCCGCTCCTTCACGATGAACGGCGCCATCGGCGTGGTCTCACCCTGGGAGAGATCGGCGACGCGGGTACGCCACAGCTCCTTCCCGGTCGCGGCATCGACGGCGACCGTGTGTCCGTCGAGCAAGTTGTAAACGATCTTGCCATCGGCGTACATCGCGCCCCGGCTTACCGCATCGCAGCACGCCGTGCCGAGCGCCGTGGGAGAGACGTCGGGCCGGTACTTCCACCGTAGCGGGTACCCCTCCCGCGTCAGGTCGAATGCATAGAGAACGTTGGGATACGGAGTGACGACGTACATTGTGCGGTTGACGACGAGCGGCTGTCCCTCGTGCCCCCCCAGGACCCCGGTCGAGAAGTTCCAGACGAGATGCAGGCGATTCGCGTTCGCCGTGGTAATCTGGCCGAGGCCGCTGAAGCGCGTCGCGGCGTAATCTTTCGCGGGCATGGTCCAATCGCCGTCGCCCGTGGGCGGCCGGCCGACCACCAGAAGCACGGCGACGAGTGCAAGCATGCGCCCGATCATTCCACCAAACTGCCGCCTTGCCGGTGCGGCGCAAGCGGCCTGTTATGATTGTCCATCCACGTCCAAGGACCGATTGATGCCCGGCCGAGCATACATCCTGAGCGAGGCGACATGGCGGACGGTGCGTGAAACGCGATACGAGGTCGCGCTCCTCCCGTGGGGCGCGACCGAGGCACACAATACGCACCTGCCATACGCGACCGACACGATCGAAACCGAGGCGATCGCCGCCCGTGCGGCACACATCGCCTGGGAGAAGGGGGTGAAAGTGGCGGTGCTGCCCGCGATCCCGTTCGGGGTGCAGACCGGCCAGCTCGACATCCCGTTCTGCCTCAATCTCAATCCCAGCACGCAGGCACGGGTGTTGGGTGATCTGGTCCGGTCGCTCGACGGCCAGGGGGTACCGAAGATCGTCCTTCTGAACGGTCACGGCGGCAACGATTTTCGCCAGATGATTCGGGAGCTGCAGCCGCAGGTGAAGGCGTTCCTCTGCCTGATGAATTGGTACAAGCTGGTCGATCCCAGGGATTTCTTCTCCGATCTTGGCGACCACGGCGGGGAGCTCGAGACGAGCGTCATGCTGCATGTGGCACCGGACCTGGTCCGGCCGTTGCGTGAAGCCGGATCGGGGGCCGCGCGAGCATGGAGGCTCGAGGGTCTACGAGAAGGGTGGGCATGGGCGCCGCGCCGCTGGACCGAAGTCACCGACGACACCGGGGTGGGCGATCCGCATGCCGCCACGCCCGAAAAGGGAGAGCGCTACGTCGCGACGGTCGTGGAACGCATCGCGGCGTTTCTCGTCGAGCTGGCGGCGGCGGACTCGACGAACCTTTACTATCATTCGGAATGAACGAGCAAGACAAGCGACCGATCGTCACGATCGCCCTGATGGCGGCGCTGGCGGATGGCGAGGCGAGCGCGGACGAGCAGGCGCAGCTGCAGGAGGCGATGAGCCGCCTCGGCATCAAGGACGGCGACGCGCTGACGCGGGCGGCCCGCAAGGGTGTGCCGGCCCTCGCCGACGTCGCCCAGTCCCTCTCCGACGACGCGGCTCGCGCCTACGCCTACGAGCTCGCGCTCGTGGTGTGCAATGCCGGCGGACCCGCCAACGAGCAGGAGCTCGCGTTCTTGAAGGAGTTGCGCAGCGCGTTGGGACTCGGAACCACGGCCGTCGCACAGCTCGAGAAGGACGCGGCCGCGCTCGCCAGCGCGGCACCGGCGACCGGTGGCGCGGGTGGCTCCGCCACTCCCGACCTCGAGCAGATGATTCTGCAGCAGGCGATGCTCGCCGGCGCGGTGGAACTGCTCCCCGACCGGCTGGCGAATCTCGTCATCCTGCCGCTGCAGCTGCGCCTCGTCTATCAGATCGGCCGCGCCTACGGCCAGCAGCTCGACGTCAACCAGATCAAGGACCTCGCGGGCACGCTGGGCATCGGTGCCGCGGCTCAGGCGATCGAAGGGGTCGTCAGCAAACTGGTGCGCGGTGTCGCGGGGGGACTGCTCGGCGGGATCGTGGGCGGCGCAGGTGGACTGGCCACCGGGGCCGCGGTAACATTCGCGTCGACGTACGCCCTCGGTCACGTCGCCCAACGCTACTACGCGCAGAACCGGCGGCTCAGTGCCGCGGATCTGCGCGAGCTGTTCCAGAAGTTCCAGGAAGACGCGCGAGGCATCTTCCCCAGGGTGCAGAACGAGATCCAATCCCGCGCCAAGACGCTGAACTTGCCGAGCCTGCTCGACGCGATTCGAGGCCAGAACGCCTAGGTCGGAGCCACAGGAGGCGACGATGCCGAAGCCCAACGATTCCAATGAAGAGCTCCAACGGGACCTTGACCCGCATCGCGACGACGAGCGACGGGCGGCGATGCAGGAGGCGGCCGACCGGCTGCGCGCGCGCGGTGTCGTGCTGACGGGGAAGGAAACTGCCGAGGAACTGGAGGACCTTCTGTCAGCAGTGGAGCGCTTCGAGGCGGCGGTCGAATCGCACGGCGGCGACCTGATGGTGGACGACCTGAAGAGCACGCGTCCCGACGACCCGCACTTCGTCGTGCCGCGGCGCGAGGCCAGGGAATCGGCGCGCACGTATATCCAGCGGGTGCAGGAGGCTGGGGCGCGGCTGCGCCGGCACCGCCCCCACCCGGACTGAAACCGCCCGGGACCACCACCCGTAGGGTGGGGCGTTGCCCTCACTTTTTCGGGAGTCTGCCGTGTTGAAACCCGTGCTCGGCTTTGCGGCCGTCGGCCTCGTCGGGATCCTCCTGCTGCCCGTGTTCGGGGCGCTGCTCGGATTCGTGTTCTTCCTGCTCAAGGTCGCGCTGGTGATCGCCGCGATCTGGTTCGTAATGCGGCTGTTCCGCAACAAGAAGAACGACGAAGCCACGGCCGACTAGCGGTTTTCACTGCGTGAGAGGTGAGAAGGGAGAGGGACGAACACCGCACGACCTCTCACCTTCACGTCTTATCCTACCAGATTTGCGGGACCACGTCCGGCGACCGCACCATCGGGTCGCCGGGCTTGCATCCGAATGCCTTCGCAAAGGCCGGTGAGTCGGAAAGCGGACCGTTGACGCGCCAACGCTCCGGCGCATGAGGGTCCACGGTGACGCGGGTGCGCAGCGCCGCGTCCCGCGTGTGCACCCGCCAGCTTTGGGCGTAGGCCAAAAAGAAGCGCTGCTCCGGTGTATACCCGTCGATCAACTGGGGCCGGCCGTCGCGTGCCAGCGCGCGCTGTAGCGCGTCGTAGCCGGTCAGGATCCCACCGTAGTCTCCAATGTTCTCGCCAAGCGTCAACCGGCCGTTCACGTGGAACGTATCTACCTGGATGTACCCATCGAATTGCTGCACCATGCGGTCCGCCTGCGTGGTGAAATGCGCCGAGTCGGCAGCGGTCCACCAATCGCGCAGGTTGCCTTTGGCGTCGTAGTGACGCCCTTCATCGTCGAAGCCGTGCGTCAGCTCGTGGCCAGCCCAGCTGGCACCGAGTGACCCGTAATTGGCCCCGTCGTCGGCCTTGGGATCGAACGTCTGCGGCACCAAGGCGCCAGCGGGGAAAACCATCTCGTTGCGCTCCGGATCGTAGTACGCATTTACCGTCGGGACGGTGATGCCCCACTCGGTGGTATCAACCGGTGATCCGGGCCGGTTCACCACGCGTTGCCACTCGAAGGCGTTGGCGCGGGCGACGTTGAGCACGAACGGCCCTTCGACCGATTCGAGTCGCGTATAGTCGCGCCAGTGATCCGGGTAGCCGACCTTTTCGCCCATTTTGGCCAGCTTGTCGAGCGCCTGGGCCCGGGTGGAATCGGACATCCAGGTGAGTCGCCGCAGGCGCGCTCCGAAGGCCGCGCGGATGTCGTCGATCACCGCCCTGGCGCGGGCGCGCGCCTCGGGTGGGAATGTCTTGGCGACATAGGCCTGCCCGAGTGCTTCGCCCAGGTCGCCGTCGGTCTCGCGCAGGCAGCGCTTCCAGCGTGGCAGGAGCTCCTTCGCCCCGGTGAAGCGCGAACTGAAGGCGAAGTCTTCGTTGACGAACGGCGCGCTGAGCCAGGGAGCGGCCGTATCGAGCAGGTGGTATCGCAAATAGGCGCGCCACGCTTCGAGCGGCGCCGTGTGGACGAGCGAGTCGACGCGGGTGAAGAACGCCGGCTCGGCGACGTTCAGCCTGGCGACCGGCGCGGCGAGCCCGATCGCCTGGAAATAGCCCGCCCAGGAGATCGTCGGGGCGAGCGCCGAGAGCTCGGGCGCCGTCGTCGGATGATCGGTCGCCGACGGCTCGCGCCGCTCCACCCGCGTCAACGAGGCGCGGGCCAGCTCCGTTTCGAACGCCAGCACCGCCGCCGCATCGATCGCGGCCTGCGCGGCGGGCTCCCCGGCGAGCGTGAACATCTTCGTGATGTGCTCGGCGTACTGCTGCTTCAGCGAGTCCGATTGCGGGTCGGTCTTCGTGTAGTAATCGCGGTCCGGAAGTCCCAGGCCCCCTTGCGACAGCCAGACGAGGTAGTGAGCGGCATCGTGCGGATCGGCTTCAGGACCGTAGCGGAACGCGACGTTTACCCCACGCACGTGAAGGGCGGCGATCTGGGGAATCAACTGCTCACGGGTGGAGATCGAATCGATGCCGGCAAGCCACGGTCGGATCGGGTCGATCCCCGCGGCCTCCGCGACCGTGGAGTCCATGCACGACGCGTAGAAGGTGCCAAGCTTGCGAGCCGTGGACCCGACGGGCGCGCGCGCGCGCCGCGCCGCCGCGTCGTCCAACACCGATCGCACCACCAGCTCGTTGCGGTCGCTCATGTCCCGGGCGACGCCGGAAGAGGAGTAGGCCGCGGGGATCGTGTCGTGGGCGATCCAGGCGCCGTTGGCGTACTGGAAAAAGTCGCTGCAGGCGCGCGCGGTGGTGTCGATCCACAGGCGGTCGACGACCTTGAGGGGCGGCAGGGTGCCCTGCGCCTCGAGCGGTGGTGCAACGAGAGCAACGATCATGAGGAGCGCCTGGCCCACGCGGCGCTCAGGACGTACGGTTGGCATCGGAACGGAATCTCCCTCGGGGTGATTCGGCGACGGCCGAACGAGTCCAAGCCTACCGCGTGGTGCGCCGAGCGTCAAAACCGGGGGGTGGGCCCCTCTTGACAAATCAAACAGATGTTTCATACAATCGTTTTATGAAACGCACGCGCGGCCTCGTCATTCTCATCGTCCTGATTCTCGTTGTGACCGCGTATTACGGGCTGCGGGCACGGCCCTCCGCTCTCGTACTCACCGGCATCGTCACCACCAACGACGTGATCGTGAGCTCCCAGGTCGCAGGACAGGTGAGCCAGTTGCTCGTCGCCGAGGGCGATTCGGTTACCGCAAACCAGCTCCTCGCCGTCCTCGGCCCCGCCGAGCTGCGGGCCGAGCGCACTTACTACGAGCGAAGCGCCGAAGCGATGGCGTCCCAGACGAGCGCGGCACGCGCCGACCTCGCCGCCGCCGAAGCGGCCGACAGCGAGGCCGTGGCCACCCTCGCCAATGCCAAAATCACGATGGACCGCGTCCAGTCGCTGCTCGGCGCGGGGGGCGCCTCGGCCCAGGAGGGGGACTCCGCCCGGACCGCCCTGGCGGTCGCCCAAGCCCGCGCCGATGCCGCCGCGCGCCAGGTAGCCGCCAAACGCAGCGCCCTCGTCGCCGCCCAACAGCAGGAGCGCGCCGCCGCGGCGCAGACCTCCAAGGCCGACGTGCGCCTGGGCTACAGCGAGATCCGCGCCCCGATCGCCGGCATTGTCGACGTGCGCGCCGCCCTGGTCGGAGAGGTCGTGAATCCCGGGCAACCGATCGTCACGCTGATCAACCCGGACGATCTCTGGGTGCGTGCCGACGTGGAGGAGACCTACATCGATCGCATCCGCCTCGGCGACTCGCTCACCGTCCGCTTCCCGTCCGGGGTCGAGCGCCGCGGCGTCGTCTACTATCGCGGGGTGGATGCGGGATTCGCGACGCAGCGCGATGTCAGCCGCACCAAACGTGACATCAAGACCTTCGAGATTCGCCTGCGCCTCGACAATCGTGACCGGCGCATGGCGGTCGGCATGACCGCCTCCGTCCTGCTGCCGATACGGACTGCCACCGGCACATGAGCGCCATCGACGTCCAGGGACTCACCAAGCAGTTCGGCACGTTCACGGCGGTGGACGGCGTCACCTTCTCGGTAGACGAGGGGGAGATTTTCGGGCTGCTGGGCCCGAACGGCGCCGGCAAATCGACGCTGATCCGGATGCTCACCACACTGCTCGAGCCGACCGCGGGCCGCGCCACGGTGGGCGGTCACGACGTCGTGACCCATCCGGACGACGTGCGCCGCGCGATCGGCGTCATCCCGCAGGCGATGACGAGCGATCTCGAGCTCAGTCCTACGGAAAACCTCCTGATCTTCGCGAAGCTCTACGGCGTCCCGCGGGACCGCCGCAAGCGGCTCATCGCCGAGCTGCTCGAGGCCGTGGAGCTCACCGCCTGGGCCGACAAGCCGGTGAAACTGCTGTCGGGCGGGATGCGGAGGCGCGTCGAGATCGCGCGGGGACTGGTGCACGAGCCGAAGATCTTCTTTCTGGACGAGCCGACCACCGGCCTCGATCCGGTGTCCCGTACCGCGGTGTGGGAGATGCTGCGGCGCATCAAGGGCGAGCGCAATCTCACCGTGCTCGTCACGACGCACTACATGGACGAGGCGGACCGGCTGTGTGACCGGGTCGCCATCGTCGATCACGGCAAGCTCGTCGCTCTCGACTCCCCGCTCAAGCTCAAGGCCGCGATTCCCAGCCAGAACACCCTCGACGTCAGCTTCTCCGCCGTCCCCCCGGGGTGGCAGCAGCGCCTGGAGCGGCTCCCCGGCGTGGACAGCGTCACCGAGCACGAGCACGTCTTCCGCATCGCGTCGCACGCGGGTCCCGCCACGACCACGGCGCTGCTCACCGCGAGCGCCGAGGCGGGGATCGAGGTGCGGTCGCTCGCCGTGCAGAGCACGTCCCTCGACGACGTGTTCGTTCACTTCACGGGACACGAGCTGCGTGACGCCCTGCAGGAAGCGTCGGCGCTCGATCGCGTCCCCATGCTCAGGCGCTGACGATGAACGGCGGAGGTCCCGAGCGGGTGTGGGCGATCGTCGAGCGCGAGCTGCGGCGCTTCCGGCGCAGCCCCATGCTGCTCGTGATGTCGCTCGTCTTGCCTATCATCCAGCTCATGATCCTGGGGTACGCATTCGGCGGAAAGGTCCAGCACCTGAAGGTGGCGCTGGTCGATCAGGATCGGGGTCTTCCCGCCGTGCGGATGCGGGAGCTCGCGAATGCCGTCCGCGCGAACGCCAAGACATTCACCCTTGTGTCGTACGACGACCAGGGAACGGCGTTGGCCGATCTGCGCAACGGCCGCGTCAACGGCGTCCTCACGATTCCTCCCGGCTTCTCGCGCCGCGTACTCGCCGGTGAGGCGCCGCGGGTGGCGCTCGTGGAGGACAACACCGACAACTTCGTCGCCGCGACACTCGCCTCGACCTTCTCGGGGCTCCTCAGCGCGTACAACACACCGGCGGCGTCGGCCCAGCGCCTCGACACCCAGCCGACGCTCGACGTGGTCGAGGTCTACCCGTACGTCCCCTACATCCAGTACCTGCTGCCCGGCTCGATCGTCATGTCGATCTTCATGATGGTGATGATCGGAGGCGGAATCATCTTCATCGACGACAAGGCCCGCGGCCTGCACGAGGGGTACCTCGTCACGCCGATCACGCGACTCGAGCTGATCATGGGCTTCACGCTGTCGGGAGCGATCAAGGCGGTGCTCGCCGGTACCGCCGTGATGACGGTCGGCTCGCTGATCGCCGGGGTGCCCGACCCGCTGGCACCGCTTCGCCTCCTCAAGCTGTTCGTGGTCATCGTGACGACGGCGGTCGCGCTCGTCAGCATGATGTTTCTCCTCATGGTGCGGATGACCGACCCGCTCCTGCCGCGGGCGATGTTCGGCGCACTCAACACGCTGCTCTGGTTCCCGAGCGGCGCGGTCTATCCGCAGCAGGCGTTCCCCGGGTGGATGCGCGCGATCGCTGTCGTCGATCCGTTCACCTACGCCGTGCACGCCCTGAAGAGCCTGTTGCTCAAGGACACCGGCGTCATCGCGCTGAACGTCGACCTGACCTACCTCATCATCTTCTCGGCCGTGATGATGACGGCCGCGACGCTCCTGTTCCGGCGGCGGCTGTGACGCCCACTCTCACCCGGCGGCGGAATCGCCCCTCCGGGCGCCCGGCCGCCCGGGAAGCCGCGACCCGCCAGCGGTTGCTCGATGCCGCCACCCGGCTCTTCGCCGAACGGGGGTTCTTTCACGTCCCGGTGCGGGACATCTGTCGGGAAGCCCGGGCCAACGTCGCCGCCGTCAACTATCACTTCGGCGACAAGCTGGGGCTGTATCGCGCGGTCGTGGACGCGGCGATCGCGGAGGTGCGGAATGCGAGCGACGCCACGATGGACGCGCCCGCCGGCAGCTCCGCGGAAGCCCGGCTACGGCACTACATTCGGAGCTTCGTGCCGCGGGTGGCGCGGCCCGCCGCATGGATCATGGGCCTCATGCGTCACGAGATGAACGAGCCGACGCCGCTGGCCCCCGCCATCGCCGAGCGTGCGTTCATGCCGCGCATCAAGTACCTCGCCGCTCTCGTCGCCGAGCTGCTCGGCTGCCCGGAGACCGATCCGAATGTGGCGCTCACGGTGATCAGCATCCAGTCGCAGTGCCTCTTCTATCGGCCGGACCCGTTCCGCGATCGCGTGTTCCCCGGGTGGCCGCTCAGCGACGTCCAGCTCACTCAGGCCGCGGAGTACATCGCCGAATTCTCGATTGCGGGGATTCGGGGGATTGCCGCTAGGCTCTAGGTTGTACAACGTACGGTCCTACAACGCACAACCCCGGAGCCCCCCGTGCGCTTCTCGATACTCGCCGCCCTCCTTTTCCCAGCCCTCGCCATGCCCCGACCCGCATCCGCCCAGGGCCCGCGCTTCGAGATCACGATCCCGGCGACGCTGCGCAGCACGCCGCTCACGGGCCGGGTCTATGTGTTCATCAGCACGAAGCAGAACGAAGAGCCGCGGCTCGGTGATCACGGCGAGAGCAACTGCGTGCCGTTCTACGGCGTGGACGTCGATCAGCTGCCCCCCGGCACGGCCGCGGTGATCGACGGCTCGACGCTCGGCTATCCGGTCGCGAGCCTCAAGGACATCCCGGCGGGCGACTACTACGTGCAGGCGCTGGTCAGCGTGTATGTCGATTTCCATCGCGCCGACGGCCACGTTCTCTGGATGCACGACGACCAGTGGGAGGGGCAGCAGTTCAACATCTCCCCGGCCAACCTCGTGAGCGACGTGCAGAAGGTGCATCTCGATCCCCAGGCCGGATATACGATCCGCCTGGCGCTAGCGCGCGCGCTGCCGCCGGTCGAGATCCCGCCGGACACGAAGTGGGTCAAGCGCATCAAGTTTCAGAGCAAGCTGTTGTCGGCGTGGTGGGGTCGCCCCATCTACCTCGGCGCTACCGTGCTGCTGCCGCGCGACTACGACCGCGACACTACGAAGCGCTACCCCACCGTGTACGAGCAGGGGCACTTCTCGCTCCGGGCGCCGTTCGGCTTCACCACCGAGCCGAATACCGAGACGCCGGCAGAGCGCGCCGCCCGCCAGCTGCGCACGATGCGCGAGCCCGGCGCCGAGTTCGCGAAATCGTGGCAGGCCCCCGGCTTCCCCGAGATGATCGCGGTGACGTTCCAGCATCCCACGCCGTACTTCGACGATTCCTACGCCGTGAACTCGGTGAACAACGGTCCCTACGGCGACGCCATCATGCTCGAGCTGATCCCGTACCTGGAGCAGCATTTTCGCATGATCCGCGCGCCCGAGGCACGGTTCCTCACCGGCGGCTCGACCGGCGGGTGGGAGGCGCTCGCCCTGCAGGTATACCACCCCGACTTCTTCGCGGGGACCTGGGTGCTGTACCCCGATCCGATCGATTTCAGGAGCTACGAGCTGGTGAACATCTACGGTGACACGAATGCCTTCGTGTACCCCGTCGCGGACTGGATGCAGGCCGAAGTCCCCGCGGAGGTCGAAGTGACGGGTCAGCCCCGCATCACCGTGCGCCAGGAGAGCCAGTTCGAGGCCGTGCTGGGGAGCCACGCGCGCTCGGGGGAGCAGTTCGCGATCTGGGAGGCGACGTTTGGTCCCGTCGGCAACGACGGCTACACGGCTGAGCTGTGGGACCTGCGCACCGGCCACGTCAATCGCGATGTGGCGGAGTACTTCAAGTCCCACGATTACGACCTGCGCGATTATCTCGAGCGCAATTGGGCGAGGCTCGGGCCCAAGCTGCGCGGCAAGCTGCACTTCTTCGTCGGCGACTACGACACGTTTTACCTGAACTTGTCGGTCTATCGCATGGAGGAATTCTTGAAACATGCGACGCCGGCCGCGGACGCCGAGTTCCTCTACGGCCGCCCGATGAAGCCGCACGGCTGGCAGCCATGGACCAACGCTCAGCTCATCCGCATCATGGCGGCCCAGGCGGCGCGACACCGGGCGCCGTAGACGGTTGGCTATTATCTACCCAGCTCGATCTTCCCGAGACGCTGCGT
The DNA here is from genome assembly GCA_033853695.1 of Gemmatimonadales bacterium. Classification (GTDB taxonomy): domain Bacteria; phylum Gemmatimonadota; class Gemmatimonadetes; order Gemmatimonadales; family GWC2-71-9; genus DASTHG01. The sequence continues at coordinate 2,669 of JAWOLH010000011.1, read as the reverse complement.
CCCCGACAGCGCGAGCCAGACGCGGGCCCGCGTCGAATCGACCGACATATTGCGCACGATGGCCCCCGGCGTCGGGATCGCCACCGTCTGCATCTGCTCGGTCGCCGGATCGAACGCCACGATCGTGCCCTTCCCCGATTCATCGTACCAAATGCGTCCATCGGTACCGATGGCGATCCCGTAGGGACCGCTGCCACGCCCGCCGGGGCTCGCGAACTCGCGCACCTGCCCGCTCGCCGGGTCGAGCCGCCCGAGATAGCCACGGGCGTAGTCGGTGTACCAGACGATCCCTTTAGGGTCGACCTGGAGCCGCCGTGGACGCGCTCCCGCATCGGGGAGAGGGAACTCTGTTAACGCGCCGTTTGCGGGATCGATGTGTCCAATCTTGTTCGTCCCCAGCTCCGCCATCCACAGCGATCCATCGGGGGCCGTGACGAGTCCATAGGGAAGCGACCGCGCGGTCGGCAGGCGAAACGTCTCCACGGCTCCCGTCGCGGGGTCGAATCGAGCGTAGCGGTTCGCGCCCTGAACGGTGAACCACAGCTTGCCGGCGTGAAACAGCGGCGTGTGCGGATCGCGGACGTCAGCGGGAAGCGGGTACTCCTTGATCCTCCCGGTCGCCGGATCGAGTCGGCCGATGTTGCCCTTCGCGTTCCCGGTGTACCACACCGCCCCATCCGGCGCCACTACGATGCCGTGCGGTCCCGACCCCGGTGTCGGGGTGGCGTAGTCCGTCACCTTCCCGGTCGCGGGGTCGAGTCGGCCGATGTAGCTGTTTCGCTGATCGGTATACCAGACCGTCCCATCCTTCCCGACTGCCGGGTCGTGCGGAAACGCACCCGCCCTGGGCAGCGGATACTCGACGATCGCCGGCGTTTGCAGCAGAAACAGCGTCACTATTGTGATCATGCGCTTGGTCTCCGTGTCAGATTTGCTCTCCACCATTCTCTTACAAGACGCTGCAACTATTCGAAGAGGTGACGCGTTCAATTAGTACTATGACCGCCGCACCGAAACGGGCCCCCAACGCTCCACCACGCATCGCGTGGCGCCGCCGGACCTTACCCCTGAACTTGCAGCTCCTGGCCTCGGATCGGAAACCCGATGCCTCGGGGTTCACCCGGGGAGGCTTCGTCTCCCTCGTGATCCACACCGCGGTGATCGGCGCCGCGGTCTTCGCCACGATCTCGGCGCATCAGACCGCTGGCAGCACGAAGCTCGATACCGCACTGGTGTACATCCAGCCACAGGAGCCGCAGCACGAAGCGTCCCCGCCCGCCGAGCTGCAAGTCCCTCTCAAGGGATTTCAGACCGTCGCGGTACCGGCGATCATTCCCGCAGCGCTCCCTCCGGTGAATCTGCAGGAGCGTTTCGACCCCAGAGACTTCTCCGGTGTCGGGGTCGAGGGCGGAACGGCGACGGGGGTGACGCCAGTTGCCAATCAGGTGTACTCCACCGGAGACGTCGACCAGCTACCGGCACTGGTGTCGGCGCCGCCGCTCGACCGCGACTATCCGCCACTCCTGCGCCAGGCCGGGATCATGGGCCGCGTCGTACTCCAGGCGGTCATCGATACCTCGGGACGGGCCGAGCCCGGGTCGATCGAGGTGATCCGCTCGGTCCATCCCGGGTTCAACGACGCCGCGAAACGGTGGATGGCGAAGGCGCTGTTCCGGCCGGCCCGCAAGAACGGCCAGCCCGTGCGCGTGCTCGTTACGCAGGCCCTCGATTACTCTCTTACCAACTAGGGTCCTTCGTGGAGCACGCGGCCCAAATACGCGACGGTCGCGGAATCCGCCCTGCGCCACGAGTCGTAGCGCAGAAAGCCGTGGATCTCATCCGGGAGCACCAGCTCTTCATAGCGGACGCCGGCTGCGTCGAGGCGTCGGACCAGATCCACGGTCTGGTGAAACCGCACATTGCGATCGTCATCGCCCTGGATCAACAGCACCGGCGATTTCCAGGTCCCGATGGATGCCACTGGTGACGATCGCCAGGCGACGGCCCGGGCACTGTCCCGATCGCCGCGCTCGGTCCGCCACGCCGGCAGCACCAGCTCATCGCCCATATCGCTGGCCCAGTCGTGGACCCCGTGCAGGTCGACACCGGCCGCGAACACGCTCGAGTTCCGCGCAAGCGCCAATGCCGTGAGATACCCGCCGTAGGAGCCTCCCCAGATTCCGACTCGCGTGGGGTCCACCTCGGGGAGGCCGGCCAGGAAACGCCCGCCGGCCAACACGTCCTGGTATTCCGCGGCCCCGGCCGGACCGGCGTGGGCCGGATGATGGAAGTCGTGACCATAGCCGATCCCCAGGCGGTAATTGACGCTCAGGACCACGAACCCCCGGCTCGCGAGGTACTGGTTCACGGCGTACGCATTCGAGTAGTAGTCCATGTAGTGCCAGCCGAGCAGCATTTGCCGCGGTGGGCCGCCGTGCACGAAGACGATCCCGGCGTGCTTACCGGTCAGCCCCGCACGCTCCAACAGTTGCCCGTGCACCCGCGTCCCATCGGGAGAGCGGAACACCACCTTGTGCGGGACGACGAGAGCCGCAACGGGAAAGTCCGCCGGAAGGCGATCCTTGCCGAGCAACTGGGGTTGCCCACCGGAGAGTGGCACAATGGCGGGAATCGGAGGGCGCCGGGCATCGGCGGACATGAACGCGACG
>JAWOLH010000010.1:0-106671 GCA_033853695.1 Gemmatimonadales bacterium | reverse complement strand
TCCTGGCGGGCGCCGCCGTGCACATCGCCAAGCTCCCGGATCGCTCGCCGTCGCGCGGCGCCGCAGTGCTGATGCTCTACCTCCTCGTCGGCTATTGCGGCTTCCCGATGCTGCTCGTGAGCCTCTGTGTGCTGTTACGGCCCGCGCAGGTCGCGCACCTCTTCGGTGTCGGGGCCAGCGGCCCCCTGCTCGGTTTCTTCGGCTACGCCTACCTCGGGATGTCGCTCGCCGCGATTCTGACGCTGCGCTACCGCGGCAGCTTCGTCGTCGCCGCTGCCCTGGTCTGGGCGGTCTACCTCGGCGGGGCGACGCTGGTGCATCTCGCACAGTTCGGCCACCCGTCGGCGACCGTCGCTCTGGAGATCTTCGTCAGTCACGGGCTGATTGCCGCGCTTCTCTTCGGCGCATTGATATTGAGCGGCGCGTGGCGGACCCACGTGTAGGACAAAGCCGCCTTGTCGTGCCGAGAGACCGACCGCAGGTTAGGAGCACGTTCCATTCTCGAACACGCCGAGGTGCCTCATGCCCGCCACCCGAATCGTCTGCGCCATGGCACTGCTGTACCTGCCCGTCCCACTCCGGGCGCAGCAGACCGACACGAACCAGATCACCGCCGAAGAGTTCATGGCGAGACTCTCGCCGCACTCGGGGATAGTGACTGTCGGCAACGGCCTCGCTACGCTGCAGGTGCCGCCCACGTTCCGCTACGTCGACGGACCGGCGGCCCGCCGGCTCCTGACCCAGGCGTGGGGGAATCCGCCGGCCGCGTCGGAGGGCGTCCTCGGGATGCTCTATCCCGCCGATGTCTCACCGCTCGACTCGGGGTCGTGGGGGGTGATCATCTCGTTCGACCAGGACGGCTATGTCGACGACTCCGGCGCCGAGTCGATCGACTACACCAAGCTGATGCAGCAGATGCAGCAGCAGATCGCCGCGTCGAACGAGCAGCGTCGCAAGGAAGGCTACGCGACCGCTCAGCTCATCGGCTGGGCCGAGCCGCCGCACTACAGCCGCGAGACCCACAAGCTCTATTGGGCGAAAGAGCTTGCGTTCTCCGATAGCCCCGCCCACCACACGCTGAACTACAGCGTGCGCGTCCTCGGACGCCGCGGAGTGCTGGTCTTGAACGCCGTTTCATCGATGAACGCGCTTCCGCAGATCGAGAAATCGATGCAGACGGTGATCGGGTTCGTCGAATTCAACGAAGGCCATCGCTACCAGGACTTCATCCCCGGCGCCGACAAGAAGGCCGCATATGGCGTCGCCGGGCTGATCGTCGGCGCCGTCGCCGCCAAGGCCGGCTTTTTCAAGCTCTTGTGGGTAGGGATCCTCGCGTTTAAGAAGCTGATCGTCGCCGGCATTGCCGCCGCCGGAGTCGCGCTGCGGCGTTTGTTCGGCAGGCAGAAACAGACTCCCCAGGCCCCGACGCCGCCCCCGACGGCTGCGTGAGGGTGTCGATTTCGGCCTCCCCCGAACGACTACCTGGGTCCACAGCCGGTTCACCCAGTTTGGGAGGATGCCATGAAGTACCTGTGCCTGATCTACGAGGACGAAAAGAAGTACAGCACCATGGCCAAGAGCGAGTCGGACGCCATCATGGGCGAGTACTACGCGTTCACCGACAGCATCCGGAAAAGCGGGCACTACGTGGCGGGAGAGGCGCTGCAACCGGTGGGCACCGCCACAACCGTGCGCATCCGCAACGGCAAGGTCTCCACCACCGACGGGCCGTTCGCCGAAACGAAGGAGCAGCTCGGTGGATTCTACCTGATCAACGCCAAGGATCTGAACGACGCGATGCAGGTGGCGTCGCGGATCCCGTCGGCGCGTCTGGGCAGCATCGAGGTACGGCCCATCCAGGTGTTCAGCCAGGAGTGACGGGAAGGCGATGAGCGAGGACGCGGCCGCCGGCGCGCGCGCCATGGTCGAGAGCGTCTACCGCGCCGAGTCGCGCCGTGTCCTCGCCACGCTGATCCGTCTGCTCGGCGATTTCGACCTCGCCGAGGAGGCGCTGCACGACGCCTTCGCCGCGGCGGTGGAGCGCTGGCCCACGGACGGTGTCCCGAGCAATCCGCGGGCATGGCTCGTTTCGACGGGCCGCTTCAAGGCGATCGACGCGATGCGGCGACGCACGCGCTTCAATGCCTCGCAGGCCGAGATCGCGCGGCGGTTGGAGGATGACGGCCGGGTCTCGGGTGAATCGGCGGACGAGGACATCCCCGACGACCGGTTGCGACTGATCTTCACCTGCTGCCACCCCGCCCTCACCCCCGATGCTCAAATCGCCCTGACGCTGCGTGAAGTGTGCGACCTCACGACGGAGGAAATCGCGCACGCTTTTCTCACCGCCGCGCCAACCGTCGCCCAGCGCATCGTGCGGGCCAAAGCGAAGATCCGGGACGCCGTGATTCCCTACCAAGTGCCGTCCACGGACGAGCTCCCCGCCCGGCTCGACACCGTGTTGCACGTCGTCTACCTCGTGTTCAACGAGGGCTATTCGGCGTCGTCCGGCGCGTCGCTCGTCCGCAGTGACTTGTCGGGCGAAGCGATCCGGCTGGGCCGTGTCCTACATGAGCTGCTGCCCGACCCCGAGGTCAGGGGGCTGCTCGCCCTGATGTTGTTGCACGAGGCGCGCCGTCCGGCGCGCGCCACGGCCTCGGGCGAACTGGTGCTGCTCGACGAGCAGGATCGCACGCTCTGGAATCGGGAGCAGATCGCCGAGGGCCAGGCGCTCGTCGAGCAGGCGCTCGCCACGCGCCGCTTCGGCCCCTTCACGCTGCAGGCGGCGATCGCCGCGGTCCACGCCGAGGCGACGCGCGCGGCCGATACCGACTGGGCGCAGATCGTCGGACTCTACGACGTGCTGCAGCGGGTCGATCCCTCACCAGTGGTCGAGCTGAACCGGGCCGCCGCGGTGGCGATGCGGGATGGGCCAGCGGCGGGACTCACGCTGATCGATGCCATCCTCGTGCGCGGCGATCTGGCCGACTATCGCCTCGCCCATTCGGCGCGGGCCGACCTGTGCCGGCGTCTCGGCCGACGCCAAGAAGCCGCCGCCTCCTACCGCCGCGCCCTCGCATTGACGACCCAGGAGCCGGAGCGGCGGTTTCTCGAGCGGAGGCTTGGTCAGGTGCTGACGAGATGATGCTGTTCGCAGTGCTCGCGGTAACCCTCGGCCGCCCGGATTCGCTCCATGGCTTCATGCGACACGGCATCTCGCACGACCTCGCCCGCTGGCGGGCACAGACGATCACCGACGTACGCTACGATCTCTCCCTCGACGTCACCGCCCTCGACAGCGCCGTGGGATCGGTGACGGTGCGCTTCACCCGCCGCGGTGGCGAGGACGTCATCCTCGACTATCGCGGCCGCCGTCTCGGCTCCATTTCCGTGAACGGCGCGGCCTTCACTCCCGCCTTCACGGGCGATCACCTGCGCCTTCCGGCCCGGTTCCTCGGCTCCGCGAATACGGTGGTGCTCCGCTTCGTTTCCGATATCGCGCCCACGGGTGCGAGCGTCATCCGGGTGCACGATCCCGCGGACGGGCAGGACTACCTGTACACGCTGCTCGTCCCAGCCGACGCAAACCAGCTCTTCCCCTGCTTCGACCAGCCCGACCTGAAGGCGCGCGTCACGCTGCACCTCACCATCCCTGGCGCCTGGACGGCGCTCGCCAACGGCTCCATCGCGCGGGCCGATACCGCGGGCGACCGCGTGACCGATCATTTCACCGAGACGAAACCGCTGCCGACCTATCTCATCGCGTTCGCCGCCGGACCGTGGGTGCGCGTCACCTCTATCGTGCACGGACGCACGGTACATCTCTTCGTGCGGCGCTCGCGCGCCCAGGAAGCCGATGCGGACACCATGCTCGCCCTGCAGCAGCGTGCGCTCGACTGGATGGAGAGCTACTTCGGCCGGCCGTTCCCATTCGAGAAGTTCGACATGCTCCTGGCGCCCGCCTTCCCGTTCGGCGGGATGGAGCATCCCGGCGTCGTGATGTATAACGAGGACCGCTTCATCTTCCGCGAGCGCCCCACGCTGCCGCGCCGTCTGGGCCGCTTCTCCACCATCCTGCACGAGACCGCCCACCAGTGGTTCGGCGACCTGGTGACGATGCGCTGGTTCGACGACCTCTGGCTGAAGGAGGGCTTCGCGACCTACATGGCCGCCAAGGCGCTCGACGACCTCGAGCACAAGGCCGAGGCGTGGAAGACGTTCTACCAGGCGAACAAGCCGGCCGCGTACGACGTGGACCAGACCATGGGGACGACGCCGCTGTGGCAGGCGATGGATAACCTCGACCAGGCGAAGAGCGCCTACGGCGCGATCGTCTACAACAAAGCACCGAGCGTCCTGAAGCAGCTCAACTACCTCGTGGGGGAAGCGGCGTTCCAGCGGGGCGTGCGCGCGTTTCTCGACGCCCATGCGTACGCCAACGCTACCTGGCGGGATCTCCTGTCCGCGATCGGCGGCAACTCGCTCGACGCGTTCGGCCGGAGCTTCATGCTGCGTCCCGGAATGCCGGTGGTGGAATCGCGGCTCACGATTCGCCGGGGGACAATCGCGCGCCTCGATCTGGTACAACACCCCGCGCAACCGGCGTTGTCCGGCGCGACGCCGTGGCCGATGCGCACCAATGTCCTGCTCGCGTATCGCGACGGGCCGCCGGTCGAGCTTCCCGTGGCGCTCACCGGCACGGTCACACAAATCCCGGCGGCACGCGGCCGACCGGCCCCATCGTGGATCTTTCCGAACGCGGGCGATTACGGCTACTTCCTGACGCTCCTCGACACCGGGACGGTGACGGCGCTGGAGCATGGGGCGTTGCGCGAGGTGCACGACGGATTGCTCCGGGCGATGCTCTGGGGCGCGCTCTGGGACCAGGTGCGCAACGTCCGTCTCGACCCGGCTCGATTCGCGAGCCTCGTCCTCACCGAGCTGCCGTTCGAGCAGGATGAGCAGATCGTCCCCGCGCTCCTGGGACGGCTGGGGCGCACGATCAGCGCCTACCTACCGCCCGAGCGGGCGCGGGCGACGGGGGCGGCGGCGGAAGAGGTGCTGTGGGCGATGGTGAGCGACACCGCCCGCGCATTCGGTGTGCGCCGAGCGGCGCTCGACGCGTTCATCGGCCTCGCCGCCACGCCGGCCGGCCTCGCCCGGATCAAGACGCTGCTGCATGCCGACTCGGCGGCCGGCGCCCCGGTGCGCGATCCCACGCGGTGGAGCGTCGTGAGCCGCCTGCTCGTCCTCGGTGATGCCGATGGTGAGACAGCGCTCGCCGCCCAGATCGCGCGCGACACGACGGCGGACGGGCACCGCCGTGCGTTCATCGCCGGTGCGGCCCGGCCGAGCGCGCCGGTCAAGGCCGAGTATTTCCGGCGCTGGTTCGCCGATACGTCGCTGAACGAGGATTGGGCGAGCGGCAGTCTCGAGACGTTCAACGCGATCGAGCATCAGGCGCTTACCGCGCCCTACCTGCTCCCCGCGCTCGATTCGCTTCCCTACATCCAGCGCCACCGCCGCATTTTCTTCCTCGGCGCCTGGCTGGGGTCGTTCCTCGGCGGCCAAACGAGTCGCACGGCGCGAGACGTGGTGCACAGCTATCTTGCCCGCCATCCGCGTCTCCCCGCCGATTTGCGGCAGAAGATCCTGCAGAACGCGGACGAGCTGGAGCGGACGGTGAAGATCCGGACTCGGTGGGGTACGCACTAGCCCAGAAACTGCCGGGCTCGCGCTTGCGCCGCGAGCGCGGCATCTTCTCTGCTTCGCTCGAGGTCTGGCGTTGCCTCGTGAACGCTTTCGACAACCGTGAGTCCCTCGTTAGGGTGCCGCCCGCGGGCCTGCCCGCGCCGCGTCTCGGGGAGCGTCTCACCCTCCTCACCGCGCTCGTCTCGCTGTATCTGATCTGCTACTGGGTCGTCACGCGTCTGACCGCCGCCGCCGGCCCGGATGCGCTTTTCGATACACGGTCGTCCCTCGATCCCCTGATCCCCTACGTACCCGCCACCTGGCCCCTCTACTGGCTCGCTTACCCGTTCGTCGTGTTCGGTGGCGGAGCCGCCGCGCTCCGCCTTCCAGGACCGGCGTTCCACCGCGCGGTGGGCGCGCTGGCCGCCATGACCGTGACGGGGGCCGTGATTCAGCTGCTGCTGCCCGCGCGCGCACCCTGGCCCGCCGACCCGGCAGCGATGCAGCGCTACCTGCACGCCTCCGCGCTCATGATGCCCTATGCGACTCTGCCCTCGATGCACGTGGCGTACTGCACCGTCGCAGCGGGTCTGATGACGCGCGTCACCCGGCGTCGTGCGGTACGCGTCATCGTTCCCATCATCGTCGCGGCCGTTGCGATCTCTACTCTCACGCTGCGGGAACACGTCGTACTGGATGCGACGACAGGACTCGCCCTCGGCCTGCTGACGGTCGCCTGGTGGCGGCGGGGGATCGGGTGACCACGGCGAGCGCAGCGATCACCGGCACCCGGATTGTGGAGCCCGTGCGCGACGCCGCCAGCGCCCGGGCGTTCACCGCTGCCGGCGCCGGTCCCTACGCCACCGATCCCCACTGGACGCCGCCGTTGCCGGGTGAGGAGCGGGATACGTTCGATCCCCGCCGCAATCCCACCCTGTCACGTGCCGCGGCGCGACGCTGGGTCCTCACGGAGCGCGGGACACCAGTCGGCCGGATCGCGGCGTTCGTACCGGAGTACCAGCCCGGCGAGGGATACTTCGGCTTCTTCGAGTGTCCTCAGTCCCCTTCCGCGGCTGTTGCTCTGCTCCGCGCCGCCGAGGAGTGGCTCGGCGCAGCGGGCTGCAGAACGGCGCACGGTCCGATCGCTGTGACCGCGCGTGACCGCATCGGTTTGCTGGTCGAGGGGTTCGAACGCCCGGCGGTTCTCTTTACGCCGTACAACCCCCCGTACTACGCGGCGCTGCTCGAAGCGGCAGGCTACTCGCCAGGTGTGTGGCTGCGAGCCTACGGATGGGAGAGCTCGTACGACGACCCACGCGGCGTCATCCCCCTGGCCGAGGGAGCGGTGGACAAGTCCTCATTCCGGATTCGTCACCTCGACCTCGCCCGCCTGTCCGACGAAACCCGCCTCATCGCGCGTCTCATCAACGAAACGCTCGCGGAAGCCTGGCACTTCGATCCGATCGACGAACAGGAAGCGCTGCAGTTGGCGGCGCTGCTCCGCCCCATCGTGGATCCGGAGATCGCGCTGGTCGCCGAGGATGCCGCGGGTCCCTGCGGCGTGGCCCTCGCGGTCCCGGACGTCAACTGGCTGTGGCGCCGCGCCGGCGGCCGCCTCTGGCCACTGGGCTGGGCCCGGCTGCTGCGCTGGCGGCGCCGGATCCCCCAGGCTCGGCTCATGGCCCTCGGCGTCGAACCCCGGGTGCGCGGGACGAGTGTCGCGGCGCGTCTGATCGCCACCCTGGTTCGTACCGGCCGCCGTCGCTACGTCCGCGGCGAGCTGTCGCAGGTATTCGACGACAACGTCGCCATGCGCCGCGTTCTCGAACACATGCAGCTGCCCGTGGTGCGGCGCTACGCCGTGTTTTCTCGGACACTGGAGCATTGAGCTCGATGACCCACACCGAGAAGGTCCACGTGTTCTTCGGCCTGATGCTGGCCGTGGTCGGCGGCCTCGCCTTGTGGAGCGCCTACCGGCCCGCCAGCCCCACGCGTTTCCTGTGGCCGATTCTTGCATTCCTCGTCGGCTTCGTCGTGTTCATTCCGGTCGAGGCGCAGACGCGCACGTATCGGGAGGTGGGGTGGTGGAGCACCATCCTGAGTGCGGTGCCGGAGAGCCCGCGCTACTGGGCGCAGAATTGGTTTCGCTACCTCTCGGAGATCCACGTGATCCAGCACAAGGTCGGCGGCCTGCTGGCCATGGTGGCGGGAGTGATCGAATGGTATCGCATTCGCGGCCGTCTCGCCGCACCCGGGTGGGGCTGGGCCCTGCCGGCACTCCTCGTCGGTATCGGCCTCGCGTTCGGCATCCATGGCGGCTCGGTCGAGCATCTCCCGTTCCGGGTCGAGCAGGTGCAGCACCGGATCTTCGGCGGCGCGATCGTCCTGGCCGGGGTGCTGCTGGGCTTGATCCGAGGAGGCCGGCTGCGGCACGCGGTTTGGGCCGGCAGCTGGGCGGCCGTCCTGCTGGCGGCGGGGTTGAGCATCACCTTCTTCTATCGGCTCTCACCCGCGGAGCGGGCCATGGGGGCGGAGATGACACATGCGAGCGCTGGTCCTGGGATGCGGTGAAATGGCGCGGCCGGCGGTCGAGGACCTCGTCACGCACGGGGTCTTCCACCGTCTGACCGTGGCTTGCCGCCACACGGAGCGCGCCGAGCGGCTTCTGGAGTCACTCCCGCCACATCGCACTCACGTCGACATAGCATGCGTAGACGTGCGGGACGGCCCCGCGCTGACAGGTGTGATGCGCAACCATGACGTGGTGTGCAACCTCGCGGGACCGAACTACCGGAACGCCGTGGCCGTGGCGAAGGCGGCGATTGCGGCCGGCGTCCCGTCGGTGGATGTCTCGGACGACTGGGCCGCCACCCTCGAGCTCCTCGACCTGCACCGCGACGCCGTCGCCGCCGGCGTGACCATCCTCGTGGGTCTGGGTGCCAGCCCCGGGGTCACCAACGTGCTCGCCCGGTACGGCGCCGATCGGTTGGATCGGGTGGACGAGGTGCGGACGTCCTGGATCATGCGCGGCTCCGACGCGGGCGGGCCGGCGCTTGCCGCGCATCTTCTGTTCTCGCTCCCCGATCGCGCCTTCGTCTATGAGGACGGCGCCATCCGCGAAGTGCGTCCCTTCGAGGACGGTCGCGAGGTGATCGAGTTTCCGGAGCTGGGACCGGTCGAGGTGATGCACATCGGCCATCCCGAGCCCCTGACACTCTCGCGCTACATCAAGGGCGTTCGCTACGCCGACGACAAGGCGACGTTCCTGCCGGTCGACGTGAACCGCATGATCGTGGAGCTGGGGCGCGTGGCGCGTTCCCCCTTCCCCGTCACCGTGGATGACCGCGCGGTGGACCCGATGGACTTCGCCGCCATGTACTTCTACCAGACCTGCAAGCGGATGACGGACGTGCCGCAAACCGGGGCGCTACGCACCGAGTTGCGCGGAGTACGCGACGGTCGCCCGGTGCGGCTCGTGTACGCCGCCGCCGGCCGGATCGGGATCGGGACGGGTATTCCCTGCGCCATCGGCGCCCAACTGATCGCTGCGCGGTCCGTACGGCGGCCGGGCGTGTACCCGCCCGAGGCGAAGGGCGTGCTCGACCCGGAGCTCTTCCTGCGCGCGATCGAAATGCGGAACATCGGCACCATCGAGGAGCGTGTGCTCGACTGGGAACCGGTCGGCAACCTGGCCTGACATGTCGGTGATTCGCCTCGCGATCCCGATTCTCCTGGTGCTCGTCACGCTCGAGCTCCTCGCCGCGCGCGCCCTGGGTCGACGGGTGTACGATTTCGCCGACGCCCTCGCGGATCTGGGCTGCGCCGCCCTGAGCCAGACCATCGGGATCGCCGTCACCGCCGCCACGCTCGGGGGCTATGCGCTGGTCGCCGAGCACCTCTCCGTTCACCGGTGGCTCGCGCTCCCCCCGTGGCCCGCTGGCGTGGCTGGATGGGCTGCGGCCTTTCTCCTGATCGACCTGGGCCAGTATCTCATCCACCGCCTGGCGCACCGCGTGAGCATCCTCTGGGCGTGCCACGTGGTGCATCACTCCAGCCAGGAGCTCAATCTCGCCGTCGCCCTACGCAACAGCAGCTTCCAGGGATTCTTCAACTGGGTCTTCTTCCTGCCGCTCGCCGTGCTGGGCGTGCCGTGGCCGATGCTCGCCCTGTGTTACGGCCTGAACGTCCTGTATCAGTTCTGGCTGCATACGCGACTCATCGGCTCGCTCGGCCCATTGGAACGATGGCTCAACACACCGTCGCACCACCGCGTGCATCATGGCCGTGACGACAAGTACCTCGACCGCAACTTCGGGGGCGTGCTGATCGTCTGGGACCGCCTCTTCGGGACATTCCAGGCGGAGCAGGAGGAGCCACAGTACGGGACCACGTTGCCTCTGGGAAGCTGGAATCCCATCTGGGCGAACCTGGACGGCTTCGCCCTGATCGTCGCGACCTGGCGCCGCGCGCCGGACTGGCGGGGAAGGGTGCGGGCGCTCTTCGCTCCCCCCGAGACCCTGCTGCTGAGCGACGCGCCGCGGCAGCAGGTTGCGAGACCGGCGCCCGCCGTCATGGCGTACGTCGGGATCCACCTAGGGCTCGCGATCGCGGCGACGCTCCGGGTCGTCCTGCCGCATGGGCCGCCGGCCCTGGTGCGGCTCGAGGCGGCCGCGCTCGTGATCGCCGCGCTCGGAACCCTCGGGGGGCTGCTGGACGGTCGCACCTGGGCCAGGCGCGGCGAGCTCCTCCGGGTCATGGTGACCGCGGCGCTGGTACTGACCCAGAGCTCCAGCGCCAGCGTACGGCAGGCCGCCGCGGCGCTGGCCGCCGGCTCCCTCGCCTGGCTCGTGTGGCGCCGCGGCGGCGCCGCGCAGCGCGCTCCACGCCGGTACCGAGCGCTCGGCGTGCGGCCATAGGTTTCTACTAGAACACTAGTTGACAATTTCCCGCCCGCGGCCCCATATCTACTGGAACTCTAGTAGGAGCGGGTGTCCATGTGGCGGGTGGCTGGCCGTCTTGCTTGCACTCTCTGGCCGATCGTGGGGACCGCGCTGCTCGCGGCGCAGTCACCCCACGAAATCGTCCGCGGTCGCGTTACCACCGACAGCGGTGTTCCCATCGCCGGAGCGAGCGTCCGTGTGGCACGCCTCACGAGCCTGCAGAGCCAGACAGCACTGAGCGATTCGGGCGGCAATTACGCGGTCGACTGGCCCAACGGGAGCGGCGCGTACATCGTGAGCATTCAAGCGCCGGGGCGCATGCTCTTTCAGGCGCAGGTCCGCCGCGCCGGAGCCGACTCGGTGCTGGTAGTCGACGCGCGGCTGCGGCCACTCGCCGCGGTGGAGCTTCCGCCCATCGCCGTGCGCGCCGCGCCCCAGCCCGACCGCGAGCCGCCGATCGCCGTCAGCACCGGCTCTACCGAAACGATCGACTACGCCGGCAATGCCGCACGCCGCCTCGCCCCCGACGTCGCTGGCGATGTGACGTCCATCGTGCAGCTCGACAACCCGGGGGCCCTCTCCGTTCCCGGCGGGTTCTCCGCCCTGGGGCTCTCCCCCGGCCAGAACAGCGTGGTCCTGAACGGCATGCCCCTCCCCGGCACCGCGATCCCCCGCACCGCCGGCGTGTTCGTCCGTTCCACCACGACGAGCTACGATCCAGCCAACGGGTGGTTCAGCGGTGCGCGTACCAACCTCCAGCTGCCGGTCGGCCATCTGTTCTCGTCATGGGACACACATCTCACGCTCGACGCGCCGCAGGTCCAGGCCACGGACCCCATCGGCGCGAAGCTCGGTCAGCGATTCACGAGCGTCGACGGCGTCGTGAACGGCGAGGGACGCCTCGTCGACGACCGCTTCGCCTACAACGTGTCGCTCCAGGGCGGGCGCCGCACCGCGGACGTCGCTTCCCTGCTCTCGGCGGATGCCGATCTGCTGCAACATGCCGGCATCGCAGCCGACTCAGCAGCTCGATTCCGGCAACTCGCGCAACAGGCCGGTGTGCCGCTCACCGCCCCCGGGATCAACGGACAACAGACAACCGACAACGTCGTCTTCCTCGGCCGCCTCGACCACACCCCCTACGACTGGAACTCGATGACGCCGGCGCGCGCCACCTGGGGGCTCACCGGCTACGCGACGTGGAACAGGCAGGGAGCGCGCGGGCTCGCACCTACCGCGACCCCCGCGCACGCCGGCGTGGCGACGCGCGAGGGAGCGGCGATCCAGGGCGATTACTCGTTCTACTTCGGTCACACCTACCTGGGCGACGTGCGGAGCGGCGTGACCGTCTCCCGCAATCGCCTCACGCCGTACCTCACGCTCCCCGACGGCGTCGTGCAGCTCGTCTCTGCTCTCCCGGACGGCAGCACCGGCCTCGCCGGGGTGCAGTTCGGCGGCAACGGCGCGCTCGAGAGCGATCAGCGGACCTGGACGTGGGAGACGATCGCCGAGCTGCAGCTCTATCCGCCGGGAGCGGCGGCGCATCGCGTGAAGCTCGATGCCGACCTGCGCTTCGATCACTTCGCCCAGGACCTGCTCGCGAACCCCCTCGGCGCGTTCATGTACAATTCGTTGAGCGACCTCGCCACGAATCAGCCGGCGAGCTTCACCCGCACGCTGAACGCGCGCACTACCCTTGGTGGCGCCTGGAACGCGGCGTTGGCCCTGGGCGATCTGTGGCGCGCCAGTCCTTCGCTACAGCTGCTCTATGGCGTCCGGCTCGAGGGGAACGCCTACGTCGACCCGCCGGCCTACAACCCGGCAGTCGATGCTCAGTTCGGGGAGCGGACAGACCACGCCCCGGAATCGGTGCACCTCAGCCCGCGACTCGGGCTCACCTATGCACTGCCCGGCCCGCAGGGACGCCCCAAGTGGACGCTGCGCGGCGGCGTGGGAGAATTTCGGAACCTGCTCGACCCGAATCTCCTCGCCGGACCATTCGGCTCCACCGGCCTCGCGGGGAGCGTCACACAGCTGTCCTGCTTCGGCAGCGCGGTTCCGACGCCCGACTGGAGCGGCTACCTGGCCGTTCCGTCGTCGGTGCCCGAGCAGTGCGGCGGCGCGGCGGCGGCGTTCGTCGACACCGCGCCCTCGGTCCAGCTGATCGCCCCCGGTTTCACTGCCGAGCGCAGCTGGCGGGCCAATCTCACCTGGTCGGGGGCCCTGGGAAGGAATCCGTTCTCGATCGGCGGCATCGTCTCGGCGAACCGCGATCAGCACGGGACGCTGGACCTGAACTTCTCGGGAATCCCGCGCTTCGTGCTCCCCGACGAGGGGCGCCCGGTGTTCGCGGCGCCCACCAGCATCGTGCCGGCGACCGGGGCGGTCTCCCCTGTCGATGCACGCCTCTCGACCGCCTTCGGCCGCGTCGTGAGCCGGGTCGCCGATCTGCGCTCGCTCTCGAAGCAGCTCACGCTGACGTTCCGTCCCACCGTGTCCCTGAATCACCGGATCGGCGACCCGATGATCGCCTACACGCTCTCGAGCACGCGCGCACTGCAACGCGGCTTCGATGCCGCGACATTCGACACGCCGACTACAGCCGAGTGGGCGCGGGGCGATTTCGACGTGCGCCACCAGTTCGTGATCCAGACGGTGTTCCGTCCCTTCGGCGATACGCGCGCGCTCGTTTTTCTCGTGGGGCACGTGCAATCAGGGCTGCCGTTTACTCCGATGGTCGGCAGCGACGTCAACGGCGACGGGCTGGCCAACGACCGCGCGTTCATCTTCGATCCGGCCACCGCTCCCGACACGAATGTCGCCCGGGACCTGCGCGCGCTCATCTCGTCGGCGTCTCCAGGGGTACGGCACTGCCTGGAACGGCAGCTGGGGCGTCCGGCGGGGCGCAACAGCTGCTCGGGGCCGTGGACCACGCAGCTCAACGCGGGGGTGCGGCTGTCGGGAGAACAGCTGTTGCACCTCTCGCGCCTCGATTTCACGCTGAACCTCGCCAACATCACGAGCGGCCTCGACCAGCTCCTGCACGGCAACAATCATATGCACGGCTGGGGCGCGGCCGCGTCGCCCGACCCCACACTCTATGTGGTGCGCGGGTTCGATCCCACGACGCAGCGATTCACCTATCAGGTCAACCCCCGCTTCGGCGTGACGCTGCCGGCGCTGACGACGCTGCGGGCGCCGTTCCGCCTCACCCTCGACGTCCACATCGACCTGGGCCGGTCGCTTCCGCGGCAGGAGCTGAATCGCTGGCTGCTCCCCGGCCGCAACGGACACGCCGGCCCCCGGATGAACGCCGCGACGCTCCGCTCCCGCCTCGAGCGCCAGGTGCCCGATCCCTACACCGAGCTGCTCGGCGCCAGCGACTCGCTGCTGCTCTCAGCCGCGCAGGTCGGCGAGCTGCGTCACGTGGACTCCCAGTATCAGCATGCGATGGACTCCGTCTGGACGAACCTCGCGGACCTCCTCACTTCCCTGCCGGACGACTTCGACGCCGCGGCGGCCTATCGGACGATGGATGCCGGGATCGACGACGCCTGGGAGCTGACACGCCAGGACGTGCTGGCGCACCTGAAACAGATCCTCTCCCCCGATCAGCTCGTCACCGTGGGCGGGTGGGCGGGTCAGCTATATCGGGCGCCTGGGAGGGTGCATATCAGACTGTTCCTACAATGAGACGCTATCAGCTGTCGGCTGTCGGCATGCCGATAGCCGATTGCGCACCCCAGCCAAGGAGTCGAAACGTGAATCTGTTGGTCGTCGTTCTGCTATTCCAGAGCCCGGTGCTCACCGGTACCTGGGAAGGATCCTTTAACCATGAAGGCCGCATCGAGCAGATGGCATTCGTGTTCGAACAGCACGATTCGACCATCGCCGGTGAGTCGTACCGCGGCGGTGAGGAGTTCGCGCCCATCACAGACGGCCGGATGCGCCGCGACTCCGTATCGTTCACCATCGCCGGGTTGGCCGTCGTGGGACGGCTGAACGAGGATCGGCTCGCGGTCGTGCTCACGGTCTACAACGGGACACAGTATCCGTTCACGCTCGTGAGACGACGATAGTTGAGGCGCAGTCGGCTCTCGGCTATTGAGGCCACGCCGAAAGCCGCTGGCCGATAGCGCCGTGGCGATCCGGCAGCTAGCCTTCTACTGGAAATCTAGTAATCAGGAGCCAGCATGTCCGTCAGCTTTACCGACCGGGAACTCGACGTGATGACGGTGCTGTGGCAGCTCGACGCGGCGACTGTCGCAGAAGTACGCGATCGCCTGCCGGACGATCTCGCCTACACCACGGTGTTGAGCGTCTTGCGGACGCTCGAGGCGAAGGGGCACGTCGGGCATCGCGTCGAAGGCAAAGCCTACCGCTACTACTCGAAGGTGGCGCGCGAGAAGGCGGGCAAGAGCGCGCTCAAGCGGCTGCGCGAAACGGTCTTCGGTGATTCGTCGGAGCTATTGCTCACGCAGCTGGTCAACGACCGGGGATTGTCGCGTGACGACCTGAAGCGGCTGCGCGCCCTCCTGGACGAGCGACTCGGGAGGTCCGAGAAATGATCGCGCCCTGGATGGGCTACGTCCTCCTGGTGACCGGGCTTCTGTCCCTCGTGGCCGCGATGATCGAGAAGGTGGCCACCGTGCAACGCCTGCCGCGGCGCTGGATATGGGCGGGAGCGGTGGCGGCGCTCATGCTCCTCGTAGCCCTCTCGCCCCGCCGCGCCGCGGTACGGGCGCTGGATCTCGAGGTTACGCACACGAACATCGCCGCGGCGACGACGCCGACGACAGCGGAGCCGGCGCAGGCAATCACGCAACGCGAAGCGGCACCGCCGGTACCGCTGGTTCGTTGGGGGGCCGTGGCCGAGCGGCTGGAGATGCCGTTGCGCCTGTTGTGGGCCCTGTCGAGCCTCGGACTGCTCGTGGTGGTGACGCTCGCGGCCCTCAGCCTGGCGCGTCGCCGCAGGACGTGGCGCGAGCAGACGGTCGACGGCGTGCCCGTCCTCGTGTCTCCGCGCGACGGGCCGGCGGTGATGGGTCTCCTACAGCCCCGGGTGGTGATCCCCGAATGGTCGCTCTCGCTCGACCCGGAGGCGCGCAGTCTCATGCTGCGTCACGAGCTCGAGCATCTGCGCACGCGCGATCCGTTGCTGGTCCACGCGACCGCCCTGGTGCTCGTGCTGTTGCCCTGGAACTTCCCGCTCTGGTGGTTGCTGGCGCGGCTGCGTCTCGCCGTCGAGGTGGATTGCGATGCCCGGGTGCTCGCACATCATCGGCCCGCCCTGACGCCGGCACCAGAAGCGCGTGCGTATGGTGAACTGCTGCTCACCGTCGCCACGCAGCGGTCTCGCTACCTGGCCATCGCCCCCGCCCTGCTCGAGCGCGGTTCCGCGCTGGGCCGCCGCATCGTCGCGATGCACCCCCGAAGCCCCCGCTTCCCGCGCATCCACAACGTCGTCTTCGCCGCGGGCGCCATCGCGCTGTCATTCGTCGCCTGGTCGCGGCGGCCGCCGGCGACCCAACTGACGGGACGCGTCGCCTTCGCCGCACCGGGCTGGGTGAGTGCCTGGCTCCCGGATGAGCACCCCGCCGCCGGACTCGGTTGGATCCGCGAACGAATCAGCGAGTGGTTCCCGACCCTCGGGACCGACAGCGGCCCCGTGATCGTCACATTGGTGCGCGGCAGTGCCGGTGATGTAGTGCGCGCGTTCACGGGAGCGAGGGCGGTGGGGCCGGTCGTCGAGCGCGTGGCCGCCGGGTACGGCCACGGCGCCGAGCTGCTGCAGCGCGCCGTTCTACCGGCCGACTATCACGAGGCGGATGCGGCGCTCTTCGGATCGGACAGCGCGCGATCGAACGACTTCCGCGCCGGTGCCCGGGCTCCAGTTCGAGCCGGCATCCCCGTATCGAGCATCGAGGTGCTGCGGCTCGCACCGGGAGATGCGACGCCCGGGGTCGCTTATGTGTTCGTCATCTCGCTGGAGACGGCGGAATGAGGAGGGTTTGGGCAGCCGTTCTCGTGGCTGCTGCACCATGCATGGCGCAGACGCCCCTCCCCTCTGGGCGCCTCGCTTCATTCGTGGTCTACGACTCCGCCTATCACCGCCCGCGCCAAATCTGGGTCTACACGCCGCCCGGCTACGCCGCGCACCCGGCGACTCCTTACCCGGTGATCCTGGCCTTCGACGGCGCCGAGTATCGCGACACGATGCCGTTGCCGGCAGTGCTGGATACGTTCGTGGCGACACGCGCGGCGCCGCCGATGATCGCGGTGCTGGTCGACGACTCGGCCCTCGCGGCGCGCATCGCGGACCTCGGCAACGCGAGCAAGATGGTTCAGTTTCTCGGACGACAGCTGATGCCCTGGGTCCGGGCCCGCTGGCCCGTCGCCACCGATCCTCACCGGGTGATCGTGACGGGGTCGAGCGCCGGCGGGCTCGGCGCCGCGTACGTCGCCTTCGAACGACCCGACCTGTTCGGCAACGTCTGGTCGCAAAGCGGGGCGTTCTGGCGCGGGGCCGAAGCGTCGAACAGCGCGCCGTACGAATGGCTGACGGCACAGGTGGCTGACGCGCCCCGCAAGGACGTGAAGTTCGTCCTGGACGTCGGGGCGCTCGAGGATCATGCGACGCTCGGTGGAACGGGCCCAAACTTCCTCGCAGCCAGCAGGCGATTCCGGGATGCCCTGCTCGCCAAGGGATACGACGTCACCTACACGGAGGTCCCGAACTTCAACCACGCGCCCCAGTGGTGGCGCCAGCGCCTTGCTCACGGCATCGCCACGATCACCGCCGGCTGGATGGCAGCTGATGCGACGACGGGATTCCTCGACCGACTGCTCCGTGGCGACAGCACCGCCCTGCTCGCGGGATTCGCGGGGCCGCCCGCGATCGACGACCCGATCGGCGGCCGGGTGCGAGGACGCGGCGAGCTCGACCGCTTCGTCGCCGAGCGCCACGCCTGGCTCGTGACGCACGCGGCCCGGCTCGAAACGCTCCGCACGACCTGGGACTCCCGTCACACCGTGGTCGAAGCGCTGCTACACCTACGGCTCCCCGATACGTCGGTCGACTTGCCGATCGCGGTGGTCGGCGACCGGGGCGACGGGCATCGCGTCACCGCGATCCGCGTCTACCACAGCCACTGGCCCATCGAAGGAAAGCACGAGATCCGCCATCCCCTGCTCTCCCGCGACTCTACGATCGTGCTGCGCGACGTCGTCGCCGAGTATCAGCGTGCGCTGGCCGCCGGGGACGCCGTGGCTCTGCTCAACACCTTCGAGCCCGATGGCTATTTTCGGGAGCCGTCCGGCGGGATCTACGTCCATCGGGGACGGGAGGCGCTCCGCCAGTTCCTCGCGGCGATCCTCGCCGGTGGCGGGATTCAGCTGGAGCACTGCAGCGTCACGGACGACGGTGTCGTCGCCGCGATCGAGTTCAATGCCGTCCGGTTCGGGACCAGCCGCCTCGACCCGCAGGCGGGGCTCGCAATCTACGAGCGCGGCGCTACCGGGCACCTCGCCGCCGCGCGGATCTACGACGACGTGAATGTGGAGGCCTTGGCGCCGCTGCGGGAATGAGTTTGTCAGCTATCCTGTCATCGGCTGTCAGCGAATGACCAACCATTAGCCATCAGCCGTCAGCGAGAAGTATCGCCTAGCTGACGGCTGACGGCTGACGGCTGACGGCTGAACGCTGGACGACGTCCTATTTCTTTATGAACGTCCCGTCCCGCAGCTCCGCGTAGGCCTGCCGCAGCTGCTGCTCGGTGTTCATCACGATGGGACCGTACCACGCTACCGGCTCCTCGATCGGCTTTCCGGAAACGAGCAGGAAGCGAATCCCCTCAGCGCCGGCGCGCACCGTCACCTCGTCGCCCCGGTCGAACAGCACGAGGGAGCGGTTGCCGGTCTCGTCCAGCACGACGGGAGGTGCGCTAGTTGCTCCGCCCTCCCCTACCTGCTCGGTGAGCACGCCGCGCGGGGCGGAGGAGTCGCGGAACGATCCCGCGCCCTCGAACACGTAGGCGAACGCGTGGTTCGTCGTCGCCACGGGGAGCGTCTTGCGCTTACCCGGGGGCACCCAGACGTCGAGGTAGCGCGGATCGGCGGCGACGCCCTGTATAGGACCGGTCTGCCCCCAGAATTCGCCGGTGATGACGCGCACCCGCGTGCCGTCGTCATCCGTGATCTCGGGAATGTCCGACGCCTTAATGTCCTGGTAGCGGGGCGCCGTCATCTTGAGCTGCGCCGGAAGATTGGCCCACAGTTGAAAGCCGTGCATGCGCCCGTCGGGATCGCCTTTGGGCATCTCCTGGTGCAGGATCCCGCTCCCGGCGGTCATCCACTGGACGTCGCCCGAGCCAAGTGCGCCGCGATTGCCAAGGCTGTCGCCGTGGTGGACCGTGCCCTTCAGGACATATGTGATCGTCTCGATGCCGCGATGCGGGTGCCACGGGAACCCCGCCAGGTAGTCTTCGGGACGCTCGTTGCGGAAGTCGTCGAGCAGGAGAAAGGGATCGTAATCGTCGGTATCGCCGAAGCCGAAGGCACGGCGGAGACGCACCCCCGCCCCTTCCATGGTCGGCTTCGACTGGATAATGCGCTTGATCGGACGGATGGACACGAGCAACTCCTGGATGCACGTTCGCTAGCATGAAGATCG
The DNA here is from genome assembly GCA_033853695.1 of Gemmatimonadales bacterium. Classification (GTDB taxonomy): domain Bacteria; phylum Gemmatimonadota; class Gemmatimonadetes; order Gemmatimonadales; family GWC2-71-9; genus DASTHG01. The sequence goes on along the minus strand of JAWOLH010000010.1, from coordinate 87,369 downwards.
TGTTCTTCGAGACGCCGCGAGCCTTTCGAGCCTGGCTCGAGCGCTATCACACTGAACAACAAATCCTGCACGTCGGTTTCCGCAAACGCCACACCGGTCAACCCAGCCTGACATGGCCCGAAGCGGTCGACGAGGCGCTGTGCTTCGGCTGGATCGACGGCGTGCGGCATCGGATCGACGCGGAGAGCTACACGATCCGCTTTACGCCGCGCCGCCCCGGCAGCACCTGGAGCGCGGTGAACCTGAGGCGGGTCCGCGTCCTGATCCGCGCCGAGCGGATGAGCGTCCACGGCCTGCGGATCTATCGGCAGCGCCACCGCAAAAAGACGGGTCTCTATTCATTCGAGCAGCTCAAAGCCGCCCGGCTGGCACCGCGTCACGCGCAGCGATTCCGCGCGAACCGCCGCGCCTGGCAGTGGTTCCGGGCCCAGGCACCCTGGTATCGGCGCACAGCGACGTTCTGGGTGGAGAGCGCCAAGCAGGAAGCCACGAGGCTCCGCCGCCTGGCGACCCTGATCAGTGCTTCGGCGGCGACACGTCCCGTCGGTCCCCTCGACCGGACGAGGTACTCCCGCCGGTGACTAGTGTGGCTTGCGGGTCAAGTGGGAAGGGTGATCGTCACCGCCCATGAGCAGCCAGCGGCCGACGAAGGCGATCGCAAGAAGTCCCAGAACGGCGCCCATCACGGTCATGTTGCCTCCTGCATGAGAGCGTAGCAGGCAGCACTACCGGACAGCATCATTCAGAATGACGCTTGAAAAAGCAAGAGAGTAACGCGGTATCCACACCCACTCGGGAGGCTTGATGTCTCGTCGTACGTCGCTGTTGGTCCTCGCGATCAGCTTGGCGTCATGTGGAAAAGGCAACCAGCCGCCTGCGCATGGGGCGACGGCGGCGACGGCGGCGCCGACCACCCCGACGCTCGACCCGGCATCCCCAGCCATGCAGGCGAAGGCCCCGGATATCTACACCGCGCACTTCGAGACGAGCGCCGGCGCCTTCACCGTTCAGATCACACGCGCCTGGGCGCCACTGGGAGCCGATCGGTTCTACAACCTGGTCAAGAACGGATTCTTCGACGGTACCCGATTCTTCCGGGTAGTACCGGGCTTCGTGGTGCAATTCGGGCTCTCGGGCGACCCCATGATTTCAGCCCGGTGGCACACCGCGTCGATCGCTGACGATCCCGTGACGCAGCACAACGTGCGCGGCACGATCACGTTCGCCACGGCGGGCCCCAACACCCGCACGACGCAACTGTTCATCAACTTCGCCGACAACCTGAGCCTCGACGGACAGGGGTTCGCTCCGTTCGGCCGGGTGGTGGACGGAATGGGCGTGGTGGACAGGATATATGCTGGTTATGGCGAGCAGCCCGATCAGGGAGTGATCGAGACGCGGGGGAACGCCTACCTGGCGTCCCAGTTCCCGCGGCTCGATTCGATCGTCAAAGCCGCGATCGTCACGCCGTAAACTCCGGCGCGGCAGGCGGCATCCCAGTCCCGGACGCTCGAACCCGGGAGGACCGTATGCGGCTTGCCCTGCTCCACCCCCGCACCCTCGTGCTGGCGCTCCCCCTGTCCGCGACACTGGCGGCTGCGGCAGGGGGCTGGGCCGTGATCACGCTGGACGACTTGCCCGACGCCATCGTGGCCGGCAGGCCGATCACCCTGACGTTCACCGTGCGCCGCCACGGCCACACACCGCTCGATAACCTGCGACCGTCGATCGACGCGACGCCGACGAGCGGCGGCGATCACATTCGCGCCGACGCCGTTCCGGGCGGCGGGCCGGGTCGCTATCGCACGACCCTCACCCTTCCCGACACGGGACAATGGCGCCTGGCGATCAACTCGGGCTTCGGCTCGACCCACGTCGATCTCGATCCGATCGCGGTAGTGGCCACTGGGCAGGCCGCTCCGACCTACGCGGCGGCCCAGCGCGGCCGCCGGCTGTTCGTCGCGAAGGGGTGCGTGACGTGTCACCTGCACGGCGACGTAGCGGGGAGCGGTGTCGTCCAGGTCGGTCCGGTGCTCACTGCCCTGCGCGCGCCGCCCGATTTTCTCGAGACGTTTCTCGCCGATCCCTCGATTCTCTCGCCGGCGCAGGGATCCACGGTCGGCATGCCGAATCTCGGCCTCACGCCTGCGGAGATTGCGGCGCTGGTAGCATTTCTCAGCAGCCCGGCGGAGACGGCCCCCGCGGGCCGGTGACCAGTCCGGAGATCAGCGCGCGGTGAGGGTGCCGCGGAGCCGGAGGTCGCGCGACGAACCGCCGACGAGAACACCGAAGACCCCCGGCTCCACCACCCAGCGCAGCTCCCGATCCAGCATCCGGAGCGCCTCCGGACCAAGGGTGAACGACACGTCCCGCTCCTCGCCGGGGGCGAGCCGAATGCGGCGGAACCCGGCGAGTTGCAGGACGGGCCGCGTCACGCTGGCCAGCTCGTCCTTGACGTACAGCTGCACGACCTCGTCACCCGCGCGCGACCCGACGTTCTTCACCCGGCAGCGCACCGTCGCGTGTCCCGAGGTCGGGATTTCCGCCGGCACCACGGTCAGCGCCGAGTACGCGAACGACGTGTAGCTCAAGCCGTAACCGAAGGGGAAGAGCGGCTGGCCGGTGAGATCGACGTAGTCGTCACCCCGCCCGGTCGGCTTGTGGTTGTAGACGAGGGGGAGCTGCCCTTCGGAAACGGGGAACGTGATCGGCAACCGGCCCCCGGGGTCGCTCGCGCCGAGCAGCACCTCCGCCACGGCGCGGCCACCCGCCTCGCCGGGGTACCAGACGTCGAGCACCGCCGCCACCCGATCGAGCCAGGACGACATCGTGATGGCGCTCCCGCCCACCAGCACGACGACGCACGGGGTCCCCGTCGCCGCGACCTCGCGGATCAGCTCCTCCTGGTGACCGGGGAGGCGGAGCGAGGCGCGATCGCGGAACTCTCCTTCCTCGATGCCCGCCACCACGACGGCGACGTCGCTCGAGCGCACGAGGCGCGTGGCCCGCCCGATCGCATCGCGCCAATCATCCGACACCCCGGCATCCCACACGAGACGCACGCGCCCGTTGCCCGTCGTCTCGAAGTACTCGAGTCGCATCTCGTACGATCGTCCCGGCTCGAGCGTCACGGGGGCCAACCGCGCGCCGGCGGAGCGCTTCTCCCAATCGTCGATCACGAGACGGCCGTCGAGATACAGCCGGAACCCGTCGCTCCCCACGATCCCGATGTGTCGAATCCCTGCCGCCGGCACCCGCAGTTTGCCGCTCCACCGCACCGAGTACCAGTCGCGGGCGATGTCGGGGCCGGGTCCCTCGAGCGTCCAGGCGAAATCGATTCTCGGATCGATCCGCTCGACCGCCGCGGTGCCGGAGAGGGTGATATTGTCGAAATACTCGCCGGCGAGTCCCGGCCGGACGCTCCCCGAGGAGTCGTGCGACAGCGCGCCCGCGGGCACGGGGAGGTACTCGATCGATCCGCGACCGGGACCCGCCTCGAACCGCACCTGACCTCGTGCGCCCGCCGCCGCTCGCAACCCTTGGAGAATCGAAATGCGGCGCTCGCCCGGTGCGCTGTATCCGCCGAACCGCGCCTCGACGGCATCGGGACCGATCACGGCGATCGTGCTACCGGGACGGAGCGGGAGCACCGACCCCGAATTCTTGAGCAGCACGATCGATTCGCGTGCTGCCTCGAGTGCCAGCGCCTGATGCGTGGCGTCGGCGGCGCTCCTGGCCGCGCTGTCGGGGTCGGCGTAGGGATGCTCGAACAATCCCAGCTCGAACTTGGCGCGCAGCACACGCGCCACCGCATGATCGACCGCCGAATCGGGAACGAGACCCCGCCGCACCGCGTCCCAGTACGGCCGGTATTGCTCGTAGGTGGATTGGAACACCACGTCGAGCCCGGCATCGAAGGCATCGCGAGCTGCCGTCGGTGTGTCGGGCTCGGTCATGTGCAGGACGGTGGCGCCGCCCGTCGCCGCGGCGTCCGAGATGACGAATCCCGGAAATCCCCAGCGCCGTTTCAACACTTCGGTGAGCAGCCAGCGATTCTGCGTCGCGGGGCTGCCGTTCACCGAGTTGTAGGCGGTCATGATGGAATGCGCGTGCGCGCCTTCGATCGCCGCTTCGAACGGCGGGAAGTACGTCTCCTCGAGCTCGCGCTCGTCCCATTCGATCGGATAGCTGTCGCGTCCCCCCTCGCCGACGTTCGCCACGAAGTGCTTGGGCGTCGCGGCGACACTGGCCGCCTCGAACGGGCCGATGAAGGCGCGTCCCATGACGGCGGCGAGGAGCGGGTCCTCGCCGTACGTCTCCTCGACGCGACCCCAACGCACGTCGCGCGCCAGGTTCAGGACCGGCGACAACACCTGATGGATCCCGCGCGTCGCCGATTCGGCGGCGATCGCGGCCGCGACATGGCCGACGAGCGCCGTGTCCCAGGTCGCCGCGAGCGCGATCGCCTGCGGGAAGACCGTGGCGCCGGTGCGGACCAGGCCGTGCACCGCCTCGTCGAACGGCACGATCGGGATGCCGAGGCGTGTCCGTTCCACGAAGAACCGCTGGATGGAGTCGATGCGCAGCGCGTCGGCGCGGGCGAGAGCGGCGGGCGCCGCCCGCAGCGCCACGGAGGGAATCTGCAGTCCGAACGCACCGTGGGAGTAATCGTGCGTGCTGTCGCCGAGATCGCCCGGGGACATATAGAGCTGCCAGAACTTCTCTTCCAGCGTCATCCGTCCGAGGAGATCGCGCACCCGGTCCGCGATGGGGAGCGCCGCATCGTGATAGGGAGCGCCCGCCTGCCCTGCGCTGACGCGGGGGATCGCGCCGAGCGCGAGCAGGAGGACGAACGGGCGGAGATGCATGTTTTCTGCCGCGAGGTAAGTTTGACTGAACTTCGCCGTCGGTAAAGGGTGGCACACACCTGAAACGGAGGAGGCTATGCAGGGCACGAACCTGATCTATTTCCTGATCATCGGAGTGGTGGCGGGATGGTTGGCGGGGAAGGTGATGAAAGGGTCCGGCTACGGCCTGATCGGCGACCTCATCATCGGTGTCGTGGGTGCCTTTCTGGGTGGCTGGATTTTCGGCTTGTTGCACATTGCAGCGGGCGGGCTGATTGGACTGCTGGTCACGGCGTTCGTCGGCGCCGTGGTCCTCGTGTGGCTCCTGAGAATGATAAAGAAGGCATAACGGGTTGGCTAAAACGGTTTCAGTACCGCCAGCAGAACGATGGCGGTCAGGCCAGCGACCTGGACGGTGTGGAACGCCTCGAGTCGCTTGAGCGGCGCCGCCACCGCGGCGCCGCCGCCGGACTCGAGCGCGCGCCGGCGCTGCATCGCCGCGGGGCGAGCCACGAAACGCGGGTACACCACGAGAATTATGAACAGCACGAGCTTCACGTAGAGCCAGGCACGCCCCCAGTAGGCCCAGTGCTCGACCCACAACAAGCCGATCCCCGACACCAGCATCAACCCCGCTCCGACCTGGGCGACGATCGAGAAGCGCAGCATCGCGCTCAACAGCACCGCCGCCATGCTGGCTGAGTCTGTGATCTTCGCCCGCACCGCTCCATGCAGCACCTTGGCGCCCAGCGCGCCGGCGGCGAGGATGGTGAGACACAGGAGGTGAATGGCCAGGGCAACGAGCATGAACCGGTCCTCGGATCAGGGAGTGGTGCCGCCCAGATTCGCCAGCGCGAACGCGTACTCGTCCGCGATCTCCGCAATAATGCGGTCGGTGGGACGGTACCCATGGCTCCCGGCCGTCTCGACGCGGATCAGGACGGGCCGCGGGCACCCCTGCGCCGCCTGCAGCGTCGCCGTGAACTTGAACGAGTGACTCGGCACCACCCGGTCGTCGTGATCGGCGGTCGTGACGAGCGTCGCGGGATAGCAGGTGCCTACCTTGATGTTGTGCAGCGGCGAATACGCCAGCAGATAGCCGACCGCGCTCGAGTCGGCCGATGAGCCGTACTCCTCGGCCCAGAACTGCCCCCCGGTGAACTTCTGGTAGCGCAGCATGTCCATCACCCCCACCGCGGGCAGCGCGACGCCGAACAGATCGGGGCGCTGCGTCATCGCCGCGCCGACCAGGAGCCCGCCGTTCGACCCGCCCTGGATCGCGAGCGTCCGGGGGGTGGCGTACCCTTCCTTTTGCAGGAATTCGGCAGCGGCGATGAAGTCGTCGAACACGCTCTGTTTCTTCTCGCGCATCCCCGCGTGGTGCCACACTTCGCCGTACTCACCGCCGCCGCGCAGGTTGGCGAGCGCGTATACACCACCCATCTCCACCCACGCCGCGACAGCGGGGGAGAAGAACGGCGGCAGGCTGATGTCGAAGCCACCGTACCCGTAGAGCAGCGTCGGGTGACTGCCGTCCCGGGCCAGGCCCTTCCTGGCCGTGATGAAGATCGGGATTCGCGTGCCGTCCTTGGACTGATAGAATGTGGCCCGCGTTTCGTAGGGAGTGGGATCGAACGGCGTCTTGGTCGCCTGGAACGGCTCGAGCCGCCGCGTGGTGAAGTCGTACCGGTAGACCGTGGCGGGGCGCAGATACGAGCTGAAAGAAAAGAAGAAGTCGGCGCCGTCGTTGCGCCCCGAAAGACCCGACGCGGTACCCACATCGGGGAGCCGGACCTCGCCCTGCGATGCGCCCGTGAGATCGTACAGCTTCATCTTGCTCTGCACGTCGGCGAGGTACGTCACGATCAGGTGCGTGCCGACGAGCGCCTCGTCGTTCATGACGTCGGGACCCTCGGGGACGACGGTGCGCCAGTGCGTGCGATCGGAGTCGCCCAGTACCACCGACACGATGCGCCCTTTCGGCGCCTTCCAGTTGGTGTACAGAAAAAGTCGGCGGCCCACGACGCCGAGTGGTGTATTGTCGGCGTCCTCCTGGGTGGTCACGGGCACGAGCCGGGCGCCGACGTCGGGGCGCCGCGGATCTTTCAGATTGACCATCCAGAGGCGGTTGTTGGACGTGCCCCTGCTCGAGAAGATGAAGAGCCAGCGGCCATCGTCGGACACGCTGCCGTTCACGCCGGCCGTCGAGTCGTCGGTACGCTCGAAGATCAGCCGCTCGGGCTGCGCGCCGAGGGCATGATACCAGAGCTGATGATGCGTGTTGGCGTCCTGGAGGTTGGCGGCCTCGGCCGAGCCGCGGAAGCGCGAATAGAAGAATCCCTTGCTGTCCCGCGTCCAGGAGATGCCGGTGAACTTCACGTGGGAGATGACCTCGGGAAGGTCACGTCCCGCGTCGAGGTCGCGCAGGTGAATGTCCTGAAGATCCGATCCGCCCACGGCGGTCGTGTAGCCGAGGAGGCGGCCATCGGGGGACACCGACCACTGCGCCACGGCGATCGAGCCGTCGGGGAACAGCGCATTGGGATCGAGCACCGCGCTCGCCGTGTCCCGTAACCGCGTCGCCCGGTACAGCACCGCCTGTTTCTGCAGGCCGGAGTTCTTGCGGAACCAGATCTGGCCGGCCTCCCGCACCGGCACCGCCACGCGCGGATAGTTCCAGAGCGCGGTGAGCTTGTCCTTGATAGAGTCCCGGCGCGGGATCCCGGCGAGGTAGGCGAAGGTCAGCGTGTTCTCGGAATCGACCCATGCCTTCGTCCCCGGGGCGTCGAGCTGCTCGAATGCGCGGTACGGATCGGGGACGACGTGGCCGAAGAGAGTATCGACAACCGTCCCTTTGGCGGGCTGGGGGTACTGCAGCGGCTGCTGAGCCGCAGCCGAAGTGACCAGCGCCAGCGCCAGGCCGAGCAGGGTGAGTCGAGCGGGCATGTGACGGGTCTCCAGGGCGAGGGACCGGGCGAGTTAGTCTCGCCGCAAAACGGGAGTGTGGCAACTAGATCGGGCGGTACACCCCCCACTCATCACGAAACGCGTCGCTGATCTCCCCCACCGTCGCTCGTGCACGCACCGCATCGATGATGAGGTCCATCAGGGGCGCCGACCCGGACCGCGCGGCCTCCCGCAACGCCGCCACCGTGCGCTCGACGGTACCACGGTCGCGCCGCGTGCGCGTTTCCGCGAGTCTCCGCCGCTGTGCCGCGGCAAGCTCGGAATAGTCAGGGGCAGGAACGGAGGGGCCCGGCGCGTCGTCGACGAACCGGTTCACCCCGACGACGACGTCCGTCCCATCCTCGATGCGCCGCTGCTGCTCGTACGCACTCCTGGCGATCGCATCCTGGAAATAGTGCTGCTCGATGGCGCGGGCAGCCCCGCCCCGCTCCTCGATCTCGTCGACCAACGCCCGCGCCTTCCGCTCGATCTCGTCGGTCAGCGACTCGAGATACCAACTCCCCCCCACGGGATCCACGACCTCCGGGACCCCCGTCTCGTGGGCCAGGACCTGCTGGGTGCGTAACGCCAGCGTCGCGCTGAGCCGGGTCGGCAGCGCCAGCGCCTCGTCGTACGCGTTGGTGTGCAGCGATTGCGTCCCGCCCAGCACCGCGGCGAGCGCCTGCATCGCGACCCGCACGACGTTGTTCAATGGCTGCTGTGCGGTGAGCGTCGCCCCGCCGGTCTGGGTGTGGAAGCGCAGCCGCGCCGCGTCGTCACCGGCCTGGAAGCGCTCGCGCATGAGACGCGCCCAGAGGCGCCGCGCGGCGCGGAACTTGGCGATCTCCTCGAACACATCGCTGTAGCCAGCGAAGAAGAACGACAGGAGCGGGGCGACCCGGTTCACCTCGAGCCCCGCGGCCACCGCGCGCCGCACATATTCGAGCCCATCGGCGAACGTGAACGCCACTTCCTGCACCGCCGTCGCACCCGCCTCGCGGATGTGATATCCCGAGATCGAGATGGGATTGAGCTTCATCTTCCCATCGTTCACGAAGCGGAAGACGTCGACCACGAGCCGCAGCGACGGCTCCGGCGGATAGATATAGGTCCCGCGGGCGATGAACTCCTTCAGAATGTCGTTCTGCAGGGTCCCGCGCAGGGCCGCACGGCTCACGCCCTGCTCCTCCCCGACCACCACGTACATGGCGAGCAGGATCGCCGCCGTGGCGTTGATCGTCATCGACGTCGACACCTGATCGAGCGGGATCCCGTGGAACAGCCGCTCGAAGTCGTCCACCGTATCGATCGCCACGCCGGCGCGGCCGACCTCGCCCTCGGCGGCGGGGTGGTCGGAGTCATAGCCCATCTGGGTGGGAAGATCGAAGGCGACGGAGAGTCCCGATTGCCCTGCCTCGAGCAGATGCCGGAACCGCGCGTTGGTCTCCTCAGCCGTGCCGAACCCGGCGTACTGTCGCATGGTCCACAGCCGCCCGCGGTACATCGTCGGATGGACGCCGCGGGTGAACGGAAACGCACCGGGGCGACCCAGCTCCCGCTCCGGATCCCCGCGCCAATCCGCCGGCCCGTAGACCGGCCGGCGCTCGCTCACGCCGGGACCCGCTCCCGCTCGAGGATGCTCGCCGCAAACTCCACGTCCGTCTTGCTCCCGATCACGAGTGGAGTGCGCTGGTGCAGCTCGTCGGGAACGATGTCGAGAATCGGGCGGTGCCCATCGGTGGCGCTCCCGCCCGCATGCTCGGCGAGCAACGCGAGCGGCGCGGCTTCGTAGAGGAGTCGCAGCTTGCCCCGGGGATGTCTGGAATCCGCCGGATAGAGAAAGATGCCGCCCGAAATGAGGTTGCGGTGAAAATCGGCGACGAGCGACCCAATGTAGCGCGCGTTCTTCGCCGCCACCCGAGACGTGCCGCCCTTGAACGCCGCCACCACCTGGTGCACGGGGTCGCTCCACAAATCCCAGTAGCTCTCGTTGACGCTGTAGTACTTCCCGACTTCCGGGGTCCGAATGTGCGGGTGCGACAGCAGGAATTCACCGATCGTGGAATCGAGGGTGAACCCGTGGACGCCCCTTCCCACGGTGTACACGAGCATCGTGCTCGAGCCATACAGGATGTACCCCGACGCAACCTGCGTGCGCCCCGGCTGGAGGCAATCGCGCAGCGTCCCCGGCCCGCCTTCGGGGGTGAGCCGCCGGTGAATCGAGAAGATGGTGCCGATCGAGACGTTGACGTCGATGTTGCTCGAGCCGTCCAGGGGATCGTACAGCAATACGTACTTCCCCACCGGCCGGTCCGGTGGCACCGGTACCGGCTCCTCGTCTTCTTCCGACGCCAGCACGCACGTGCGGCCGGTGTGCTGAACGCTGTTGCGGACCGTCTCGTTGGCGAAGATATCGAGTTTTTGCTGTAGCTCGCCCTGGACGTTGATCGTCCCCTGCGCCCCCAGGATATCGGTGAGACCCGCGCGCCGCACGTTGCGGGAAATGATCTTGGCGGCGAGGCAGACGTCGTAGAGCAGGTTGGACAGCTCCCCGGTGGCTTCGGGAAACTGGCGCTCCTGCTCGATGATGAAACGCTCAATCGTGACGACGGAACTCGAATTGTCCACGATGGCCATCGGTCGTGAAAGTGATGGTGCCGAGCTGGTCTGTGCGCAACGTCGTCACATGATGCTGCAGGAGTCGCGCCACCACCTCCGGCGCGGGGTGGCCGTAGGTATTGTGCGCGCCGACGCTGATCACCGCCTCCGCCGGGGTCAGCTCGTCGAGCCAGGCTTCGGACGTGGCCGACCGGGAGCCGTGGTGCCCGATCTTGAGCACATCGACGTGCCCCACCCGGCCGCGCAGCCGCGCCTCTACCGGCAGCCCGGCGTCCGCCTGGAACAAGAGTCGCGTGCTGCCGTACGTCACCAGCAGGACCACGCCGTGCTCGTTCACGTCCTCCGGCTGGGCCGCCCAGGCGCTGTCCGGGCTCAATACCTCGAACGTCACGCCGTCGAGCTCCACCCGATCACCGGCCCGCGCGGGATGCCAGGTAGCGCGGTCCCGCTCGACGTCGGCGAGAAACTCGAGATACAACGGCCGGCCGAGCGGCTCGCCGGGCTCGAGCACAACCTTGGGCGGCAGCGCCGCGAGCACCGCGGGAAGCCCGCCCAGGTGATCGCCATCGCCGTGCGTCGCCACCAGCAGGGCGAGGGCGCCGGCGCCGAGCCGGCGCAGGAACGGCAGCACGACGCGCCGACCGGCATCACCCTGTGGGGTGCGCGGCCCCCCGTCGATCAGAACCCAATGACCGCCAGGGGTGTGCAGTACCTCGGCATCGCCCTGCCCGACATCGAGAAAATGTACGGTGAGGACGCCGTCCCTGTCACGGGGCCCGAGCGTGACGAGCGATCCCCACGATAGGACGGCGAGCGCACACGCGATGCGCGCCACGATCACCCACCGCCGCCGCGGCGCGTCCCACAGCCACCAGGCGATCGCCAACACGCCGCACCACACCGATGCCGCGGGCCAGCCCGGCGCGGCCACCACGTGTCCACCCGGCACCGCTGCCGCTCCGCCCGCTACCAGATCGAGCAGCGCCAGCACGAGCCCCGATCCGGTAGCGATGAGCGACGCCAGCGGAGCGACGAGACCGGCGAGCGCCAGCGCGATGATCACTCCCGGAACGGCGACCGCGCCGAGCGGAATCGCGACGAGATTCGCGAGCACGCCGATCGGCGCGACGGTGCCGAAGGTGAGCGCGGTAATCGGCGCGGTGACGAGGGTGGCGGCGACCGCCGGTGCCACGAGGCGAAACGCCGCGGGCTCACGAACCGCCCGATCGGCCCAGATCACGGCGGCGATCGCCGACACGGACAGCCACGCTCCGACCGAGTGGATCGACCACGGATCGACGAGCAGCAGCACCACTCCTGAGAGCGCGACCGTCCCGCGTGGCGCGACGACGCGTTGGCGCCAGCGCGCTACGCCATCCACGCCGAGCATCACCGCCGCGCGCGTCGCCGGGGCCGGGAAGCCCAGCAGCCAGCAGTAGGCGAACACGGCGGCGATGCCGACCGCCACGCGAGGGCGTGGCGGCACGCCCGCGAGCCGGAGCAGCAGCCCCAGCCACGCCGCAAAGAAACCGACGTGCAAGCCCGAAATCGAGAGGATGTGCGCCAGGCCGGCGCGGGCGTATCGTTCGCGGACGGCGGGATCGAGGCTGGTCTGCCCGCCGATCACGAGGGCGTCGACGAGCGGCGCACGCGCGCCGAAGAGCGCGCGGCTCCGGGCCGCGATGCGATCTCGCAGTGCCCCCCGACCGCGCGGCGTCGGGTCGACGAGCCGCGCCGTCCGCACCCGCAATACGCCGCCTTCGGCAGCGCCGAGCCAGACCCCCGCGACGACCCATGTCGTCCCCCCACGGGCTTCCTTCTCTGCCGGCCAGCGCAGCACCAGCACCCCGTCGCACATTCCGGCCACGACCACGGCGTCCACCACACCGCCGTCTTCCGGCACGGGATCGAGCAGCCGGACGTAAGTGGCTCGACTCGGTGGCCGGCTCTGAACATGGACACTCCACCGCCCGGCGCATTCACCGTTGCGGATCCGCACCGCGGCGGCACCCCAGGCGAATCCCGCCAGACCCGCCAACCCAAGCGCCGACGCGACCGGCGCCCGCCGCGAGACGAGGACCGCTCCAGCGAGCACCGGCATTGCCACCACCCACACACCCACGTCCCTCGCCGTCGCGCCGGTAAACGATACGAGGCCGGCCCACAGGCCGGCCCCGAAGCCGATCGCGATCCACAAAAGCGGCGGGCGCACCGCCGCCTACCACCCGAGTCCTACGGGAGCGTCACCGGCTTCGCCCCGCAACGCGGCGCGAGCGCCACACGGCGGAAACCCTCGATCAGAATCACGGTGAGTTTGGCGGTTTCCTGGTCCGTCCCCAGGGTGATCCCGGTGAGGATCTCCCCCGCCCGGGTGGAGACATAGTGCGGCGACAGCCGGTTGAGGGCGTACACCAGCACATCCCCGCGGCAGGTATCGCAGCCGCAGAAGTTCGGATACTGCGGGCGCAGCACCTCGTATTCCTTTTGCGCCGCCTCGAGTGTCACGTTCGTTACGCCCAGACGGCTGCCTCCTCCCCCACCGGCCACGCGGTGAACGTGGACCCGGTCGTGCCGGTGAGACGGACCTGGCGGTACGTCCCCACCCATGCATCGGGACCATCCACCAGAGCGATCTTGTTGCTGCGCGTGCGCGCCTGCAAGAGGCCGCCCCGCTTGGCGCGGCCTTCCAGCAACACTTCGTGCGTCGTCCCGACGAGCGCCATGTTCCGACGCCGCGCCACGGCGCGCACCACCGCGATGAGACGCTCGAGGCGCTCCCCGGAGACGTCGTCCGGGATGTGGTCCCTGAGCTTGACCGCCGGCGTCCCCTCGCGCACCGAGTACTTGAACGTGTAGGCGTCGTCGAACTCGACCTGCTCGACGAGCGAGAGCGTCTCGGCGAACTCCGCCTCCGTCTCTCCCGGGAACCCCACGATGATGTCCGTGGAGAGGGCGACACCGGGGACGGCGGCACGCAGCGCCGCCACCACCTCGAGATAGCGCTCCCGCGTGTAGCGCCGCAGCATGCGCTTGAGGACGCGCGAGCTGCCGCTTTGCACCGGCAGGTGCACGTGCTCGCAGACCGCCGGTGTTTCCGCCATCGCGGCCACGACCCGGGGGGTGAAGTCGGTGGGATAGGGTGAGGTGAACCGTATCCGGCGCACCCCGGCCACCGCGCCGATCGCGCGCAGCAAGTCGGCGAAATCGTGGGTCCCGTCGTGGTAGCTGTTGACCGTCTGCCCAAGGAGCGTCACCTCGGTCGTGCCGGTGGCGACGAGGCGAGTCACCTCGCCGACCACGTCCCCCAAGGTGCGACTGCGCTCCGGTCCGCGCGTCATCGGAACTACGCAGAAGGTGCACCGATAATCGCAGCCCCGTTGCACCGTCACGAATGCGGACGCGGCGGAGGGTCGTACCGCCGGCACGTCCTCGTAGTGCTCCCACGCGCGGAATTCCACGTCCGCGGTGCGCCCGCCCGTCCGGGCCCGCGCGATCAGCTCGGGGAGCCCGCGATAGCCGTCGGGACCGATCACCAGGTCGACCTGGGGAACGCGCTCCAGCAGCTTGGGCCCGAGGCGCTGAGCCATGCACCCGATCACCCCGAGCACGTCACCGGGACGCTTGTAGCGTTTCAGTTCCCCCATCCGGCTGAGCACGCGCTGCTCGGCGTGGTCGCGTACGGCGCAGGTGTTCACGAGCAGGACGTCGGCCTCCGCGGGGTCGTCGCTGCGGACGTACCCCTCCCGGCCGAGCACGCCGAAGACGAGCTCGGAGTCGGCGACGTTCATCTGGCAGCCGTACGTTTCGAGGTAGATGCGCGGCACGCTCAGCTCACGGTGACGTCGAGCCGGGGACGCCCGTCCCAGGCGCGGCTCGTAAGATAGACCGTGAGGTAATCCTGCGTGAGCACTTCCACCTGGCCATTCTGGTGACCGCACACCACGCCATCGGCGCGCCCGCCGATCCGCGCCGCCCGATAGGTGCCGGCCCGCTCCTCCCCGAGCAACCTGAGCTCCTCGGCACGGGCGCGAATCGTCGCCGCGCTGTTCCGATCGCTCAGCCGAGCCGCGGCCGCGTCGGGCCTGGTGCTGAACGGAAAGACATGCAGGTACGTGAACGGCAGATCGCGCACCACCGCGCAGGTGGCGGCGTGGTCGGCCGCGCTCTCACCGGGGAATCCGGCGATCACGTCGGCACCGAGACCGAACACCGGCAGTCGCTCGGCGAGCCATGCGATGCGCTCGCAGTAGGATCGCGCGGTGTACCAGTGTCGCCCCATACGCTTGAGGACGCGATTCGAGCCCGACTGCAGCGGCGCATGCAGATGGGCGGCGACGTGCCGCGGCGCTTCGATCAGCAGGCGCGCGATCCGGTCGTCGACTTCGGTTGCCTCGATCGAGGAAAGCCGGAATCGCACGTGCGGGACTGCTTCTACCAGTGCCTCCAGGAGCTCTCCGAGTGAAGCGACCGACGACCGACCACCGACCACGCGATCTTGTCCGTATGTCCCGATATGGACGCCGGTCAGCACCAGCTCCGCATGATGCTCCGCCAGCGCCATCGCCTCGGCGACGATATCGGCCGCGGGACGCGACCGGTTGGCGCCCCGCGCGATCGTCGTCGCGCAGAACGTGCAATGCTCGTCGCAGCCGTCCTGGATCTTGAGCCACCCCCGCGCGCCCGCCGTAAAGTGCCGCAACACCGGATCGATCGACGTCACGGTGACGCCGGCGGCCGCCAACACCGCATCGGGAGCCGCCCCGCCTACCACCGCGCGCACACGCGGCAGCGCCGCGATCGCCCCGCGGTCGAGCGCCGCGGCGCATCCCATCACAATCGTGTCCCGGCCCGCCCGCGCCTGACGCCGTACGTAGCGGCGCAGCTTCGATTCACTCTCTTCCGTCACGGTGCAGGAGTTGACGACCGCGAGATCGGCCTGCGCGGGATCCAGGACCACACTCGCACCGGCGTAGGCGAACGCCTGCCGCACGCGCTCGGTGTCGTACTGATTCGCTTTACAGCCGAAGGTGTGAAAGTAGACGTTCACGGCCGGACCGTGACGCTGAACAGCCCCGTGTACAGTACCTCGGTGAGTCCCGCCCCGGTGCGGCGCTGCCGCTCGATCGCGACGTCAATGATCCCGTGTCCCTGGGCAAACATCACCCCAGTGCCCGCCGACATCGCGAACTCGCGCGGCGCCGTGCCGCCGGGGCCGAACGGCATTTGCCCTCCCCGCACGCCGATCCGGAGCGGGAGCCGGCGACTCCCGATCTCTCCACCCGCCGCCCACTCCGTGGTGTTGTAGGCATCGGAGTCGGCTGCGACGGACCAGGTGGCGTGGACCAGACTTGTGGCAAGCGCCACCTCAGGCGTGACCTGCAGGTAGATCCCGCCGCCCACCGTCGTGGGCAGATCGTTACGCGCAACCGGCGTGGCGTTCAGCTCGCTGCGCAGGTGCGTGTCCGAGCGCGCAAACCCGACGATCCTGAGGGTTCGGCCCAGTATGAGCATGGCGCTCGCCGAGATTCCCGAGCCGCGATACGCGATCTCGTCGGTCTGCGTCACGCCGCGGTAGGCCGAGGTGTCGGTGAACGTCCGTGACGCGACGAGTCGGCTCGAGCCGGATAGCAGGTGGTATCCCGCACCCAGGGCGAGGACGCCGAACCGTTTCGCCGCCACGATACGAATGTCCGTCACGCCACCATCGCTGGACAGCACGTCGGTGACCTGTTGCTGCGAACCCCCGAGCGATAGCGTATCGATCAGCGAGACCCGGTAGCCGCGATCGAGGTACGTCGAAAACCCGCCGCCGATCACGACGCCTCCCCAGGCGGGTCCCGAGATCTGGAACAAGGGGAACCGCGCGGTGCGCCGGGTGCCGCGCACACCGTCGAGGTCGTCGGTGATGTACGACGCGGCGCCCTCGGCACTGGCGCTGAGCACGGGGTTGCCCGTGACCGCCACCTCCGTCAAGGCGGAAAAGGGATCGAACATCGCGAAGGCGCCGCCGGTGGCGCGCGACCGCGCGCTCTCGGGCCGGCCCGGCACGCCGAGACCGCTGATGCCGAAGGGCGAATCCTGTCCGCGAAGCACACCCTGCGCGCTCGCGCACAGCACGAGCGCCAGCACGAGACCGCGCCGACCCGTCATCTCAGGGCGCCCCCAGCTTGATCCGCGGCACGTACGTCAGCCGGATCATGGGACGGAACGCCCCGGTGCGCGATGAATAGAACCGCAATGTCGTAAACGTGCCCCCCTCGACGCTGGTAAAGCGACCCGTCGTGTCCGCACCCACGACCAGATTCGAGCGCTGCAAGGCCAGTAAGCGGAGGTAGATGCTCGTCGTCTGCGTCGTGTCGAACTGCCAGAATCGGTACATGCTGGTCAGCTCGATGCGCAAAGTGTCCGTAGGGTTACCGACGAACGGCGCGGACGTCCCCTGCACCGTGTCGGCGAAGAACGGCGACTTGAACCCGAGATCGCTCGCCACGCGGTCGGCCACCAGGATCACCGAATCCCCGATCACGACCGGCGCCGTCGCGGTCGGGATGAGCAGCAGCTGGGCGCGCAGCACCGTGGACGAGTCCCGGATGTTCTTCGGAAAGTCGATGCGCAGGAGCGACCGGCGCGATGGTACATCGCCAACCAAGAGGTTGGAGTCCACGGGAATCGTCGGGGAGGTGTAGACGAAACTGTCGAAGGAACTGTTGACCTGTATCGAGTCGGGATTGTTGTAGTGCAGCGAATCGGGACGTACCAGCTTGCCCGCCGAGTCGACGCGATAAAACCACGACATCTTCAGGCCGAGGTTGACACCATTGAGGCTGCTTTCATTCGCCCCGAATGTCAGGGTGGGTCGATTGTCCGCGGTCACGACAACGCCCAACGATACTCGCCCCGTATCGGCGAGGTTCGGAACGGGCGCGTTGGCGCTGTCGAACTTGACCCGCAGCCGCACCATGTGCGAGACGAGCGAGAGGCTGTCGGTGATCCCGTTCGCCAGTACAGTGTCGCCGGTGATCGAATCGCGCCGCCCGGACAGCGCGAGCAGGCTGTCGACATTGACGACCCGCAGCGGGGGGCCGGCGAACGACGGCGCGAGATCGGCGAGCGTCTTCGTGCTGTCGATGGAATCCGGCAGCTGATAAAAGGAGATCCGCAGGTTGCGACTCGCCGTGTCGGGCCGCAGAAAGTAGACGGTCAGCTTCATCGAGTCGGTGACCACCGCCAGAGTCGTCGTGTCCTTGGCCACGCTGTCGAACTTCACTCGCAGGAACGGGAACGGCCCCATGCGGGTGATCGGCCGGGAGTCGACTCCCGCTTCCGCGGTGGCGGGCAGCAACCCGGCGTGGGCCGGGTGGGCGTACCCCTGGAATGTGGAGTCCCGGGAAATCGCATTGGTGAAGAGCGACTCGATCACGGCCAGCTTGGTCCCGGGACAGAAGGCGGGGCACCGGGCCGGCGATGTCGGCTCCTCGACGCACGCCCACAGCGCCACGCCGACTCCCAGGAGCCAGAGGCGCTTCACGACAATGCATCCCGGGTGAACGCCTCGGGAAGCAGATCCTTCAACATCCAGCGCCGTTCGGTCGACGGACCCGCGGCGATGATCTCGAGATCCAGCCCGAACTCGGCGAGCAGCTGACGGCAGGCACCACAGGGCGTCGCCGGGGGCTCGACCGCGGTGGCGACGGCGACCCGCCTGAGCGACCGCTTCCCCGCCGCCACCGCGGCGCCCACCGCCATGCGCTCGGCGCAGATCGTCAGCCCGTAGGACGCGTTCTCGACGTTGCAGCCGACGTGAATCGTGCCGTCGTCCGCCTCGATCGCCGCTCCGACGCGAAAGTTGCTGTAGGGGGCATAGGCGTTCCGCATCACCTCGCGCGCGCGGCTCACCAGCTCGGCGTTCACGCCCATACGTCGCGCAGGAACGAGCGCCCGCCCGCGAGCGGCGGCACGCCGAAAAATTCGGCCACCGTGGCACCCAGATCGGCGAACGTCGAACGCTCTCCCAACGGCACGGGCCGTACCCGCTTCCCGAGCACGAGCACCGGCACCGCCTCCCGCGAATGATCGGTGGAGGGGGTGGTCGGGTCGTTCCCGTGATCGGCCGTGATGATGATCAGGTCGTCCTCCCGTAGCCGGTCCTCGAGGCGCGGCAGCCAGGCATCGAGCTCAAGGAGTCCCTCGTGAAACCCCGGGACGTCGTTGCGGTGCCCCCACGTCTGATCGAACTCGATCACATTCACGAAGATGAACCCCGTGTCGAGCGTCTCGAGGGCCCGCTCGATCAGCCGGTAGGCGTCGGGGTTCGTCGGCGTATGCTCGCTCCTGATGTTGCGCGCAGCAAACAAATCGTCGACCTTGCCGATCCCGACGCGCGCGATCCCCGCCTCGGCCAGCCGATCGAGCAGCGTAACGCCGGTCGGCTCGATGGAGAAGTCCTTGCGGCCGGCGGTGCGCTGGTAGTTCCCCGGCGTCCCGCTGAACGGCCGCGCGATCACCCGGCTCACCGCGTCCTCCCCCTGCAACATCTCCCGCGCCACCCCGCAGGCCGCATACAGCTCCGCCGGCGAAACCGTCTCCTCGTGCGCCGCAACCTGAAACACCGAGTCGGCCGAGGTATATACGATCCACTTCCCCGTGCGCTGGTGCTCCTCGCCCAGCTGGGAGATGATCGCCGTCCCCGAGGCGGCCGTGTTTCCGAGCCATCCGCGGCCGGTGCGCGCGGCGAAGGCATCGAGCAGGCCGGTGGGAAAGCCCTGCGGATACGTCCGGAACGCCCGCTCGAGCAATACGCCGCAGATCTCCCAGTGCCCGGTGGTCGAATCCTTCCCCTGCGACCTGGGGAGCGCCACACCATGCGCCGCGCCCGGCTTCGCGGGTCGCCCGACACCGCCGAGGGGACGGCACAGCCCCAACCCCAGTCGCTCCAGATTCGGCAGCTGCAAACCTCCCACCGCCTGGGCCACGTTGCCGAGCGTGTCCGATCCCGCGTCTCCGTAAGCATCCTGATCGGGCGTCCACCCGATCCCGAGCCCGTCCAGCACGATGATCGCGGCCCGCCTCACTCGTAGAGTCTCGGCAACCGCGGTCCCAGCCCGCACAGCAAATCACGTTGCAGCACCCCGGACCAGGCGGCGAACTGCTCCAGCGTGTTGACGTCGCCGCCCGCCTCCCCGATCAGCGTCGCAACGTCGCCGACCGCCACCGGCGTCGTGCCGGTCTCGATCATCGTCAAATCCATCATCACCAGTCCGACGATCGGGCACCGCGCCCCGTTGAGCAGCACCGTCGCCTTCCCCGACGGCGGGAGCGAGCGGCGCAGACCGTCGGCGTAGCCGATATCGAGCGTCGCGACGACGGTGTCCCGCGTCGCGGTCCACATCGCGTTATAGCTCACGCTGTCGCCCGCGCGCACGCGCCGCACGCTCACCACGACGGCCCGCACACTCACGACCGGCTTCCCCGGCTCGATCCCGCCCCCGGGCGTGCCGCCGTAGAGATAGACACCGGGGCGGACGGCGTCGAACGCGTACTTGCGGTCGCGCAGGGCTGCCGCGCTGTTCGCCACGTGCAGCACCTTCGGCCTGCGCGGCAGTCGGCCCACCGCCTGGAGAAACCGGTCGAGCTGCAGCTCGATCGATCCATCGTTCTGCTCCGAGGAGTGGAACTGCGTGAAGCACCCCTCGATCCGGTCCATCCCGGGAAGATTCCGCACGGCGTCGATCTCGTCCCACCGCACGCCGGACCGACCCATGCCGGTGTCGATCTCGAGGTGGCAGGAGCGCTCGGGACGCATGGCCATCCACGCGGCGAGGCTCTCCCGGTCTCCCAGCGCCGGGGTGAGCTCGAACTGGCGATGGCGATCGAACTGATCCGGGCGTCCGGGTGCGCACACAAGAACGGGCCGCGCGATGCCGGCGGCCCGCAACTCGGCGCCCTCCTCTATTGTCGCCACGCCGTAGCCCCACGGATCGACCTGCTCCAGCGCCCGCGAGACGGCGACGGCTCCCAGCCCGTACGCATTGGCTTTGACGATCGGGAGGAGCCGCGTGCCCGCGATGCGCGCCACCGTGCGGGCGTTCTCCACTACCGCCGCGAGGCTCACCTCGACCCATGCGCGGCTCTTCGGCCTGCTCATTGACTCCATCAGACGAGCGGGTATCATACCCCGGCAGGAGGCTAAATGCAAGGCGATTCAGCGCTTGGACGCGTGCTGGCGCTCGTCCGCGAGCTCCGGAAACGGTCTCCATGGAACGGCGCGCAGACCCCCCACACACTCCGTCCCTACCTCGTCGAAGAAGTGCTGGAGCTGGATCACGCCATCGCGAGCGGTGATCCGCTGCAGCTGCGCGAGGAGCTGGGGGACATGCTGCTGCACCTTTCGTTTCAGATCGTCCTCGCCGAAGAGCGCAGTCAGCTTGACGCCGAGGCGGTGGTGCGGGCGCTGGAGCAGAAGATGCGGCGCCGGCACGCGCAGCTCTTCGGCGAGGTCGCCCCCACGGGAACGGACTCGTGGGAGCGCAGCAAGCGGCGCGAGAGCGGCGCCTCGGGGCGTAGCGCTTTCGCCGGCGTGCCACCACATCTGCCCCCGCTGCTCATGGCGCTACGCCTGCAGGAGCGCGCCGCCGGCGTGGGATTCGACTGGCCCGACGAGCGGGGCCCGCTCGGCAAGGTCAGAGAGGAGATGGCCGAGCTCGAGGAAGTGGCGTCCACCACGGAGCGCGGCCGCGTCGCGGCGGAGATCGGCGATCTCTTCTTCGCCGCGGTGAACCTCTCCCGCAAGCTAGGGATCGATCCCAATCAGGCCCTGGAGCTCGCCAACCGGAAATTCCGTCATCGCTTCGAGGCGGTAGAGCGGATGGCGCGCGAGCGCGGCGTGGAAGTGGGCGAGGCGAGCCTCGACGAGCTGGATACGTTGTGGGAGGAAGTGAAGGCAGGGGGACGGTAGAGATCTAGACCGATTCGTATTCGCCGATCGACCTCTCGCTATCGGTCAATGATTCCATCTGTCGATCGAGCGCCTGGTACTGTGCATACCATTGGCGCTTGAAATCCGTGAATGCTGAGGCGGAGATCCAGCAGTCAACCGTGAGGTAGGTTCGGCCGATCGTTGACTTGAGTAGCTCCGTACCGCGATAACCGCTGCTCTGGCCGAAGAGCTTCGCCCATTCTCCGTGAGCGCCGTATGCCCGCTCGAACTCAGCCTCCTTGCCCGCCCGCGGCTCGAACTCCCACAAGATGACGTGCACAGGTTTTTCACCTCTACCGTTTTCTACCGTCCTCCGCCGTCTTGCCTAGGGCCACAGCTTGTACAGCGTACGGGGAAACGCGATCGCTTCCCGAATGTGCGGTATGCCGCAGATCCATGCCACCGTGCGCTCGACGCCGAGTCCGAATCCGGCGTGGACGAACGTTCCATACTTGCGCAGATCGAGGTACCAGGCGTAGGCCTCCTCGGGGAGACCTTCGGCCCGAATCCGCTCGCGCAGCTTGTCGTAATCGTCCTCGCGCTGACTGCCGCCGATGATCTCGCCGTATCCCTCGGGGGCGAGCATATCGTTGTTCAGGACAGTGCGCGGGTCGGCCGGGTTCTCCTTCATATAGAAAGCCTTCACGGCCTTCGGGTAGTTGTAGACCATCACGGGCCGGTCGTACTGGCGCGCCAGCAGCGTTTCGTCGTCTCCGCCCAGATCGCGGCCCCACGCGATGTCGGCGCCGAGCCCCTTGAGCTTTTCGACGGCGTCGGTGTAGGAGATCCGGTGGTACGGCGGGACACAGGCCTCGAGCGGCGCGAGATTGCGCTCCAGCTCGCGGAGCTCGGGAGCCCGGCGCTCGAGACAACGCCGCACGATGTAGCTGACGAAGTCCTCCTGCAGCCGCATATTCGCGTCCGAATCGTTCCACGCCACTTCCGGCTCCACCATCCAGAACTCGGTGAGGTGGCGCCGGGTCTTCGACTTTTCGGCGCGAAACGTCGGCCCGAAGCAGTAGACTTTACCCAGCGCCGCGGCGGCGGCCTCCACGTACAACTGACCGGTCTGGGCCAGATACGCCTTCCCCAGATCGAAGTAATCGGTGGAGAAGAGCGTCCCGGCGTGCTCGCCGATCGACCCGGTCAGGATGGGGGTGTCGACGAGCACGAACCCGCGCTCGTAAAAGAAATCGCGGATCGCCTGAATGACCTCGTGCCGCACCCGGGCGATCGCCACCTGGCGCCGGCTGCGGAGCCAGAGATGACGGTGTTCGAAGAGGAACGCCGTGCCGTGTTCCTTGGGGGAGATGGGAAACTCGTGACTCGTTCCGAGCACCCGCAGATCGGTCGCGGTCAGCTCGACCCCACCGGGGGCGCGGGCGTCGGCGCGCACGGCGCCGCTGACTTCGACGGACGTCTCCTGCGTGAGGGTGCCGAGCGTGTCCCACACACGCTCGGGCACGTCTTTCTTCGAGACGACGACCTGCAGGTAGCCGGTGCCATCGCGCAGCGAAACGAATGCGATCTTCCCGCTGGAGCGGGTGGTCATGACCCAGCCGCGCACCACCGCCGACCGTCCCGCGAGCGCGGGCAACGCCTCGATTCGCTGCGCCTCCGGCATAGGCGCGGCATACTAGTGGCGGCCATCTGCACTGTCAACGCAATTGCGTGCGCACCGGCGGCGCGCGTCGGCCCAGACCGGGATGACGCGGGGTGGCGCAGTTACCCGTCGCTGCCCGATTCGCTGCCGCCCGATCCGCAACCGCTGTGGCGCGCCGCGGCCGGCCGCGCCGTACGTGGGGCACCCGCTATCGGATCGAGCGTGGTCGCGGTGGGCACGTCGGACCGTGCCGTCGTGCTGCTCGACCGGGCGAACGGGCAGCGCATCTGGCACCGCCACGTACCGGGCACGGTCGCCGCCGGGCCGCTGATCGTCGGCGCATTCGTGTACGTCGCCACCCAGGCGGTGCCGGATGGCAGGGTGCTCGCGCTGCGCCTCAAAACCGGACGGCCGGTCTGGAGCGTCCGCACCGGTGGCGTGTCGGCCCCCCTCGCCCTCACCGACTCCTCGGTCATCGCGGCCACCGATCGGGGACCCGTGGTGGCGCTCGACCGAGCCAGCGGAGAGAAACGCTGGGAGCGGAACCTCGGCCGGGGAACGCGGGCGGGACCGGTCGTCGTTCCCTCCGGAATCGCCGTCGCCACGATCGGCGACACACTGTATCTGCTCGATGTGGGCACGGGAGCGATTCGTGCCCGTCTCGCGACACCGGGTACCATCGTCGGCACTCCGGCGACCGACGGCCACCGCCTGTTCGCGGGGACGACGGCGGGCCACCTCCTCACCATCACCCTGCCCGACCTCACCGTCCTCTGGGACCGCCCCGTCCGAGACGCCGTCTACGGCGCCACCGCCGTGGCGGGCGACACGCTCTACGCCGTCACGGAGCGCGGCACACTCTGGCGGGTGCCGCTCACGGCCCCGGAGCGCGCGCGGTCGGTGGCGCTCGGGATCCCTGCCACCGCGGGGCCCACGCCCGTCGCCAACGGCGTCCTCGTCGCCGGGGTGACGGGAGACGTCGTGCTGGTCGATGCCGCCACGGATTCGGTACGCTGGCATACGCGGCACCGCGCGCCGATCGAGGTCGCGCCGATCGTGAACGGGCGGGAGTTGTACCTCGTCACCGGGAACGGCATCGTAGAAGCGTACCGATGAGACACGCCGTCACCATTGCCGCCGCCCTCGCCGGCTTCGTCCCGGCCCTCGCCGCGCAAACCCCGGCGACGCCTGCACCACGCAGCTGGACCGAGAACCTCATCCACTATGGCAAGTGGACCACGGCGGCCGCGGCCCTCGGGCTCACTATCCTGGCCGCGCACGAACACGACCGCGCCAATCAGAGCTGGCAGCGGCTCTTATCTCTCTGCCAACAGGACAACGCCGCGTGCGAGCTCGGTTCCGACGGCCGGTACGTCGACGCTCAGGCGGAGCTTTACTATCAACAGACGTTGTACCACGACCATCGCGCGCGCGACCGCATCCTCGGCGCGCAACTCTCGGTGCTCGCCTCGGCGACGCTCTTCATCCTCGACCTGCGCCACCATGGGGGAAATCCGCCGAATATCCCCTTCCACGGCTCGCACTTCGAGCTGATGGTGGAGCCGGTGGGTGACGGCACGCGACTGGGGATGCGGGTGAGTTTCTGAACAGCGCGATCAGCGCCTTATCCTACCCGGAACAGCTCGAAGCCCCTTTCGTACCTCGTCACCACGTTTTCCCGATACACCGCATTCTCCGGCCGCTCGAGCGCCGGGTCGCGCGAGATCAGCTCGGCCGCGGCTCGGCGGGCGGCGTCGAGGAGGTCCAGGTCTTTGGAGAAATTGGCGTAGCGTAGCGCGATGCCGCCCGACTGCCGCGCTCCCGCCAGCTCACCCATCCCCCGCTCGGCCAGATCGAGCTCGGCGATCTTGAACCCGTCGGGCGTCTCCGTGAAGGCCTTGAGCCGCCCGGCGGCGGGACCGGCGTTGGACAGCAGAATGCAGTGGCTCGCCGCGTGCCCCCGCCCGACGCGACCCCGCAGCTGGTGCAGCTGCGCCAAGCCGAAGCGCTCGGCGTGCTCGATCAGCATCACCGTCGCGTTGGGGACATCGATCCCCACCTCGATCACGCTCGTCGCCACGAGGATCGCGATCGCGTTGTCGCGAAAGGCGCGCATCACGGCGTCGCGCGCATCCGCCTTGAGGCGGCCGTGGACGAGGCCGACCCGGAATTCGGCGAACACCTTGGCGAGCCGTTCGGCCATCGTCGTCGCCGCCTTGAGGTCCGCCTTCTCGGACTCGTCGATCACCGGATAGAGGACGTACGCCTGCCGCCCGGCGGCGCACTCGGAGCGGATGAACTCGTAGATCCTGCCGCGCGCGGCCTCGGTCCGCAGCGCGGTCTTGATCGTTCCGCGCCCGGGCGGGCGCTGCGCGATCGTCGTGACGTCGAGATCGCCGTAGAGCGTCAGTGCGAGAGAGCGCGGAATCGGCGTAGCGGTCAGGAGCAGGACGTCGGGCGCGTCCCCCTTCTCGGCGAGTGCGGCGCGCTGCTCGACGCCGAAGCGGTGCTGCTCGTCCACGACCGCCAAACCGAGGCGATGAAAGGCTACCGACTCCTGGATCAGCGCGTGCGTGCCCACCACGATGCGCGACGCACCACTCGCGAGCCGCCCCCGGATCGCCATTTTCTCCGCCGCCGTCGCCCGGCCCAGCAGCAGTTCGGGGCGAAGCTCGAGTGATCCGAGCAGGCGGGTGAGCGTGGCGGCGTGCTGCTCCGCGAGCAGCTCGGTCGGAGCCATCATCGCTGCCTGATACCCGTTCTCCACCGCGAGCAACATCGCGAACAGCGCGACCACGGTCTTCCCCGTCCCGACATCCCCCATCAACAGACGATGCATCCGCTCGGGTGACGTCATGTCGTCCATGATCTCACGGATCGCGCGCCGCTGGTCGGCGGTGAGCTCGAACGGGAGCGCTTCCTTCAATCGGGTGGTCAGGTCGTGGCGCTGGGTGAAACGGATCCCCGCCCGCGCCCGCTTCGCGAGAAACCGTGCCCGCGCCTGCACCAGCTGTTGATCGAAAAACTCGTCGAATGCCAGGCGGCGCCGCCCCGATTCCGCCTCGGCAACCGTCAGTGGGCGATGCACCGCCGCCAGCGCCGCCCGCAGGTCGGGGAGGCCGAGGCCCGCTCGTCTGACCGGAGGCTGAGGATCCTTGACCAGGGACAGGAGCGCATCGAGGTGTTGCTGCACGAGCGCGCGGATCTGCTTGTGCGACAGCCCTTCGGTTGCCGGATAAATGGGCAGGATGAGCCCGCGGTCGCCTCCCTCCTCGGGACCGGGCTCGTCGGCATCGGCGAGGACGAGGAACTCACGCGGCACCAGCTGGCGCCCGTGGTAATAGCGCACGGGACCGGTGACGAGAAGCAGCTGACCCTGCCGGATCGTGCGCTCGAGAAACGGTTGACCCGGCCAGGCGCACTCGAGGACGCCGGACGCGTCCTGCACCAGGGCCCGGAATACACGCAGCCCGCGCCGCGTGGGCAGGATCCCGGTCGAGCGCACGCGCCCCACACCGGTGACCTCTTCTCCCACTCGGGCCTTGGCGAACGGGGTCACGCTCGTGGCATCGAGATACCGATGGGGGGCGTGATAGAGGAGGTCGCCCACGCTCCTGATCCCCAGGCGGCCTAGCGTCTCGGCGCGCTTCGGGCCGACACCCTTCAGGAACTTGACCGGCGACCGGAGCTCGATCGCCATCATCCGTGCACGAGACGGCGGGTATACGACACGGCGTCGAACAACTCGAGATCGTCGAGCCCCTCACCCGTGCCGATGAACCGGACCGGCACCGAGACGGCGCGACGCACGGCGACGACCGCACCTCCCCGGGCCGTGCCATCGAGTTTGGTGACGATGAGTCCGGTGAGCGGGACCGCGGCGGAAAATTCACGTGCCTGCGAAACCGCGTTCTGTCCCACCGTGCCGTCGAGGACGAGGAGCGACTCGTGCGGCGCGCCCGGGCACCGCTTCGCGACGACGCGCGCGACCTTCTTCAGCTCCTCCATCAGCTGGGACTCCGTGTGCAGCCGGCCCGCGGTGTCGACGAGCACGGTGTCCCGACCCCGGGCGACCGCCGCATCGATGGCGTCGAACGCGACCGCCGCCGGATCGCCGCGGCCGGCGCCCGATCCGCCGACGCAGGGCACATCGAGTCGATCCGCCCACAACCGCAGCTGCAGGGCGGCGCCGGCGCGGAACGTGTCCGCCGCCGCCAGCAGAACAGCTCGCCCTTGTCGCTTCAGCCGCGCGCCGAGCTTCGCGACCGTCGTCGTCTTGCCCACGCCGTTCACGCCGTACACGAGGATCACCGTCGGCGGCTCGGGAGCGCGCGACAACTCCCCCGTTCGAGCCCCCGGTGGATCGGCGAGCAGCCCGGTCACCGTCCGCTCGAGATACGCCTCGCGCTGGGCGGCCGGCGCCGTGCGCAGAGCCGCGATCAGGTCATCCGTCGCGGTGACGCCGAAATCGGCTTCCAGGAGGATGCGCTCCGCTTCGACAACGCCCGCCGCGTCTCCGCCGCGACCAAAGGCGAGCCCGAGACGCTGCCACAGTCCCATTAGGGGAGGCCCGCCCGGCGTCGCCACGCCCATTCCCCGGCGAATGCCGCGATCGCGAGCGCGTAGAGCCACCAGAGATCGCGCGCGCCGACGTCGTAGTGCGCGGTGTCCGCTTCCCCGGGCTGCGCCGCGAGCACGGTCCGTGCGGGGCGCCATTCGTCGGAATACTGCTCGACCGCCACCATCCCACGCTCCGGTCCCTGGTCACCCGCCCGCCAGCGATAGACGCCCGGAGGGAGCCTGAGTGATGCCTCACCCTGCGCGTCGAAGTGGAGCGTTGCCGGCTGGGAGTCCGCCGTCGATTCGAGCTCGATCGGCAGCGCATTCGGGGCGCCGCTTCCGCGCCACCGCCACACGAGCGGCAGTCCTTGCGCAACCTGAGCGGTGATCGGGCCAAAGCGCTCCTTTGCCGCGGCAACATCGGACAGGAGCCAATCGGCGATTGCCGCCACCAGGCTACGATACGCCTCGGCCGACGCCCCGCCGCGGAAGCCCCAACGCCAGAGACCCGTCCCCGCAACTTCCACGGATCGCACGCCACCGGAGTCGCGCACCAGAACGATCGGCCGCGCCGCCCCACGCCGACCGAGCCGAGCCGCGAGCACGACGCTCGCGCTCGAGTCGGCCGGGAGATCCACCACCCCGAGGGCGGGAGGCAGCGAGTCCCAGTCGACGCCGGCGAACGCCGCGGCGAGCGGCGAGGCCGGAGCGGGATCGACGTACCAGTCCCCCGAGCGGGCCGCCGTGAAGGGCCAGAAGACGATCCCGGCGCGGCGCCGATATGGCGCGAGCCGCGCCGGGTCACCGATCAGGGCGAGGAGTCGAGCGCCGCCGGCGGCCCGACCCACGGCCTCACCAGCGAGCGGCGCAAGCGTCGTCCCGTCACGCCATTGGGCCGCCTCCGTCTGCACGTAGAGCTTCACGGGGACACGGGACACGTCGGCGAGCGTCTTCGCGAAGAACCGCGATTCCCAATCGGGTGGGGCCGCGAGCACGACTGCGGCCGGCTGCGCGCTTACCTCCAATACGAACAGGCGCGCATCGTCCCGCGGCTCCACATCCTTCGTCCCCTGGAGACGGACCTCGAGCGCTTGGAAGCCAGCGGCGAGCCCGGATGGCGGCAGCACGACCTCGGTTGCGAGAGAGCCGGAATCCGGAAGGGTCACGGGCGTAGCCGTGATCCTGCGGCCGGCGACGGACACCACGAGAGCGACACGCCGCGCCGCGCCGGGAGACGGCGGCCCGGCCACGCCGTACGCCACGCGCAATCGCACGGTATCGCCCACCGCCACGCGTCGCGGGCCCTCGACCGCGGCGACGTACGCATCGTAGAACGCCGCGCGAGGCAGCACGATGATCCGCGGCCGGCGGCGCAGGTCCGGCGGGAGATCGCCACTGTCGGCGATGGCGCCGTCCGTGATCACGGTAACGGGCCCGCCACGGGCCGCCGCCGCTGACAGTGCCGGCGCGAGGAGGCTTTGCCCGTCGTGCGGGGCCGAGGAATCGAACGCCTCCACCTCGTTCCCGAAGCGCCAGATCGAGCCGCCGGCGCCAAGCCGGCGGGCGCTGTCCAGGGCAGCGGGCCAGGAGCCGTTCGCGCCCGCCATGGAGAGTGACGCGTCGAGCAATACGAGCGGTGGCGTGCCGCCGGACACCGGTCGCGACCGCGACGGATTGATCAGCAAGACGAGCACCGCCCCGAGACCGATGGTCCGCAGCACGAGCGGCACCAGTGTCAGGCGACGCACCGCAGGGCCTCGGTGAGGGTGAAGCGACCTTCGTGCAGCGCGCGACCCACGAGGGCGCCTGCGAGACCGGCGTCGCGAATCGCGGTCAGGTCCGCAAGGCTCGACACCCCACCACTCGCCACCACCTCGAGGCCGAGCGCGGCGAGCTTCACCGCGCCGGCGATATCGGGGCCGCGCAGCAATCCATCCCGGCGCACATCGGTGTAGATCACATGGACACATCCGGCGCTGCGCAGTCGCTCCCCGAGCGCCACCATGTCGAGATTGACCGCCGCCGCCCGGCCCCGCGGCAGTACCCGACCGTCGGTGGCATCGACCGCGGCCGCCAGCCGCGCGGGTCCATGCCGCCGGATGAGTCGCGGAGCGAGGTCGAGGTATTCCGCCACGGCCGCACACCCGATCACCACGCGCGCCGCTCCCCATTCGAGCAGCTCACGGACCGTGTCCTCACTGCGAACCGAGCCTCCCACCTGCACCGCCAGGTGCGGCGGCCGGCCGGCGAGAATGACGCGCACCAGGTCCCGGTTCGATCCCGTGCCGTACGCCTGATCGAGATCGACGAGGTGCACCCACTGCGCTCCCTCTCCGGCAAGCCGCGCGACCGCCGCCGCCGGATCATCGCCATAGACCGAGGCGGAGGAGCTGGCGGAGCGGACGTGCGTCACACGCCCGCCTCGAATGTCGACGGCGGGATAGAGATCCACAGTTGGAGGAGAAGTTTAGTCGACGCTCTTCGCGCCGTCGGCCGGCACCGGCTCGAGCTGGTGGCCCAGCGCGGCCCGGACCGCGGCGAACGCCGCTTGCTGGCTCGATGGGACCGGGGCACCGGCGCCGGCGGTGGTGCGCTGCGGATTGGTGGGGCGACCGTTCACGAGAAACTCATAGTGCAGATGCGGGCCGGTCGAGAGCCCGGTCGATCCCACGAATCCGATCGTCTCGCCCTGCGTGACGCGCTCGCCGGTGTGCAACCCCCGCGCAAACGCCGACAGGTGCCCGTAGCGCGTGCGGATGCCGTTCGCGTGGCGCAGCTCGATCAGGTTGCCGTATCCGGCGTCGCGCCCTTCCAGCGTCACCAGGCCGTCGGCGGTCGCGCGCACCGGCGTTCCATAGTCTGCCGCGTAGTCCACGCCCTCGTGCTGGCGATAAGTGTGGAGGATCGGATGCATCCGCCCGCCGAAGCCACTCGTGATGCGCCGGAACTGCAGCGGCGCGCGCAGGAAGGCGCGCTTCAACGAACGGCCCCGATCATCGAAGAATCCGCCTGCGGACTGGCTGTCAGGCTCGAAGTAGAACGCGTAGCTGGGCCGTTGCGCCACGTCCACCCGCACCGCCATGATCCGTCCGAACCGGACGTCGCCCTCGCTCGAGACGAGCCGGTCGTACAGCACCTCGAAGCGGTCGCCGTTGCGGATGTCGCGAGTGAAGTCCACCTCCCAGTCGTACACGTCGGCGATCGCCCACGCGAGCGCCTGCCGCTCCGACGCCGGCAGAATCGAATCGGGGACCGCTTCGTCGATCGCGTCGTACAAGGACGTCCTGATCCGGCCGACGGTACGTACGCGCTGCGGCTGCCAGGGAATCGCTTCTTCCCGCTCGGTCCACCCGGTGGTGTCCCGGGTGTACCAGAGGCGCCGCTCGGGGCTCAAGCGCACCATGAAGCCGTCGACCATCGAATCGGTGACCGGCGCCCGGAAGTGAAACACGAGCCCCGGGCGCAGTCGCTTCACGTCGAGCCGCGTGGCGGAGGCGAGGAACGCGGCGTAGGTGGTCCCCGTGATGCCGGCGCGGGCCAGCACCGTCGAGAGCGTCTCGCGCCGGCCCAGCGTATCCGCGAACTCGCGGTACGCCGTGGTGACGCGAATCGGCTGCGCGGCGACGGGCTCACGGACGACATGAGAGTGCCACGCCGCCCATGCGACGCCGAGCACCGCCACGATCGTGGCGGCGACCACTACGCGCGGCGCTGGCCGCATCAGTCCATCTGCCGCCGGATGAAGGTCGGAATCTCCATCTCGTTCACTTCGGACGGCGTGCTCCCCGGTTGCGGCCGGCGCGGCGGCTCAGTGGGCTTGGCGTAGCCCGGAGGCGGCGTCGGCGTAGGGCGGGCCGGGCGCTTCTCGAACGGCAGCACCCCGGGCGCCGCGGCGGCGCGCACCGGCGGCGCCTCGGCCTGTGACGCCGGCTTGTCGAATCCCGTCGCGATGACCGTCACGCGCAGCTCGCCGTGCATCGCCGGATCGGGGACGGCGCCCCAGATGATCTCGGCCTCGTCTCCAGCCGCGTCGTGGATCGCCTCGCTCACCTGGGTCACTTCGCCGAGGGTGAGATCCTCGCCGCCCGTGATGTTGATCAGTACTCCGGTGGCGCCCGCGATCGAGATGTTGTCGAGCAGCGGCGACGAGATGGCCTGCTGCGCCGCTTCCATCGCGCGATTTTCGCCGCGCCCCGTGCCGGTGCCCATCAGGGCGGTCCCGCCATTCTGCATCACCGTGCGGACGTCCGCGAAGTCGACGTTCACGAGTCCGGTAACGCAGATGATCGACGAGATCCCCTGCGTGGCGTGCAGCAGCACCTCATCGGCCTTCTTCAGCGCGTCCTGGAAGGGGATCCCCTTCCCCACGACCGCGAGCAGCCGCTCGTTGGGCACGACGATCATCGTGTCCACGTGCTTGCGCATCTCGGCGATCCCCATCTCCGCCTGCCGCATCCGCTTGCGGCCCTCGAAGAGGAACGGCTTGGTGACGATACCGATGGTCAGGGCGCCGAGGTCGCGGGCCACCTGGGAGATGATCGGCGCCGCGCCGGTCCCGGTGCCGCCCCCCATGCCGCAGGTGACGAACACGAGATCGGCCCCCTGCAGCGCGTGGAGCGCCTCGTCGCGGTTCTCCTCGATCGCCTGCCGGCCGATCTCCGGCCGCGCGCCGGCTCCCAGGCCGCGGGTGAGCTTCTTGCCGATCTGCACCTTGACGTTGGAGCGGTTCTTCTCCAGCGCCTGGGCATCGGTGTTGACCGCGATGAACTCGACGCCTTGAACGCCCTCGTCGATCATGCGGTTGAGCGCGTTGCCGCCTCCACCGCCGACGCCGACGACCTTCATGCGTGCGTTCTGCGCGACCGTTTCTTCCAGTTCGAAGATCATGTCTCCCTCGGGTCCTCGATCAGAAGAAGTCTTGCAACCATCGCTTGAGTGGTCCCAATACCCGCTCGACCCCACCGTCTCCCGCGCTGGCGGCGTGCGTCGCCGCTCCCTGCGTCAATCGCCGCGCGGCGTACAATACCAACCCCACCGGCACCGCGTACCGCGGCGCCTGCACGCTGTCCACCAATCCGGAAATGCCGAGCTCCGGTGCGCCGGCCCGCACCGGCACCGCGAACACCTCGCGCGCCAACTCCACGAGCCCCGGCAGATGCGCCGTGCCGCCGGTGAGCACCACGCCGGCCGGCAGGCGGCCGCCGCCATACCCCGCCCGCTCGAACTCGCGCCCCACCAGCATGAAGATCTCGTCCAGCCGCTGGTGAATGATATGCGACAACAGCTCACGCGAGGCTTGGCGCGCCCCCTGTCCGGGAGTGGACGGAAGGTTGATCATCTCCGAGGCGTCCACTAGCGGCGCATAGGCGATCCCGTGCCGCTCCTTCAATCGCTCGGCGTCCGCCTGCGTCACCCCGAGCCCCTGTACCAGATCGTTGGTGACGTGCGCGCCCGCGTACTTGAGCGACGCGACGTGCCGGATCTTCCCCTCGTGGAAGATCGCGACACCGGTCGATCCGCCCCCCACTTCGACCAGCGCGACGCCCAGCTCCTTTTCGTCTTCCGTCAGCACCGCGTAGGACGCGGCGAGCGGCTCGAGCACCAGATCCGCCACGCGGTAGCCCGCCCGCTGCACCGCCTTGCGCAGATTCTGGGCGGCGGTGGACTGCACGGTGACGAGATACGCCTCGACCTCGAGCCGCATCCCGGTCATGCCGATGGGGTCGGAGATGCCGCGCTGCTGGTCCACGATGTATTCCTGCGGAATATCGTGCAGCAGCTCCTGGTCCGGACCGAGCGATACCGCCCGCGCCACCTCGTTCACCCGGGCGACGTCGGATGGCGTGATCTCGTCGCCGTTGACCGCCACGACCCCCGACGATCCTCGGGCCGAGACGTGCTCGCCCGCGATGCCGCAGGTCACCGCCTGGACCTTGACCCCCGACATCCGCTCGGCATCGCGCAACGCCGCCGTCACGGAGCGCGTCGTCTCTTCGATGTCGCGCACCACGCCGCGGCGCACGCCGCTGTTCTTGGCGAGCCCAACGCCCAGCACCTTGGCGAGGGGCGAGCGCGGCAGGTCGCCCACGACCTCCGCGATCACCGCGCAGGTCTTGGTGCTGCCGAGATCGAGCCCGGCCACGAGGCGGCGGTCGCGACTCACCCGCCCCCTCCCACGGTTCTGCGCACCACGACCTGTCCGGCGTAGCGGGCGTCGAGCTCGGCGTACGGCCGCGCGCGCGCCGCCAGATCTTCCGTCACACGCTCCACCGCGCGGATCACATCGGGTCCCGCATCCCGCCCCAGCAGCACGCGCTTGCCCCCCATTCGAAGCACGAGGTCCCCGCGCGAGGGCCGCGCCGACGAGATCGTCTCGAACAGCGTCGGGTCCACCGATTGCACGAGCGCGAGCACCGCCACGAGGCCGGAGTCGACGTTCGCGGCGATCGGGAGGTCCAATCCGACCCGCGATGGATCGTACGGCAGCGGATGGCCACCGCTATCCACCACGGTGAGCGGTCCGCCGGCCGCGCCGGGCACGAGCGCCACCGGTTCGACCTCCCGCACGATAACCTTGAGGGCGCCGGGGAAGCGGCGCGCCACGCGCGCATCCGCGATGCCGGGCAGCGCGCGCAACCGCGCGGTCAGCGGCTCCGTCCCATCGAACACGCTCGCCCGAGGTCCGAGCGCCAGGGCGCCGATCACCGCGCCGGGCGCCATATAGCGGACCCCCACGAGCTCGATCTGGCGCACCTGGAAGAATCCGATGTGGCGCAGCACCAGCGGCCCGCCAAGCCACAGCACGATCGCGGCGACGAGGACGACGATCCCCGTCACCCAGCGCCGCGAGCGCCATTCCGCGATGCGGCTCACGTGCCCCCCTCGAGCATCCGCAACAGCTCCGGGCCGACGCGCGTCACGTCGCCCGCGCCGAGGGTGAGCACGACGTCGCCGGCGCGGGTGGCCTGCGCCACGCGCGCGGTGAGTGCGGCGCGCTCCGTGACGAGCTCCGGCTGCGCGCCGGCACTCCGCGCACTCCGAACCACGAGATCGGCGCTCACGCCCGGGAGCGGTGCCTCGCGCGCGGCGTACACCGGTGCGACGATGACCGCGTCCGCCTGCGCCAGCGCGCGTCCCAGTGCGTCACCGAGCAATGCCGTCCGTGAATACAGATGCGGCTGAAAAACGGCGACGAGTCGCCGGCCCGGAAATCGCTGGCGCGCCGCGGCGAGCGTGGCCCGCACTTCGCTCGGGTGGTGCGCATAGTCGTCAATGACGGTGACGCCCGCCGCTTCCCCGACCCGCTCGAAACGACGCGCCGCCCCGGTGAAGCCAGCGAGGGCGGCGGCGGCCAGGGGCAGATCGGCGTCGAGCGCCGCCGCCACGGCGAGCGCGGCGGCCGCGTTGCGCAAGTTATGCAGCCCGGGGAGGACCAGCGAGACCGGCACGCGCGGGCCGTCGCGAAACGCGAGGGTCGCGCGCGATCCGTGCTCGCCGAGGTGCACCGCGGTCAGCCACACGTCGGCATCGGCCGCCGTCCCGAACCGCCACACCGGGACGCGGAGCCGTGTGGCGACCCGCGCGGCTCCGGGATCGTCCACGCCGACGATGACCCGCTCGGCTCCTCCGGCAAACTGTGCGAACGCGTCTTCGAGCTCGGTCACGCTGCCGTTGTAGCACTCCAGATGATCAGCCTCGACGTTGTTGATCACGGCGACGGTCGGCGCCAGCGCGAGAAACGCCTTGTCGAACTCATCGGCTTCGACGACGTACAGCTGCGATCCGCCGATCCGCGCATTCCCCCCCCAGGCCGCGATGCGCCCCCCCACCAAACCGGTGGGATCCCGGCCGACCGCGGCAAGGACATGCGTACACATCGCGGTCGTCGTGGTCTTGCCATGCGTCCCCGCGACCGCGACCACCGTCGCGCCGCGGATCACGGCGCCCAGGGCATCGGCGCGCCGCACGACGGGGACACCGCGTTCACGCGCCCGTTCGAGCTCGGGATGGTTGGCAGGGACTGCGGCCGTCACCACCACCGCTCGGGCGTGGTCCACGTGCGCCGGATCGTGGCCCTGGAGCACCGGGATACCCAGTGTTTCCAGGTCGCCTGCACCAGAAGTGTCGTTATCGCAACCACTTACAGGCACCCCGCGGCGCCTGGCGAGCAGTGCCAGGGCACTCATCCCCGCTCCGGCGATGCCCATGAAATGGACGGGCCGGGTATCGCCGTCGGGTGCAAACAAGGTCATCCGTGGGGAGCTAATATAAGAAATTCCAGAAACTTAGAAAAGAGCTGCCGATCATCCGCCGAAGAGTGTCAAGATTTTTGACATCACCTCCCGAGCTGCGTCCGGCTGGCCCCGACTCCGCGCCCCGCGCGCCAACGCTTCGCGACGCGCCGGGTCGGCGAGCAGTTGCCCCACCAGCGCGCTGAGGGAGCGTCCCATCAGGTCGCGCTCTTCGAGCACGACCGCCGCGCCCGAATGCTCGAGCGCGCGCGCATTGTACAACTGGTGATTCGCCGCGGCGTGCGGTAGTGGCACCAGCACACTCGGCTTCCCCCACGCACACACCTCGGCGGTAGTCATCGCTCCGGCGCGACATACGACGAGATCGGCCGCGCGGTACGCGCGCGCCATCGGATCGAAGAAGCCCTGGACGACGACGCGCTCGCGCACGGCGTAGCGCGCGAACGTGCTCGCGTGCATCGGACCGGTTCCCCAGAGCAGGTTGACGTCCGCAAGTCCGCCGTGCTCCAGCGCGCCGGCCACGGCGTAGTTGAGTGCGCGGGCGCCCTGGCTGCCGCCGAAGACGAGCACCGTCAGTCGCTCGGGCGCGAGCCCGAAGCCTGCGAGCGCGGTGTTGCGATCCCCTGCTTCGGGCGGTCGAATCGGATTTCCGAGAGCATACACGACCGTACGCGAGCCGGGCCGCAGCCGGACCTGCGCCTCGGGGAACCCGAGATGGATCTGCCGCGCCCGGCGCGCCAGCCAACGCGTGGTAATGCCCGGCAGTGCGTTCTGTTCCTGCAACGCGGTCGGGATGCCGCGTCGCTGTGCGCGCCACACGACGGGCCCCGACACGTAACCTCCCGTGCCCACCACGATGTCGGGGCGCTCCCGTTCCAGCACGGCACCGGCCGCGCGCCATGCCCGCCAGGCGGCGATCGGCCACCGCACATTGCGCCACCAGGCATGCCGGTAGATCGGCTCGACGGGAAGCAACTCGTAGCGGTAAGGGTAGCGCGGCAACACCTCGCCCTCGATACCACGCTCGGCACCGACGATCACGATCTCAGCGTCGGCCCGCTCGATGCGCAACACCTGCGCCAGCGCGAGGGCGGGCATCAGGTGACCGCCGGTGCCGCCGCCGGTGAAGAGAACCTTCACGGACTCATCCGGAGTCTCTCCCGGTTCTCCCCTGCCCCACACTGATCAGCATCCCGGTCGCAGCGAGCGCGACGAGCAGGCTCGAGCGACCGTATGAGACGAACGGCAGCGTGATGCCGGTCGCGGGAAGGATCGCGAGCGTCACGCCCATGTGCAACACCGCGCCGATCCCCACGATGGCTGTGAGCCCGCCGGCGAGAAGCTGACCGAACGGGTCGCGCGCCGAACGCGCGATGCGGAACCCGAGCCACACGAACATGCCGAAGGCGACCGTGAGGACGAGCAGGCCCAGGAACCCCCACTCCTCGCCGATCGTGGAGTAGATGAAATCGGAGTAGGCGTAGGGGAGATAGCCGAGCTTCTGCATCCCGTGTCCGACGCCCACGCCGGTCACCTGGCCCGCACCGATGCCGACGAGCGATTGATGTACCTGCCAGGTGGCTTCGCTCGGCGCGGTCCCGGAATTCAGGAACGTGAGGACGCGCGCCAGCCGGTACTGCGCCGTCGCCACCGCGCCGAAGACGAGCGGCGCCGACCCCACGCCGACGAGCAGGAAGTGACCGATCTTCGCCCCCGCCGAGAAGACGACGACGCCCGCGAGCAGCGTCACCAGCAGGGCCATGGAGAGGTTGGGCTCGAGAAAGATCATCCCGACGAGCGGACCGACGATCGCGACGACGGGCAACACTCCGCGCTTGAAGGTGCGCATCGCTTCGCCCTTCTTGGCGGCGATCATCGCGGTCCAGACGACGACCGCGATCTTGGCGAGTTCCGACGGCTGCATCCCGATCCCGGCGATCTCGACCCAGCGCCGCGCCCCGTTGCGTGTCGGGGCGATAGCGTGGGTGAACGGCAGGAGTGGGATCAGGAGGAGCGCCGCGACGATCCCGAGCACGAGCCACGCACGCCGCTCCCACACGTGGTAGTCGAGCCGCGCCAGGATCGTGGCGAGCAGGCCACCGGCTACGAGCCCCACGGCCTGGTTGAGCGCGTAGCCCGAGCCGACGACGTCGCCCTCCTTGGCGCTGATCAGGCTCGAGGCGCCGTAGACGGCGATGATCCCGATCATCGACAGCGCCGTCGCCACGATGGCGAGCAGCCGTGTCTCCCAGCGGCGGTCGATCACGCCGCCGTCGCGAGCCGCTCGAACGTCGCGCCCCGCTCCTCGTAATTCTTGAACATGTCGTAGCTGGAACACGCCGGGGAGAGCAGCACCGCATCGCCGGGCCAGGCGGCCTGCCGCGCGCGCCGCATCACGTCGGCAAAGTCCCCGCCCTGTTCGAGCGGTACGGCGTCTTTGAGATCGGACACGATGCGCGGGCCCGCCTCGCCGTACGCGATCACGAGCCGGCATTTGTCCCTGAGCAGAGCACCGAGCCGCGTATACGGCTCACCCTTGTGCCGCCCGCCGAGGAGCAGCACGAACGGCCGGTCCATCGCCTCTATGGCGACGGCGGTGGACGACACGTTGGTGGCCTTCGAGTCGTTGATCCACAGCACGCCACGGATGTCGGCCACCGGCTCGAGACGATGCCGCAGGGCCCGGAAGGTGCGCAGCCCTTCTGCGATCGCGCCGGGCGCGATGCCCGCTTCATGCACCGCGAGGGCCGCCGCCAGCGCGTTGGCGACGTTGTGGAGCCCGAGCAGAATGAGGGCGTCCCGCGGCAGCAGCGCGCTCCCGCCGAGCATCAGGGTCCGCGCCGGCGCGTCGTACCAGGCGTCGGCGGGCCGCTGCACCGAAAACCGCACGAGCCGCCCAGGGATGCCACGCACCAGACCGATAGCCGCGACGTCGTCGGCATTCGTGACCCACACGTTGTCGTCCGCGGCGTTGCGATAGAGCTGGCGCTTATCGGCGTAGTACGCGGCGATGTCGGGGTAGCGGTCGAGGTGATCGGGCGCGAGGTTCGTCAGCACCCCGATCTCCGGCGCGAAGTCGGGGCTGTCGTGCAGCTGGAACGAGGACGCTTCCACCGCGAGCCATTGGGGCCGGTGGTCCGCCAGCGCGAGATCGCTCAGCGGCACGCCGATGTTCCCCGCCGCCACGGCATCGAGGCCCGCCGCCTGCAGCAGGTGCGCGACCAGCGCCGTGGTCGTCGTCTTGCCGTTCGTCCCCGTCACGGCGATGCAGCGCATCCCGGGAAGGGCGCGCCAGCCGAGGTCCAGCTCCGAGAGCACCGGGACGCCCTTGGCGCGCGCCACGGCCAGGGGCGCCGCATCGGGCGGAACGCCCGGGGAGACGACCACGCCGCGCGCCGCGCCGATCTTGTCGAGGTCGTGGCGTCCCAGCTCGACCTCCACCCCGGGGAGCGCCCGCAGCAGCTCGACCGCGGCGCTCCCCGGTGGCGTCGCCGCCGCGTCGCTGGCGTACACGCGCGCGCCCTCCCGGGCCAGCAGCCGGGTCGCGGCGACACCGCTCTTCCCCAGGCCCACCACCGCCACCGTCCCGCCCCGCCAGCCCTCGGGCAACATCATCTGACTTTCAGCGTCGCGAGCGCCAACATGGAGCACAGGAACCCGAGGATGTAGAACCGCATCACGACCTGGGGCTCCGACCAGCCGAGCTTTTCGAAGTGATGGTGGAGCGGCGCCATGCGAAACACGCGATGGCCGTCGGCGTACTCCTTGCCGCGTGTGCGCCGCTGCCAGCGATAGACGTTGACCTGGAGGATGACCGAAATGGTCTCCGCCACGAACACGCCGCCCGCGATCAGCAGGAGGAACTCCGCCTTCAGCATGATCGCCACGGCGCCGAGGGCGCCGCCGATCGCCAAC
This sequence comes from Gemmatimonadales bacterium, assembly GCA_033853695.1. Taxonomy (GTDB): domain Bacteria; phylum Gemmatimonadota; class Gemmatimonadetes; order Gemmatimonadales; family GWC2-71-9; genus DASTHG01. The sequence continues at coordinate 47,652 of JAWOLH010000010.1, read as the reverse complement.
GCCCCGGTGTCTCCCATGAACACCGCGGCGGGATAGGAGTTGAACCAGAGAAATCCCATCGTGGCGCCCATCAGGGCCCCGCAGAAGATCGACAGCTCCCCGGCGCCCGCGAGGTGCATCACCCCGAGGTAGCGGGAAGCGTCGAACCGGCCGAAGAGATACGCGAACACCGCGAACGTCCCGGCCACGATCGCCGTGAGCCCCGTCGCGAGACCGTCCAGGCCGTCGGTGAGGTTCACGGCGTTCGAGCTCGCCGTCACCACGACGGTCGTGAACGCGATGTACAGCGGCCACGGCAGCGTGAGAAAGATGTACTTGAAGAGCGGGAGCTGAGTCTCCGTCGCCATCGTGGGGACGAACGGCCAGCGCACGAGAAACACGCCGAGCGCCAGGCCGAACGAGATCTGTCCCACGAGCTTCCAGCGGGCGACGAGCCCCTGCGACTTGCCGCGCACAATCTTCAGGTAGTCGTCGAGGAAGCCGATCGCCCCCATCCACAGCGTCGCCACGACGGCGACCAGCGTATACCGCGTGTCGAGGCGCGCCCAAAGCAGCGTCGGCACGACCGTGGCGAGGATGATGACGAGACCGCCCATCGTCGGCGTGCCGCGTTTCTCCTGGTGCGTCGCGGGGCCCTCGGCGCGGATCACCTGCCCCACCCCGCCGCGTCGCAGCCGCCGGATAATCCAGGGACCGGTCACGAACGCCATTGCGAGCGCCGTCACCGTCCCGCCCGCGGCCCGGAAGGTGATGTAGTTGAAGAGATTGAAGAGAATGTGCTGCTTCGCGAGCGGCGCCAGCAGGTGATAGAGCACGGGCCTCTGGTGTCTCCCTTAGCTGAGATGGCGCAGCAGCTGCTCCAGCGCGACGCCGCGCGACGCCTTGAGCAAGAGAATCTCGTTCCCCTTGAGCGCCGCCTTCAGGCGCGGACCGAGCGCGGCGGCGTCGGCGGCCACGAGCAGGCGGTCGCCCAGCCGGCTGCGATACGGCGCGAACGAAGCCGCGAATTCCCCCACCGCCCCCACCAGCACCGGCCCGCGGCGTACAATGTCGGCGGCGGCCGCCGCATGCAATTTCGCACTCTCGGGCCCCAGCTCCAACATCGTCCCAACGACGACCGCCAGCGGCCGTCCGCGCTCACGCGCGAGCCAGGCGGCCGACTCCACCGCGCGCTGCAGCGAACCGGGATTGGCGTTGTAGGTGTCGTCGATGATCGTCAGATCCGCCACGTGCAGCACCCGTCCCCGGCCGCCCGGCACCGACACTCCGGGCAGCGCCTCGAGCGCCGCGATCGGCTCGACGCCCAGCTCGCCGGCGACCGCGAGCGCGATCATCGCGTTCTCGGCCTGATGCAGCCCAAAGAGCGGCAGTACCACCTCCCGTCCCATCCACCACAGACGGCAGTGTCCCTCCTCGTCCAGTCCTACCGCCTCGGCCTGGAAGTCGGCGGGCGGCTTGGTGCCGGCCACGATCGTCCGCGTGCGGCGGCGCGCCAGATCCGCCAGCTCGCGCGGATCGAGGCCGACGACGGCGAGCGGCACACCCTCGATCAAGGACAATTTCTCGCGCAGCACGCCCTCGAACGATCCGAAGCCCTCGACGTGCGCGTACCCGACGTTGGTGATCACGCCCACCGTTGGCTCGATCACGTCGCGCAGCCGCGCGAGTTCCCCCGGCACGCTCGCTCCGGCTTCGATCACGAGTGCCTGCGCATCCTCCGGGGCGGCGAGGATGGTGAGCGGCACTCCGACCTCATTGTTGAGGTTCGCCGCGGTTGCGTGCACGCGAAAGCGCGGCGCGAGAGCGACCCGGATCAGCTCCTTGGTGCTCGTCTTGCCGCTCGACCCGGTGATCGCGACGACGGGGGTCCCGGTTGGGAGGGCACGGCGGCGCGCGCGGGCGAGAGCGCCAAGCGCGGCGAGCGTGTCATCGACCGGATAGTAGGAGAGCCCAGGGACCGGAGCCGTTCCCCGACGCACGACCGCCGCCGTCGCGCCCTTCGCCTGCGCCTCGCCCAGAAAGGCATGCGCGTCGAACCGCGCTCCCTTCAACGCGACGAACAGGTCGCCTGCGCCGAGCGTACGCGTGTCCGTCGAGATGTGGGGATGCGCTGCCGTCCGCGGATCCGGCAGCCCCAACGCCTCTGCGACTCGGCGGCTCGTCCAGAACGTCACGACGCGCCGAGCTCCCGGACGATCTCCCGCTCGTCGAAGGGCTCGTACACCGTGCCGATCACCTGGTAGGTCTCATGACCCTTGCCCGCGAGCAGCACCGTGTCGCCGGGCTGCGCGAAGGACATCGCCAACGCGATCGCCGCTCGCCGGTCGCTCAGGCGGTGATGCGGCTTGGCGCTCATCCCGACCTCGACCTCGTCGAGGATCCGTTCGGGATCCTCCGTGCGCGGGTTGTCGGACGTCGCGATGGCGATGTCCGCCAGGCGAACTGCGATCTCACCCATCGGCGCCCGTTTGCCGCGATCGCGATCGCCCCCCGCACCGAACACCACGATCAACCGCTTCGCCGTGACCGGGCGCACCGCGGCGAGGGCGCGCTCCAGCGCGTCGGGGGAGTGGGCGAAGTCTCGCAACACGGTGCACGGCCGGGACGCGATGCGCTCCATGCGGCCGGGCACCTGGGGGGCGTGCGTCAACCGCTCCGCGATCACCTCGACGGGAACACCCATCGCCCAGGCGGCGGCGGCGACGCCGAGCGCGTTGCTGACGTTGAAGCGTCCGAGGAGCGGCAGCCGCACCGGAGCGGAGCCGAGAGGCGTGACGAGCTCGAAGCGCGATCCTTCGGCATCGCTCAATACCTGCCGCGCGGTGACGTCCCCGGCGTTCTCGCCGAACGCGATGCGACGCTGCCCGCTCGCGCGCCGCAGGCGCTGCCACGCCGCGTCATCGGCGTTGCTGACGACGACGCCCCCCGGGGCCAGCAGGTCGACCAGACGCGCCTTGGCGCGGAAGTACTCCTCCATGGTTTGGTGATAGTCCAGGTGGTCGCGCGTCAGATTGGTGAACACCGCCACCTTGAAGCGCAATCCGTCGACCCGCCCCTGAGCGAGGCTGTGCGACGACACCTCCATCGCAACGCCGCGGGCGCCGCACGCAACCAGATCCGCCAGGGTGGCCTGCAGGTCGATTGGCCCGGGCGTCGTGAGATTCCCTGCCTCGCTCGCGACGGACGTGCCGTCGGGCGCCACGGCGCCAAGCGTGCCGATCGAACCCATCGGCTCCACCGCCTGCAGGACGTGCCGGGCGAGCGTCACGGTCGTCGTCTTGCCGTTCGTGCCCGTGACGCCGATGAGGTCGAGCCGACCCGCCGGATGACCGTACCACAGCTCCGCGGCGAGTGCGGCGGCGCGGCGGCCATCGGTGACGACGATCTGAGGCAGCAGCACCGCTTGTCGCCGTTCGACGAGCGCCGCCACGGCGCCTCGCTCGAGCGCCCGCGGCACGTAGCGATGCCCGTCCTCTACCGCGCCGCGCACCGCGCAGAACAGCATCCCGGGTGCGAGCCGGCGGGTGTCGGCGGTGAGGCCGGTGATCTCCGGCAGCGGGCCGGGGGGCTCGGCCGCGAGCAGCCCGGCGGCCCGCAGGCCGCCGATGAGCTCCGCCGTCCGCGTCATTGTGGCGAGCCGGCGAAGAGCGTGACGATCGAGCCAGCCGGCGCCGTGCTCCCGGCCGCCGGAGCGGTGTGGTCCGGGGTCCCCCACCCGCGCAGCGTCACCCGGAAACCGCGGCGATGCAGGCTGCGCACCGCTTCCCTGAGCGGCTGGCCCGACACATCGGGAACGACGCGCGCCGGTCCCGCGGCGGCGGTGTCGGGACGGTAGGGCCAGGGCACGACGTACGGCACCGTACCGTCGTCGTCCGCGAGCGGCGCGGCGGGCGCGGCGGGTGCCGACACGAGCCGCGCTTCGTTCAACGTCACGGTACGCGACGCGAGCGCCTGCTCGAGCAGCGAGCGCGTCACGGGCGCCGCGGTCGTGGCGGAGAAGTATCCCTTCTTGCCCGGATCGGGGTCGTCGATCTTCACGACGACGACGATCTGCGGATCGTCCGCGGGAAACAGCGCGGCGAAGGACGCGGTGTACTCGTTGGGGGCGTAATGCCCGTGCACCACGCGGCGCGCCGTCCCCGTCTTCGCCGCCAGCTCGAAGTGCGCCAGCATCGCGCTCGACCCCGTGCCGCGCTGCACGACGCCGCGCAACAGTCCGCGCAACTGCCGGGCGACCTCCGCAGAGACGACGCGCCGCACCGGCTCGGTGCGGTGGCGATAGAGGACGTCCCCCGAGGGGGCGCGCACCTCCCGCACCAGCGCCGGCGCGAGCAGCACGCCGTCGTTGGCGATCGCACCATATGCCGCGGCGATCTGGAGCGGCGTGACGGCGACCTCGTAGCCGATCGCCAGGCTGACCTGGCTCGTCCCCGACCAGTCGGAGGGGAGCCGCAGGCGCCCGGGTGATTCCGATGGAAACTCGACGCCCGTCGGAGTGCCGAGCCCGAAGTCGCGCAGCACCGCGTATTGTTCGCGCGGCGTCATGCGCTGCGCGAACTTCGCCATCGCGATGTTGCTCGACACGGCGATCGCGTCGGCGAGCGTCAACGAGGGCAGCGGGTGATCGTCCTGGAGCACCGGACGCCCCGGCAGCTTGTATCGCCCCCCTTCTCCGGAGACGCGATCGGCGGGATGCACCCGGGCGAGCTCCAGAAGCGCCGCGGCGGCGAAGATCTTCGCGAGCGAGCCCGGCTCGTAGGTGTCGGTGAACGCGCTCGGCGGCGAGCTGCCATCGCGCCGTAGCGAGGCTACGGCGAGCAGCTCCCCGGTTTTGGGATCGAGGATCACCACGTCGCCGCCCGCGGCATCGGTCTCCCGCACCGCCTCGCGGAGCGCCCGCTCGGCGATCTCCTGCAGCTCGGCATCGAGCGTGAGGACAATGTCGGCGCCCGGCACCGGCGCGGCGATGAGACGGGCCGGCGATTCGTACTCGCGTCCCGCACGATCCTTGAGCACGACGGCGGCGCCCGCCGTGCCGGCGAGCAGGCTGTCGAAGGTGCGCTCGAGGCCGGACGCGCCGTGCCCGTCGGTTCCCACGCGGCCGATCACGGCGCGGGCGAAATCGGGTGACGGATAGAACCGGTTCAACACCGCCTCGAGGTGCACGCCGCGCAGGGCACGAATCCGCTCGATCTCGACGGCGCTGTACGGTCCCGCATAGTAGAGGTAGCGCTTGCGCAGCTGATCGAGCACGCTCCCCGGCGGGAGGCGCAATGCGCGCGCGATCGTCGCGGCGTCGCGCGTCGGATCGCGCAGCTCGTTGGGGGCGATCCCGACGTGATACGTCTCCTGGGTGAGCGCGATCGCCGTTCCGTTCCGGTCGTAGATGGCGCCGCGGCGCGCGTCGAGCTCCAGGCGCTCGGTGCGCTGCGCGCGCTCCTCTTCGGCGTAGCGTCGTCCTTGCAGCACCTGCACCTGGCCGGCGCGCACCACGACACCGATCAGGCCGGCCGTGATCGCGATTTGGAGCGCCTGCAAACGGACGGCGGGCTTCGCCATCGCTCAGTGGCTGGAGGCGGGGGCTGGGGTCGCGGGTGCCTGCGCCGGGGCCGTGATCCGGAAGATTTCCGAGTCGCGCGCGGCCCGCAGCCCGAGTCGCTCGGCGCGCGGGATGAGCTGTTCCCGGCTCTCGGCGGCGCGGATGCGGGTCTCGAGATTGGCGCGCTTGCCCTCGAGCACCGCCCGCTGTTCCCGCACCTCGTTCAGGGTACGCGCCGTGCGAAAGCCATCGGTCGTGCGCCAGATGACGAGCCACAGCGCGGCGCACGCCGCGACCAGCCAGATAAAGAACCAGTGCCGGCCCCTAAGCGCCATCGTTCCCCGCCGCTCGAGCGGTGGCGAAGGCGCGGAACCGCGCCGAGCGCGCGCGCGGATTGGCCGCGATTTCGTTCGCGTCGGGCGACACCGCCTTCTTCGTCAGCAATTCGCCGAGCGGACGTCCCCGGCAGGTGCACACCGGCTGTCCCGGTGGGCAGATGCAGGCACGCGCCCAGTCGCGAAAGGTCTGTTTCACGAGACGATCCTCGCCCGAATGATAACTGATGACGCCGAGCCGACCGCCCGGGACGAGCGCGTCGCGCAACGCGGGGAGGGCGCGAGCCAGCTGCCCCCGTTCATCGTTGACGGCGATGCGCACTGCCTGAAACAGGCGGGCGAAGTCGCCCGGCCCCGACCGGGGTCCCAGCACCTCGCGGATCGCGTTGACGAAGTCGTCGCTCGTCGCGTACGCCGCGCGCCGGCGCCGCCGCACCACCGACCGCGCCAGCCCCCGGGCGCGCGGCTCGTCGGCAAACTCCCGAAAGGCCGCCTCCAGTTGCTGCTCCGTCCACGTGTTGAGGACGTCGGCCGCCGTTGGACCCTTGCCCGGCGTCATGCGCATGTCGAGCGGAGCGCCCGGGCGGAACGAAAACCCGCGAGACGCCTCATCGAGCTGGTGGGAGGACACTCCGAGGTCGAGGAGAATGCGGTCGGGGCGAAACGCACGCACGGCGTCGAGTGCCTTGTCGGAGGCGAATGGGGCCTCGAGCCACGTAATTCCCGCATCGCCGAGGGCCGCTCGCGCCGCGGCCAATGCGACCGGATCACGATCGATCGCCAGCACCGTGGCCCCCGCGGCGCGGAGCAGCGCCGTATGCCCGCCTCCCCCGGCCGTTGCGTCCACCGCGCGGCGGCTCCCCGCGACCCAGTCGGTCACGGTTCGGGACAAGGCGGGGACGTGAAAGGCGGTGGTCACAAAAACGACGGCTCCGTCTGGGGCTGCAGACGGAGCCGGAACCTCGGGCTCCCCGGGTCGGGGTTCAGGCGGGGCTGACGGGGCTCGAACCCGCGACCTCCGGTGTGACAGACCGGCACTCTAACCAGCTGAGCTACAGCCCCACGAACACGAGCGCGGGAATATAATCAGAAATTCCTGCACTTGAATGCCTGCTTCACCTTTGGCATGTTCGTCGCGTACTGCGCGAAGATGCCGCGCATCTGTGCGGCCACGGGGGGGGCGACCCGTCCGCCGAAATCGATCGCCGCCATCCCGCGCGCGATTCGGTCGTTGACGGCCTTCGCTTCGTCGCAGCTCTTGTGTTCGACCATCTTCTTATACGGCTCCTGAAGCGTGATCGCCGACGCGATACCGAACCAGAAGCTGGCCTGCGCGCGAATCTGCTCTTTGGGACCCGTGGCGCCCGCCGCGGGGGCCGGCCCCATCTCATTCAGGAGCTGATCGAGCCACACGTAGGAGTCTTCGTATGCGGTGGCCTGCGCGAGTTTCGACCCGCCCGACAGGCCGACGACATATGCGGTGAGACGCAGCCCCGTATCGGGCGCCGCGTACCCGACTCCCAGGTACTGGCGCGCGGGATTTACCTTGGCGACGAACGGGATCCGCAGGTTGCGCAGGCACACGGTGTCCTTCGCGCGCTGGCACGGACCCGACTTGGACGTGTCCCAGACGGCGTTGTCGACGAGCGTCTTGGCGATCAGGAGGCTCGTCTGTACGTCGTTCGGGTTCTGGGCCAGCGCCTTCTGATAGTAGGCGAGGGCCGAATCCATCGGTCCGGCCAGCAAATACGCCCCCGCCAGCTGCTTGATGAAGGAGACTGACGACGGGTAGTGGCGCACCGCGGCGCGGGCCCACCAGATGTAGGCCGTGGTGTCGTTGATCTTCTGCGCCGTGCCGATCGCCAGCTTGAGGTTGTTCGTGTCGGCCAGCTTCGCGGAGTCGGCGTCGGCTTCCGTGCGCAAGATCGCGAGCAGGGTATCCGACATCGTCGTCAGGACCGCCGGATCGGTTGCGTTCGCCGCCCCGTCCAGCGCGATCCGCTTGCGCGTCTCGGACAACTGCTGGTCCCCGGGCGTGAGCTTCAACCCATCGCTCACCAGGTGCATCGCGTCCACATACTCCTTGCGCTGCAGTCGCTGGTTGGCCAGGGCGTTGCGGAGGTTCTTGTCGCTCGGGTTCTGATCCAGCATCTGAGTGAACGTATTGATGGACCCGGCGGTGTCCCCTCTTTGCATCTGCGTCTGCGCCAGCCGGCCCCACGCCTCGGTGTTGGCCGAATCGCCTTTCAGCGCGCCGCGATAGGCCGCTTCGATGCTGTCCGACGAGTGCTTGACCTCATACACCGTTGCGATGCACAGCCAGGCGGCGGCGAGGTTCGGCTCGACCGTAAAGGCCCTGCGTGCTTCCGACAGAGCCCGGTCGAGCGAATTGCGGCTGCGCTGATCGTTGCAGTTGCGCGCGTACTCCGCGGCTTTGACGATGTTCGACAGTCGCTGGGCGATCGCTTCGCCGAGCGCCGCAGGGGTCGCCGCACCGCTGACGGTGAACGTGGACGCGAACCCAGACGCGCCGGAGATGACGTGGAACCTGGCGGCGTAGGTATTCCCCGAGCGCGTCAACAGACCGGACGTGTAGGAATTGATGCCGAGTGCCTTCGAGAGCTGTTCCGCCTGCTGCGGGGTGATCAGCACATCGCACCCGAAGCCCGACTGCGCCAATACCTCGCAAAGCTTCTGCTTCGGAATGACGTTGACCTTGTAGCGCGCGAGCGAAATGATTCGCGCCCGCGCGGCGTCCGTCGTGGCGATGCTCGCAGCCGAATCCGCCGCCGTCGTGACACCGAGCGGCAGCACCAGCAGCCGTTCCGTCGGCTGTGGAGCGGCGAGCTGCGCCGCAAGACTCCCGCCCGCACCGACCGTGAGAACGGCGAGTACGTGAAGCACTCTCACGCTGTCATTCCTCCGTGTGTGCAATCCTACCCCAGTGGGCGAAGAGGGATTCGAACCCCCGACTTCCTGCGTGTAAGGCAGGCGCTCTGAACCGCTGAGCTATTCGCCCGTCCACGCGAGACGTTAGAGGGCCAGACCGACCGGGAAAAACAGGCAATAACCCAAAACCAGCAGAATCGGCGCTGCAACAGTCGAGCCATTGGCGAGCAGCAGATACCCGACGACGACGCTCGCCAGCGCGGCGCCTAACAAGGCGAAATTGCGTGGCCCATACCGCAGGCGGGAACGGGCGAGAGTCGGCTCGGACATGAGGCCCGCATTCTACCCCGTAATGCAAATGCCGTCAAGCAGTTAGTGCCGTCAGGGGTGCGGCGGCTCCTCGCCCCGTCCCACCTCTTCGAGGGTCTGCTGGCAGCGCTTCCCCCAGGGATTGAACTTGTTGGCCTTGAACCCCTCTTCCCAGGTGCGCTTCGCGCGTTCCTTGTCGCCGCCGAACCAGTACGCCCGGCCCAGCTCGTAGTAGGCCTCGATCAGGTTAGGTCCCAGATGCAGCGTCTTCTGGAAGAAGGTCTGCGCATCCTCGTACATCTCGCGGCTGAGATACACGAGGCCGAGATAGAAGTGGGCGTAGAGGGTGGCTTTCTTGTCGTTGTCGAGCCGGATCGCCTTGGAGAGATGCTCGATCGCTTCGCCGAAGATCCGCTTCTTGAGGCAGATGTAGCCGACGTTGATGCGCGCGAGGGAATTCGCCGGCTCCTTCATCAGCACCTTCTGAAAGGTCGAGAGCGCGTCGTCGTAGTCGCCATGCAGCATCTGCGCCCAGCCGAGCAGCGACTCCGCCTGGGTTTCCCCGGGTGAGAGCTGCAGCGCCTTCTCGAGGGCGGTGATCGCGCCGTCGTGATCGCCCAGCGAGATCAGGCTCCACCCCTTCTCGATGTAGGTCGAAGCGCCGATGTGATCGGCCTTTACGGCGGGACGCACGCCCGTGAATTCCGGCGCGGCCGCCTCGGCGCTCGACGCCGCCTGCAGCTGCTTGTACTTGTCGACCAGGACGCGGATGTCTTCCTTCAGCGCGCCGAGCTCGGCGAGCAAACCGTCGACCTGCTTGAAGAACGTGATGATGTCGCGTTTGACGGCGTCACGCTCCGCCTGGTTCGACGCGGTGTCGAGCCGCTGCACGATCTGATCGTACTCGGCGCGGAGCGCGACCCCGGGCGATCCGCGATTCACGCGCCCGCCCGTTCCGCTAGCGCGGCCGTCAACGCGAGCTTCTCTCTCGACGCGAGCAGCTTGCCGGTATTGAGCACGATGATCGTTCGGCCCTCCCGCCCCACCAGGCCGGTGATGTATTCGGCGGCCAGCCCTTTCACGATCGGCGGCGGCTGGCTGACCTCGGACGCCGCGATCTGCAGTACTTCGGTCACCGCGTCCACGACGACGCCGATCCTGGACGACTCCCAGTCGAGCACGATCGTCCGCGTCTCGTCCTTCAGCGGCGCGGCGACGCCGAGTCGCTTGCGCAGGTCGATCACGGGCACCGGATCGCCCTGATACTGCAGTACCCCCTCCAGGAATTCGGGCGCCTTGGGCAGCCTGGCGGGCGCCTCGTAGCGCAGAATGCGCTCGACCTGGAAGATGTTGAAGGCGAACTCCTGCCCCGCCACCCGGAAGGTGACGAGCTGGACGTCGTCGCCCGTCGTCGTCGTCATCGGATCCGCTCTCCCAGTGCCTCGAGATCGAGGATCGGCACCAGACCCGTCGTGCGCGCCGCCACACCCACCGCCCACGGCAGCGACTCGCCGTCGGGGAGCGGCAGGGCCGCGCCACGAATCACTTCGTCGGCATCATCCACTTCGAGCGCGAGGTAACGGCCGGCCAGCTCGATCAGCACCGCCGCGCGCCCGCGCTGGTCCGGCGGCTCCCGCCCGCCGAGGAATGCCCCCAGGTGTACCAACGGGACGAGCTTGCCGCGCAGCGGGGTCAGCCCCCGCACCGATGGATCCGCGCGAGGCACATCCATCACGTCCTCGAGATCCGCCACCTCGACGACGCGCTCCAACGGCAACCCGTAAGCATGCCGCTCGGCCCGGACCAGCAGGAAGCCGAGACTCACCGTGCCGCCAGCGTCGCGCCGCGCCGCGCGAGCTCGATACCCGCTCGCTCGGCGATCTGCCCGAGCGGCACCACGGCGTCGACCCCACCCGCCTGAACGGCCGCCGACGGCATGCCGGCGATCACCGCCGTGTCCTTGTCCTGCGCGAGGCCGGCGCCGCCGGCGTCATGGATGGCGCGCAACCCCTCGGCGCCGTCCCGCCCCATGCCGGTCAACACGACGCCCACCGCACGCGGACCGAACACCTCGGCGACGGATCGGAACAGCGGATCGGCAGCGGGACGAACGCCCCACACCGGCGGACCCTGGTCCAGCTGGATCACCGGTCCATCTTCGGCCGCCGCCACCCGCATATGATAATCGCCCGGCGCCACGTACGCCGTATCGGCGACGAGCGGTGCACCCGCATCGGCTTCGACCACACGCAGGGCACTCATGCTGCTGAGCCGTTCCGCCAGACTGCGCGTGAAGCGCGGCGGCATGTGCTGGACGACGAGCACGGCGGCATGCTGGCCCACGCGCAGCCGCGGGATGACTTCGGCGAGTGCGCGCGGCCCGCCCGTCGACGCCGCGATCGCGAGCGCCAGCTGCGCGCGCCGTCCCAGCTCCAGGGTCGGCGGGCGCGGCGCCGGCATCGGCGGCCGCGCCAGCACCGACAGCCGGGTCACGTCCGCAGCCAGGGCCGCCCGTGCCGCGGCGATGAGTCGCGGCCCCATCGCGAGCAGTGCGTCGCGGCTCCCGTCCACCGGCTTGGCGACGATCTCTACCGCGCCGAGCTCCAGGGCCCGGATCGCGGCCTCGGTCCCGGGACCGGCGTGCGCGCTGACGACGACGATCGGCCGCGGCGTCTCGGACATGATGTACCCAATGGCGCCCAGTCCATCCAGCTCGGGCATCTCGAGATCCATCGTCACGAGATCGGGCTGCAGCTGGTGAACCTTGCGCACCGCGTCGAACCCATCGCGCGCCGATCCGACGACGCGGAACGGACCTTCGCCCCGCTCGCCCCCCAGCACGTCGGACAGCACGCGGCGCATCAGCGCGCTGTCGTCAACGACCAGTACCGTCGGCTGCCGCTCAGATGACGACGTCGTCGCCTCCCACCGTACGGGTCTCGACGCGACCGTTGCGCGGCCAGAACCGGACCGAGCGCCCCCGCTCGCCGCCCACCGCCTCGCCGACGATCGGAATCGACGCGGCGCGCAGCGCGGCGCGCGATGCGGCGATGTTGCGCTCACCCATCTGCACCGTGCCCGGCGTCATGAGCTGGGCGAACATGCTGGCCCCTCCCGCGAGCTTTGCGACCAGCCGCTGGCGGCTCGCGCCGGCGGCGAGCATCTGTTGCACCAGAAACGGCACCGCGGTCTCGGGAAACTTGGCGGGATTGCTTTGATCGCGCGCGAGGCTGTGCGACGGCAGCAACACGTGCGCCATCGCTCCGATGCGCGCTTCCGGATCGTGCAGCATGATGGCGACGCACGACCCGAGGCCGAGCGTGACGATGATGCCCTGCCGCTCCAACGCCCATTCGGCGACCCGCACGTACCGCTCGGTCGAGGCGGCGGCAACCGTCACGCCGGCCTCCGGTAGATGCGCTCGCGGGGGTTTTCCATGCGCAGCAGATCGCGCGCCGGCCCGAGCAGGGTTTCCACCTTGCCGAGCAACAACAGCCCGTCGGGACGCAGCGACGCGGCGAACAGCTGAAACAGGCGTTCCTGGGTCTCGCGATCGAAGTAGATCACGACATTGCGGCACACGACGAGATCGAACGGGCCTCCGCCCGGCAGGCGGCCGGAGGTCAGGTCGTGGCGCTGGACCGTGACCAGCGACCGCACGGCAGCCACGGGTGTGCGGGTGCCGTCCGCCGCGGGCGGCTCGATCCAGCGACGCAGCACGTCGGGCGGCGTTTCACTGAACGCGCTGGCGGGGTAGCGCGCCGCCGCGGCCCGCTCGAGGCTCTTGCGATCGATGTCGGTGGCGAGGACCCGCGCGCGCGGCAGCCACTCGCCCGTTCCGGTGACCCGCGCCGTCTCGGCGAGCGCCGCCGCGACGCTATACGGCTCCTCGCCCGACGCGCACCCCGCCGACCACACCGCGACGGCGCCGGCGCGCGCCTGCCACCGCTCCGCCAGGAATGGCGCGAGCGCGGCCCAGGTCTCGGCGTTTCGAAAGAATTTCGTGACGTTGATCGTGAGCGCATCGAGCAGGCGGTCGTATTCGTGCCCGTCGCTATCCAGAAGGCGGCTGTAATCCGCGAAGCTGTGGACGCCGCGGGCGCGCATGCGGACCGCGATGCGCCGCTTCAGACAACGATCCTTGTACGCGTCGCAGCACACGCCCCGGGCCTGCGTGATCTTCTCCGTCAATGCCCGGAAGGCCTGCTCCTCCGGTGACTCACTCACTGCAAGGTGCTCAGAGTCTCCAGGTTGGTTTTCGCGAGCTCGTGATGCGGGTTGAGCTCGAGCGCGCGGCGCCATAGCTGCGCCGCCAGGTCCCGATCGTTTCGCTTGTAGGCGATGTTGCCGAGCTTGAAGTAGACGTCGTCGCCGAGGTCCGGCGCGAGTTCGATCGCGCGACGGTACGCCGCCCATGCCTCGTCGTAACGCGAGGCGCGGTACGCCAGGTCTCCGAGATTCTTCGACAGCTGCGGCTGCGAGGGCTCGTCGCGGATCGCCATCCGGATGAGTTCCTCGGCGCCGCGCAGGTCTCCGGACAGCTCGCGCAAGACCGCGAGATTGTTGCGCAACACCGCGTTCGCCGGAAACGACGCGATGCCCGTCGCCCCGATCTGTTCGGCGGTTTCAAAGTCCGAGCCCAGGCCGGCGGCGAGCGCCCGCGCCCAATACCAGATGGCGGGCGGCTGATGCGTCCCGTAGAGCTCCTTGGCGCGGTCCAGGCGGCCGCTCGCGCCGGCATGATCGCCGCGCTTCAGGGCCACGATGCCCCAGCCGAGATAGATGCGGGGGTCGTTACGCGCGCGCGACGCGGCTTCCGCGCATGCCGCCTCGGCCTCGTCCAGCCGGCCCAGCTGCTCGTAGGCGAATCCGAGGTTGTGGAGCACGGCGGGACGGTTGCCGCCCTTCTCCGCGGCGCTGCGCAGCGACTCCATCGCCTCGCGCCAGCGAGCCTGCTTCAGAGCGACGAGACCGAGAAAGAAGAGGGCGTAGGCGTCTCCGTTGCGCAGCTCGGCGACGCGGCGAAATTCGCGCGCCGCTTCATCCAGCATCCCCGTCTTGTAGAACGCCACCCCGAGGTTGCGGTGCTCCTCGACCCGGGCATCGCTGGCGGCACCCGATTCGGCCGACGTCGTGCGGCCGGCGCGGTGCAGGAACCCGGCGGTGATCAGCCCGTAGATCGACTTGCCCACCTCGAACTCCCCCATCCCCGAGTCTTCCACGACCTGATTGACGTCGCGCGAGCCGTCGAGCAGCGGCAGGATGCGCTGCTGCGCCTCGGTGAGCGTGGCCTCGCTGATGTCGAGCCGTTCGTGATCGACGATGAAGATGATGTCGAAGGATGGGACCTTCTTCTCGATGAGACCCCACTCATCCACCCGGCGGGCGCCTTCGAGCAGCAGCGACTCCGGATTGATGGACACGAGAAAGTCCTGCCGCTCGGGGCGAACGTCGGCCTCGAAGTTGAACGTCCCCTGGGTCCAGGTAAACAGGAAGTACACCGCCTCCTCGATCTGGACGCGGATGTAGCGCTCCAGCTCGGGCTGCGAGATGGCACCCTGCTCGACGAGGATCTCGCCCAGCTTCTTGTCGCGCTCGCGCGTCTGGCGCGCGACGGCGGTGTCGAGCTGATCCTGCGTGATCTTCTCGTGCTTGACCAGGATATCACCGAGGCGATCGCGGCGGTTGACGATCGAGGCGTAGCAGATGCGCCCGCGATCGAAAAAGATGTAGCCGAAGTTCGAACGGTCGGCGATCGAGAGGCACCCGGTCTTCTGCCCCAGCGCCAGGAGCTGCAACACGTCGGGGAGCGACGCTTCGCGCAGTGAGCCCTTGATCGCCATCTAGCGCAGCTCCTCGATGAGACGATCCGCCGGCGCCCCCCAGTCCCAAACGATTTTCTCGCGGCTGCGCACACCGCCGGCGCTCGACACCACGATCCCCGACGTTCGGAAGCCCACGGTGCGGCGGCGCTCGGCGGCCGTCCCGCCTTCAAGCACCTCGCGCGCCAGTCCCGCGCTCACCGGCACGTCCTGCGCGGCGGCGGCGCCGACGACGCGCTGCAACAAACCGATCAGGCTGCGCACCGAGTCCGCCGGACGATCGGCGAGGTAGTCGATCAACGCGGGGTCGTCGGGGACCTCCTGGGCGCCGAGGGCCCGCTGCACCACGACGCGGCGCACTTCGCGGTCCGGCTCGGCGAGCTCCACCACGAGACCGCCCTCGAGCCGCGACGCGATACGCTGCTCGATCCCCTGCAGCGTCTTGGGATGCGCCGGCGCCGTGAACACCAGCTGGCGCTCGAGATCCTGGAAGAGATTGAAGAGGTTGAACAGCTCCTCCTGCGTGCGATCCTTGCCGCCGATCAGGTGGATGTCGTCGAGCAGCAGGGCCGTGGCGCGGCGGTAGCGAGCCCGCCACCACTCCATGCGGTTGCCGTCGAGGGCCGTGATCAGCTCGTCGATGAACGCCTGGGTCGAGAGACAGGCCACCACCGCCCCCGGCTGGCGCGCCAGCTCGAGTCCCAGCGCATTCAGGAGATGCGATTTCCCGACCCCGCTCTTCCCGATGAAAACGAGCGGGTTGTAGCGCCGGCCCGGCTCCTCGATCACTTCGCGCGCCACGTTGACGGCCAGCTGGTTCGACGTCCCGACCGCGAAGCTCGAGAACGGCAGCGCCGCCGAGGGCGCGGGGGGGGGAGCGGCGCCGGCCCGCACGCGCGCGGCCACTTCCTCCGCTTCGACCATCCGCTCGGGGTCGCGGAACACGCTCTGCCCCGCGGACTGCGGATCGAACTGCGCGACCTCGGCCTCCAGCACCCGCAGCCGCTCCACGTCGCGCGCGAACGTCGCGATCTCCTCGTCGGGCGCGATAGGCGTTTCCTGCTCGAGCAGCGCTTCGAGCCGCCGGGTCCGGTACCCCTCGCCCTCCCAGCGCAGGATCGCCTCCGCGATACGGGCACGCCACGCTTCCACCGCCTTCCCGACGGTGACGGTGACATCCGTGAGGAACGCGGCGAACTCATCGGGGGTGGGACCGCGCTCGCTCGGGGCGGCGGGTGCGGCGGTGGATGAACGGGTCTCGACCCCGAGGAGCTGCTTCGCCCCTTCGGCGTTGAGCGGCGTCTCGTTCACTGCCTGGTAGGCGACGAGCCGGTTGAGCACCCCCATCAGCTCGCGCACGTTCGCGAAGCTGGCGGCCGCCACCGTCTCGAGCACTCCGGGCTGAAATTCCGCGCCGCGCTCCTCCGACTTGCGGCGCAGGATCGCGACCCGGGTCTCGTAGTCGGGGGCGCCGATATCGACGACCAGCCCGCCCGAGAACCGCGAGATCAGCCGCTCGTCGAGATTCTCGATGTCGACGGGCGTGCGGTCGCTGGTGAGCACGATCTGGCGACCCGCGGCCTGCAGCGCCTCCGACAGGCGCAGCAACTCGGCCTGCATCTCGAGGCGGTTGGTGAGGAACTGCACGTCGTCGATGAGCAACACATCCACCGTTTGAAAACGGCGGCGGAACGCGTCGCCCTGTCCCGCCGCGATCGCGGCATGGAACGCCTCGACGTACTCGTCGAGCGTCAGGTATTCGACGTTCAAGTCGGGCGCGAGCCGCTTGGCGGCCGCGCCGATGGCCATCAGGAGGTGCGTTTTCCCGAGGCCGGACCCGCTGTAGATGAAGAGCGGGTTGTACGCCGAGCCCGGGCTCTCGGCCACGGTGCGGGCCGCGGTGACCGCCAGCCGGTTGGCTCCCCCGACGACGAACGTGTCGAAGGTGAACTTCGGGTTCAGCGCGGTCGTCACACCGTCGCTCCCTGCGCCAGGCGGCGGAGCACGAGCTCAGTGATCGATTTGAGCGTCTCGAACACGCCGTGCCCGTGCAGCGCATCCGCCGGGAAGCTCGGAACGCCGCGAAAGTTGAGCGCATCGTCGAGCTCGGCGGGCTGGAGGATCAGCTCGCGCGGCAGGTCCTGCTTGTTGTACTGCAGGGCGAGCGGCATCGTGCGAATATCGATCGAGTGGTCGAGCAGATTGGCCTGCAGGTTCTGCAGGCTCTCGAGATTTTCGTCGAGCTGGCGCGCTTGGCTGTCGGCCACGAACACCACGCCATCGGCACCCTGCAGCACGAGGCGCCGCGTGGCGTTGTAATACACCTGCCCCGGCACGGTATAGAGCTGGAAGCGGGTGGTGAACCCCGAGATCTGTCCCAGGTCGATCGGCAGGAAGTCGAAGAACAGCGTGCGATCGGTCTGCGTCGCGAGCGACACCATGCGACCTCGGCGCGATTCGGGCACGCGGCCGTAGATGTAGTGGAGGTTGGTCGTCTTGCCCGATCGCCCCGGGCCATAGTAGACGATCTTGCACGTGATTTCGCGCGTCGTGAAGTTGACGAGGGACACGAGTGCCCTATCTCCCGAACAGCGAGTTGAGGCTGTCGTTGAGCTCGCGCTCGAAGTCGGCCGCCAGCACCTGCCTGGGGACACCCGCCTTCGGGCTCGCGGCGCGCAAATCGGCCACCAGTTGCTCCAAGAATAACTGCACCAAGCCGAGACTCGAAGCGTCGAGCTCGTAGACGACGAGCACGATGAGCGGCCCGCGATCGGTGTCGAACGCGCTCAGGAAAATCCCGTGACGCCGCCCCTGGTGGGTCAGCCCGGCGAATGGCGGCTGCCCCATCTGCCGCGCCAGCTCGTTGGTCGACGCCACGATCGCCGCCCCCAGCGCCGACGCCGCCATCACGTCGATGGCGCGCGAAAAACCCGATTGCGCCAGCACCTGCCCTGCCGGCGTCATCAGCAGCACGAGCCGGACGCCCGCCTCGGTCACGTACGTGGTGAGCGGCTCGAGGGTCCAGGTCTCGACGGCCCGCACCACGGTCATGCGGCCGTCTCGGCCGCGCGCAACAGCTCGAGGCGCACCAACCCGACGTTCACGTCAGCCTCGGTCACCGCGACGAGCAACAGCCCCGCCTCCTCGCCCGCCGGCACGACCAGTAACGCGCCGTGATCGCATTGCAAATGCCAGAACTGGCTCGGGCCGAGCCCGGCCGACACCATCGCGCGCTGCAGCCGTCCCGCGAGACTCGCCGCCAGCGCGGCGACGGCGCTGCCTCTGATCCCCTCCATCAGCTGCTCCGCCACGACCAGCCCATCGGCGCGCGACACGACCATCGCGCCGCGCACCCCGCGCACGCGGGTGATGAGATCGAGGGCGCGGCCCAGAGGCGAGGGGGCAGCGCTCATCGCTGCCGCTCCAGCCACAGGCGAGCCACGTGGGCGGCGCGCTGCGCCAGGAGACCGAGGCGTCCGAGCGGCAACGACCGGTCGCGCATCAAGAGCAGCAGCGACTGCGGGGTCGGCTGCGCGAGGTATACGTGCCCGCCCTGCCCCTCGGCGGACAACCCGCGCCACGACCCCAAGTCGAGCAGGCGCGCGGCGCGCGCCGATTCCTGCGACACCCCCGCGAGATACGCCGCGACGGCTTCGGTGACGTCAGCCCCATCCGGCGTCTTGAGCGCGCCGCCCAGCACCAGACCCGCGGCGTCGAGCAGCAGCAACCCCTCCTGCGCACCCTCGAGGCCCGCGAAAATCTGCTCGTCCGGCACCGGGACCACCGTCTCCGACGCCCGCTCGGGAGTGGGCGCCACCTCTGATGGCGGTACCACCGGTGCTGCGGGCGTGGGGGGCGGGGGGGGCGGGGGGGCCGCGGCGAGCGTCGCACCGGCTTCGCCGCGGATCACGGCGAACGCCTGATCGATCGTCGGGTCATCGGGCGCGGCGTCCCGCGCAGCCTGGAGGTGCGTCTCCGCCTGGGCCAGGTCCCCGATCTTGAAGTAGAGGAACGCGAGCCCCTTCAGCGCGCCGGTGTGCTGGGGGGCGATGCGCAGCGTCATGTCCCATTCGTCGAATGCGCGCTCGTAATCGTGAGCGTCGGCCAGGATGCGGGCCAGCAGGTCGTGCGCATCGGCGAGATGAGGATGGCGCTCCAGCCCGTGAATCGCCACGCGCGACGCAGCGTCGAACTGCCGCTTCTGTCGCAGCAGCTCGCCGAGCCGCAGGAACACGAGGCTCTGTGGATCGCCCGCCAGCTCGGCCGAGAGCGCCTTGACGTCGTCAGACACGCGCCCCTCCCGTCACGCCGACCCGGGAACCGGCGAACACCTGCGCGGCAGACCTCGCGGCCCGCACCTCGTCCTGGAACGCCAGCTCGCGCTCGTCATTGGGCGCGAGCCGCTCCCATTGCTCCCACTGCTCCACCGCTTCCGCGAAGCGCCCCACCTGCACCAGGGCATACCCGAGCAAGCGATAGGCGGGCACGACGAGCGGGTCGAGCCGCTGTGCGCGCCGGAGCTCCTCCACCGCTTCCGCCGGGCGACCGGCCGCGAACTGGATACGCCCCAGAAGCAGGTGCACCGAGGGATGGTGCGGTTGTACGGCGGCCGCCCGCTCTGCGGCGGCACGCGCGCGCTCGAGGTCCTGGCGCACGAACGCGTCCTCTGCCTCCGCCACGAGCGCCGCCGCATCGGGCACGCTGGTCCGGCCGCGCGGCGCCGTGCCGGGGTCGAGCAGCACGATGAGGCCGGCGCTTTCGAGACCGAACAACGTCTTGGCGATGTCGAAGTCGGAGCGGCCCAGCGTCGCGGCGATCGCCCGCAGATCGCGCTCGCCGTCGATCAGTGCCAGCACCTCCCACTCGGGCGGCAGCAGGTCGATGTCCCCGCCCTCGGCGGCCGGCGCGTAGGTCGGGACGACGCCGAGGTGCGGCACGCGCTTTTCGATGCGCGCCCACTCATCGATGCGGCGCGCGCCCTCCATCAAGAGCGCTTCGGTCGAGATCCGGACCATCGCCTCGGTCGTGACGTCGGTCAGAGGCCCTTCGGTGAAGGAGAAGTACCCTTCGCGCCACCCCATCACCTCGAACACGACCTCTTCGACCTGGAAGCGCACCTGGCGCTGCAGCTCACGCGGCGTGACGGCACCGATCGAAACGAGGATCTCACCGAGGCGGCGGGGATCCCCCTGGCGTGCCTGCATGTCGCGGGCGCGCTCGAGATCCGCCTCGCTGATCTTGCCGCTGCGCAGCAGCAGTCCACCGAGCGGGTGCGGGTTGCTGCGAATCTCGGCGTAGATCACGGCGCCGTCGTCGAAGTAGATCGTCCCGGCGTTGTGTCGCAGCTCGGAGGTGACCCGCAGCACCCCGGTTTTCCGGCTGAGGTCGAGCAGCTGGAAGACGTCGTGGATGCCGAGTTCCCGCAGCGGGCCTTCGATCGCCATCGGTCAGGCCGCGTCGGAGGTGAAGATGTGCTGCAGATCCACCGCGGTGCGCGCGTGCATGCGCGCCCGCTGCGCGAACGGTCCCGAGGGGTCGAGCCGGGTCACGCGCTCCCATACGTGGACCGCTTCCGGGTAGCGGCGCAGCCGCGCCAGCACGACGCCCTCGTAAAACAGGGCAGCGACGTGCTCCCGGTCGAACTTCAGCACGCGGCGGAACGCTTCGAGCGCCGCCGTGGCGCGCGCGTCCTCGAGCAGTGATCGGCCCAGGAGCAGCAGCGCGTCGAGATCGTAGGGGTCCTGCTCAAGCAGATCGGCGAGCCGCGCGATCGCGGACCGCAGCCGGCCGAGCCGGCGCTCGAGGTCGGCCAGCGCGAGCCCCGCCTCGTGATATGTCGGCAGCACCTGCAGCGCCCGCTCGTATGCCTCGAGCGCATCGGGCCATTCCTCGCGCTGCTCGTGCAGTCGCCCGAGGTCCACCCAGACGGCGACGTATCCCTGATCGAGCTGCAGCGCGGCGCGATACGCGGACAGGGCGCCGCCGCGATCACCCACCCTGGCCAGCACGTCGCCCTGCAGCTTGTGGAGATCGGCGCGCGCGGGCGCGCGGGCCTGGGCCTGCTGCAGCGCGGTGAGCGCCGCGGCCGCATCCCCCTGCACCGCTCGTACCTGGGCGACGGCCACGAGGGCTTCCACGTCGCCCGGCACCAGCGTGAGCAGCTCTTCGGCGGGAGCGGCGGCCTCGGCCGCCCGGCCCAGGGCGAGCAGCGCCTTGATTTCGCCCAGCCGCGCGTCGGCGCGGTCGGGATCCATGGCGCGCACTTCCCGATAGCGCTCCAGCGCCTCGCCGTGCAGGCCGCGCTTGGCGTAGAGCTCGGCGATGAGGACCGTCGCGTCGCCGCGATCCGCGCCGCGCTGGATCGCGCGCACCGCTTCGGCCGCGGCGAGGTCGAACAGGCCCTTGCTCACGTAGTCACGGGCGAGGCCGAGCTGGTCGTCGGTGGCGCGCCCGGGTGCGGTCGCGGCTTCGGGGGGCGCCAGCTCCTGGAAGATGTTGTCGAGCAGCCGCTGATCGAACGAAAAGTCCTGCCCCAGCGACTCGGCCGTGACATCGGCCGAGATCTGCGGCACGACGCCGATCGTCGCCTCCTCGTACTGCAGGTCGATCGTGAGCGCGAACTTCTGCGACACGTAGTAGGGATCGAGCTCCAACGCCCGCTTGGTGGCGCGCAGGGCGCCGTCGAAGTCACCGAGGTTCGAGAGCGTGAAGCTCAGGTTGTAGTGCGCGCCGGCGTGCTGCGGGTCGGCCTCCACCGCTCGCGCGAACGCGTTGCGCGCGTCGCCGAAGCGCTTCAGCTCGACCAGCACGAGTCCCACGCCGTTCCAGCCGGAGGCGTTGTGTGGCTCGTCGGCGAGCACCTGACGATACGCCTCGAGGGCGAGCTGCAGCCGCCGCAGGTGAAACAGCATGAGCGCCAGATTCAGCCGGGCAGCGGCGAACTTGGCATTGAGCTGCAACGCGGTGCGGAACGCCTCGATCGCCTCGTCGGTCGCGCCCTGATGGGCCAGCGCCACGCCGCTGTTGTTCCAGGCGAGCGCGTACTTCGGGTCGATCTCGGTGGCTCGGGCGTAGGAGCTGAGCCCCTCGTCGACGCGGCCCGATTGGTGCAGCACCACGCCGCGCTCGTTCCAGAGCTTGGGGGAGTCGGGAGACTCCTGGATCAGCGTCTCGTACAGCTCGAGCGCGGGTCCGAAGTCGCGCCGCAAGAGATGCACTTCGGCCATTGCCTGGAGGACGAGGCGGCGGTCCTCGCCGCGCTCGACCGCGAGACGGTACTCGCGCAGCGCCTCGACGTAATAGCCCTTCTGCCGAAAGGCGAGCCCAAGGTTGTAGTGGGCCAGCTCGCGCCCTTCGACCACCTCCATCTCGAGCGCCTCGCGCACGAGGTAGGGCTGGCTCTTGCGGTCGTTGGTGGAGAGCCGCTCGATCGAGAGGTTGGCCTGGGCGCGGGCGAGCGGCGGATTGAGCTCGATGGCGCGCTTCGAGGCGGTGCGCGCTTCCTGGTGCCGCCCCATGTCGCCCAGCACAAACGCCATCAGGTAGTGTGCGCTCGCGTTGTCCGGGTTCAGCTGCACGGCTTTCTGCAGCGCCGTGAGCGCCGCGTCGTTCAGCCCGCGGTTGTACAGCACCTCCCCGAGGTAGAATTGCACGACGCTCGACACCGGATCGAGCGCCTGGGCCCGCTCGAACCAGTCGGCGGCGATGTCGAGGCGGCCGCGCGCCTTTTCCGCGAGGCCGAGCTGGATCACGGCGGCGACGTCGCTGGAATGGTGGGCCAGGATCTGCTCGAACTCGGCCACCGCTTCGTCGAACTGGCCCAGCGCCGCGAAGGCGCGCCCCAGCTCGAGCCGCGCCTCGCGGTCATCGGGCGACTGGCGCAGCCGCTCCTGCAGCTCCGCGACACGGCGGTCGTAGTAGCCGGTCGAGTGGTAGGCGATCTCGAGATTGCGCTGCGCGACCTGCATCTTCGGGTCGAGCTCCAGCGCGCGCGAGAACTCCGCGATCGCTTCCGCGATCAGTCCCTTCTGATAGTACAAGACGCCGAGGTTGTTGTGGGCCCCAGCGTCAGCGGGATCGATCCGGCGGCCGAAGGATCGCAGGACGGCGAGGTCGCGATCCGAGAGCGCGGGCGCCGTCACAGCTCAGGTGACGCGAATCGCGTCGAAGATCGCCTTGAGCGAGGCGAGGTCCGGCAGCAGCAGAAAGTGGCCGCGCAGCTCCTCTTCGGCATCGATGCGGAATTCCGTCTCGACGCAGAAGACGAAGTCGCGGTCGTGCCCGAAGTTCAGATAGGTCGTCGTGAGCACGGCGGCCGACAGATCGATGACCAGGCTCGGCACCGAGGGCAGGAGCAGCATCCCCATGAAGTCGGAAAGGGCGTTCATGTAGGCGCCCGAGAGGATGTTGCCGGCCTCCTTCAAGGCCGACTGCTCCAGCGCATCGAACGACATCGTGGCGCCCTGGGCACGCCGCAGCAGCATGTCGCACAGCCGCTGCCCCACGCGCTCGGGGAAGAGCAGCAGCGTCCGGCCCGTCAGGTCCCCCAGCATATGCATCAACACGGCGACCACCACGGCG
The DNA here is from genome assembly GCA_033853695.1 of Gemmatimonadales bacterium. Lineage (GTDB taxonomy): Bacteria > Gemmatimonadota > Gemmatimonadetes > Gemmatimonadales > GWC2-71-9 > DASTHG01. Next base: position 24,178 of record JAWOLH010000010.1, on the reverse strand, counting down.
TGCGGATCGCCCAGGAGGTCGGCGACCTCCTCGAGCCGCGCGATGTTGATCTGCGGCACGCTGATCATGATGCGGCGGCTCGTCATCTGGGACAGCGCGGTGGCCGCGTGGCCGGCGCCGATGTTGGCGACTTCGCGCAAGGCGTCGATCTGCAGCTCTTTCAGATCGCGAACGTCTTCCATTCGCCCCCCTTTACACGAGCCCGCCGGCGTCGAGAATCAACGCCGGGACACCGTCCCCCATGATGGTCGCCCCGCTGAAGACCGGCAGTGTCCCCCGCGGCGCGTCGAAGCCCTTCACCACGATCTCCTGCTGTCCCAGCATCGCGTCCACCACCACCCCGGTGCGGCGCTCGCCCATCTGCAGCACGACCACCGGCCGCCGGGCCGACGGCGTACCACCGCTCGCATGCAGCAGCTCCCGCAGGTGGACCAGCGGCACCACGCGGTCCCGCAGCACCATCGCCTCGCGCCCCTCGACGGTCGCGCTGGGCACCGCCCCGAACTCGACCGTCTCCGACACGTAGGTGAGCGGCAGGGCGTAGCGCTCGCCGCCGACATCGGCGATCAGCGCCCGTACGATCGCGAGCGTCACCGGGAGCCGCAGCACGAACGTCGAGCCGCGGCCCGGTTCCGACTGCACCTCGATCGTGCCGCCGAGCGCGCGGATCTTCGACATGGCGACATCGAGCCCCACACCGCGACCCGACACGCTCGTCACGACGTCGGTGGTCGAAAAGCCGGGACGCGCAATGATGCGCATCAGCTGATCGTCGGTCAGCGCCTCGACGCTCGCGTCGACCAGCCCCTCCTTCTTCGCCCTTTCCAGAATGCGGCGCCGGTCGAGCCCGCGGCCGTCGTCGGCGATGCTGATCGCGACCGATGCGCGCTCGCGCACCGCGCCGAGGATGATCTCCCCTTCGGCGGGCTTGCCGCGACGCCTGCGCTCCGCGGGAAGCTCGATGCCGTGATCCACCGCGTTGCGCAACAGGTGTACCAGCGGATCTCCCATCTCGTCGAGAATCGTGCGATCCAGCTCGATCTCCTTGCCCTCGACGCGCAGCGATACCTGCTTGTCGAGCTGCTTCGCGAGATCGCGCACCAGCCGCGGATAGCGGTCGAAGACCTGCCACACCGGCGTCATGCGCGCCTGAATGATTTCCGCCTGGAGCTCGGCCGTGAGACGCGAGATCTGGATCGACACGTCATCGATCGCCGGATCGCGCCGCTCGGCCGCGAGCTGGTTGAGCCGGCCGCGCGCCGTGACTAGCTCGCCGATGAGATCCATGAGCGCGTCGAGCCGCCGCAGGTCGACACGGATGTGGCGGCTGCGCTCCGCGGTCATCGCGGCCCCAGCGCCGCCGGCCGATTCGACCCGGTCCAGCGCGCCCTCGTCCGTGACCGCCAGCGTCACCCGCTCCACGTCTCCGGCGCCCGCCAGGGCGTGCTCGATCTCCGATGCCGCCGCCCTGCTATCGAGACGAAAAGTGAAGCGCCCGTCGAAGTCTTCGACGCCGAAGGCCTGCTCCGGCGGCGACAGATGCGATACCGTTCCCAGCGCCTGGGCGCGCCGCAACACGAGCAACGCCCGCCCGCCCTTGAGCTGCGCCTCGGCGCGCAAGACCACCGACACGAGACGGCCGCCGGCACCCGCGGTCTCCGCCGCAGGCGGCTGCGCCCTGCTCACGCGGGTCCGTCCTGGCCGGCCGACCCGTCCCCCGGGCGCGCCGGCGCGCTTGGCCGCCGCGTCGAGCTCCATGCACAGCGGCGCCACATCGATGTCCCGCTCGCGCCCCTGCACGGCGAGGCCGATGGCCCGTTCCAGAAGATCGCTAGCGCGGAAAAGGAGCTGCAGCAGGTCGCCGCCCGGCGCGGCCTTGGTCTGGCGCAGCCGGTCGAGGAGGTTCTCCATGCGATGCGCCAGATCGGCCACGCGGGCGTACCCCATCGTGGCCGCCATGCCCTTCACCGTGTGGACGGCGCGGAAGATGCCGCCAACCGGCTCCGCCGACGTGGGCGTGCGCTCCCACTCGAGGAGCAGATGATTGCACGCGCTCATGTGCTCCCGGCTCTCGGCCAGGAACAGCTCGGCGTACTGCGAAAGATCCATGTCAGCCGAGCACGCGCTGGACCGCTTCCAGCACGCGCGAGGGCTGGAACGGCTTGACGACGAAGTCCTTCGCCCCCGCCTGAATCGCCTCCACCACCAGCGCCTGCTGTCCCATCGCGCTGCACATCAGGATCTTCGCGTCCGGATCGCTCTTCACGATCTCGCGCACGGCGTCGATGCCCCCCATATCGGGCATCACGATGTCCATGGTGACGAGATCCGGTTTCAGCTGCTTGTACTTCTCCACCGCCTGGGCGCCGGTTTCCGCCTCGCCGACGATCTCGAAGCCGGCCTGCGCAAGGATGTCGCTGATCATCGTCCGCATGAAGATCGCGTCGTCGCAGACGAGAACAGAATGGCTCACAGACCCTCCCTAGGAAGACAGTACGGGGGCCAGCAAAGCCTCGGTATCGAGGACGACGAACACCTGCCCACCGCGCCGCCCCACGGCGCGCACCAGCCGGGAATCGAGACCCGGCAACGTCTCGCGTCGCTCCAGCTGGTCACTCGGCACCGTCAGCAGGTCCAGCACCTCGTCCACCATGAAACCCAGGGGGCGGCGCGCCGCCCCCACCTCGAGCAGGACGGTGGTTCCGCCGTCGGTCGCGCCGGGATCGGGGAGCTCGAGCGCACGCCATCCCTCCACGACCGTTATCAGACTGCCACGCACGTTGACCAGACCGGCCACCAGGGGTGGTGCCCCCGGGATACGGATCGTAGGGAGTCGGGGCAGGATTTCCCGGACCGCCTCCGCCTCGGCGGCACAGGCGAGCGGGCCCACCCGAAACACCAGGAGCCTGACGACCGTCGGGTCAGCCATCCGAGAGAGCGAAGCCAAGATACTGCAAGGGGTTGCGTTCAGCAAGCAATTTTGCGTCACCGGCTGCTTCCGCGAGTGCCGGGCGCAGATCGGCAGGCCATTCCGAGCGAAGCGCCAGTTTGGCACCGGTCACGGGGTGCGTGAAATCGAGCGCTGCAGCATGGAGCATCTGGCGCGGGGCGAGCTCTTCGAGTCGCTCGGCGGCACGCCGCTCCGACGGCGTAACCCGGCGGCTGCCGCCAAACGCGTACTCGCGGTCCCCTACGACCGGGTGACCAACGTGGGCCAGGTGAACTCGGATCTGGTGGGTCCGTCCCGTCCCCAGCGTGACGCGCAGCAGGTCGACGAGGGCGAACCGGGCGACCCGCTCGACGTGCGTCACGGCATGCCGGCCGCCTGAGCGGACGGTCATCCGCTTGCGGTCCTCGGCATGCCGGGCGATCGGCGCTTCGATATCGACCGGGCTTTTGGCGAAGTGTCCCCAGGTGACGCAGGCGTAGACCCGGCGCACTTCGCGCCGCTCGATCGCCCGAGCCAGACGGCGGTGCGCGAGATCGGTCTTGGCGACGATGAGCAGTCCGGAGGTGTCCCGATCGAGGCGGTGCACGATCCCGGGGCGCCCTTCTTCGAGACCTTCGGCGAGCGGCGTCCCGCGGCCGACGAGGACGTTGACCAGCGTGTCGTGCCAGTGACCGGGCCCCGGATGCACCACGAGACCGGCCGGCTTGTCGAGCACCGCGAGGTGCTCGTCCTGGTAGACGAAGCGCAGATCTCCCTCGGCGGGGGTGTAGGTGCGCGGCGGGGTTTCCGGAGGGAATTCGACGGCGATCGTCATGCCGCGCTCGAGCTGGGTCGATGCGCGCAGCGGGCGGCCGTCCAGGGTGACGCGTTTGTCGGCGATGAGACGGGCGGCGTGCGTGCGGGAGAGGGCGAGCTGGTCGGCGAGAAAACGGTCGAGCCGCTCGGTGGCGGGCACCACGATGCAGAAGGTGGTGCCGGACGGCGTCACGACGTCGCCGTCCCGGCCTCCTTCGGCGCTCCGCCGCCCCGTGCCCGTCCCTCCATCCAGAGCGAGATCGCGAGCGCGACCGCGCCCACGGTGATGGCGGAGTCCGCGACGTTGAAGGTCGGCCAACGATAGCTGCCGATGCCCACTTCGATGAAGTCGACGACGCCCTGCGCGCTGCGCAGCCGGTCCACGACGTTGCCGACGGCGCCCGCCACCAGGAGGCCGAGCACGAAGAGCCGCACCCGGTCGCTGTCCGGCGTGTTGCGGACCATCGAGCCGAGCACGGTGAGCGCCAGCAACGCGAGCGCGAGAAAGATCCAGCGCGAGTATTCGGCGGGGCCGAGACAGATTCCGAAGGCCGCGCACTGGTTGTAGACGAGCCGCAGCACCACGTAATCGCCGATGACGGGGATCGGGCGATGCGACAGGATCCCCTCGGCCAGGAGCTTCGTGAGAATGTCCAGGGTCACGATGCCGATCACCGTGCCCCAGAACAGCCGGCGGTTAGCGGCGCTTTCCATCCTCTTCCTTGGCCTTGCAGTTGATGCAGAGCCGGGCATGGGGCAGCGCGTCGAGCCGGTCGAACCCGATCTCCTCGCCGCACTGCTCGCACTTGCCGAACTTTTCGGGATTCTGGTAGAGCCGGCGCAGCGCCTGGTTCACGTGCCACAAGTAGCGGCCTTCCTGGGACGCGAACAGGAACGCCTTTTCGCGCTCCATCGCGTCGGTGCCCTGATCGGCCATGTGGAAGGAATAGCTCGACAGGTCTCCGTCGGAGGCCTGGAGGCTCGAGTTGAACGACTCGTCGTAGTGGCCTAGCTCCTTCATGACCCGGGAGCGCTCCTCCAGCAGCCGCTTTTCCAGGTGGCTCAGCTGTTTCTTGTTCAGGCCTTTTGTTTTCGTCGGCATTTCAACCCTTTCGTCCGTCGTGTCGACGCAGGCCGAGTGTCGCCGCCCGCCCTTCGATATCGACTTCGCGTGTAATGTCCGCGTCCTCGAGGAGTGAGCCGAGCACGAGACGGCGTGCCAGCGTCTCCCCCATGACGTATTCCTGATATGCCTCGACGGCCGCCACCACTTCCGGCGCACCGGAGACGCTCAGGTCGATCCGCGTGGTGTACTCGAAGTCGGCGTCCTTGCGGAGCCGTTGCACGCGGTTCACCACTTCCCGCGCCAGTCCTTCCTCGATCAGATCCGCCGTCAGCACCGGATCGAGCGCCACGACATACGGCCCATCCGCCTGCACGACCCAGTCGCTCGTCACCTCGCGCGTGACGGTCACGTCCTCGGGGAAAAACTCCCATTCCCCGCTGCGCACCGATTCCCCGCGCTCCAACCCGTGCAGCGCCGTGGCCGGCAGCGTCGCGACCGCTTCCGCGGCCTGGGGCGTCGCCTTGCCGTACCGCTTCCCGAGCGAGCGGAAATTGGCCTTGCCGTGCACCGTCACCAGTTCGTCATCCGATTCGACGACCTGATAGGTCTTTACGTTCACTTCGGCGACCAAGATATCTAACAGGTCCGCCAAGAGCGGGCCCCGCACGGCGGCCGGCACGGCCAGCTGCATCCGAGCCAGGGGCTGACGCACCCTGAGACTCTTCGATTCGCGAGCCGCCCGCGCCAGTTTGGCCAGCTGCCGCACCGCGGACATCGCGGTCACCAGGTCGGGCTCCCGGCGGCCCTGATCCAGCGGGAACCGCTCCAGGTGCACGGAAGTTCCCACCAGCGCCCGGTGCAGCCAGTCGGACAGGAACGGCGCCGCGGGGGCGAGAAGTTTCGACACCGTGACGAGCGCTTCATACAGCGTCGCGAGCGCCGCTTCGTCGGCCGCCCGATCCGGTGCCCAGAAACGCGGGCGGTTGAGCCGCACGTACCAGGTGGACAGGTCGGCGACCACGAAATCCACCACGGCCCGGGTTCCCGTCGTGACGTCGTAGTCGTTCCAGGCCGCGCGGACCTGCGCGACCGTCTGGTCGAGACGCGCCAGGAGCCAGCGGTCCACGAGCGGTCGCGCGGCGACGGGTTGCACCGGCACGGTGCCCGGGCGCCAGTCTTCCACGTAACGCTGAAAGAAGTCGTACGTGCTGCGCAGCGTGTTGAGGAAGCCCCCCGCGAGCTTGCCGACTTCCGCGACGTCGAACCGTTTGGTGAGCCACACCTGGCTCTGCCCCACGAGGAACAGCCGCACGGCGTCGGCCCCATGCTGCTCGATCACCTGCCAGGGGTTCACGACGTTGCCGCGGCTCTTCGACATCTTCTGTCCGGTGGCGTCGAGCACCAGCTCGTTGACGATCACGTTGCGGTAGGCAGGGCTGTCGAAGCAGCCCACGGCGATCGCCAGCAGCGAGTAGAACCAGCCGCGCGTCTGATCGACCCCCTCGCAGATGTAGTCCGCGGGGAAGTGCGCCTTGAATTCCGCCTCGTGCTCGAACGGATAGTGCCACTGCGCCGCCGGCATCGATCCCGAGTCGAACCACGCATCGATCACCTCGGGCACGCGCTTCATCGTCCCACCGCAGCTCCTGCATTTCCAGGTGACCGCGTCGATGAACGGCTTGTGCGGATCGAAATCCGCCGGGACCGTGCGCCCCCAGCGGCTGCCCAGCTCTTCGTAGGAGCCGATGACCTCACGGTGCTCCTTCGATCGGTCGCATTCCCACACGTTGAGCGGCGTGCCCCAGTACCGATCGCGCGAGATCGCCCAGTCGACGTTGTTCTCGAGCCACTCGCCGAACCGGCCGGTGCCGATCTCGGGAGGATGCCACTGCACCGTCGCGTTGGCCTCGAGCAGTCGCTGCTTGTATCCCGTCGTGCGCACGAACCACGAGCTGCGGGCGTAGTAGATGAGCGCCGACCCGCAGCGCCAGCAGAACGGATAGGTGTGGGTGAGCGGGCGCGTTTCGAGCCAGCGGCCCTCGCGCTTCAGACGCTCGATGATCGCGGCGTTGGTCGCCTTGTCGGTGACGAGCCTCCCCTCGATATCCGGCCACGTCGTTCCCTGGAAGGTGCCGTCGGCCGCCACCGGGTTGACGAAGGCGAGTCCGTGCTGCTGGCCCGCGGCATAGTCGTCGGCCCCGAACGCCGGCGCCATGTGCACGAGCCCCGAGCCGTCCTCGGCGGTGACGAAGTCCGCGGCCACGATGATCTCGTGCTTGCCCTCGGCCGGGTACGGCACGACATCGAGCGGCCGGCGGTACCGCCGGCCCACCAGCTCCGCTCCCGTGAGCGTCCGGACCAGATCGCCCTGCGCGAGCGGCGCGCCGTGCACGTGCACGTCACCGGCGCGCGCGACCGCCGCGATGTAGCGGATCGGGTTGCCGGTCGTGGGATCGGTGTGAACGTACTCGCCGTACTCGAGGTCCGGGTGCACCGCCACCGCGACGTTGGACACGAGGGTCCACGGCGTCGTGGTCCAGACGACGAGCTGGCCCGCCGGGTCATCGGCCGACGGAAAGGTCACGTAGACCGAATTGACGTGGTCCTCTTCGTACCCGAGCGCCAGCTCGTGCGAGGAGAGCGCCGTGCCGCAGCGGGGACAGTAAGGCAGCACCTTATGGCCGCGGTACAGGAAGCCGCGCTCGAACAGCCGCTTCAGCAGCCACCACACCGACTCGATGTATTCGCGCGAATAGGTGACGTACGGATGCTCGTAGTCGAGCCAGTAGGCGATGCGGTCGGACAGCGCTTCCCAGTCGGTCTTGTACGTGAAGACGCTCTCGCGGCAGAGCTGATTGAACTTCTCCACGCCGAATGCTTCGATCTGTCGCTTGCCGCTGATGTTCAGCGATTTCTCGACTTCGATCTCCACCGGCAGGCCGTGCGTATCCCATCCGGCGATCCGCGTCACCCCCTGGCCCAGCATCGTGTGGTAGCGGCACACCATGTCCTTGATGGTGCGCGAGAAGACGTGGTGGATGCCGGGACGGCCGTTGGCGGTGGGCGGCCCCTCGAAGAACACGAACGGAGGCCCATACCGCGTCGCTTCCTGCACGCGCGCGAACAACCGCTCGTGCTTCCACGTGGCGAGCAGCTGCCGCTCGAGCGTGTCGGCACGCTCGGTGATCGCAAGCGGGGGGTAGGCCATCAGTTCAGGCGGGCGACGACGCCGCGCACCAGCGCGGCGAGCCTCGGCTCGGCACCACGGGCGACGGCAAGGATCCGCTCCACCGTCGCCGGCTCGAGCGCATCGGGTAGGCAGAGGTCGGTGATGATCGAGAGCCCGAGCACGCGCATCCCCTCCTGGCGAGCCACGATGACCTCCGGAACGGTGCTCATGCCGACGAGATCGGCGCCCCAGGCGCGCAACAACCGGTACTCGGCGCGCGTCTCGAGATTGGGACCCGCGACCGCGACATAGGTCCCCTCGCGCAGGGTGATCCCCTGCTCCAGCGCGACGGCACGGGCCAGCGTGCGCAACCCGGCGTCATACGCGGTCGTCAGGTCCGGGAAGCGTGGGACTCCCTCGCGCTGCGGCGCGACCAGCGGGTTGTCGCCGGTCAGGTTCAGGTGATCGGCGAGCAGCACGACGTCTCCCGCCGCCCACTCCGGGTGCATGCCGCCGCTTGCGTTGGAAACGATGAGCGTCGCCGCACCGAGCGCGCGCAGCACCCGCACCGGGAAGGTCACCGCGTCGAGGTCGTAGCCCTCATAGCGGTGAAAGCGCCCCTGCATCGCGACCACCGGCCGGCGTTCCAGCGTCCCGCACAGCAGGCGACCGCTGTGGCTCTCGACCGTCGGCACCAGGAACCCGGGGATCTCGGCGTAGGGGATCGCCACGTCGACCTCGATCGCCTCGGCGAGCGCGCCGAGCCCCGTCCCCAGGATGATCGCCACCTCCGGCGCGAGACCGGTGCGGGCGCGGATCGCCTGCACGGCCGCCGCGACCGTCACCCGTTGTCGCCCTCCAGCGCACGCAGCTCGGCGAGCTGCCGCTCGAGCAACGCCCGGAATCCGGCGAGGTAGCCCGCGAATTGCCGCTGGATTTCGATCATCTTCTCTTCGGCGCGCTCCTGCGCACGCCCCGCCTCGTCCAGCAGCCGCCGCCCCTCCGCTTCCGCCTCGCGCACGATCACCTGCGCCTCGCGCTCGGCGGACGCCCGCGTCTCCTCGCGCAGCTGCTGGGCCGCGACCAGCGCTTCGTTCATCGCCGTTTCCCGCTCACGGAACACCCGCAGCTGCTCGGCGAGCGCGGCCACCCGCTCTTCCAGCACCGACTTCTCGCGCGTCACCCGCTCCAGCTCGTCGGCGACGCGCATGCGGAAGTCTTCCACCCCGAGGGGCTCATAGCCACGCAGGCTGCGGCGAAATTCCTGTCGCCGGACGTCGAGAGGAGTCAGGTGGAAGGTGGGATCACTCACTCCCTCGTCGTCCTCGGGCCGAACAGGGCGGTACCCAAGCGGATCACCGTTGCTCCCTCCTCGACTGCCGTAACGAAGTCGTCTGACATCCCCATCGAGAGGCTCGGTAGCCATGTGCCCTCCTCCTGCAGGGCGTCGCGCAACCGGCGCAGGCCGCGGAAGGTGTCCCGCTGCACAGCAAGGTCGCCGGTGAGCGGCGCCATCGTCATCAGTCCTTCGAGCGATAGCGACTCGAGCGCCCGTACCCGCTTGACCAGCGCGGGGAGGTCGGCGGGCGCACAGCCGCTCTTCTGCACTTCTCCTGCCACGTTCACCTGTACCAGTACCCGCTGGCGCGTCTCCTGCACGGCCGCCCGCTTCGCGAGCTCCTCGGCCAGCTCGACCGAATCGAGCGAGTGCACCAGCGCGAATCGTCCCGGCACCTGCCGCGCCTTGTTCCGCTGGAGGTGCCCGATCAGATGCCAGACTACGCCGGCGTCCGGCACGGCGGCCATCTTCTCCAGCGCTTCCTGCACCCGGTTCTCCCCGACATCCGGGAGACCGCAGTCCCGAGCGGCTCGCACTGCCTCGGGGCCGAACCCTTTCGTGACGGCGACGATCGTGACGGGGTGCGTCCACCCACCGGCCGCCTGAGCCCGTGCGATCTCGGCCCGGATATGGGCGAGCCGCTCGGCCAGGCCGGCGAAACTCATAGACCGGAGAAAATACCGATTGGCCGGAAGCGATACAATCTGGCAGGGCCCTTCAGCCCTCGGAAGCCCCTGTCCCGACGAGACTTTCGAGCCTGGTGGCACCGGAGAGGACGTCCCGCACCTGCTCGGCCGAGAGCGGCCGGTAGAGCCGCCCCGAGCTGGCAATGGAGATCGTCGAGGTCTCTTCGGAGACAACCAGGATCGTGGCGTCCGTCTCCTCCGACAGCCCGAGCGCCGCCCGATGGCGCGTCCCGAGCGACTTGTCCGCGACGCGATACTGGGTGAGCGGCAGCACGACGCCTGCGCCGACGATCCGATCGCCGCGCACCACGACGGCCCCGTCGTGCAGCGGAGAGTATGGCGTGAAGATCGTGGTGAGCAGCGCCGCCGACACCTTCGCCTCCATCGCGACGCCCGACGGCAGGTATTCGTCGAGGGCGAGATCGCGCTCGACGGCGATGATCGCGCCGGTCCCGGCGCGGGCCAGCCGGTCGAGCGCCTCGGACACCTCTTCCGCCACCGATTGTCGATTGCCGCGCCCGAACGCCCGCATCAGTCGCGACTGGCCGAGACGGGCGAGCGCGTTGCGGAGCTCGGGCTGAAACATCACGACGGCGGCGAACGGGGCGAAGGTAAAGACCACGCCGAGCAGGTAGCTCACCATCGTGAACTTGGCGATCACCGCGGCGAAGTAGGCCAGGGACAGAATCACGAGGCCGACGACGATCTGGATCGCCCGCGTCCCCACGAGGAACAGCAGGAAGCGGTAGATGACGAAGGCGACGAGGAGGATCTCGACGGCGTCCGGCCAGAGCTTGGGGATGAGGAAGCGGTACGCGTCCAGGTTCATGCGTCCGCCTCACCCGCCACAGCGCGGGCGACCGCGATCGCCTCCCGCGCGAGACCGGGATCGTGCACTCGGAACAGCCGCGCGCCGCGCTCCCAGGCGAGCGCGCATGCCACCGCCGTCGCGCGGTCCCGGTCCCCCACCGCGAGACCGGTCGCGGCCCCGAGGAACCGTTTACGCGAAGGTCCGACGAGCACAGGAAGCCCCAGCGCCACGATTGTCGCCAGCTCATCGAGCAGGCGGAAGTTCTGCGCCGCGTTCTTGGCGAACCCGAACCCGGGGTCGAGGACGATGCGTTCCGACGGGATGCCCGCCGCGTCGGCCCGGTCCACCGCCGCGTGCAGCTCGCGAGCCACGTCCACCGCGACATGGTCGTAACAGGCGAGCGAGTCCATCGTGTCGGGCGTCCCCCGCATGTGCATCAAGATGAGCCCCGCGCCCGCCGCGGCAACCGTCGCGCCGAGCTCGGCGTCGAACGAGAGCCCGGAGATATCGTTCACGACCGCCGCGCCCGCATCGAGCGCGGCCCGGGCCACCGCGGCTTTCCGCGTATCGACCGACACCGGACCGAGCCCGCGAGCCACCAGAGCCTCGATGACGGGGACGACGCGGTCGATCTCTCCGGCCGCCGTGACCGGCACGGCTCCCGGTCGCGTCGATTCCCCGCCGACGTCGATCAGCCGACAGCCATCGGCTTTCAGCCGGTCGGCCTGTCTCAACGCGTCTTCGGGTGCGGTGAAGCGCCCGCCGTCGGAGAAACTGTCGGGAGTGACGTTCAGTATCCCGACCAGCACGGGGTTATCGAGGACCAGCTCGGCGCCGGCGATGGTCCAGCGACGCGGCGGCTCGGCGTATCCGGCGAACCACTGCGCCAGATCGGGAACAATCGGGTGCAGCTCGGTGGGCGCGCGATCAGGCCGCGCCAGCACCGCGAGCCGGCTCGCACCGCCCGCGACGAGCGCCCACCCTTCATCGGTGAGCACGTCGACGCCCGCGCGGGCCGACCAGCGGACCAGCGCTTCGCGTACCGTCGCGTCGATGTCTTCGAGGAGCAGGACGACCTGGCTGAGACCGGCCGCGGCGAAGCGGGATCGCTCGGAATCCCAGCCGCGCGCCGTGAGCGCCGCGCGCACCGCCGCCGGAAGGGGGCCGTGCGTCGCGAGCGCCGTGACCCTCACGCCCCGGCGGGCTCCGGAGGCGGATTCCCGAGAACGGGGCCGCGCAGCGGCTGGGTCGCAGGCTTGCGCGACTCGGCCGGCAGCGGCGGCGGCGCGGGAGGCGACACGGGCGGCGGCAACGGCTTGCCCTCGACGACCAGCTGTACCTGCTCGCGGTCCAGCGTCTCGCGCTCGAGCAGGGCCGCGGCCAGGCGATCGAGGGCGTCGCGCTGCTCCACGAGAATCTGCCGAGCCTGTTCGAACGCCGTCCCCAGGATGCGCTTCAGCTCTTCATCCACCAGTTCGGCCGTGTGCTCGGAGATCTCGCGCCGCTGCACCACCTCACGCCCCAGGAAGATCTCTGCCTCGCGGTCGCCCACGGCGATCGGTCCCACGGCGTCGCTCATGCCGAACTGCGTCACCATGCGGCGCGCCATGTCGGTCGCCTGCTGGATGTCCTGCGCCGCTCCGGTCGTCACCTTGTCGGGACCGAACACCAGCTCCTCGGCGACCCGCCCGCCGTACGCCGTGGCGAGGTGGCTGAGGATGAACTGCTTCGTATAGTTGTGCCGGTCCTCCTCCGGTAGCCAGTGCGTCACGCCGAGCGAGCGGCCGCGCGGCACGATCGTGACCTTGTGGATCGGATCGGCGCCCGGCACGAAGAGGCTCACGAGCGCGTGCCCCGCCTCGTGGTAGGCGGTGAGTTTCCGCTCTTCTTCGGAGAGGACCATGCTCTTGCGCTCGAGGCCGAGCATCACCTTGTCCTTGGCGTCCTCGAGATCCTGCATGTCCACCGCCTGCTTGTTGCGCCGCGCCGCGAGCAACGCTGCCTCATTCACCACGTTGGACAGTTCTGCGCCGGACAATCCGGGCGTGCCCTTGGCGATCGGCTCGAGATCGACGCTCTGCGCCAGCGGAATCTTGCGCGTGTGCACACGCAGGATCTGCTCGCGCCCCTTCACGTCGGGCATGTCGACGACGATCTGGCGGTCGAAGCGTCCCGGCCGCAAGAGCGCGGGGTCGAGGATGTCGGGGCGGTTCGTCGCGGCCAGCAGGATCACGCCGTCGTTCGACTCGAAGCCGTCCATCTCCACGAGCAGCTGGTTGAGCGTCTGCTCGCGCTCGTCGTGCCCGCCCCCCAGCCCCGCGCCGCGGTGCCGGCCCACGGCGTCGATCTCATCGATGAAGATGATGCAGGGCGCGTGCGCCTTCCCCTGCTCGAACAGATCGCGCACGCGCGAGGCGCCCACCCCCACGAACATCTCCACGAAGTCGGAGCCCGACATCGAGAAGAACGGCCGTCCCGCCTCGCCCGCTACGGCCTTGGCGAGGAGCGTCTTCCCCGTCCCCGGCGGACCGATGAGCAGCGCGCCCTTGGGGAGCCGGCCGCCCAGGCGCTGGAACTTCTGCGGGTCCTTCAGGAAATCGATGATCTCCTCGAGCTCCTGCTTCGCCTCGTCGCATCCGGCGACGTCGGTGAACGTGACCTTTGGCGTGTCGCCCGACAGCAGCTTGGCCTTCGACTTCCCGAACGCGAACGCGCGATTTCCCCCCTGTTGCATCTGCCGCACCATGAAGAGGATCAGGCCCAGCATCAGGAGGTAGGGGAGGAAATTGATGAAGATGACGCCGAACGACGGCCGCAGATCCTTGGCGTTCACGTCGACGCCCTTGGCGCGCAACGACGCGACCCACGACTCGCTCGACTCGAACGGCAACAGGGTCGTGAAGTGCTCGGCGTCCTTGTGGTTCACCTGAATGGGGTGACCGAGATCGCCCTTGATCCGCTGCCGCTCGGTGATCTCGACGCGCTTGACGTTCTGCGAGTCCACCTGCGCGGTGAAGTCCGAGTAGGAGATCTCGACGGTATCCTCCCGCGTGCGGGCGGCGAGCTGCACCAACAGCACGGTCCCCACGATGAGGAACGCCCAGAACGAGAGCGTCCGCAGCATGCGGCTCCACTGGAATTCCCGGGGGGGCGGAGGAACGCGATTCGTCATGTCAGGTCAGACTCGCAATATAAGGCAAGTGCCGGAAGTTCTCCGCATGGTCGAGCCCGTACCCCACCAGGAACGCCGGCGGGGCATCGAATCCGACGAATTTCGGCTCCAGCACGAGGTGTTCGGCCACATGTTTATGAAGCAACGCGCACATTTCAAGACTCTTGGGACGTCGGTCCCGCAACAGTTCCACCAGCCGATTCAGCGTCCGCCCGGTGTCGACGATGTCCTCGACGAGCAGGATGTGCCGGCCCTCGAGCTCCGTTTCGGGGTCGTAGAGCAGACGCACCTCCCCGCTCGACACCGTGCCGGCGCCGTAGCTCGCCGCCACGAGAAAATCCACCTGCAGCGGGCGGTCGATACGGCGCACCAGGTCGCTCAGGAAGATGAAGCTGCCCTTCAAGAGCCCCAGCACGAGCAGCTCACCGTCGGGATATGCGGCGGTGATCTCCTGCCCCAGCTCCCCGACGCGCCGCGCAATCGTCGTCGCATCGTACACGATCCGGGCGAGCTTGGTGCCCCCGAGCTGCCGCTCGGTCTCAGCCCTTGGTAACATCGACCCTCACGGCTCTGGTTCCCGGCCGCGGCACGGCCTCCGCACTGCGACAGATGCCGGGAACCCAGAGAATGGTTTCACCACGTACCAGCACCGGGTACCCGTGCCGCGCCCCACGCGGCACCCGCGCGTCCGCCAGCACGCGCCGGAGCGGCCGATGCCCCACGCCGCGCAACGGAGCGATGACGTCGCCCGGCCGCGGACCCCTCAGCGTCCACTCGCCTGCCCGGATCCACGTCCGCCAGGCGGTGCGGGAGATCTGCTTCGGCGCCGTCGCGGGCGCCCAGCGCACCACGAATCGGCCGAAGCGGGTGTCGCCCCGGGCGCGCTGGCTCACGACGACCGGCGCCTCCTCCCCGGCGACGGGCCGCTCGATTCGCAGCCGGTCGAAGACGGCCGCCGCCTCCCATCCTCTCCCCAAGCCCAGGCGTCGTCCCGACGTCCGACCGGCGAGCTCACGGATGGCCCGGGCGCGTGAGGGCCCGAGCACGAGGCCGGCGCGGCGGGCGGCGGCCCGGATCACGGCGGCCGCCAAGGCGTCATCATACCCCCTGAGGGTGGCCCGGGCAACGTCAAAGCCCGTTGCATCGCTCTTCAGGTCGAGTCCCGGCAGGCAGTTGAGCACTGCGTCCCAGGCACGTCGATCACTCGCGGCCGCCCTCCCGAGCCGCAGCAGGTGACCCCTTACCTGCCTACCCAGGCGACCCTCCAGGGCGGGGAGCAGGTCACGGCGCAGCCAGGAACGCAGATGGCGCGGATCGAGGTTGGCCGGGTCCTCGTGAAATTCGAGTCGGCGGGCGCGGGCATGAGCCACCAGCTCGCTGTGGGTGAACCCGAGCAGCGGCCGGATCACGCCGCGCCGCGTCCGAGTGGCGATTCCGGCCAGACCGGCGAGCCCGCTGCCGCGGAGCGCCCGCAGCAGCACCGTCTCCACCTGATCGTCCTGATGATGCGCGGTGACCAGCCATTCGGCACGGTGCCGGTGGCGCGTCGCTTCGAGCCACGCGTACCGGCCCCGACGCGCCTCGGTTTCACTGGTGCCGCTCCCCAGCCCGAGCCGTCCGATCTCACACGGGAGGTCGTAGCGGCGGGCGAACGAGCGGACCTGCTCGGCCACGGCGGCGCTGTCGTCCTGAATACCGTGATCCACGTGGGCCACAATGAGCCGGATGCGGCGCTGCCCGGCGACCCCTGCCAGCAGATCGAGCAGGGCCACCGAGTCCGCTCCGCCCGACACCGCGACGAGCGCCGTCCCCGGCCCGGCGAGCAGGTGGCGGTGGTCGAGATGCAGGCGGAAACGTTCGGCGAGGCTCGGCATCGCTCCTTACCTTTACTATATCATGGCCAGCCCCGACGACACCTATCAGCTGCTGCGCAACCTCACCTCTCCCGTAGTCGCCATCACGTGCCAGCACGACGGGAGGCGCAACGGGATGATCCTCGACAGTGCCATCCGGGCCTCGATCGTACCGACGATCCCGCGCGTGGCGATGTTCATCCACAAGTTCAACACCAGCCACGACCTGATCTTCGCCAGTGGACGCCTCGCGCTGCACCTGCTGCGGGGGGATCAGTTCGAGCTGATCCATCAGCTCGGGTTCTTCCACGGGACCGACAGGGACAAGATGGCCGACGTCCCGCACCATGTCGGCCAGACCGGCGTACCGGTGCTGGACGAGTGTTATGCGCACTTCGAGTGCCGGGTGGTGAACGCCATGGACTCCGGCAGCTCGACCTGTTTCCTGTGCGATGTCGAAGTGGTGGGTTATGGAGCCCGCGCGTCACTGCCGACGGGCGCCGAGGTGATGACGGCGGCGTACTTCCGAGCCAATATCCCGCCGCAGTGGCGCGACGATTATGTCCGTCTGCTCGGCGTCGCGCAGGAGTTCGCGCGGACGCGGTCGAAAGACATTCGAGCCGTGGTCTGGCCTGGAGTCAAATAGATGTCGAATGTCCGATTTCGAAATTCGTAATTCGACATTCACCATTTGTCGTCAGGTTTCCAGCAGCTCCCTCACCCGCCGCACCAAATCATCCGGCTCGAACGGTTTCTGGAGATACGGCACGCCGCCTGAGGGAAGACCGTGGCTGCCGAGCGCTTCGTCGGCGTACCCCGACGCATACAGCACGCGCGCCCGGGGGCGCAGGGCGCGGAACCGCTCGGCGAGCTCGGCGCCGCTCATCCCGGGCATGACGACGTCGGTCAGGAGCAAATCGATCGTTCCTTCCTGTGCCACGAGGCGCAGCGCCTCCGCCCCGTCCGCGGCCTCGAGCACTCGGTACCCGGAACGGCGGAGGACATCGCGCGCGAGGTGGCGCACGCCCGCCTCGTCCTCCACCACGAGTACCGTGCCGGCCTCGAGTGATGCCGTCGAGGGAGCGACGTGGGACTTGACGGGCTCCTTCGCGGGGGACTCGGCGCGCGGCAGGTAGATCCGGAACCGGGTGCCGCGCCCGGGCTCGCTGTCGACGCCGATGAACCCGCCGCTCTGGCGCACGATGCCGTACACCGTCGCGAGTCCGAGCCCCGTCCCCTTCCCGACCTCCTTCGTGGTGAAGAACGGCTCGAAGAGATGGGCCGTCGCATCGGGGGAAAGCCCGGTGCCCGTATCGCTGACGGTGAGGAGTACGTACCCGCCCGGCCGGGCATCGGGATGCACCTGCGCCAGTTCGGTGTCGAGCGGGACGTTGGCCGTCTCGATCGTGATCCGCCCTCCACCCGGCATGGCGTCACGCGCGTTCACCGCGAGGTTCATGATGACCTGGTCGAGCTGGCTCGGGTCGGCGAGCACGGGAGCCAGCCCCGGGTCGAGCGACGTGCGCAGCGTGATGTGCTCGCCGATGACGCGGTGCAGGATCCGCTCGATGTCGCGGACCACGACGTTGACGTCGACCACCGTGGGCCGCAACACCTGCTTGCGGCTGAAGGCGAGCAGCTGGTGCGTCAGGTTCGCGGCGCGGCGCGCGGCGCCGATGATCTCCTGCGCCTCCTCCCGGGCCGCGGCGTCGGGGGGGAGCGTGCGCTCGAGCAGTGTCGCGTATCCCACGATCGCGGTGAGCAGGTTGTTGAAGTCGTGCGCGATGCCGCCCGCCAGCTGCCCCACCGCTTCCATCTTCTGGGCCTGGCGCAGCTGGCCCTCGAGGCGGTGCCGCTCGGTCACGTCCTCCACCACGGCGAGCCGCGCCGGCCGGCCCTCGAACTCGATGTCGTCGAAGGTGACCTCGACGTCGAGCAGCGTGCCGTCGCGCCGCGCGTGACGCAGGCCCGTCGCCCGGGCGGCGCCGCCGCGGTATTGTGCCAGCACCTCCCGCAGCCGCCCGGCTTCCTCCGCCGGTCGCATGTCGATCAGCGTCATGCCGAGGAACTCTTCGCGCGTGTAGCCGTAGCGCCGTACCGCGGCCTCGTTCACCGCCAGGAAGCGCAGCGTCTCGGCGTCGTACACGAACATGGCCGCGGGGTTGCCCTCGAACAGCTGGCGGTATTTGTGCTCGCTCGACTGCAGCCGTTCGGCGGCGCGGGTCCGCGCGATCGCCATCGCCACCTGCGCCGAGACGAACTCGAGGATCGCGAGCTCCTCCGGCCCGAAGCGAACGCCCTCGGTGTAGCTCTGCACCGCCAGCACGCCGATCGTGTCGGCGCCCACCTTCAGCGGAACGCCGAGCCAGTCGACCGAGGGCACGCCCACCAGCTCCACCTCGCCGTACCGCTCGAGCGCCGCCACTGCCTCCGGGGTGCCGAGCAGCGGCCGGCCGGTACGCAGCACGTATTCGGTGAGACCGGGGAGCGGCGGGCGCGGCGCGTCGGCGGTGTCGACCTGATCGACGAAATAGGGGAAGGTCAGGAGCCCCGCGGTTGGGTCGTAGAGGGCGACGAAGAAGTTCTCCGCCGGCATCAGCTCGCCCACGATGTGATGCACGGCGCGGAGCAACGACTCGAGGCCCTCGGCGGTGTTGGCCGCTTCGGCGATGCGGTAGACGGCCTGTTGAACCACCTCGCTGCGGCGCCGCTGCGTGATGTCGTTCCATACGCCGACGAGTCCCACGATGCGGCCGTCGGGGTCGCGGACCTGGGAGGTCGTCAGCGCAACCGGGAACTCGGTCCCGTCCTGGCGCCTGTTCCACAGCTCTCCTCGCCAGGTACCGGAGCGGGTCGCCTCACGGATCTCGGCCTGCAGCGCGGGGGGGTTGCGGGGGGAGTCGATGAGGGCCGAGGTACGCCCGAGGATCTCCGACTCGGCGTAGCCGTAGGTCGTGAGGAAGGCCTTGTTGACGAACGTGAAACGACCGTCGAGATCGGTGATGCTGATGATGTCGCCGGTGCTCTGGATCGTGTGGGCGAGCAGCCGGTTCTGGTCCTCGGTGCGACGCCGCTCCGTCACATCGCGGAAGCTCCACACCCGCCCCACGATCGCTCCTGCGATGCGCTGCGGCTGGGAATAGCGCTCGAACACGCGGCCGTCGGAGCATTCGAGGATATCGAGGCTCGACGCTTCGACGTCGGCGTACAGCTCGCGGACGCGGCGCAGGAATCCGTCGGGGTCCTTGATCTGCTCGAGCATGTGCTCGAGCAACCGCTCGTCCAGCCGCGCGGCGATGACGTCATCGGGGATGCGCCACAGCGCCAGGAGCTTGCGGTTGAAGCTCGTCACACGTCCTTCACGATCGACCACCAGGATCCCGTCGGCGGTGGACTCGAGGGTCGCGGCGAGGAGCGAGAGGGTGCGGCGCAGCTCCCCCTCGGCCTGCATCATGTCGGTGATCTCGCGCGAGCTGCCGACGGTGCCGATCACCTCCCCCGCCGCGTTGCGCAACGGCATCTTCGTCGCGAGGAACCAGCGCTCGCGTCCGGGCACCATCTCGATGCGCTCGACCTTGGCGACGAGCGGCTTGCCGCTCGCGATGATCTCCTGCTCGTCGGCGAGGGCGGCGGCCGCGTGCTCCGAGGGAAAGAAGTCGGCGTCGCTCTTGCCGACCGCCTCCCCGGGGTCGCTCACGCCGAGGACGCGGGCCTGGGCCGGGTTGATGCGCGTGAAGCGGGAGTCCAGATCCTTGAAGTAGATCGGATCGGGGAGGTGATCGAGCAATGCGCTCCAGCGCTCCGCCTCCCGCGCGGCGTCGGCGCGCGCCGCCGCGGGGCCGCCACCCGGGAGATCGCGCAGCATGCCGTGCACGCGCCGCACGACGCCCTGATCGAGGTGGACGCTGGCGCTGATCTCGACCGAACGGTGCTCGCCGCCGCGGCGGCGCACGCGGGCGGGGAACGGCTGCACCGTCTCCCCTTCCATGGTGCGCGACAGCAGGTCGAGGACGGCGGGGAGGTCATCGGAGTGCACGAGCGAGACGAGCGAGCGTCCGACCCATTCGACCGCGGGCCAGCCGGTGAGCGCGTCGAAGTTTTCGCCGAGCGACTGGATCGTGCCGTCCGGAGCGAGTGTGAAGGTGCACTCGAGAACGGTGTCGGCGAGGGCGGCGCGGGCGTCTGATGCGCGACGCAATGCAGCAGCCTGTAGCTCCAATTCGCGGCGTGCACGCAACAGCTCGATCTGGGTCCACGCCGTAGCCGCGAGGTGGCCGAGCAGCTCGAGCTCGTCCTGGCGCCAGACGCGTGGCGTGAACTCCATGACGGCGAGGGTGCCGACGACGTGGCCGTCGGCCGTGACGAGGGGACTGCCGGCGTAGGCCGCCACCCCGAGCTCGGTGACGGCGGGGTGGTGCTTCAGCCGCTCGTCTTCACGGGCGTCGGCCACGGCGAGGGGGGTCCCGCTCGCGACGATGAGGCGGCAAATCGAATGAGTGAGCGGCGTTTCGCGACGGCCGTCGATCAGCTCGGGGAGGCCAACGGCGCTGTGGATAACTTGCCGGTCGGCGTCGACAAGGCAAATGATCGCGGCCGGGGTACGCAGGACGCGCTGTGTGAGGAGGGTGAGGCGATCGAGCGCGGGATCGGGTGGCGCGTCGAGCAGCCCCAGGCGTCGCACGGCCTGGAGACGCGCGGGATCGCGGATCATCCGTTCCCTGGTATCCATTCGGGACGACCAAAATACGTTGTCGCGCCAGGTTAGGCTGTAGCGTGGTGGGATGAAGGGGTGTGGGGTGGCGGCGTGGCGGCGGCTCAACACTTGCAGGCAGGAAATATGAGGCCGGGGTATCAGCGCCCCGGCCCAAACACGTTTCATACAGAGTAGCGGCGGAGGGACTCGAACCCCCGACCCGCGGATTATGATTCCGCTGCTCTAACCAGCTGAGCTACGCCGCCCCGTGGGGCAATGCTAGCCGGGGGCCCTTGGCAGGGTCAAGCCGAGGGCCGGCGGTCACGTTTTTCATGTGGCGCGTGCCCTGCTGCGCGGGGTCAGTTACGGATACATTAGCGAGGTCGTGGGTGGCCCGTCCTTGAATCGACCTTCGATTCGTCTCGCCGCGTTACCTCCGCTTGTGCGGGGGGCGTTGGTCGTGGTCATCAGTGTGTCGGTGGCGACGTGCCGACTCGATAAGCTCCTCTCGGGTCCTTCCGCTGCAACTCTGTGTCAACTGCCGGACACCGTTCGGATCAACGCTGCGAGTGGTAGCCAGACTCCCCAGGCCACCCCGATTCTCGTAGCGAACTGCGGCGATGGGACACTCGGCTGGCAAGGGCAAGTGCAGAACAAGAGCCCTTGGCTGTCCCTGATGCCCGACTCGGGCACCACCAACAATAAAGGAACACAGGTTCTTGTTCAGGCGAGCCCGCGTGGCATGCAGCGCGGGACGTACAGCGATGTAGTCGTGATCAATGGAACCTCCGGGGTCAGCACACAGCAATCGGCTCCGGTGAAGTTTACGATTACTGACTGCACGCAGTATCCCATCCTTCCCGATGTGCCGGTGACTGATACGCTTAATGCGGCAGACTGCGGAGCACCACATCACGCAGGATCGTACGCGCAGATCTTCAGGTTCTCTGGTACCGCCAACGACAGCCTGTCGATCGACATTACCGCTTCATTCAACGCATACGTGGCTCTCGATACAAACACGAACTCCAGCACACCACCCTTTGCGGTAGCAGACAACTGCGTTGGCAGTAGCCCGTGCCTTCCCTATGTGGTAATCCCGCGCAATGGCCAATACTACGTGGAGGTGACGAGTCACAACCCGGCCGACTCGGGGTTGTTCACGTTGGAAGTAGCTCACCCGCGCGATCCCAATGCGCCGGACTCACTCGATCAGCGGCTCGACTCCACTCGGACCATCCCGACCGGCGGGACGATCGGACAAAACACTTTGTTGCTGCGCGCGGTGGTGTCGGACCCGGACCTCGGGGATACGATACACCTCCAGGCAGAGGTGGAGCCAATCGGCACAGCGTTCAGCAACGTTCCGAACTATTTCGGCGGCGATTCCGCACTGAATGGTCAGCCCGCGTGGGTGGGCGTGACGAATCCGCCGTTGGCTAACCATACCGCTTACCACTGGCAGGTTCGTGCAGTCGACCAAACCGGTCGGACTTCCGGTTGGGTGGCGCACGGCGGAAACCCAGACTTTACTGTCGCGGTCTCTCAGCCGCCCGCTGCTGCCTCAAGCCTCGGGCAGTTCCAGGCCAATGACAGCATCTCCTCGTATGGCGTCGGTGCGACCGTGCCCACCGACACCATCGTCCTCGGCGGGCTGGTGAGTGACCCCGATCCTGGAGACGTCGTCCGGCTCATGGTGGAAGTGGAGGCACTGGGCACCAACTTCAACGGTGTTGCGACCGATTCGAGCGCTCCCTACCCCGGTTCGGGCAGCCTCGCCAAGGTGCGGGTCGGGCCGTTGTCGAATAACACGAGCTACCACTGGCAGGCATGGGCCGAAGACGAGACGGGGCGAATCAGCACCACGAAGACATCCTTCGGCAATAACAGCGAGACCCAGGCCGACTTCAAGATTCAAGTCGCGCATCCGCCGTTCCTGCCGGCGAATCTCGGCCAGTTCCAGACCGACCTCACGCCAATCGTCGTGGGTGGGACTGCGAACCAGGGAAGCGTCGTGTTCCAGGGAACGGTGAGCGATACCGACGGTGGCACCGTCAGCCTCAATGTAGAGGTCGAGCCGATCGGGACGCCATTCAACAACGTCGCGAGCGGCACCTCGACTCCCGTTCCGAGCGGACAAGTCGCGTCGCTGTCGCTTTCCTCGCCGACGATCCAGAACGGCCAGTGCTACCACTGGCAGGCACAGGCCCTGGACAACACGAACCGCACGAGCGGCTGGACCTCATTCGGGAATAATCCGGAGACGGCAAACGACTTCTGTGTCGCGCTGCCAGTAAGCCAGATCGTGTTCACCCAGCAGCCGCCCGCGTCCGTTCAGGCCGGCGCGATCATGACGCCGGCTATCCAGGTAACCGCCAGGAATTCGCTGAACCAGACCGTCACGTCCTTCAATGGTCCGGTGACGATCGCGATTTCGACGAACCCGGGAGGCGGCACGCTGAGCGGAACCCTCACCGTGAACGCTGTCAGCGGCGTCGCCGCGTTCAGCGATTTGAGCATCGACAAGATCGGCACGGGCTACAAGCTGCAGGCCACGGCTGCGGGCTTCACGACCACGAGTAATGCGTTCACCATCACTCCGGCTCAGGTGTCGCAGCTCGTGTTCACGGTCCAGCCATCGAGCGCAGCCGCCACTGCCACGATTACCCCCGCCGTGCAGGTCACCGGCGAAGATCCCTTTGGCAACATCGTGAACACGTTCACCGGGCAGGTCACCCTTGCAATCACACCGGGTACCGGGACATCCGGAGCGGTGTTGACCGGTGGCGGAGCGATCGCTGCGGTGAACGGAGTTGCGACATTCTCGGGGCTTTCAATTAATAAGAGCGGTACCGGCTACACGCTGCGGGCGACCTCCGGAACGCTCACTCCCGGTACCAGTGCCGCCTTCAACATCACCGGCGGGACGATCGCGTCGCTGACGTTCAGTACGCAGCCGAGCACCACCACGGCGGGGGCCGCCATCACCCCCGCGGTTCAGGTGACAGCGCTCGACGCCGGCGGGAACGTGGCCAACTTCACCGGCCCAGTGACGGTCGCGATCGGCACGAATCCCACCGGCGGAACGTTAATTGGAACGACAGTCGTCAACGCCGTCGGCGGAGCCGCCACGTTCTCCAACCTGCATATCCAAAAGGCCGGCGTGGGCTACACTCTGACCGCTTCCGCCAGCGGCGCGCCGACGATCGCGAGTGGCCAGTTCAACATCAACCCCGGCGCTGCCTACCAGCTCCTCTTCACCGTCCAACCGACGACGACCGCGGACTCCGCCATAATCGACAGCGTGGGCGGTGTCCAGGTGACGGCCTTCGACTCGACCGGTGTCAACGTCGCGACAACATTCACCGGGCAAGTTCGGATGAACATCACCGCGGGGACTGGAACGTCGGGGGCCGGTCTTTTCGGCATGGTGAGCAAGAACGCGGTCGCCGGCGTCGCCATCTTTAGCGACCTCCGGATCAACAAGCTCGGCACTGCCTACCAGTTGACCGCCACGGCCACCGGCCTGCTTCCCGACGACAGCTCGCCGTTCAATATCGTCGTCGGACCGGCCAAGGCCCTCTTCTTCACTACCGAGCCACCGCTTCAGACGGTGGCCAACGTGGCGATGAGCCCGGCTGTGC
>JAWOLH010000009.1:0-2510 GCA_033853695.1 Gemmatimonadales bacterium | reverse complement strand
CCGACCAGCAGCAGCAGGCCGAGCACAAACAGCAAATGATCGGGGCCGAGCAGGATGTGCTCGACCCCGAGGCGGCCGTAGCTCCACAACACCCCTCCCGTTGATGCTCCAGCGCCCGGCGCGCGGCCGGCCCCGGCGGCGGGGACGGTGAATTGGGCATCGCCGCCGCGCAGCACGCCGCTTGCGGTGCTGCCGTCGTGCCAGGTGATCCGGACGATGACGTCCAGCCGCGTGCCCTCCAGCCCGCGCACCGACACCTGCTCGCCCCGCAACGCGCCGGGGCCGCAGTCGACTTGCCAGGAGGCCGGTCCCTCCTCCCCTCGGCGCACCGCCGGGTCGCCTGCGAGCAGCCGGCAATGAACGGGGAGCACTGGAATCGGCACGTCATCACTGCTCGTGGAGCCCCCCGATTCCACTCCGGGCATCTTCCAGATGACGTCGAATCGGCCGGCGTCGCGTTCGCGCAGATCGAGCACCGCCGGCGCAAACGAGTGGGCGCGGGCCGTGGCCGGAACGAGCCAGAGCAAGCCGCAGACCAACAGCGGGGCGCGCCGGCGGCGGTGTCCGCGAAGCTGCACCTCACCCCTCGGTCCGACGCTTCACCGCGTCGGCGACGGAGGACGCAGCCGGGGTCGGCACGCCTTCGACGCGAATATCATACCGTTGGCGCAGCCGCGCCAGCGCAGCCCGGTTCGCCGCGGCGCGCTGCTCCTCCTGCCAGTCCCGTCGAACGGCGGCACGCACCTCGGCCAGGCTCGGGCGCCGCGCGGGAGCGTGCTGCGTGACTTGCACCACATGGAGACCGTAGGTCGACGCGATGGGTTCGGACCAACTTCCCACCGGTAGCGACATGATCCGCGCCGCGAACGCTGTGCCGAAAATTCCGCCCAGCTCCCGCTCCGTCTTCAGAGGGAAATCGCGACCGCGCAGAAACGGGTCGCCCAATCGGGACGGATCAGCCCCGGCGACCAGCTGCGCGCGTAGCCGCGCCGCACGCACCGACACGTCCTCCGGATGATGGTCGTTGCTGGCGAAAACCTGGCTCAGGGCGACGCGGTCGGCGACCGCATAGCGCTCCAGGTGCGCGTCCAGGTAGGCTTCGAGTTCGTCGTCCCGAGGCTCCGGAATTGGTTCCATGTCCTCGGTGAGAAACTCCATCTTCTGCACCAGACGACGGCGGACGATGATGTCTCCGCGGTCCAGTCCCAACGCCAGCGCTTCGCGGTACAGCACCTCGTCGTCGATGAACCGCTGGATGAGTGCGGCTTCCTCGCTGGCCGTAGGCAGGGTGCCATAGCGCCGCAGATGATCCTGGCGAAGCCCGCGGATGACCGGCTCGGGCAGCACGATGCGCCGGGTCACCCCTGGCGGAGCTACCAAGCGATGCAGGGCGAAGAGCGCGGCCCCTAGCACCAGGAAGTGGAACACCGGCTCGCTTCGCCATCTGCGCAGGCGCCCGCGGCCGAACGGCCAGCGACCGAACACACTCACGTGCCCATCTCCCCAGTGCGTGACGGAAACGGGTTGACCTGCAGGTGAAACCGCAGATCACCGATCAGATCGGCGAAGATCAGACGGTCCGTGAAGCACCAATTGCCCTCGATGCGCGCGAAACGGTCCTGATAACGTCCGGCAATGATGACCTGCAGCGGCAACTCGGGACGTGCCTGCAACACCGAATAGTACGAGCGCGCCGCTGCGGTGCCACTGCGCTCGTCGACGTCGATGGTCAGGTTCGTGGTCACATGTTTCGTGCACGGCGTGCCGTCGTACAGTTTGAGGACGAGACGGTAGAGGGCCAGAACCTCGTCGCGGCCGCGAAAGATCTCCGGCCGGCCGTCGTTGCGCAGCGTCGCCCGCGTGAACAGCCGGGCGAGACCCTCGAGATCACCCCCGTCGAGACGCTCCGCGTAGGCGTGGATCAGTGCGGCGATGGCGTCGCGTGCATCGGACATCTGGTGGTCCACCTCCGAAGCTCGTCAATCGATCGAAAGCCTAGCAGCCGCAATGGAGATGTTCTGGCGGGAGAAGCGTGCACCAACTCTCGCAGGCGTTGACATTACCCTGTACCGATTCGTTCAGCACTCATATCAAAGCCGCGCGGATACTGTAAAGCAGATCCACTCCGCTTCCCGGTGAAGCCGTCATGGGCGTGGCCCGAACGGCCAGCGCTGTTTCGAGGTCGCCTGAATGACGATCCCGATGATCGTCAACAGCGCGTACGTCAGCGGGGTCGCCCGGCCGCCGGTCCCGCTCCCTTCGATGATGAAGGCGGCGCCCACCAGGGACGACAAGAGGATCAGCGCCCAGTCAAACACCGCGTTGAGCAACACGACGCCGACGATGCCGCCGCCCAGCAGCGCGAACCAGACGTTGCGGCCGGGGTACGGCATCATCGCCAGGAGGAGCTGGGTCCCGAGGTAGCCCCCTACCGCGAAGCCGACGATGCCGATCATGAGCTCCTGCGCCGCCCGCGCGAGCACGGCTCCGGCAAGGCCGCATAGCACTGC
>JAWOLH010000008.1:0-128375 GCA_033853695.1 Gemmatimonadales bacterium | reverse complement strand
CTTCAACTTGACGATCCCCGCTGGTCGACGCTTACGCATGCTTACGGGCGGGCGGCTGATATACCATCCCTGCTCGCCAAGGCGAGGGAAGACACCAGGCCGGGTCATGAGAAAGGCAGCACCTGGTTCGAACTCTGGAGCGCACTGTGCCACCAGGGCGACGCCTACACGGCCAGTTATGCAGCTGTACCACACCTCGTTGCATTAGCGTCCAGTCATCTCAAGGTGAAGCGATACGACCCCTTGTTCTTGGCCGCGTGCATTGAGTTGGCGCGGCTCGAGGGTCGGGGCCCGACAATCCCACCGCAACTCGCACCGAGTTACACGGAAGCGATTGGTCGCGGTCGAGTTCTAGCCAAAACAAATCTCGGGTCCGCCTGGGATGAGGATTCCGAGATAGCTCTTCGCGCTAGTGCCGCGGCTCTAGCTGGCGACGTGGCTAGCGCTCGTGCGCTTCTCGACGCAGATCTTGAAGAAGATGAGCAAGTGTGAGCTCCATGGCCTTGCTGCCTAACCAGCGCATGAAGCTGGCGTGGCGCGGCGGCCGCTCGAAAGGGAACCGGTCCATCTTGATGGTGGCCGCCGCACCACGCAGCTTATGCGCGATTCGTTAGGCGGCTCAGTCGAAGAATGAGGAGGCGCGCCTTTGACAGGCCGCGATAGGGTATTGGGAGCGGTCGGTGGTGGAATGCTTGCCATCCTCCTCTCGAGCTTCTGCGTCAGTATCCTCCGGGGCCTCCGATCCAGATCATGGCCACGGGTCAGCGGTGAGATCATAGTCTCGGAAGTGGTGATCTCCCGAGGGGGGCGGGGCAGCAAGATGTACGCGCCAAATGTGCGCTATGCGTACCACGTTGGCGGCCGAAGCTATGAAGGGGACAGGATGATCTATGGCTTTACCGACTTCTATTTAAGGCGCGGGGCCGAGGCTATGATCGAGAAGTATCCAATCGGTCAGCTGGTCGACGTGTACTACGATCCAACAGACCCCAACTCCGCAGTCTTGAAGCATGGAGTCTCCCCCCGCACATGGGTCGCGGTGGGACTCCTCGGGCTCCTAGTTCTATTCATCCTTGGTGCGGTCATGGAAGTCTATTGACGGTGTCGTAATGATGCAGAAGGAATCCCAACAAGTCGCCAACCCATCTAAGGATTTACATGTTTCGCGTCGGATTCCTGCCCCTCCCTGAGCCGCCTAACCAGCGCATGAAGCTGTCGTGCCGGAGCGGCCCCTTCTGGAGGAACAGAGTCTTCTTGATTGTGGCCGCTTCAGCACGCAGCTTATGCGCGATTCGTTAGACAGCGACCGCCACGACTTGCCATGCCCGACGCCAATCCTGCTTTGCTCCTCTGGTTCGGCGCTTTCTTCCTCACAAGTGCCGGGGGCGGACTGTACTTCTGGTTTGGTACCAACGCGTCTAACAAGCGTCAGCTCTACCCTTGGTACTCGCTCTTCAGCGGGGTCTTGTTCTTGGGATTCGTCTTCTTCAGCGGGGCTCCGCCAGCGTTCCTCATATTTGCCATACCGGCGGTCGCATGGGCCAGCTACGCTCATGCTCGGACGACCGTCTTCTGTCCTCGCTGTGCCCGCATGATCTATCGCGGCAGATGGCTCAATCAAACCAACTTTTGCCCCCGATGCGGCCAGGCTCTCGATCAGTCGTTGCACCAACCAGACTTCTCTCCTTGAGGCGGTCGCCGCCTAACAAGCGCATGACGCTGTCGTGGCGCGGCGGCCGCTCGAAAGGGAACAGGTCTGTCTTGATGGCGGCAACAAAATTGGGGGCAAAAAAGGGGCAAAGATCGCGTGGAAACGCGCGCGAACGAGCGCAACTAGACACAAGTTGCTGCACACCTCAACCGCGTATACCATAACGCGATTGGCACGAGACGCGACCGGACACAACGGGGCTCGGTTAACTGCAAAACCTCCATTCGACGGTTCGATTCCGTCCGGCGCCTTCTTCATGATTGCGTCGCGGCGAGCCGCCATTCAACCGGATTATCTTGGCACTCCTGCATGACTGAACTGCTGGATCGTCTCAGGTCCGCGGTGGCCGACCGCTACCAGGTCGACCGCGAGGTCGGCCGCGGAGGTATGGCGACGGTGTTTCTCGCGCAGGACCTACGGCACCACCGGCCCGTCGCATTGAAGGTTTTGCATCCGCAGCTGGCTGTCAGTCTCGGGCCCGAGCGCTTTCTGCGCGAGATTCAGATCGCCGCCGGTCTGCAGCATCCTCACATCGTCCCTCTCTACGACTCCGGACAGGCGCGCGACCTGCTGTTCTATGTGATGCCGTTCGTCGAGGGAGAAAGCCTGCGGCAGCGTCTCGATCGCACGAAGCAGCTATCGGTCGACGACGCGGTCCAGATCGCCCGGTCGGTCGCCGCGGCACTCGACTACGCCCATCGGCACCAGGTCGTCCATCGGGACATCAAGCCCGAGAACGTCATGTTGCACGACGGCGAAGCGGTCGTAACCGATTTCGGTATCGCCAAGGCCGTCTCGGCGGCCGCGGCCGACAACCTGACGCAGACCGGCGCGGCGATCGGAACCCCGGCGTACATGAGTCCCGAGCAAGCGGCGGGCGAAGCGGAGCTGGACGGCCGCAGCGACATTTACGCGCTCGGCGCGATGCTGTACGAGATGCTCGCCGGCCAGGTCCCCTTCGCCGGCCCGACGGCCCAGGCGATCATCGCGAAACTGTTCACGGACCCGCCGCCGCCCTTGCGCGATCGCCGCGGCGATCTGCCGGATTGGCTCGAAGCGGCGATCGGGAAGGCCCTGGCCAAGGCCCCCGGTGATCGCTTTGCGTCGGCCAGCCAGTTTGCGCAGGCGCTGAAACCGTCGGGAGCGTCCACGCCCCCCGGAGCTATGCCCGGCGTCGCCGGTGCCCACGCGGCGGTGAAATCGATCGCCGTGCTTCCCCTCGCCGACATGAGCCCGCAGCGGGATCAGGAATACTTCTGCGAAGGGATGGCCGAGGAGAT
Source organism: Gemmatimonadales bacterium (assembly GCA_033853695.1). Taxonomy (GTDB): domain Bacteria; phylum Gemmatimonadota; class Gemmatimonadetes; order Gemmatimonadales; family GWC2-71-9; genus DASTHG01. The sequence goes on along the minus strand of JAWOLH010000008.1, from coordinate 125,384 downwards.
CCTCAATGCCCTCACGAAGATCCAGGCGCTCCGGGTGGCCTCGCGGTCGTCCGCGTTCGCGTTCAAGGGCCAGAACCTCGATATCCGCAGAGTCGGGGAGCAGCTCGGTGTCGGCACCGTCCTCGAGGGGAGCGTGCGCAAGGCGGGAAACCGGCTGCGTATCACCGCGCAGCTGATCAACGTGGCCGACGGCTATCACCTCTGGTCGGAGCGATACGACCGCGACATGGAAGACGTATTCGCGATTCAGGAGGAGATCGCCGGCAACATCGTGAAAGCGCTGCGCGTCGTCCTGAGCGAGGACGAGAAGCGGGCCATGGAGAAGGCGCCCACCGCGAACGTGCAGGCGTACGAGTGCTACCTGCGCGGCCGTCAGTACTTCCATCAGTGGCGTCGCAAGAGCGTGGAGTACGCGCGGCGCATGTTCGAGCGTGCCAAGGAAATCGATCCGAACTACGCCCTCGCCTACGCCGGCATCGCGGACTGCTGCTCCTTCATCTATACGTACTGGGACGCCAGCGGCGCCCATCTGGAGCAAGCCGACAGTGCGAGTCGCAAGGCGCTGGAGCTCGACCCCCAGCTGGCCGAGGCCCATACGTCGCGGGGCATGGCGCTGGCGTTCGCGGGACGACACGCGGAAGCCGAGCAGGAGTTCGAGACGGCGATTCGCCTGAACCCCAAGCTGTTCGAGGCCCACTATTACTACGCCCGGGTGCAGTATGGGCAGGGGAAGGTGGCCGAGGCGGCGCGGTCATTCGAGGAAGCGAGCCGGCTCCGGCCCGACGACTACCAGGCGGCCTCGTTCCTCGCCCAGACCTATGAAGGGCTGGGTCGGACGGCCGACGCCGAAGCAGGGCACCGCAAGACGTGGGAGCTGGTGGAGCGCTACGTCGAGCTCAATCCGGATGATCCGCGAGCGCTCTGTCTCGGCGCGATCGAGCTGGCGCACATCGGCCAGCGGGCACGCGGGCTCGAGTGGGCGAAACGCTCCCTGGCGATCGACCCGGAGGATTCCGGGCTGCTCTACAATGTGGCGTGCTTCTACGCGGTGCAGGGCGAGCACGACGATGCGCTCGCGTGTCTCGACAAGGCCATTCAGCTGGGTTTCGGGTTGCGCGGCTGGATCGAAAACGACTCGGACCTGGCCTCGCTGCGCGGCGATCCCCGGTTCGAGGCGATTCTCGCGCGAATGTAGCGTCGCGGATGCGACGGCAGGTTTTCTGGATCCTCCTCGCCCTCGGCGCGGTCCTGCGCCTCGGTCTCTACTTCTCCCGTCCCTCCCTCTCGATCGATGAAACGATGACGAGCCTCGAGATCGGCGTGCGGTCGTTCGCCGGTCTCGTGCACCCGCTCGCCTACGCGCAGACGGCGCCACCGCTGTTCCTCTGGTTGGTGAAGCTGTGCACGCTGCTCGGCGGCATGAACGAGTACGCGCTCCGCATCGTCCCATTACTGGCGGGTCTTGTCGTCCCGCTCGGGGTATGGGTCGTGGGCCGGCAGGTGCTCGACGGACCCGGCGCGCTGCTCGCCACGGCGACCACCGCCTGTGCGCCGACGCTGGTTCAGTACAGCGTGATCGCGAAACCGTACATGACCGACGCCGCCATCGCGCTGGTGCTCGCTCATTGCGCGCTGCGGGTGATCGCCCGCCCCGAGTCCCTCGCCCGTTGGTCCTGGCTGACGGCGGCTGGGTGTCTCGCGACCCTCGGGTCGATCGCTGCGCCGTTCCTGCTGGCTGGGGTCGGGGCCGCGGTCGCGCTCGGTGTCCGACCGATCAAGGGTGCGTCAGCCGGGCGGCTCGCCGCTGTCGTCCTCGCCTGGAGCGCCATCTACCTGGCGCTCTATCTCTCGCTCTATCGACCGGTGGCCGCCAGCGATTACATGCAGCGTTTCTGGAACGGAGCCTTTCTTTCGTCAGCTCCCATTGCGGGCTGGCAGCTGGCGGGTCGAGCGGTCATTCAATCGCTCGTGGACCGGCCGGTCCCACCGTTGGTGATCCTGCCGGTTACGGCGTTGCTCGCGGTCGGGTTCATTGCGCTGGCCCACCGCGGCGGGCGCGCGAGCGCCGTCTTGTTCGGGACACCGCTGCTGCTCATTCTCGGCGCGTCGCAGCTGCACCGCTATCCGCTATCGGCGCGGGTGCTCCTCGGCGTGACGCCGACGGTGGCGCTGTGCTGCGCCGGTGCCTTCGTCGCCATCGGGTCGTGGAATCGCCGACTCGCCGCGGGATTCGGTGTTCTCCTGGTAGTGATGCTCGTGCTGGTGAACGTCACCCATCGCTATCGCACCCCGACTCTGCGGCCGGCGATCCAGGCTCTCTGGCATGGCGCGGTCTCCGACCCGATCTACATCTCGAGCGGCGCGGCACCCGCATGGGCGTTCTACACGACCGACTGGTCTTCCCCCGATACGAGCTATCTGCGGCGGGTCCGGGAGTGGGGCGGACGGCCGGATGCGCCTGGCTTTCACAACCTGGCGCCGCGGGGCAGGGCCATCACCGACCGTGACGGATCGGGACTCGTGTTGCAGCGCTCGGGAAGGAGCGAGACGTACGGATTCGGCACCGGCATCCAGTGGGGAGAGGTGACGGGCCTTACCGGCCGTACGCCGGACCCTGGATGGGCGGAGCATGAAGCGGCACGCATCAAGACAGCGGGATCCACCGTCTGGCTCCTGATCGCCAACACCTACGCCGACTCCCGGGCGGCACTCTTCGCCGCATTGGACAGCGCCGGAGGCAGACTGGACAGCGATTCCACCGTCGGTGGCGTGGAACGTTCGCGGATTCGATTCGAGCGATCGCCGTGAGCCAATCGCGGGCCTCCCGCCAGTCTCTCATGGTGACCGCGGTCATCATCCTGGGTGCGGCGATACGCCTCGGCTATTACGTCGCGCGGCCGTCGTTCACCATCGACGAGACGACGCTGAGTCTCGATCTGGGGATGCGCTCCCTCAGCGAGCTCGCTCACCCGCTCGCGTCGTTGCAGACGGCATCGATCCTGTTTCTCTGGGGAGAGAAGCTGTGCGGGGCGGCGCTGGGGATCAACGAATACGCGCTGCGCCTCATTCCGCTCGCCGCCGGCCTGCTTGTTCCCTGGCTCGTGTGGAGAGTGGGCCGCCGCGTCCTGGCGGAGCCCGCCGCTCTCCTGGCCACGGCGCTCGCGGCGGTCGCGCCGGCGCTGATCCAGTACAGCATCACGGTCAAACCTTATATCGTCGACGCGCTCGTCGCGCTCGTCGTGCTGGAGTGCGCGCTCAACCTGCTCGAGCATCCCGATTCCGCCGCCGGTTGGCTGCGGTTCGGCCTCCTGGGGGTCGTCTCCGTTCTCGCCTCGTTGCCGGCCCCCTTCGTTATCGTCGGTGCAACGGCCGCCGTCGTCCTCGCCGCGCCGCGCTCGGATCGGACTGTCTGGCGACTGGTCGCCTGCGTCGCGGCGTGGAGCGCGGTGTGGGCTGCCCTGTACGGTCAGCTGTACCGGCCGGTCGCGACGAGCTGGTACATGCGGCAGTTCTGGGGCCCCGCTTCGTTCGGGCCGTTGCGACCGGCCGGATGGTGGAACCTCGCCCGGGCGCTGATCATGTCGCTGATCGGGCGTCCGGCGCCGCCGGCCGTCGTGCTCGTCTTCGCGGCGTTCGTTGGCTGGGCGTTCTGGGCCTGGTTGTCCCGTTTGCCGCGGGCGTTGGCGGCGCTGCTCGGGATGCCGTTGGCGCTGTTGCTGGTCGCCTCGGCACTGGGGCACTATCCCCTCGCGGCGCGCCTGCTGATCTTCGCCGTACCGCTCTTGGTGATGGCGTTGGCCGCCTTGATCTCCCGGACCGCGGCGCGCGCGCCACGCGCCGGGTTTGTGGTGATGGTTCTGACCGTGGCAACACTGCTGGGTGTGGACATCGTGCATCCATATCGTCCACCGGCGACGCGGCAGGCCGTACAAACGATTCTCCGACTGGCGCGTCATGGTGAACCAGTGTACCTGGCCAGCGGCTCGATTCCGGCTTGGGCTTTGTATACGACCGATTGGTCGTCGCCCGATACGGCATATCTCGCCTGGATCGAGCGGTATGCGGGGACGCCGGGAGCGGAGGCGTTTCACAACTCTCCTCCCCGAGTGCACGCGGTCGGCGCGGATGAGGGAGCGGATCTCCAGAGGAATCATGATGGCCGCGTCGAGCTGCTCGCGCTCGCATCCGGGATTCAGTGGCAGGAGGGTCGAGGATTCGATGTTCCCGTGGTCGCCGATTCCGGGTGGGCAGAGCGCGAGGCGGCCCGGATCGCTGGTGTGGCAAGACCGACCGTGTGGCTGCTCCAGGCGAATTCGTATCCCACGACCGTCCAGGGTCTGGCCGCGGCGATTTCCGGAGCAGGAGGCGCGGCGGACACCTCGTTCGCAATCGGGGGCGTTCGGATTACGCGCTATCTTTTCGGGGTTCTTTCGGCACCTCGATAGATTTGTTCGCTGATGCGTTCAACCTCGTCATGCAGCTGACTGTCCACCAGGCCGCCACCTACCTCGGAGTCCCCGAGGCGACGGTCCGGCGCTGGATCGCCGAGCGTGGCCTCCCCGCACACCGCGTCAACGAGCGGCTCCATCTCAATGCCATTGAAGTGTGGGAGTGGGCCACCGAGCAGGGGGTCGCCGTGTCCCGCCGGCTGCTCGATCAGGCTCGGCGCCGCCCCGACGAGGTGGCACCCCTATCCGAGCTCCTCCAGGCCGGGGGGGTCCATCACGACGTGGGCGGGCAGGGAAAGCTCGGAGTACTGAAGGAGATCGTCGCCCGGCTGCCGCTGCCCGCGGACAGCGACCGTGAATTCCTCGTGACCGTGCTCGAGGCGCGGGAAGCGATGGGGTCGACGGGGATCGGCGACGGCATCGCGATCCCCCACGTCCGCAACCCGATCCTGCTGCACATCCCGGCGCCGTTCGTGACGCTCTGCCTGCTGCGTGAGGCGGTGGAGTTCGACGCCGTGGACGGCAAGCCGGTCCACGCGTTGTTCACGGTGATCAGCCCGAGCGTTCCAACGCACCTGCGCATCCTGGCCCAGCTCGGGTTCGTGTTGCGCGACAAGGCGCTGCGCGGGCTGCTGGAGCAGCGCGCCGCGGCGCCGACGCTGCTCGCGCGGGTGCGGGAGCTGGAACAGCATGCGAGCGGGACGCACCCGGCGGCCTCGCGGTGACCCTCTGCTTCGCCGGTCTCGCACTGCTCGTGGCAGCGGCTCTGGCCGGCGCCTGCCCCGGCCTGCATCCCTCCTTCCGCGTGCGGCTGCAGGCCGTGTTGCTCCTGGCCGGGAGCGTCGCCGCGGTCGTCCCCTCGGTCGTGGTGCTGGCGGGTGGCTCGGTGGCGCCGGTCGCGCTCGGGATTCCTGCGCCCAGCGGGCCGTGGGTGTTCGGTCTCGACGCTCTCTCCGCCGCGTTTCTGCTCGTTGTCCTGGGCCCGGGGCTCGCGAGTGCTCTGTACGGGACCCGTGCACTGTCCGACGAGAACCCAACGAACGGGCGCGCCGTGACGGTCGCGCGCAGCCTCTTCGCTATCGAGCTCGCCGCCCTCGCGCTCGTCGTGCTGTCACGCGCGGTGGTGCCGTTCCTCGGCGCCTGGGAAGTGATGGCGGTGCTCGCCTATTTCCTGGTGACGTTCGAATCGGACCGCGCCGAGGTTCGCCGCGCGGGCCTCATCTACCTCGTCGCGACCCATGCCGGGACCCTGGCACTGCTCGCGCTGTTCGCCTATTGGGCGGGCGCGGCGGGCGGGCTCACCTTCGACGTACTCGCGATGAGCGCGCCGCGACTTGTCGGGGGCGCCGCGCTCGTCTGGGGGCTCGCCCTGTTCGGGTTTGGACTCAAGGCAGGCCTCGTGCCGCTGCATTTCTGGCTGCCCGATGCGCACGGCTCAGCGCCGACGCATGTCTCGGGACTGATGTCCGGCGTCGTTATCAAGATGGGCGTCTACGGCCTCGTGCGCGTCATCGCGCTCTTCGCGACGGGGGGCATGGCGCCACCCGTCTGGTGGGGCTGGCTGGTGCTCGTCCTCGGGGTCGTATCCGGGGTGCTCGGCGTTCTCTGGGCGCTGGCCCAACATGACATCAAGCGGCTCCTCGCCTACCACAGCGTCGAGAACATCGGCATCATCCTCATCGGTCTCGGGATCGGTGCGCTCGGCGCCGCCAACGGCTTGCCGGTCGTCGCCGCGCTGGGGTACGCGGGAGCAGTGCTGCACACGGTGAACCACGCCGTTTTCAAGAGTCTTCTCTTCCTTGGCGCCGGTGCCGCGGCCCACGGCGCCGGCACGCGGGTGATGGATCGTCTCGGGGGACTGGGCCGGCGCATGCCTATGACCTGGGTTGCGTTTCTGATCGGCTCCGTCGCCATCGTGGGGTTGCCGCCGCTCAACGGTTTCGTGAGCGAGTGGGTCGTGTACCAGGGGTTGCTGCACGGCGTCACTGCCGGCGGGTCGATCCGTCTCGCGCTCTTCGCCGTCGCGGGGCTGGCGCTGATCGGCGGGCTCGCGCTGGCGTGCTTCGTGAAGGTGTGCGGGATCGTCTTCTTGGGCGCGCCGCGCAGCAGCGGTGCGGCGGGGGCGCACGAGGCAGCGGCGGGACTGCTGATCCCGATGCTCGCCCTGGCGGCCGCATGCGTGCTGCTCGGCATCCTCCCCGGTGCCGCGGTGCGCTCGGCGCTCGCGGTCGGCGCGTCGGTCGTGCCGGGACCGGCGCCGGTGGTGGAGCCCGGGGTGCTCACCGCGGTGTCGTCGATCGGATGGCTGTCGGCTGCTGTCGTCGCGGTGCTCGCGCTCGGGTTCGCCGCGTGGAGCGCGCTCCGACGCCGGCGACCAGTCGCGGAGGCGGAGACGTGGGGATGCGGCTATGTGCTGCCGAGCGCGCGGATGCAGTACACTGCATCGTCGTTCGCGGCACCCCTGCTCGCGGCGTGGGGAGCGCTGTCGGGAATCCGCCGCGAGGCGACTCCCGGAGCATTCCACGGCCATCCGCGCGAGCTGGTGCTCGAGGGGGCCATCCAGCCGGCGTGGGAGGGGCTGCGCGGGGCGCTGGCGCGGCTGCGGGCGATCCAGCACGGCCGCCTGTGGGTCTATCTCCTTTACCTGATCGCCGTTCTGCTGGTGCTGCTCGGTTACCTGGCGCGGAGCGCGTCGCCGTGACCGGGTCGACCGCCGTCGGTGCCCTCGCGCTGTTGCTCGTCGCGCCGGGCGTTCCCGGCGTTGCGACGAAGACCAAGTCGTGGCTCACCGGGCGCCGTGGCGCGCCGGTGACCCAGCTCTACTGGGATCTACTCCGCCTGCTGCGCAAGGGCGCCGTCTACAGCACGACCACGACGTGGGTGTTCCGCGTGGCACCGGTGGCCGGGGTCGTGGCACCGCTGCTCGCCCTCGGTTTGCTGCCGCTCGACGGCAGTGCGGCGCTGTTCAGCTTCAGCGGTGACTTTGTCGGGTTTGCCGGGCTGCTCGCGCTGGGGCGCTTCGCGTTCGTGCTCGCCGCGCTCGACACGGGATCGAGCTTCGAGGGAATGGGGGCGAGCCGCGACGCGGCCTTCGCGTCGCTCGTAGAGCCGGCACTATTCATCGATTTTCTCGTCCTCGTGATGGCGACGGGGCAGCTGACACTCGCCGGCGCGCTCAGCGGGGCGCAGCCATTGGCGTGGGGTACGACGGCCCCCGCTCTCGCGATGGCGGTGGTCAGCCTGTTCTTCGTGATGCTCGCCGAAGCCTCGCGCGTACCCGTAGACGACCCCGCGACCCATCTGGAGCTGACGATGATCCACGAGGTCGCGGCGTTGGACTATAGCGGTCCCGACCTGGCGCTCGTGCTCTACGGGGCGGCGCTGCGGATGACGCTCATGGCAGCCCTGCCCACCATTCTGGTGGTCGCGCGGACGATCCACTCGCCCGGCGCGACGCTCGCCTCGCTCCTCGGGGGCGTTTTGGTCACGGCGATTCTCGTGGGTGTGGTCGAGTCGGTGATGGCCCGGCTGCGTCTGAGCCGTGTACCGCAATTCCTCGTGGCCGCCTCGGTGCTCGCGTCGCTCGGCGCCATCCTCCAGCTCCTCACCTGAGAATGGAACGCCTCGCCGACCTCGTGCTGCTCCTGGTGTTGTTGTCCGGGTTTCTCGTGCTCGGGACGACCCGCCTCACGACCTGCATTCGCGCGGTGGCGATCCAGGGTGCTCTGCTCGGTCTCCTCCCCGTGATCCTGCATCCGCAGTGGTCCGTCCATACCGTGGGGCTCGCCGCCGGGACGATCCTCGTCAAGGCGATCGTCCTGCCGCGGTTCCTGATCTGGGCGATCCGGGAGGCGGCCGTGCGGCGCGAGGTCGAGCCGCGTCTGGGCTACCTGGCTTCCCTCGTGCTCGGCATTCTCGCCGTGGCGACGGCGGGGGTCGTGGCCGGCCGGCTCCCGGTCCCCGGTGACCATCCGGTTCTGCTCGTGCCGACGGCCCTGGCGGTCGTGATCATGGGTCTGCAGGTGCTCGCCACGCGCGCCAAGGCCCTGATCCAGGTCGTCGGCTACCTCATGCTCGAAAACGGGATCTACGTGTTCGGTCTCACGAGCGTCGATCGCGTGCCGTTTCTCATCGAGGTCGGCGTCCTGCTCGACATCTTCGTCGCGGTGTTCATCATGGGAATCGTGGTCTTCCACATCAACCGCGAGTTCGACTCGCTCGACTCCGCGCGTCTGACGGAGCTGCACGACTGATGCTGCTCCTCGCCCTGGTCCTCCTCCCGGCGATAGGGGCGGCGGGCGCGTACGCCGGCGCCGGCCGCCGCGGCGGGTGGCTTCTCGCTGTCTCGGCGCTCCATCTGGCACTGGTTGTCGCGGCGTGGCGGACCGCTCCCACGCCCGTGCTCGACGGCTGGCTGGCGCTCGATCCCCTCGGGCTCCTCGTGCTGGCGGTGGTGAGCGGTTTGTTTGTCGCCATCGCGGTCTACTCGGTCGGCTATCTCGGCCGCGAGCGCGTGGGTCGGGGATTCGAGAGCTGGATGCTCGCCTTTCTCGCCACCGCGTCGCTCGTCGCCGTGAGCCACCACCTGGCGCTGTTGTGGGTTGGAATGGAAGGAACGACACTGGCGCTCGCGCCTCTCGTATTCCAGCGCCGCGACCGGCGCTCGCTCGAGGCGGTGTGGAAGTATCTCGTGCTCTGCTCGGTTGGGATCGCCCTGGCGCTGCTGGGGACGTTCTTCCTGTCTACGGCCCAGGGCGACGTCGGCCCCACGGTACGCCCCCTCGTGCTCGAGGACCTCCTGACCGGCGCCGCCACCCTGCATCCCGCCTGGCTCAAGGCGGCATTCGTCTTTCTCCTGGTGGGATACGGCACCAAGCTGGGCCTCGCTCCGCTGCACACCTGGAAGCCCGATACGTACGGCGAGGCGCCGGCTCTCGTCGGCGGCCTCATGGCTGGGGGGCTCACCAGCTGCGCCTTTCTCGGCATCGCGCGGGTCACCCAGGTGACGGTGGCGGCGGGCCTCGGGGCGTTCATCCGGCCGCCGCTCGTTATCCTCGGACTCTTCTCGCTCGCCGTGGCGGCAGCCTTTGTGGTGGGGCAAACCGACGTCAAGCGGCTGCTCGCCTATTCCAGCGTGGAGCACGTGGGACTGCTCGTGCTGGGGCTCGGACTCGGGGGCGTCGGCGTGTACGGCAGCGTCCTGCATCTCGTGAACAATGCCGTCGTCAAAGGACTGCTGTTCCTCGCGGTCGGAAACGCTCTGCTCGCCGTCGGCCCGACGGCGACCGGGGTGCTGCGTGTCCTGCCGCTCTCCGGGGTGTTGCTGCTCGTGGGGTTGTTCGCGGTGACCGGGTCGCCGCCGTTCGGCACCTTCCTGAGTGAGTTCACGATCGTGCGGGCGGCGTGGGCAGGTGGGCATCCCTGGATCGCCGCGGTGACGCTTGCGTTGCTCGCCGTCATCTTCGTCGGGATGGCGAGCGTCCTGCTGCGGCTCGTGTACGGAGCGCCCAGGCCGCCCGCGCCCGTCATGGTCGCGCCGGAGGGCGGCTGGATGCTCGCCGGGCCCGTCATCCTCGCCCTCGGCTCGCTGGCGCTGGGGCTCGTGCTCCCCGGTCCGCTGCACCGGATGCTCGTGCAGGCGGCCACCGCGTTGGGCGGCGTCGGACCGTGAGTCTCGAGGATCTGGGACTGCGCAACAGGCGGGCGATCGCCCTCGGCGCGGTGCCGATCGAGTCCGTGGAGCGCTTCTCCGACGGACTCGCCGAGGCCGTGCGCGAGGGATGGCGGCTCGTGTCACTGTTCGGGATGCCGGACGGCGGCCGCACGCGTCTCATCGCGATTCTCGCAGACGATGCCCACGGAGCCCTCGCCGCTTCGAGTACGCGAGTGGGGGAGCGCTACCCGTCGCTCACGGTGCTCTGTGGGCAGGCCAACCGCTTCGAGCGCGAGATCGCCGAGCAATGCGGCGTCATCCCCGAAGGGCATCCATGGCTCAAACCGCTGCGGCGGCATCCGCCCGATCACGCGGCTGCGCGCCAGCCCGCTCCGGCGGATCGGGACGCCTTTCCATTCTTCCGCGTCACGGGAGACGAGGTGCATGAGGTGGCCGTCGGTCCGGTGCACGCCGGGGTCATCGAGCCCGGGCATTTCCGGTTCCAGGCGCACGGCGAGACGATCCTGTTTCTCGAAATCATGCTGGGCTACCAGCATCGCGGCGTGGAACGGCTGCTCGAGACGGCGGATCTGACGCGTGGCGTGCTGCTGGCCGAGTCGATCGCCGGAGACTCGGTCATCGGGCACGCCGGGGCATGTTGCGGCACCTGGGAGGCCCTCACCCGCACCCGCAAGACGCCGCGCGCGCAGACGATCCGCGGTATCGCGCTCGAGCTGGAGCGGCTGGCGAACCACATCGGGGATCTCGGCGCTATGGCGGGGGACATCGCCTACGCACCCGCGGCGGCCGCGCTCGGGCGCCTGCGCGGCGAATGCCTCAATCTGCTGATGACCCTGAGCGGCAACCGGTACGGGCGTGGACTCGTTCGGCCGGGCGGCGTGGCGTTCGATATCGCGCCCGCGATGGCGAGCGAGATGCGCGACCGGCTGCAGCGTCTTGCGCGCGACGTCGAGCCGGTGCTCGATCTCATGTTCGGCAGCGCGTCCGTCCAGAGTCGCTTCGAAGGTGTCGGTGTCGTGCCGCGCGAGGCGTGTGTCGACGACGGCCTGGTCGGCCCGGTCGCGCGGGCGTGCGAGGTGGCACGGGACGTCCGCCACGACCACCCGTACGGCATCTTCCGGTTCGCTCACATCCCCGTGGCGACGGCCTGGGCCGGAGACGTACTGGCACGGGCGCTGGTCCGGCGTCTCGAGATTCAGCGCTCCCTGGCCTTTGCGATCGAGCAGCTGGGGGCGTTGCCACGCGGCGAGGCGCGCGTCGCTGTGGGAGCGATGCGACCGGACGAGCTCGCTGTGGCGATGGTCGAGGGATGGCGGGGAGAGATCGTTCATGCCGTGATTACCAGCGAGTCGGGGGCGATCCGGCGTCACAAGGTGACCGATCCGTCATTTCACAACTGGGCCGCGCTCGCGCGCGCGCTGCCGGGAAACGAGATCTCCGACTTCCCGCTGTGCAACAAGAGCTTCAACCTTTCCTACGCCGGACACGACCTGTGACGCCCAAGGGGGTGCGGTGCTCAACCTGATCCGGAACCGGCTGCGACAAGGCATGGGTACGTTGGCCTATCCCCGCGAACCGGCCCCGGAGCTCCCCAAGCGATTCCGCGGACGTCCGATGCGGGATCCCGACCGTTGCCCCGAGGACTGCCGGGCCTGCCGGGATCGTGGTCCTACGGCGGTGCTCGTCCGTGCACCCGAGGGCCGCACGGCCCTGGATGTCGGCGCCTGCCTGTTCAGCCCGGAGGAGGCGGAGGCCTGCCCAGCCGGCGCGATCACCTACTCGCGCGACTATCGTATGGCTGCGCGGACGCGTGCAGATCTCGTGCGGCCGACAGGCGAGGTGGAGTTGGCTCGGGTCCTCGACGAGCGGAGTCGGCGGCTGTTCGGGCGCTCGCTCAGACTGCGGTCGGTGGTTGCCGGCAGCTGCAGCGGATGCGAGGCGGAGCTGGTCGCCCTGGGCAACGTCGTATTCGACCTGGCGCGCTTCGGGGTGCAGTTCGTCGCGTCACCCCGGCACGCTGACGGCATCGTCATCACCGGCGCCGTCAACGTCAATATGCGTGATGCGCTCACCCGGACCTACGCCGCCGTGCCCGCCCCGAAGATCGTCATCGCCGTCGGGGCTTGCGCGGTGAGCGGCGGGCCGTTCCGCGGCAGCCCGGAGGTTGCCAACGGGGTTCCCGACGAGATCCCGGTGGACCTCTGGGTGCCCGGTTGTCCACCACATCCGCTCACGATCCTGGACGGGCTGCTACGGCTACTCGGCAGGATCGCTGCCGAGAGCGAGCGGTAGCAGTCACCATCGGCGTGCGGTCGAGCGCACCGCCGATTCGCCGCGTCCCGGCGTCGAGTGCATCTTAGCCGTATGGCGAATGGTCCTTTCATCCAGTTCTTCGGCGCAGCCGGCACCGTCACCGGCTCGATGCACCTCGTCACGGCCAATGGGCGCCGCGTGTTGCTCGATTGCGGGTTGTTTCAGGGCTTGAAGGAGCTGCGCCTGCGCAACTGGCGGGACTTTCCGTTCGATCCGCGGAGCATCGACGCCGTCGTCATTTCGCACGCCCACATCGATCATACCGGTGCGCTCCCGCTCCTGGTGAAGCGCGGCTATCGCGGTCCGATTCATTGCACGAAGGCGACGGCGGACCTGCTCGCGGTGCTCCTCCCCGACTCCGCACACCTCCAGGAGGAGGACGCGGAGCGGGCGAACCGCCGCGGATACACGAAACACACCCCGGCACTGCCGCTCTACACGGCGGAGGATGCCCAACACGCGCTGAGCCAACTGCGACCGGCGGCGGCGTATGAGCAGACCTTCTCCGTCGCCGGCGACGTCACCGTGACCTATCGTCGCGCGGGGCATATCCTCGGTGCGGCGACGGTGGACGTGAAGCCGGGTGACGGCCCGCGCATCGTCTTCAGCGGCGACCTGGGACGCTACGACCGTCCCATCCTCCCGGATCCCGAGCCGGTGGCGGAAGCGGATGTGCTGCTCGTCGAGTCGACCTATGGCGACCGGATCCACCCTCCCGGCACCGACGACGAGCTGGCCAACGTCGTGAACGCAATCGCGGATCGTGGCGGGGTACTCGTCGTTCCGGCCTTCGTGGTGGACCGGACACAGGAGCTCCTCTGGATGCTCCATCACCTCGAGGATGCCGGACGCATTCCCCAGCTGCCGGTGTACGTCGACAGCCCCTCCGCGACCGACGTCACGCAGATCTATCTCCACCATCCAGAGGATCTCGACGAGGAATGCCTGGCGGAGATCCGGAGTGGTCAAACTCCGCTCCACACGGCGCATTGCCATTTCGTGAGGACCGTGGAGGAATCGAAGCGGTTGAACGACCTACGCGGCCCGGCGATCATTATCTCCGCGTCCGGCATGGCGACCGGGGGCCGCATCCTGCACCATCTCGCGCACCGGTTGCCCGATCCGAAGACTACGGTTCTGCTGGTAGGCTTCCAGGCGCTCGGCACGCGCGGCCGTTTACTGCAGAATGGGGCCAAGACGTTGCGCATATTCGGTGAGGAGGTGCCGGTACAGGCCCGCGTCGAGACGATCCACGGTCTCTCGGCGCACGCCGATCAGAACGAAATGCTGCGCTGGCTCGGCGGTTTTGAGCGCCCACCGCGCAGCACATACCTCGTCCATGGCGAGCCGCCCGCGGCGAAGGCCCTGGGCGACCTGATCGCGGCCAAGCTGCGGTGGTCAAGCAGAGCAGCGCAGGACGGCGAGCAAGTCGCAGTGTGAGCGTGATCCGGCCGTCGGTCAGCGTCGCCGGCTGGACGGTGCTACTCCCGAGATCAAACGGGCGAGGGCCCAGAGCAACAGCACGATGGATGCGCCCACCGCCGCGCGGACCGAGCGCGGCCCGTGCCCCTCCAGCGCAAAGCGCCACCACGTCTGCCGGCCGAACGGGACATGGCGATAGGTGAGCAACGCAATCCAGAAATCCACCAGCAGCACCGCACCGACTGTGAAGATCCAGCGCGGTTCCATCGGCTCGCGCACCAGAGAGCCGCCCCGCGGGAATGTCCGTCCGGCCAACAGAAAGAGCACGCATGCCGCGGCGAGGAACGACGCCAGCCGCACGTCGAACGACCGTAGCAGCGACAGCAACGCGCCGCAGGCAAACAGCCCGACGACGGCGTGATAGGCGAACCGCACTCCACGGTCCACGCCCCAGGCGAAGACGATCAGCACCGCGCCGGCGACGCTCGCGAGGAAATGCGATGCCTCGATCACCGCGAGCGGAAGGAAGGTGGCGAGCCACGCCAGGCGGCGATCGTCTGCGGGGATCGCGCCGGTCACGAGGAGGACGACCCCCGCCAGGAAGGCGATCAGGCCGAGCGCCCGGGGCACGAGCGCCGCACTCCGGACCGCTAGCTCATGGAGCGGGCGATCCGATTCCCGTGCCTGGCGCGCTGCGCGAACGGCGAGAATGATCCCGGCCACGATGAGGGGCAGGAGATAATAGAGCACGCGATAGAGGACGAGCGCCGCGAGCGCCTGCGGCGCGGACACCGACGGCGGGCGCAGCACCAGCACCACCGCCTCGAACACACCCACGCCGCCCGGGATCGGGGCGAGGAGGGCGGCGAACTGGCCGATCAGGAACGTGGTGAGAAACGCGAAGAAGGGGACCGGAGCCACCGTGAGAAGCAGCACGTAGAGTGGCGCCGCGGAGAAGAGCCAGTCCGCGACCGACACACCGAGCTGCGCCAGTGCCAGCCGCAGGGTGGGGAGCCGCAGGACGCGCCGTCCGATCCGGAGTGATCGGCCCGTGAACTGCGTGGCCGCGAGGTAGGCGACGACCCCGGCAAGCAGGACGCCCCCGAGCAGCTTGCCCGACAACCCCAGCCCGACCGCTGGACCACCTGTGGGATGCAGGATCAGCGATATCCCCGCCAGGGCGCAGAGGCCGATGGTGTATGTCACGACATTGAGGCCGGCCACCGCGGCGGCGCCGGCGATCGTGAGGCCATGGGGGCGGTACATGCGATAGCGCACACCACCCGCTGTCACCACCGATGCCGGCGCGACGTTGCTCACCGCGAAGCTGACGAAGGACGGCACCAGCATCTCGAGCAGCGACAGGTCGCGGCCGACGATGCGGAACGCCACGTAGTCGTAGCCGATGAGCGCCAGATATCCGAGGGCGCAAATCGCCGCCGCCAGCGCGATTGTCGTGAACGGCACGGCGACGAGCGATTGGATGATCTCGGCAGGTTGGTACGACGCCAGTAGCCGATCGAGCCCCAGGAGGGCCAGACCGAAGAGGACGAGGTTGAGAATCGATGTGAGGTGTGCGCGCCAGCGAGCCGACAACCGCGGCTGGCCCTGCCTCACGGGGAGACCTGCAGCACCGCCGCGCCCCGCACCCGGCCATCGCGCAGGTCGCGCAGGGCGTCGTTGGCGCGATCCAGCGGATAGGTTTCGACGGTAGTCCGAATCGGTGTCGTCCCGGCGATATCCAAGAACGCCGTCCCGTCCTGTCGTGTCAGGTTCGCCACCGATCTTACCACCCGCTCACCCCAGAGCAGCCGGTACGGGAATGCGGGGATGTCGCTCATGTGAATCCCGGCGCAGACGACCGTGCCGCCCTTCGCCACCGCGGCGAGCGCCGTGGGGATGAGCGCGCCGACCGGCGCGAAGATGATCGCCGCGTCGAGCTGCTCAGGTGCTGTGGCATCGGAGCCGCCGGCCCACACGGCACCGAGTTCGCGGGCGAAGGACTGTCCCGCGTCGTCACCGGGGCGCGTGAAGGCGAAGACGCTACGTCCCTGGTGCCGGGCAACCTGCGTGAGGATATGAGCGGCAGCGCCGAAGCCAAAGATGCCCAGCTGTCTCGCATCACCGGTCAGAGTAAGTGACCGGTATCCGATCAGCCCCGCGCACAGCAGCGGCGCGGCGGCGCAATCGTCGAACCCCCCGGGGAGCGGGAAGCAAAACCGTTCATCGGCTACCACCAGCTGGGCGTATCCGCCGTCCCGCTGATACCCGGTGAATTGGGCGCGGTCGCAGAGATTCTCGCGTCCCGAGCGGCAGTATCCGCACGCGCCGCACGTCCAGCCGAGCCAGGGGACGCCGACGCGCGCGCCCGTGGCGAAGCGGCTCACTCCCGGCCCGGACTCGAGGACGGTCGCGACGATCTCGTGGCCGAGCACGAGGGGGAGCTTGGCGTTCGGCAGCTCGCCGTCACAGACGTGCAGGTCGGTGCGGCACACGCCACAGGCGTGCACGCGCAGCAGGACTTCACCGGCTCCCGGTCGTGGGTCGGGGACGGTTGTCGCGCGCAGGGCGCGGCCGGGACCATCGAGCAGCATGGCGCGCATCGTCACTTAAGGCTCGAGCCTGGAGGCGGATGCGACAAGGGTGGCCTGCCGTCACAAGCCACCCTTGCCGTACTACCAACTACACCGCAGACCTATTCAGACCGCAACGGCCTGCCTCCCGGGACTCGTCGTACGTTCGGGGCGCGCCGCCTTCTTGCCGGCGGGAACGACGAGCAGAATCGGCGACGGCAGGTTGCTCAGAAGACGCTCGGTAACGCTGCCCACCAACATCCGCTCCACGAACCCTTTGCCATGGCTGCCGACCACGACGACATCGGCGTCCCATGCCTTTGCCTCCGCCGCGATGCCGACGTCCGCGACGGCGTGGCGGATGACCCGCTCCGTTTCCGGTCCGACGATCGGCCAGATCTTCTGGGCGCAGTCTTCCTCCATGAGCCGTTCGTAGTCGATGGAGTTCATCGGCGGCGGCGTCTCGGGGAGGATCGGCAGCGGCTCGATCACGTGCAGCGCCTTGAGCTCGGCGTCGAACAGATCGGCAAAGCGACGCGCCGCTTCGTACGTCGGCTGGGCGGCCGCCGACGGATCCAATGCGACGAGCACGCGCCGGATCTTGGTTGGGGGCTCTCCGGTCACGAGGAGCGGTGCGCGCAGCATCCGCGCCAGGTTGTGCACCGTGCTGCCGCCGAGCCAGCGACCGAGCGCGGTGTGGTGCTTGGCGCCGAGGATGACGAGATCGGCTCCGGTCTCGCGCGCCACGTCATCGAGAACGGCGGGCGCCCACCCTTCCCGGACGTCGGCGGCATGCAGCGCCTTCCAGGGGACCACACCCTCGAGGGCGACGTTCAGGCGCTCGCGCACCGCGTGCAGAGCCGCCGCGCGGAACGCGGCCGCTTGCACCGCGCTGCCTTCGACGGTCACGGTAGTCCAGACGTCGCGCGTCGCATGCACAAGCCGGCACTCGGCCTCCGCCGCGGCCGCGATCTGCAAGCCCAGTTGTGCCGCGTGACCGCCGGCCGGCGACGCGTCCACTCCCACAACGATTGGCTTCCACGACATAACGGGCTCCGGTTGATTGCCACCGGAAAACTGTCCCGGTCTTCATGAAGCCACTGTGAATCGATGCGGAAGTAGGCTTGCGCGGATCCGCTACAAGTCCTGCCTGGCGAACCGCCGTCCGGCGATCCGTAATGGAACGACGGTCCACGCGATCAATCCGGCGAGCACGAGCGCCGCCCCCGGACCGCCGAGCAGTCGCTGCAGCGCCGCTCCGCTAGGACCGGCGACGACGTTCGCTTGAAACAGCCCGAGGCCCAGGGCACGTGCCGAGTCGACGGGATTGGCCGTGAGGAGGACTACGAGGCTCCAGGTCGCGGTATGCGCGGGCAGGACGGAGAGCAGGGCGATCGCGACGAGGTCCGCGCCGACGACGAGCACGAACCACGCGACGACGGCGAACCCGACGGCTCTGGCCCGGCCGCGCGCGGCGATCCCGATCCACAGGCCGACGGCAAGGCCGGCGGAGGCGAGCAGCATCGCCACGCCGATCAGCGCGAGATACCGTCCCACGTCCGCGGATCCTGCCAAGATTCCGATGACGAGCCCGGCCGCACCGAAGCCGGTGATGAGCGCGGCGGACAGCGCGAGGGTCCACGCTCCCCAGCGGCTGACGACGATGTGCGCCCGGGGGAGGGGAAGGGCGGTGAGGAATTCAAGCTCGGTGCACTCCACGCCGCTCACTGCCCCGAGCAGCAGCGACAACAGCGGCACGGTCCAGAGCGTGAGCTGCAGCAGGGAGATCGAGGTGCGCGCGAACCCCTGAACGAGGACGGCTCCACCAGCCGACAGTCCGGCGAGTGCGACGCCCACGCTCGCCAGTGCGAACCCCACCGCAAAGAGCGGCACCAGCCGTCCGCGGCGGGCTGCCGCCCAATCGAACCGCAGCAGCGCGCGGCGCGTCATGCGGCGTCCTGCAACGCCGAGCGACCTCGGACGAGGATCCGGTACATGCGCTCGATCGGTGCATCCGCCACGCGGTTGTCCCACGCCACGCCGGTCGTGGCGGCCAGTTCTTCCAGGGTGCCGCACGCGACGAGCTTCCCCGCCACCATCACGACGATCCGGTCGGCGAGCAACGCCACGTCGCTCAAGTGGTGTGAGGCGAACAACACCGCGACGCCGGCGCGCTTCGCGGCACGCATCGCGTCGCGGACGTCATCCGCGCCGTCCACGTCCAGGGAGATGCTCGGCTCGTCGAGAACGAGCGCCTCCAGCGGTCCGAGAGTGGCCAGCGCCAACATCGCCCGTTGCCGCTGTCCGCCCGACATTTCGCCCAGCGTGGCGTCCAGCCGGTCCGCCAGGCCGTAGTCCGAGAGGGCCCGGACGCCGGCACCGGGCGGCAGACCGCGGGCCGCTGCGACGAGCGCGGCGAGATCACCGACCACGGCCGAGAGCGGGACGCCCAGCCGCTGCGGGAGGTATCCGAGGCGGAGCCGGGCGTGCAGTGGGTCGGTGATTACGTCCCGGCCGGCGATCACGGCCGATCCCCGATCGGGGTGCAGGCCACCCGCGAGGATCCGGAGCGTAGTGGACTTCCCCGCGCCGTTCGGTCCTACAAGGGCGACGATCTCCCCCGCTCCCACCGTGAGCGTGAGTGTGTCGAGGGCGATCCGGTCGCCGAACTGCTTCGAGACGCCGCGCAGCTCGATCATCCGGTCCTCAGAGAACGTCGCCGTCCGCGACCGAGCACGACGGCAGCACCGATGAGCAGGACGGCGCTGGTCGCTTGCTGGGGACGGGTGCTGCCCCGGCGAGCCGCCGGCGCGGCCGGAAGGTCGGCCAGTGCCGCCATTCGTGGCGCGCGGGCCAACGGGCAGGAGTCGATG
The DNA here is from genome assembly GCA_033853695.1 of Gemmatimonadales bacterium. Classification (GTDB taxonomy): domain Bacteria; phylum Gemmatimonadota; class Gemmatimonadetes; order Gemmatimonadales; family GWC2-71-9; genus DASTHG01. The sequence continues at coordinate 106,081 of JAWOLH010000008.1, read as the reverse complement.
ACGCCGGCCGTGGCGAATACGGGGAACGTGCGTTCCGCCCATCCCAGCGCGCGGGCGGCGGGACTGTCCAGCAGCGGTCGCAGACCTTCCCGGTTCAGCGCGAGCTCGGCGAGCGGCGATGAGGCGTCGTGCGGCGCGTCGAGCACGCCGTCGCCGTCCAGATCGTACCCATCGCGTGCGCTGCTCCAGTAATTGCCGTGTCCCGTGCGGCACAGCGTGTACGTGCCGGCGCCCCCGCCGCCCGACGCGTCGAAGGTGTTGCCGACAACGGCGTTTCCTGTCAGCGTCGTGTTTTCGCTGTTGGCGAACAGCTGCAGCCCGAGCCAGTTGGCTGCTATGAGATTGTCCGAGAACGTGCCGCGGATCACGTTGTCGAAGAAGGCGCCGATGCCGTTGCCGACGAACGTGTTGCCGCGGACATCGGGCTCGGTCGCGGTTTGCAGCACCAGGCCGTACGACCTGACTCCCGCGTTCCACGCGAAGACGTTGTCGGCGATCGTGACGTTGCGGGAGTTCATGATCACGGCGCCGGCGGCGTTGTCGGTGAAAACGTTGTGCTCGAACCGGTTTACGTGACTGAACATGTAGTGGAGCCCAAAGCGCACCTGTGACACGCGATTATCGCGGACCAGCACGCTGTCCGAGTAGGAGAAGTAGATCCCGTCGCGGACGCGTGCGATCGTGTTTCCCTCCGCCAGAATCGCGCGACTATAGTAGAAGGTGATCCCGTCGCCACGGTCGCCCTCGCGGGCGGCTGGAAAACCACTGATATCGAGTCGGCGCAGCACGACGTCCCGCGCCTGGTCGACGTAGACGCCGAACAGGATATTGCGGATCGTCAGGTCCTCCAGGGTGACCGAATCGGCAGCGACCCGCACACCGGCATCGTAGCGATCAGGGCTCCGGCCCGAGTTCTCGATTACGAGCCCTCGGACGACCGAGCCGCGTGCCTGCACGACGAGAACCGTTCCTTGCCCATCTCCCCGTAACACGGCTCCAGGGGCGCCGAGCACCACGGTGCGACGTGTCAGCACGAGGGGGCCGGGATGGATTCCGGGCCCCAGTCGCAGCGTGTCGGGCGACACGGCTGCGAGCAGGGCGAGGACAAGATGGGAGAGATTCATGTCCGCAGTGCGCGACGCGCGTCCAGCGCCAATACGACCACCAAGCAGGCGGTGGCGCCGAGCAGCAGGAACGAGCCGGGCCCGGGGAAACTGTAAATGTCGAAATTGGCCAGGTGCTGGTGGCCGAACAGCGGCGGCGTGAACGGCGCCACCTTGATGGGCGCCTCCGGATTCAGGTGATGCCCGTAGCTGTGCATCCGGTACCAGAAGGCGCCGAACGAAAACAGCGAGAAGTACACGAGCAGCACCGTGAGATCGACGAGGTCCCGCACGCGAGCGAACAGCGCCGTACGCAGGGAGAGCAGAAGGAAGACGCCCAGCGCGAACGGAATGAACTTCATCTCCACGAAGTCGGCCGCGGCGATGTCCTGCATACCGATGTAGTGGTTCAGGATGTTGATGCCTTCGAGGTCGGCGCCGCCGGATCCTCCCTCGAGCTTGTAACTGTAGATCGCGAGGCGGAGCCCCTCGGGGAACTGGTTCGCGAACATGGTGATGCGCCACAGCGGAAACAGCGCCGCGAGGGGGAGCAGGATTCCTGCCCCGAGCACGGCAAGCCGTGCCCGGGGACCGAGAACCCGATCGAGCCACTTGGCGAGCGGCATGATCACCGCCCGACCGGACCGGCCTGCGTCGACGCCGACGCCGCGGCCGGACCACCGCGCGGCTTCACCAGCAGGTACCCCTGCATCTCCTGGTGCATCGCCGAGCAGAAGTTGGTGCAGTAGAAGGGATACACTCCCGCCTTCGTCGCCCGGAATGCGACCGTCTTCATCTCGCCGGGATCCATGACGACGTTGATGTTGTAGAGCGCGAGCCCAAAGCCGTGAATCATGTCGCGCTCCTGCTCGCCGTTGGTGATGTGGATGATCACGGAGTCACCCTGATTCACCTCGATGGCGCTGGGCGAGAAGTAGGAACGGATGGCGTATAGTTTCACCTCCACGATGTTGCCGCGGCGCATGATCTTCGCGTCGCTCGCGGCCCAGATCGCGTTGGGGTCGTGATTGTCCGCCTTGGGGTAGACTTCGATCGGGTGCAGGAGCGTTGCGGGCGCGATCTGCGCGAAATGCGGCTCCGGCTCGGTGAACGCCTCGGACAGCATGGTCAGGCCGTTGCCCGTGATGTCGATCAGCTCGCTGGACTCGGGCTCGGAGGGTCCGATGTTCAGGTGCTGGCCCTTCGACATCTTGTTCATCGAGACGAGGTACTTGCCGTACGGATGCCGCATGTCCCCACCGGCGACGACGAGGTGGCCCACGGCGTAGTGTACCGGGATCTTCGCGACGACGAGGGTGGAGTCGTGTCCATCGAACGGCCCGACCTTCCATTTCGCGACAGCCGATTCGACGTACAGTGAGGTGTAGGCGTAGCCCTGATCGTCGAACTGCGTGTGCAGCGGCCCCAGCCCCACCGGCACCTCCGCGACCCGCACCGACTCGAAGCGCAGCACCGGGATGCCGCTCTCGCTGCCGGTGGTGTCGTGCGCTGCGGCCGCCTGCTGGAACTTCGCGAAATCGAAAACCGTCACGTACGGCGCCAGTTTGCCGTTACACACGACATAACGACCGTCGGGGGAGAAATCCGCTCCATGCGGGCTCTTGGCGCAGGGGACGAGGTACATGGCGCCGGGGATGTCGTTCGGGTCGAGCACCCGCACGCCGCCGATGATCTTTCCCTTGCCGGCGGCAGCGGCCTCGGCGGCCTGCTTCCAGTTCACGAACACCATGTAGTCGCGATCCTTCTGGCTCGCGGTGACTTCGAGCCGCCCGGTCGCTTCCTCGGTATTGTAGGACGTCCAGACCACCCAGTCGTGCGACACGTCACGGCCCGTCGACGCGAGATCCCAGTCGAACGGCGGGGTCATGATTTGCCAGGCCAGGCTCATCGTTCCCGTGGCGCTGTCGATCTTGATGCCGCTCACCACGCCGTGGTACTTCGTGGCGTAATCGGTGATCGGCGCGTAGGTGCCGAGGGGGATGGGGACCGAGAACCGGCTCGCCACGACGGCGTACTCGGAGTTCTCCGTGACGAACGCCGACCCGTGATTCCCGCTCGAGTTGGGGATGGGCCCCAGGATCTGCTTCGTCTTGAAGTCCTTCAGGTCGATACGGGCCATGCGGTTGTTGGCGTTGTCGTTCACGAACAACCAGCGTCCGTCGTAATCGCCTTTTGTCTTCGACAGCGCGGGGTGATGGACATCCCCCCAGGTGTAGCCGCCGAGCATCTGCTTCGAGTCCACGTCGAAGCCGTAGCCGGTGCCGGGATAGGGGGTGAAGACCGGAATCGTCATGATGTGCCGCAGCGACGGCAGACCGGCGACGAATACGTTCCCCGAATGCCCGCCGCTGTAGAACAGGTAGTACTCGTCGAGCTGGCCCGGGGCGACGTAGGTGCGCCCGGCGGCGACCCGCGCGTCGGCGAGCTGGCCGCCTTGTCCCGTCTGCGGGGTGCGCGACGGGGCGCACGCCGTGAGAGCGGCGAGACCAGCGATCAGAGAGAGACGAGAGGTCATGGAGGCTCCTGCTTGGGCTAGTGGTGGTCCTGCGAATGATGTTCTTGCTCGTCGCTGATCTGCTTCAGCATGTGAATCACGGAGTCCCGCTCCTCGGGTGTCAGCTTGATCAGCTGGCTGAGCACCATCTGCATCGTCCCGGTGGGATTGGGGAGGAATTGCTCGAGCGACTCGTTGAACCGGCTGTGCACATCGGTGTAGGCGATCGAAAGGTCGGGACCGACGTCGGTGCTCGACTTGATACCCACCGCGGTCACCGAGTGGCAGGTCGGACAACCTTTCTGAAGGAACAACGCCGCCCGCGGGTCGTTTCCGGTGATCGTCGGCTGGGCCACCGCGGCCATCCCGGGGAGCGTCGGCATGGCCGGCGCTTTGCTCGGGGCCGCGCCCTTGCTGCAACCGGCGAGGGCGATCGCGGCCGCGATGCAACACGCAATGCGAGACATCAAGCGGACTCCTGTGCGGGGGAAAGAGGGACTGGTTCGCTGTAGGAACACGCGGCGCCGCCGTCGGGCAGATATTCGACGCGATCGAGTGGGCGCTCGAGCAACTCGGCAATGAGTCGCTGCTCGTAGCGACAGGGGATGCGGGTTACGGACACGACGTCGCGGATCGGGCAATGACAGAGGCGCAGGGTCGGCTCCTCAGGGGTGCCGCCCACCAACGCCATGAAGCCCTCATCCGAGAGAATGCGTGCCGTTTCCTGCAGCCGTGCCGCACCCGTGAGACCGTGCACTCGAGCCAGCGCGGCGGGCCGACGCGCGGCGACCCGTTGCGCGAAAAAGCGCTCCAGCAGCCGGGTATGACCGGTGTGGAGCAGGTAGACCATCAGCTCGCGCAGCACGTCGGGCGCCCGGCTGGGAAACAGCGCCTCCCCGCGGGCGGTCAGGCCATATACGACTTCGGGGCGACCCGGCTTGGCGTGGCGGCTGCCGCAGCGCTGCACGAGGCCGCGGGCCACCAGTGATTGCAGGTGCTCGCGCAGCGTCGCCGGGGCGAACGGCACTTCGACGGCGACCTGCGCCTGGGTCGCATCTCCCAGTCGCTTCAGCGCGAGCAGGATCGCCTGTTGGGTATCGCCGAGGCCGAGAGCCGAGAGGGGCGCTCGGCTGGTTGCTGTGGTTACGCTGGCCACATCCATGGCAACGAGGCTACCCGGAGCGGGTGAGAGCAGGCGCAAGACTTCCTGAAGGGACGTTCAAGGGCGCGTCCGCCGCCACACGAGCACGACGATCACGGCCCACGCGAGTACGGCCGTGGTCACGAATGCCGTGATCGACTGATCGCCGCTGGGAGCCGCGGTTATGTAGTTGAAGGCGCCGTGCCACACGATCGCTAGCAGCACGCTGCCGCCCGACCCGTTGACGAGCCACGTCAGCACGATCGAGCCCACCGCCGTTCCGATCACCAGGCCCGGCACGGCGGCCACACCGTGCTGCACGTACGAGGGGAGATAGAACAGTGTCGGCAGGTGCCACCCGGCCCACAGGAGGCCGAGCAGCAGACTGGCGGCGAGCGCGCTGCGGCCTTGCTGCAGACGCACCAGGGCGAACCCCCTCCACCCCGTCTCCTCTCCGAGTCCGTACGTGATGATCCAGAGCGCCAGGGCCGCGAACCCGAGGTCGGGGAGGTAGTTCACGCGTCCCAGCAGATCGACATCGGTCCAGCCGCCGCGCGCGAAGCGCATGAGGACCGCGGCGATGCCGTACAGAACGAGCGGCGCCACGGCGCACAGCCACCAGATCGGCCGAACACGCCATCGCGCGACGCGGCTGGCGAGGCGACGTATCCCCTCGGGGCCATCGACCACCTGCGTGGTGATCGCCGCAGCGAGCAGCGGTCCGTATGCCGCCAGGTAGTGAAGCGCGAACGGCACCGTCCACGTCGTCCAGCCTCGTGCGGCCGCCGCCAGGGGGATCTCGACGGCCCAGGAGAACGCGTACGCCAGGGTGAAGTAGAGGATGAGCGGGTGACGCTCGACGGCCCCCCGTGAACGAGCCTGTGGTGCCGGTGATGAAGCGAGGGTCGTCATGGCGAGTCCTCCTCAGCGGCGGATCATGCGCGGAGTGCGATGAAACCACGGGGAAGGCTGGTGTAAGGCCCGTTGAAGAAGGCTGCACGATTGTTTCATCATGCATTCACGGGCGCGGCGCAGATTCTGTGGTGCCTCAGGTGAGCTCCGAGAGATCCTGGACGGCAAGGGAACAGGATCCCGTCAGGGCAGCAGATCACCCGAGGCGATTGAGGCCGACGCACGAGCCTCAAAGGGACGAACGGCTCGCTCACCGATTACGGTTCGGTTGGCGGGCCGTTTCGGCTTCATCCCTTCTCAGTCTGACTTCATCCGCCCTTCAGCCGAACCACGCGACGTTGCGGTACGGATTACCACCCTGGGGGAGCCATGAGAGTCGCCGACATCATGCAGACGACCATCGAGTCCATCGGCACCGAGGATTCGGTCGCGGACGCGGTCGCGATCCTCGCCGACAAGCACATCTCCGGCCTTCCGGTGGTGAGTAAACGGGGTCAGTTGATCGGCGTGGTCTCGACTACCGACGTCCTGCAGCTGCTCGCCGAGACGTCCGAGCCGGAGAATCGGGGAGAAGTGCTCGAGCGAACCCAGGTTCGTGAAGTCATGACGGCGAAGCCGATCACGGTAAGCCCCGACGAAGACATTCACGAGGCCGCGCGGCAGATGCTCTACGGCGAGATTCACCGGCTGTTCGTCGAGTTCGACGGCGCATTGGTCGGCGTGCTGACGCAGTCGGACATTGTGGGGGCCGTCGCCGGCGCCAGGCTCTAGGAGGGTCTATGCACGTCTCCGACATCATGCGCACCAATCTCAAAACGATCGCCACCGACGCCACGGTCGCCGATGCGGTCGCGGTGCTGGCTCACAGCGGCGTCTCGGCTCTGCCGGTCCTCGATCGGAACGGTCGCGCCGTCGGTATCTGCTCGACGCACGACGTCCTCGACGCCGAAGCCAGATGCGCCGATGCGGTGGCGCGCGATCACCTCTTCGAGCGGACACTGGTGCTCGAGATCATGACCCCCTGGCCGGCGACGGCGGGCCCTCAGGAAGACGTGCGCGACGTCGCCCAGCGCATGCTCGACGGAAAGGTGCAGCGCTTGTTCGTGGAGGATGCCGGGGCGCTCGTGGGGGTGATTTCGCAGACCGATATCGTCGCGGCGGTGGCGGCGGCGCGAGTCTAGCATGACCGCGCTGGCTTCTCCGCCAGTGTTCATCTCCGCCGATCGCATCGCCCATCGGGTGGGGGAGCTCGCGGCGCAGATTTCTCGTGACTACGCCGGCGTGGACGACCTGTTGCTGGTGGGTGTGCTGCGGGGAGCGTTCATCTTCCTGGCCGATCTCTCCCGGTGCCTGACGGTGCCGTGCAGTGTGGACTTCGTCGCGGTATCGCGCTACGAGCACGGGTCCACGCCGTCCGGTGACGTCCGCCTCATCATGGACCTACGTGTCCCGATCGCCGGACGACACGTACTTCTGGTCGAGGACATCGTCGACAGCGGGGGCACGATCGCCTACCTCCTGCGCACGCTGCGCGCCCGAAACCCGGCATCGCTCAGAATCTGTGCGCTCACGCGGAAGGTGGATCGCGTGCCGCCGGAGCCGCACATCGATTACGTCGGGTTCGACATTCCGGACCGCTGGGTGGTCGGCTACGGATTGGACTACAGTAACCAGCTCCGCACGCTCCCCTACATCGGCATGCTGGACCCTACCGTGACCGAGCGCGGCGCGTCGGGGAGCGCGGCGTCAGGCGCCCAGGCCCGCGACGCTCGGCTGCGGCTCGTGAGTGCCGACCGGTAGATAGCGGCTGAACCAGCCGGCCGCCTCTTCGGCGACCCGTTCGAGCGTGCCCGGCTCCTCGAACAGATGCGTGGCCCGCGGCACGATGATCAGTTCCTTCGTGCCACCCAATGACTCCAGCGCACGCGCATTGAGCTCGAGCACAGCGGGATCCGCGCCGCCCACGATCAACAGCGTCGGCACCGTCACCCGCGACAGCCACTCACCCGCGAGATCGGGCCTGCCGCCGCGCGACACGACCGCCCGTACGCGCGTCGTTCCCGCCGCGGCCATGAGCGCCGCCGCGGCGCCGGTGCTGGCCCCGAAGTACCCCAGCGCGAGGTCCTTCGTGGCCGGGTAATCGGCCGCCCATTCCGTGGCGAGCTGCAGCCGCTCGGCGAGCAACGGGATGTCGAACACGTTCTCGCGCGACAGGCTCTCGCGTTCGGTCAGGAGGTCGAAGAGCAGCCATCCAAGATTCGACCGGAACAGGCAATCGGCGACGTAGCGGTTGCGGGGAGAGAGTCGGGAGCTCCCGCTGCCGTGCGCGAACAGGACCAACCCCAGCGGATGCGGCGGCAGGGCCAGGGTCCCGGGGACCGAGTGCGTCAACCCGATGGGGATAGTCACCGATTCGGGCACGTGATTCGTAACCATTACCCTACCTCCCCCTCGAGCGTAATGAAATCCAGCAGGTCTCTCGTCGTGATGATTCCGGCGAGCCGATCATGGTCGACGACGAGCAGCCGCGACCGACCGGTCTCGCGCATGCGCCCGAGCGCCTGCAGCGCGCCCGTGTCGGGCGTTACCGTCGTCAGCGCCGCGAGTGGAATCGTCGCCGTCGCGACCTTGCGGAATATCCGCTCGGAGCTCGGTACGCTGCGCAGCTCGCCCGTGCTGATCGCCCCCAGCAAGCGGCCATTGTCCTGCACCGGAAAGAGCCGGTGGTGGTAGCGATACACGAACGAGTGCAGGAAGTCGGCGAGACTCGTGTCCGGTGTGACGGCGACGGGGGCAACCGTCATGAATTGCCGGACCGGCTTGCCGGCCAGCGCCCGTTGCACGAGCAGCTGCTCGTAGGACATGTCCGCGGCCTGCCGCAGGAAGAATCCGATGACGAACAGCCAGGCGCCACCGACCGGGTCCGCGAACAGGAGACGCATCGCCCCCAGACCCATCAAGACGAACGCGAACCCGTGCCCGACGCGTGCGGCGACCCGCGTCGCGCGCAGCATGCTTCCATGACGGCGCCACAGGAGCGCACGAACGATCCGTCCGCCGTCCAACGGGAACGCCGGGAGCAGATTGAACGCGGCGAGGGCGATGTTCGCCACGCCGAGATAGGTGAGGATGGTGACCAGGGCGCCTGGCAGCGGCAGCAGCGCTACGGCGAACGCGCCTAGGCCGATCCCGATGCTGGCAAGGGGTCCGGCGATCGCCATCGCGTACTCGGCCCTCGGGGTCGGCGGCTCCCCCTCCAGTTGGGACACTCCGCCGAAGATGAAGAGCGTGATTCCCGACATGACAATGCCATGACGTCTGGCCACGAGTGTGTGAGCAATCTCGTGGGCCACGATCGACGCGAATAGGCCGAAAGCGCCGAGAACAGCCATCACCCAGTAGATGGACGCGGACTGTCCGGGATGCAGAGCCGGGAAGGCGCGGGTGCCGAGCGACCACGTGATGAGTATCGCGATGACGATCCAGCTGGCGTCGATCTGGACCGGGATACCGCGGACCGTGATCACCCGATATGCCCGGAGCGGCATGCCTAGACCTCCTGCAAGACCCCGACGGGAGCCGGGGATGGCACAACACGGGACGGATTGCGGCGCATCGCTCGCAGATCCTCCAGCGCACGGATGCGCCGCTCGAGGGCGTCCAACTGACGCTCGATCTCGTGCAGATGTCGCATGACGCTGCTGCTCAGGTCGGGCATCGTCGCCTCCTAGGCACGCATCGACGCACTCGTCCCCAAGCTCGATGCTAGCCAGACGCGCCTAAGCTTCTCATGAATCACGCATTAGAAGACAGGAAAGGCGCCTCGCCGGGTGAAGAAGAGGACTAAGTTCACACTCGATGAGACGCGAGCACCGGACCGGCTGCATTCTCCTACTGCTGCTGGTGCTCCCCTGGGCGGGCACCGCGGCGCAGGATTTCCCCGATTCGACCACCGTGGTAATCCAACGGCTCACCGCCCGGTCGGGCCCTGGTGCCTCGCTGCCACCCATCGGTGGCGCGGCGGTCTGGCGGCTCACGCGGTCGTTCTACCGCGACCGGGCGTGTCGGCCGGCGTGGACCGTCGAGGAAGACCAGGCCCGGATTGCGAAGTTGCTCGACCGGCTCGGCGCTCTCGGGGAACTGGGAATCGAGCCGACCTCCATGGGGATCGAGAAGATCCGGCTTCTGGCCGCGCAGGCGCGGAGTCCCGGAAACAGCGCGCTCCTCGATGTCGCGGCGACCATGGCGTGGCTGCGAGCGGGCATGGCCCTGTCCGAGGGGCGCGTCTCACCCCATGCCGTCGACACGATGTGGGCGCCGGCGCCGCATCACCTCGATCTGGTGAATCGCCTCCGAATGGCCCTCGACTCGGACCGGATCGCGACCGCATTCGATTCGCTGGCGCCGCCCCAGGAAGACGCGGTTCGTCTGAGGCAGGCGCTCACCAGGTACCGGGCGATCGCCGCGTCCGGCGGGTGGCTGCTGCTCTCGCCCGGGCCGGCGCTCGCTCTCGACTCGACTGGTCAGCGGGTGGCGATGTTGCGGCGCCGTCTCGAGACAAGCGGGGATCTCGCCCCGGGCGGGCCCGATAGCGTCTTCGATTTGCCGCTCGATTCGGCCGTGCGACGGGCCCAGAGCCGTCTCGGCCTGGCCGTCGATGGTGTCGTGGGAGCCGCCACGCGAGCGGCGTTGAACGTTCCGGCGACCGCGCGGGTGTTGCAGCTCGAAATGAATCTCGAGCGCTGGCGCTGGCTGCCGCGCTCGCCGGGCACGCGGTACATCATGGTCAACTCGGCCGGGTTTACGGTGGACCTCGTCGATACCGGAGTCGTGACGTTCCACGCCCGTGCCGTCAATGGCCGCGTGGACTGGCCCACCCCCATCGTCAATGGAACGCTGACCCACGTGATGCTTTATCCGCGGTGGAACATTCCGAGGAGTATCGCGGTGCGCGAAATCCTGCCGGAGATCCGCAAGGACAGCGGGTTTCTCGCCCGGGAGAAGATTCACGTGATGAGCGACACGACCGCAGCAGCAGTGGAGCTCGATGGCCGCTCGGTCGCGTGGGAGAGCGTGACCTCCGCGGCGTTCCCGTATCGCCTTTGGCAAGAGCCCGGTCCTCTCAATCCCCTCGGCCGTCTCCGCTTCGGCCTCGAGAGCCGGTTCGGGATCGCCCTGCACGACACGCCGAGCCGGCAGCTCTTCGGCGTCATGTCGCGCGCGTTCAGCCACGGGTGCATCCGGGTGGAGAACGCCGAAGGGCTCGCCGCGCTGCTGTTGCGGGACATGCCGGGGTGGAGCGCCGAATCGCTGCAAGCCGCCTTGGCGGACTCCGCGGAACGCTATCTCCGGCTGCCCGCGCCGATTCCGGCGTACATCGAGTATTGGACGGCCTGGATGGATGCAGACGGGACCGTGGAGTTCCGGCCTGACGTGTATCACTGGGACGCGAAGTTGGCGAGGGAGCTCGTGAAACGCGGGTTCTATGAGCGTTCAACCTCCCTTCATAGGGTCTCCCGGTAGATTGGCGGTATGGACCGGCCGATCGAGATCGTCGAGCATCCTGGCGAAGTCCGGCTGCGCCTGCGGGCGGGGTCCCTGGGGGAGTTGGCGGCGGTCGCGGGACGGGCGCTCGCCGAGCTGGAGGCACGGGACGCACCGGAAGGCGGTACAGGGGAATGGCGGGAGGTGCGGATAAGTGGCCGGGACGCCGAGGCCCTGTTGGTGAACTGGTTGAACGAACTCATCTATCTCGCCGAGGCGGAGCGCTGGATCGGTGTGGAGTTCCGCGCGGTCACAGCGACCGAAACGGAGCTCGTGATGCGGGTTCGCGGCGTGCGGGTCGAGACGGCGCCGTCGGCGGTGAAGGCGGCGACGTTTCACGGTTTGCAGGTGGCGACGGCTTCCGGCGGCGTGACCGCGGACATCGTTCTGGATGTGTGAGATGATCACCACGGTCGCCACTCCACATGAGCTGATCCATGAGATCCCCTGCACCGCGCAGGCGGGGATGCGCGTGCCGGCCCGCGTCTACGCGGACGACGTGCTCTGGGCGGAGATCGTGCGCGACCGGTCGCTCCTGCAGCTGCGCAACGTCGCGATGCTGCCCGGCGTCGTCGACGCCGTCTACGCGATGCCCGACATCCACGAGGGATACGGATTCCCGGTGGGTGGAGTGGCGGCGATGCGACTCTCGGACGGCATCATCTCTCCCGGTGGCGTCGGATACGACATCAACTGCGGTGTGCGGCTGCTGGCGTCCGAGCTCGCGGTCGGCGACCTCCGCCCGAAGCTGAACGACGTCGTACACGAGATTTCACGGAGTGTCCCGTCCGGCGCCGGGCATGGTGGACGGTTATCGCTCGCCGACCCGGAGTTGGATCGGGTGCTGGCGGAGGGATGTCCCTACCTCGTGGAGCGGGGCATGGCCGGGCCGGAAGACCTGGCCGTGATCGAAGCGGGCGGCGCTCTGGCGGAGGCGGATGCGGCGGGGGTCTCGCAGCGGGCGAAGCAGCGCGGTCGCGATCAGCTGGGGACGATCGGGTCCGGAAATCACTTCGTCGAGCTGCAGGTGGTGGAGGAGGTGTTCGATGCGGCGGCTGCCCGAACGCTCGGCCTCCACCCAGGACACGCGATGGTGTTGATCCACACCGGCTCGCGCGGGCTGGGCCATCAGGTCTGCACCGATTACGTCCGGCTGATGGACGAGGTGATGCGCCGCTACGGGATCACTTTGCCGGACCGCGAGCTGGCCTGCGCGCCGATCGGTTCACCCGAAGGCGCGCGCTACTTCGGCGCCATGTGCGCCGCGGCGAACTTCGCCTGGTGTAACCGGCAGGTGATCACGTTCCGCTTGCGCGACGTCTTTCGCCGCTTCTTCGGCGAAACGGGCGCATTGCAGATCGTGTACGACGTCGCCCACAACATGGCGAAGCTGGAAGAGCACGCGGGCCAGCGGCTGTGTGTCCACCGCAAAGGCGCGACCAGGGCCTTCGGCCCGGCGCACCCCGAGACGCCGGAGCGCTATCGGGCGGTGGGACAACCGGTGTTCATCCCGGGGAGTATGGGGACGGCGTCGTACGTGCTCGCGGGAACGGACGAGGCGCTGGCGTTGAGCTTCGGGAGCGCCTGCCACGGCGCCGGGCGCCGCATGAGCCGGCACGCGGCCAAGCGCGCGAAGCCGGGGCACGAAATCCGGCGCGAGCTCGAGGCGCAGGGAATCGTAGTCGCCTGCCCGTCGAGTGGTGAGCTCGCCGAGGAAGCGCCGTTCGCGTACAAGGACGTGGAGCGGGTCGTGGATGTGGTAGATCGAGCGGGGCTGGCGCGAAAGGTCGCGCGGCTGCGCCCGCTCGGAGTGGTCAAAGGGTGAAGGAGGGAGCCATGCAATTGCCGCTGCAAATCGCCGCGCGTGGCATCGAGCTGGAGGACTGGACCGATGCGCTGATCCGGAAGTACGCGGACAAGCTCGAGCAGTACCATGGCCGCATGACCGGCATTCGCGTGATGGTCGAGGTCCCCCAGCGGCAGATGGGTGAGCCGATCATGTACAACGTGCGGTTCGATATCACCGTACCTGGTGGTGAGCTGGTGGTGAAGCGCCAGGCGCACCCCGAGCTGCAAACCGCGATTCAGCGCGCCTTCGAAGCGGCGCGGCGCCGGCTGCAGGACCACGTCCGGCGCCAGCGCGGCGACGTGAAGGCGCACGCAGAATAGGAGGCTGCCGTATGGCGACGTTCATCATGCTGACGCGGGTGTCACCGGAAGCGCTGCGCTCGCCGCGGGGAGTGGAGGTGCTCGAGCGTGTGGCCATGACCGCTGTGCGGGCGGAGTGTACCGGCGTTGAGTGGCTGCAGAGCTATGCCGTCCTCGGGCCGTACGACTACCTCGACATCTTCACAGCGCCCGACATCGAGACCGCGACCAAGGTCGCGACCCTGGTGCGGATCGCGGGACACGCCCACACGGAAGTGTGGCCTGCCACCGACTGGACGCGGTACAAGGAAATGGTGCGGGAGTTGCCGGAGGTCGGCACTGTCGTCAGCGTTACCGGATGACGGCAAGCGCGCTCGAAGTCGATGGCCTCGGCGTGCGCTTCGGCCGCGTCGTGGCACTCGACAACGTGCGGTTCGCCGTGCCCCAGGGCGGCACGCTGGCGGTCATCGGGCCGAATGGCTCGGGCAAGACCGTGCTCTTCAAGGCGCTGATCGGCGCCGTGCCCCACGAGGGGCACATCCGGTGGGCGGGCGGGACGCGGATCGGGTACGTGCCCCAGAAGCTCGACCTCGAGCGCGATCTGCCGATCACGGGGCTCGATTTCCTGCGCGCCAAGGCGCTCGTCTCGCGCGCACCCGAGTCGGATGTGCGGCGTGCGCTCGAGATGGTGAACCTTGCCCCGGAGCTGGCGGCTCGCCCGATCGGTACGTTCTCGGGCGGCCAGTTTCAACGCCTCCTCCTCGCGTTCGCCCTGATGGGCCGCCCTACGGTGTTGTTGTTCGACGAGCCGACCGCCGGCGTCGACGAGCCAGGCGAGGAGGGGTTGTACGCGATGATCCGGCGGCTGCAGCAGGCGGAGGGGTTGACGCTGCTGCTCATCTCGCACGAACTCGCGCTCGTCTATCAACACGCGGATACGGTGCTGTGCCTCTCGGGGAATCACCGGCCGGTATTCTTCGGTCCGCCCGAGGAGGTGCTCACTCCCGAGCGGCTGCGGGAGGCGTATCGCGCTCCGCTGAAGTTCCACGCCCATGACGACCATCTCTCCTGAAACGCTCGCGCTTCCGATCGCCATGTCGGTGGCGGCGGGTCTCGTGGGCTGCTTCGCCGTGCTGCGCCGCATGACGCTCGCCTCCGACGCCCTGTCGCACGTGGCGCTTCCGGGCATCGGGGTGGCGCTGGCGCTGGGCATGAATCCCGTCCTGGGAGGCGTCACCGCCCTCGTGCTGGGCACGACGATCGTGTGGGCGCTGGAGCATAAGACCCGCATTCCCACCGAAGCGCTGATCGGTGTCACCTTCTCGGCGGCGCTGGCGATCGGCAGCATGCTCACCTCGGGCGAGGAGCTGCTGGAAGCGTTGTTCGGCGCTTCACGACGGCCCGGCCTGGTCGAGACGGTCGCGAGCCTGGGGGCGTCGCTCCTCGTGGTCGTGGTGGTGCTGCGGGCCCGGCACCGGCTGGTCATCACGCTCGTGTCGGCGGACCTCGCGCGCACGGCGGGCATCGACGTCGAGCGCCTCGATCTCGTCTATCTCCTCGTGTTCGGCCTCACGGTAGCTCTGGGACTGCGCTATCTCGGCGTGCTGTTGATGGGATCGCTGATCATCATACCCGCCGCCGCTGCGCGGCACCTCGGGCGCAGCCTCGGCGGCATGCTCGCGTGGGCCGCGGCGCTTGCCGTCGTGGCGACGACGCTGGGCACGTTTAGCGCGGCGATGCTGCACGTCGGCACCGGGCCCATGATCATCGCGGTGGCAGCGGTGTTGTTCTTTATCGGCCTGGTGTGGCGGCACTCGTAGGGTTTTTCCTACGGACCGAAATTCAGGAAGTTCTCACGGTCGTTTCAGTCCATCCTTCGCAGCATCATCATCGATCGACATACTGTCACGCGAATCATGGGAGATCGCGGAGCACGGATCGTCGCCAGCGCCCCTCGATTCCTGATCGCCACATCCGAGGGGTGATCCATGAAGAGAATCGTCGTACTCACGATCGCCGCGCTGTTCGCCGGAGGGTGTGCGGACCGCGGCATCGTAGACAACTCCGCCTCAGAGACAGCGGGCATCAACGCCGCCGTCGTCGGGTCGCCGGGTGCGCCCGGTCTCACCGTGATGACGTGGAACGTGTACTACGGCACGGACCCGATGCCCGTCATCCTCGCGGCGCCGGAAAGCATCCCGTTCGTCGCGGCGCGGGTGTGGGCGTTGGTCCACCAGACCGACTTTCCGGCGCGCGCGGGCGCGCTGGCTCGCCAGATCGCCGCGAAGCGGCCGCATCTGGTCGGAGTGCAGGAGGCAGCGCTCTACCGCGTCCAGATTCCCGGTGACCTGGTTCTCGGGGGGACGACTCCCGCGACGGACGTCGCCTACGACTTTCTGCAGCTGCTCATTGACTCGCTCGCCGCACGAGGTCTCGACTACGTCGTGGCTGCGGCCGACTCTACGACCGACATCGAGGTACCGGTGTTCGACCCCGAGAACGGGACACCGCTCCCGTTCGACGATGTTCGACTGACAGACCGTGACGCGATCCTCGCCCGTGCGGACGTCCAGATCGCCAATCCGCAACACGCGCCCTACATCGCACGTGTGCCGATCTCGATTGGCGGATTCCAGTCGGGCATCCTCGAGGGGTGGAGTTCTGTGGAAGCCACGATGGCTGGCGTCACTTACCGCTTCGTCTCCACGCACCTGGAGATACAGCAGTTCGCGCAGGTGCAGGAGCTGCAGGCACTAGAGCTGATCGGACTCCTTTCGAACGAGAAACGACCCACGATTGTGGTCGGAGACTTCAACTCGGACGTCTACGGCAAGGATACGTCGAAGGCCGGGCCATCGTATGCGATGATGACCGATTCGGGCTTCACGGATAGCTGGTTGCGTCACGGCGGCGCCCCGCCCGGGCTGACGTGCTGTCAGAACGATAGCGTCTCAAACAAGCTGTCGACGTACAACGAGAGGGTCGATTTCATCTTCACCAGGAACATGCCGACCGTTACCCTGGCTGGCACACTCGTACTGGCGCGCAATGTTGTCGGCGATCAACGCGGCGATCGCACGCCATCCGGGCTGTGGCCCTCGGACCACGGCGGAGTCGTGGCGACGTTCCTGACCCCACCGGTGGCTCGCGGTAAGGTCGTGACCGAGTGACCTCTCCAGCGGGCGGCCCGCGACCGGCCGCCCGCTGCATCATTCAGGTCCCCTGGGGGGATGAGCAGCTCAGTCTCGCCTTGCCGCCTGACTGGGGACCTCCCGACATCCTCGAGCCTACGCGACTCCCGGCCGTTGCGGATCCGGCTGCGGAGGTAGAGCGCGCATTGTCTGAGCCGATTGGCTCGCCCCGGCTCGGAGCACTCGTTGACGCGACGTCACGCATCGCGCTCGTCGTCGACGATGCCAGTCGGCCGACGCCAGTGGCGTGCATGCTGCCGCCCGTTCTGGAGGAGCTCAAGCGGGGTGGGGTACCGCTCGCGAATGTCAGGGTGGTGACGGCGCTGGGTGTGCACCGGCCGATGACCGCGCCGGAGCTCGCGCAACGGATCGGCCGGAACGGGCTCGATGGGTTGCACTGGGAGAATCATGACTGCGACGATCCCGCGCGCCTAGTGCACGTCGGCACCACGCAGCGTGGCACACCCGTGTGGGTGAATCGCACGGTCGCGGAGTCCGATGTGGTCGTCTCGATCGGCTGTATCGAGCCGCACGTCATCGCGAGCTTCGGCGGCGGCTACAAGAACCTGATTCCCGGCGCCGCGGGCCGCGCGACGATCGCCCATAATCACGCGCTCAACTGCTCTCCCGGGACCTTCGCCATGGCGGGCCAGCCGATCGAGCGGAACCCGATGCGGCTCGATATCGAAGAGGCGGGCCGGATGCTGTCGCCCAAGGTGTTCATCGCGAACGCCGTGCTCGACAGCGCCCAACGAATCGTGGCAGTCGTCGCGGGAGATCCTGTGACCGCTCATCGGGCCGGCGCACGGACGAGCGCGGGCCTGTACGGCGTCGCTCTCCGGCAACCGGCGGACGTGGTGATCGCGAACTCGCACCCCATGGATCAGGACCTGCGTCAGGGCGTGAAGGCGCTCGCCAATACGCTGTGCGCCATGCGCCCCGGCGGCGTCCACATCACGTTGGTGCGGGCCGCGGAGGGGGTCGGTGTGTTCGGGCTCGCCGGACGCCGGATGCCGTTCGGGCGCGGCGCGCTCCGCTTCCTCGCGCCGGCACTGCTTCGCCTTGTCCCCCGGCTCCGACTGCAGGGGATCGGAGAGGAGGACCGCTTCTTCCTGTACTTCGCGCTGCAGGCGATGCGACGAGGGCGCCTGCTGCTCTCCGCGCCGACGGTCCCAGTGCAGGTCCGCGGAGCATTACCATTCGTGGAATTCGTCGAATCACCCGACGAGGCGATCGTTCAGGCTCAAAGACGCTTTCCTGGCCATGCTCGAGTCGTTGTCTTTCCTCACGGCGGGATCACGTATCCGATCCTGGCGTAGGCGCTTCGGTGGGGCGCAGGCGTTTTCCGCTCGGCTCAACTGGCTCCCTGCATTCGATAGAGATCCAGGACTTCCCGTTCCGTCGTGGCGTCTTCGGGAGTCCGATCGGACCGCACGCCACCGACCATGCGCGGAAAGCGCAGCGCGTACCCCGGCGCGGACCCCTTCTTCCCGCACGTGTGGAACGGCGACCTGGTGATCTCGTCGGCAAGGACCTCCACGACGAGCGTCGGCTCTGCCCAGACGTCCGGCGTGATCAACGAGTCCACCCGGGGTGGTCGGGAGGGGACCGCGGTGCGGTCGAGCCGTAGGCGCAGCGCGCGCCATTCCGCCTCCGACGGTCCAGAGCCGATCTTGGCGACCGTGCGGAAGCGGTCATGCCGCGGATCGTAGACGGCGCCGAGGAGCGAGCCGATGCCCAACGCGGCGCGCTTGCCTCGCCCCGCGAGATACCCGACGAGCACGAGGTCTACCGTGTCTCGTAACGCCGACTGGTAGGCGCGTTTCAGCTTGACCCAATCGTAGCCGCGTGCGCCGGCCCGGTAGGGAGCGTCAGGCCGCTTCGCCACGATTCCCTCGAGTCCACGCTCGATCATCGCGTCGAAATACGCCTGCAGCTCGTCCGCCCGCTCTGTCGCCAATACTTCGGTCACGGCAACGGGGTCACCGGCTCGCACTCGCAACAGTCGGACGAGCCGCTCATGGCGCTCTCGCTGCGGGCGGGGGAGATAGTCTCGTCCATCGGCGTACAGCAAGTCGAACGCGAACAGGCGCAACGGGTGACGCTCGGCTGCCTCGGCGATCCGATGTTTGCGCTTGCGCGTCATCGTCACCTGGAACGGCAGGAACCGCCCGGTCCGGGGATCGGTGACGACTGCCTCACCCTCGATGATCACCTGGCGGGCACGCAGCTGGCGGCGGGCTCCATCGGTGAGCTCGGGGAACATGGCGCTCACGTCCTCCAATCGGCGGCTGAACGCCCACATCCGGTCGCCGTCCTTGTGGAGCTGCAGCCGGAAGCCGTCATACTTGGGTTCGGCCTGCACGCTGCCCAGGCGGTGGACGATGGCCGCGGCGGACGCGAGCCGCTGCGCCAGTGCCGGGCGGACCGGCACGCCGACCCTGGGGCTCATCCGGGCCAGGGCGCGCTCCCCCTTGGCGTACGCGAGGCGGACCACGCCCCCCAGGTCGGAGCGGATGTTGTAGGCACGCTCGATGACGTGCCGCTTGTCGCGGGCATGCAAGGCGCCGAGCGCGGTGGCCTCGAGGATTGTGGCATCGCCGATGCCGAGTCGCAGGCGACCCTGGACGATGCGCACGAGAAACTTGACCTCGAGCGCGCCGGCCCGCCGCAGCAGCTCCGCCAGGAGACGGACCCTCCGCTCCACCGCACCGATCCCGGCCACTCGGGCGACGTCGAGCAGTGTCTCGTAGGCCTCGCGTACCGTGAAGGACCGCCGCGGTGCGGTTCTCATGGCGGCCAGCGATTCGGCGACGAGCCCCAGATCTCCGCGGCGGCGCAACGAGCGCTCGACGCTCGCGTCGGAGACGTCGTACACACGCGCCAGCACTCGCACGAGGATGCGCTCGCCTACGCCGATCTCGACACCTACGTACGGAGGGAGCAGCCGGCCTTGGAGGAGATAGACGATCCGATGCCGCTCTCCCGGCGCTGCGCGGCCGAGGAGATCCGCCGTGATCTTGACTGCGGTGTGACGGCCGCTGGTCGCCTCGAGTCGCGCGAAGTATCGCCCCAGCTCGGCGAATCGCACGTCCTACCGGCCGTCGCCGCTCGAGATCACCGGTGGGGCCGCGGCGGGAAAGCGATCCAGGATCGCCGCCACGGTCGTCCGGAGGTCGTCCGCATACCGCTCCACGTCCTCTGAGACCACCGCCGTCCCCCGACCGCGCCACAAGAGATCCTTGGTCGCGGGGTCGATCACATCCACGAGGACGGTCCCTTCGGTGTATTGCGTGACGGTGAGCGTGGTCCAGTAGCGCCCCCACCCGGGCCGATATCGCGGCCGCCAGGGATACCCGTAATTCCAGTACGTGACGTCGAGCCGTTCGCGCGTCGACGCGTAGTAAGCCACCTCGAAATCTGGACCGCTGTCCGCGCGGACATAACCGGCCTTCTCGAACCCGCGGACCAGCGCGTCCCGAAGGACACGGTTGGTGATCGAGTTCACGCGCATCGGGTCGAGCTGCGAGGGCGGCCCGGGCCGGCGCGGCTGGGGCGGTGACAGGATGCGGAATGTGCGCCGGTTCGTGAGGCCGGCATCCGGGGAGACGATCGTCTGGACCCGGACGCCCGGGCCGCAGGCCACTCCCAGCCCGGTCAGTGCGGCGACGGCCAAGCCCTGGATGCGTGTCATGTTCGTGCGCCTATGCCAACGCGTGCGGCGTCTGTCGTTCCAGGAGATGGGCGATGGACTTTGCCTCCTCGATGAGCAGATCCAGGACGTCATCGACGCTCAGGATGCCGACGAGCCGATGGCCATCCGCCGTGACGATCAAGCGACGCGTCGCGGCGGTTGCCATGCTCGACACCGCCTGCTCGATGGGCGTGTTCTCGTCCACCGACACCACCGGAGTCGTCATCGCGCGCGACACGGGAGTCTGCTCCGGGTCCAGCCCACCCGCGACGCAGCGGACAGCGATGTCGCGATCGGTGATGATGCCGGCGGCCTCGGGGATACCGTTCTGCTCGACGACGACGAGCGTCCCGACCTCGTGCTCGGCCATCCGGCGTGCCGCCGTGCGGATGCTCTCGCCGGGAGAGACAGTCACGACGATTCGATTACAGATCTTGCCTGCGGACATACGGACCTCCTTTGAAGAGAATGGTTCACCGGTCTCCATGACGTCGGCCTGAAGCGCGGGTGAATCGTCGCAGCTCGTGGTGAACGAACCGCAATGCGCGCTTCCCGACGTTTTCACACGCCCGGTGTAGGTTGAGACTCGTTCTTCGGGTGAGTCGGGGAGGTTCCGGGACCGGCAACGGAAACGGCACCGTCGATCCGCGTGATCACCTCACCTGAGGCGATGGGGCCGAATCGCGAGCCCCATCCATGCCGGCTCGGCGCCCCGGCATGCCGTGCAAGAGGTCGCGCAGCGATGCGACCGACTGGCAGCGCCCATGCCGGCGAACCATGAGGCTCGGCAAATCTCGTGGGGATCGAAGCCGGAGCTCCTGACGCCAAGCCGCGACGTGGACCGTAGGCGGCCGCAGAGGGAAGAAGAACGAGGGAGCGAATTCCTCGACTCCGGGTAACCGGCGTGACGGGCGGCCCGCGCTCCGAAGGAGGGGGCAGCGGGCCGTCCGTACGGAGAGGGTGCATGAGACCGCTGACGATCGGATGGCTGGGAGTGGCGCTGAGCGTGGCGACCGCGCGGGGGCTCGGCGCCCAGAATGCGGGGGCGACGCGCTGGGGAGTCGGCGTGGCCGCCGGGCCCGCCTTCCCGATCGGGGAGTTCAGCGCGCATGACAACCCGGGCGTCTCCGGTCTGGCGTACTTCTCCTACCGACTGGACGCCGCGGTCTCGCTCGGCTTGGACGTCGGCGCCACCTGGACGCCGCACAAGGGGAGCGGGCACTCGGAGCTGTATGACATCCTCGCGGGAATCGTCTGGCGTCCGGCGGTATCGTCGTCCTCGGCGCGGCCTTTCTTCCTGGGAAGCGTGGGCGGGGTCGCGGTCGACATCGACAATCCCGCGAAGGGCCGGCCCGCGTTCTCGGCCGGTGCGGGTTTGACGCTCGGCCGGGGAAGCGGACGGTTGTTTGTGCTGTGCCGGTATGTCCGGATTGTCGGGCTGAACACTCGCGTGGCCTACATCCCTGTCACGATCGGCTATTCGACTCGCGCTCCGTGATGGCGACAACACGCCGGTGGAGAAGGAGGCCGGGGTGCAGGAGCTGATGCTGTTCGCACTCGGATCGAGCCGCGAGTTCGGAGTCCGGATGGCGACCGCGCTCGGGGTCTCGCTCGCCGCGCACGAGGAGCGCGCCTTCGAGGATGGCGAGCACAAATCGCGTCCACTCGTGAACGTCCGCGGCCGTGACGTCTTCGTGGTCCATTCGCTGTACGGAGATGATGCCGAAAGCACGAACGACAAGCTGTGCCGGCTGCTCTTTTTCATCGGAGCGCTGAAAGATGCGGCGGCAGGCCGTGTGACGGCGGTCGTGCCCTATCTCTGCTACGCGCGCAAGGACCGCAAGACGAAGTCGCGCGACCCCGTGGCCACTCGCTACGTCGCGGAGCTCTTCGAAGCGGTGGAGACCGACGCCATCGTGGCCCTCGACGTACACAATCTCGCGGCGTATCAGAACGCCTTCCGGTGCCGCAGCGAACACCTGGAAGCGAAACGATTGTTCGTGGACTACTTCCGCGATCGAGTGGGCGACGGTGCGCCCCGGGTCGCCGTGATATCGCCCGACATCGGTGGTGTGAAGCGGGCCGGAGCGTTTCGAGAGGCGCTCGCCGGCGCCCTGGGACGCGACGTTCCGCTCGCGGTCATGCAGAAAGAGCGCAGCGCGGGAGTGGTGAGCGGCGGGGGCCTGGTGGGCGACGTGACCGGCCGGGTGGTGATCATCCTGGACGATCTGATCAGCAGCGGTACGACGCTCGTGCGGGCGGCGGCCGCCGCGAGGGCGAACGGCGCGACCCGGGTACTGGCGGTGGCCAGCCACGGCCTGTTCGCCGGCGACGCCAACACTCGACTCGCAGACCCCGCGTTGGATCAGATCGTCGTCACCGATACGGTGTCGTCGTGGCGGCTCACCGCGGCCGAGGCGCGTCGTAAGCTCGTGACGCTCGAGGTGGCCCCGCTCTTCGCACAGGCGGTGCGGCGCATGCACGAGGGTGGCTCGATCGTGGAGCTCACCGAGCCCTGAGCCGCGGTCTCAGCTTTCGAGAATGTGTTGCCGGGCGAGCGTGAGATACGTCCGCGCCCGATTGACCCACAGGGACGGCCGAGCCACGGTCCGGTCGTCCAGGTGCCAGGCGGCGAGCTTCGCCCGCAGCAACGCCCGGAAGCTCTTGTAGAAGTGAACCAGGAGGTCCGGAGGGTCGTCGCCGCTCGCCCGGCGGAAGTGCGCGAGCAACGCGGCGCCCACCTCCGCGTCGCCGAGCCGCTCGCACTCCATGCCGAGATACGCGAGCTCGTCGGCCTGATCGAGAATCCGGAAGTCGCGGTTGAATTCCACACAATCGATGATCACCGGGGGCGGGCCGAGGCAGACGTGTTCCGGGCGCAGGTCACCATGGCCCTCGATGATCCGCCCGGCGAGGACGCGGGCATCCAGCGTGCCCGCCTGTTGCTTCAGGAAGGCGCGCTGGGCGGCCGCCGTCTCCCGGATGGTGGTCCCGGGGAGGTCGTAGCGGGGCTCCTCCAGGGCGAGGGCGTGGGCGTCGATTTCCGCACGAAGCCAGTCGCGGTATCCCTGGGGTGTAAGGCCGGCCACCTGCGCCTGGCGATAGAACCCCGCCAAGTGCTCGGCGACCGGCCGCAGCGCCGATCGCTCGATCGTCCGCGCGGCGATCGCGATGTCGAGCATTCGTCCGCGGGGCAGGCGGCGCATCTTTACGAGCCAATCGACGGGCGTTCCGTCCGGGCCAAGGCGAAGGTGTCCGGCGTGATCGACCGTAAGCGGGACGACTTCGAGGTACACGCCGGGTGCGAGCCGGCGGTTGAGGAGCACCTCCGCTTCGGCGTCGAGCCGACGTGCCTCGGTCGTCCGGAAGTCGAGAAACGGTAGCCGGACCGGCTTCTTCAGTTTGTAGGCGTGCCGGTCGGTGAGAAACACCCAGGCGAGGTGTGTCTCGAGCGGCTCGACCGTATGGGGAGACTCGGGATAACTCTCCGGCCGCTTCAGGAACTCCACTTTGAGCGCCAGCCCCACCGGATCGGTGGGAGCGGGGTCGATAATCGGGCCGGGCGGTGCCTCGACACTCCTGCCTCTGGCCGGAGCCACGTCAGTCGGCCTCCCGGAATTCCTCCACTTCGATCTTCAGGTTGCCGACTTCCTTCCTGAGATCGTCGAGCTCCGCAGCGTGGCGCTCGACCGCCTTGACTCGCTGTGACAGGGTCTCGAGCCGCCGCTCCAGCGCCTCCAGCTTCTGCTTGATGTCCGATCCTGCCGATTTGGTCGTCGCCACGAATGTCCTCCGGAATGGGTCGCTCCCTGTAACCTCACGACGCACCATGAGGCGGCCTTGAGACGGAGATGAAGCGACCTCTGATAGATGAAGGAGCCTTCGCAAGCGCTTTCAGCCGATGAGCGGGATTCCAGCGCAACGTGTGGTATGGGCGTGATCAGGGAGCTGGAGCCGGGCGCGCTGTGGCGCCGGTATGACCCGGACGAGATCCCCTTTGCCACGACGCAGGGCATCGAGAGCGCGGGTGGGGTGGTCGGGCAGGATCGAGCGGTTGCGGCCATGGAGTTCGGCATCGGGATCGGACGCGAGGGATACAACATTTTCGCGCTCGGGCCCCCCGGTACCGGGAAGCGTACGCTGGTGCTGCAGGCCCTCGAGCGGCATGCGGCGACGCGTCCGGTTCCCGTGGATCTCTGTTACGTCCACAACTTCGACGATGCCCGCCAGCCACGGTTGTTGCGGCTTCCTCCCGGAAATGGGTCCAAGCTGCGCAGCTCGATGGCCAGCCTGGTAGAGGATCTCCGCGTGGCGATCGCCAGCGCGCTCGAGAGCGAGGATTACCAGCGGCGGCGCCAGCGGGTCGAGGAAGAGATGAAGGGGCGTCCCCAGCGCGCCCTGGAAGAGCTGCAAGCGCGCGCGCAGCGCGACTCACTGGATGTCGCGCAGACCCCGGGCGGCCTGACGGTCGTCGTGATTCGGGACGGCAAGCCGCTGTCGGAGGAGGAGTTCGAGAAGCTCCCGGAACGCGAACGAGTGGCGATTCGGGCCAAGATGACGGCGATCGAAGCCGACCTCGAGAAGATGGTGCGCCAGATCCCGCGCTGGGTGCGGGAGTATCACGACCGCCTGCGCGAGCTGAGACGCGAGGTCACGGCACTCGCGGCGGGGCACCTGATCGATGAGGTCCGGCGGGACTTTGCCGAGCTCCCGGCGGTGCGCGAGTACCTGGACCGGGTCCAGCGGGACGTCGTCGACCACGCCGCGGATCTGCTGGAAACGGGGAAGTCGCTCCCGGAAGCATTGATGCGCACGCTTCCCGACTCATTCGGTGAATCCGCCGCCGCGCGCCGGTACACCGTGAACGTGATCGTGGACAACAGCGAGAGGCGTGGTGCGCCGGTGGTCGTCGAGGAGAATCCGACCTACGACAATCTCCTCGGCCGCATCGAGCACGAGTCCCGGTTCGGCAACCTCGTGACGGATTTCTCTCTGATCGAGGCCGGGGCGCTGCACCGCGCCAACGGGGGCTACCTCGTGCTGGACGCCCGGGAGCTGCTGCGGTCGCCCTTCGCGTGGGAAGCGCTGAAGCGCGCCCTGCGGTCGCGCCGGTTACGGCTCGAGCCGCTGGGGCAGGCCCTGAGCCTCGTCAGTACCGTTTCGCTCGAGCCCGAGCCGGTTCCGCTCGACGTTCAGATCGTGCTGCTCGGTGAGCCGATCGTCTATTACCTGTTGTGCGCATGGGATCCGGACTTCGGCGAGCTCTTCAAGGTGGCCGCGGACTTTGACGACCTGCTCGATGCCAACGATGACAACCGCAGGCAATACGCGACGCTGATTGCCGCGCTCGTTCACGAGGCGAAGCTCAAGGCGTTCGACCGGAGCGCGGTGGCCCGCGTGCTGGAGCACAGCGCCAGACTCGCCGGGCACCAGGACAAGCTCTCCACCCGCATGGGGACGCTCGCCGACCTGCTCAGCCAGGCCGACTACTGGGCGGCGCAGGAGGGATCCCCGATCGTGTCCGCCACGCACGTACAGCGGGCCATCGACACGGCGGTGGCGCGCGCCGACCGGCTGCGCGCCCGGTCGTATGAGGACATCGTGCGCCGTACGGTCATGATCGACACCGCCGGCTCCCGGGCCGGTCAGGTGAACGGAATTTCGGTGAGCCAGCTCGGAACATTCACCTTCGGGCGGCCCACGCGCATCACGGCCCGCGTGCGAATGGGGCGGGGTGATGTCGTGGATATCGAGCGCGAGGTGGAGCTTGGAGGGCCGGTGCATTCCAAGGGTGTGCTGATCCTCGCAGCCTATCTGGGAGCGCGCTACAGCCCGAGCCGTCCGCTCTCTCTGTCCGCCAGCCTCGTGTTTGAGCAGTCGTATGCGCCGGTCGAGGGCGACAGCGCCTCGGCCGCCGAGTTGTTCGCGTTGTTGTCGGCCATCGCACAGGTGCCGATCCGCCAGTGTCTGGCCATTACCGGATCCGTGAATCAGCACGGCGAAATCCAGGCGGTCGGTGCCGTCAACGAGAAAATCGAAGGTTTCTTCGATGTGTGTCGCGCCCGTGGCTTGACCGGCGAGCACGGCGTGATCATCCCCGCGGCCAACAGTCAACACCTGATGCTGCGGCGGGACGTGGTAGATGCGGTTGGACGCGGGCTGTTCCACGTGTACCCGATCCGGACGGTAGATGAGGGCATCGAGCCGCTGACCGGGATGCCGGCTGGCGAGCGTGACGTCACCGGAGAATTCCCGGAGGGCACCTTCAATCGTCTGGTCGAAGGGCGGCTCGCGGAATTCGCCGAGACTTGGCAGGCCTTCAATACAGCGGGGTACGGCGCGGCCTAGCCGTTCGGCCGCGCCCGTTCACTTCGGGCCGACGCGCAGTCGGGCGGGCCGCGCGGTGACGGCGCTGTTCAGCTCGGCGCACCGCGCCGTGAAGCGATCCACGAACCACTGGTATTCGGCACCCAGCGCGAGACTCACGCCCATCTCCCTGATCTGCACGGGGACGACTTCGAGCTCAAATCGTGCCGTGTCCGTCACGTGCACCAGAAACAGCGCCGAGAGATCGTTGCGCAAGTGCGGATCGACCGCGTAATCGTCCAGCAGGTCGCCGGTATCGAACAGAATCGGGCGCCCGTTGTGGAACTCCACCCCCTGGACCACGTGCGCACTATGGCCCCAGAACACGTCCGCGCCGGCGTCGAGGACGGCGTGCGCAAAGGTGCGGAACTCCGGCGCTGGCCAGGCGCGCATGTTGGGGCCCCAGTGAATGGAGAACACGACGAGATCCGCCTGCTCGCGCGCCGCTTTGATCTGGCGGGCCACCTCTCCGAACTGCTGGGCCCCGAGCGTGACGGGGGTGTAGTTGATGCCGGGGGTGGTCGGACCAGCGCGCCATTCCACGGGGTAGTCGGCGAACGCCACGACGCGCACGCGTGTCCCTCCGACGCAAAGCTGCGCCGGCTCGTGGGCGCCCGCGCGGTCGCTTCCGGCGCCGGCATGGGCGATGCCCGCTCCGTCCAGCGTGCGCAGCGTATCGTGCAGCCCATCCGCGCCGAAGTCGCCGATGTGATTGTTGGCGACCGACACGCAATCGACACCCGCTGCCACGAGCGTCGTGGCGGCAGCGGGCTCGGCTCTGAAGTAGAAGGGCTTATACCCGCCGTCCGTCCAGCGCTCGGTCCGCGTCGTGAGCGCGCATTCGAGGTTGACGAGAGTAAGGTCCCCACCCCGCAGGACCGGGAGCGCGTCCCCCCAGGGACGGGCCGGGCAGCTCGAGTCGAGCGACTCGCTCACCAGGCGGCCCAGCATGACGTCGCCGCCGAATACGAGGCTGATCATTCTTGTACCTCGACCTCCCAGCGCCATTCCTCCGCGTCCTCCGGGGACGGGGGCCCCTCGCCGGCCCCGGTGTCCTTGATGGCCCCGGTGATGGTATCGAGATCGACGGACGACAGGTCGAGCGTCGCGCCCGGGATCCAATCGTCCAGCTGCTGCGGCGTGCGGGCGCCCACGATCACCCCCGTGATGCCGGGCCACCGGGCGGCCCAGCCGACGGCCACGGCCGGAACCTGGACCTGGTGGCGGCGGGCCACCTCCTTCAGTGCAGCGGCGAGCGCGAGGTTGCGCTCGAGACGAGGCGGCTGGAATTCGGGCGCGTCCCGCCGCCAATCGTCGGGCGCTAGTTGTTTCATCCGGCTGGCGGAGAACGCGCCGCTCAGGAGACCCGACTGCAGCGGGCTGTAGCCCAGCACACCGGTGCCATGCTCCGCGCACCACGGGATCTCCACCAGCGCCGCGTTGCGGCGGATCATCGAAAACGGAGTCTGGAGCGAATCGACGGGCCGGATCCGGGCGCAGATCGCGAGGAGCCCGATGTCGAAGTTGCAGACTCCCATCGCCGCGATCTTCCCTTCGTCCCGCAGTCGAATCATCGCTTCCCACGAGTACTCGACGGGCGTGTCGAGCTCGTCGGGCCAATGGAACTGGTAGAGGTCGATGCGCTCCACTCCCAGGCGTCGCAGCGATGCCTCGCACTCGCGGCGGATCGTCTCCGGCCGCAGATCGCGACGCGGCTCCTTGCGAGGATCAGCAGGGTCGCACAGGAAGCCGCACTTGGTGAAGACCAGGGGCCGTTTGCCGACGGGGAGTCCCTTGAGAAAGCGCCCCACCACCTTCTCCGCGTATCCCACGCCATAGGCTGGTGCGGTATCGATCCAGTTGACGCCGAGCTCGACGGCACGGCGCATTGTGGCGAGTGATTCGCGATCCGCCTGGGGCCCCCAGCTGTAGGCCCACCCAGCACCGCCCAACGCCCACGTTCCCAGGCCGACCGGTGTGATGGAGAGCCCGCTATCTCCGAGGAGCCGAGTTTTCATGGCACCACCGCCGTGAGCGACGCGGCATGGAACGCCTCAGCCTCGGCCTTGATGCGGGCGAGAGCCGCTCGCATGAAGAGGGCGGTGAAAGGGCGCACGACGCGATACCAGCGCTCCAGGTGAGTCCGCGCCGTTTCGTCGGTGGCGGCGGCACGGGCCTCGAATCGAAGGGCCGATTTATCGCGCCCAAAGGCCTCCGTCCAGAACGCGGCGGCCAGCTTCACGTACTTCGGCTCGTGAAACGCACGAAACTCGGCGGGGTCCGCGGGGACAAACGTGAAGTCAGGCTTCCAGAACTTCCCGATGGCGCCGATCAGGATCGCCCGGTCGCGCCGCTCTCCGAGCAGCACGAAGCCTCCCGCCAGGGCGTCGGCGAGCGTGAACGAGGTGTCGGGAGCGAGGCGGCCCGCTCGATCGGCGATGTCTCGAATCGATGCGGGCACATCCCGCATCTCCTGAATCGATCGGACGAGGGGCAGCAGCGCGTGGACGAAATCGGTTTCGCGTGTCGCTCGAATCGTATCCGCGCGCGGCGCCGCGACCACGACTCTGTGCCGCTCGACGGTGTCGAAATGCCGCAATTGACCGTCCAGTATCATGGCTCCCTCCTTTGCGGACTGCTCGAGGGCAGTGTGTCCTATGCGCCGGCCGCGATCGCTCGCTGCCGTGCGATGGCCGTGACGCGGTCACTCAAGAGAAAACATCACCCGGGGGCGTGAGCACGTCCTGAATGGAGTGTGAGGAATACTCTCCTTCAAACACGCCTCAGGGAGCCTTCATCCGGACGGGCCTAGGGTTCGTCTGTATGAAGAAGCGGTTGCTGCTTGTGGGCCTCGTGGCGGCGGTCGGGGTCGCGGCGGTGACGATCCTGGTGCGCGCGCACCCGGGCGCGCCTGCCGGTATCGCGGCCGCCAACGGACGACTCGAAGCGACGGAAATCGACATCGCGACGAAGCCCGCAGGACGCGTCGCGGATATCCTGGTACGCGAGGGCGATACCGTGGCGGCGGGAGCGGTGATTGCGCGGATGGATTCGAAGGTGCTGGATGCCGAAGCGCAGGCGGCGGGTGCCGATCTGAGCCGGGCGCGCGAAGCGTACCGCCTGGCGGTCACCACGCTGGCCGAGCGGGAGACGCGTGCGCAGCTGGCCCAGAGCGACCTCGATCGCTCCCTGCGGCTGCGGCAGAGCCAGGTCGTCTCCGAGCAGCAGATCGATCGCGATCGCACGGCGGCGCAGCTGGCGCGCACGGCGTGCGAGGCGGCCGCCGCCGAACGTGATGTGGCGCAGGCGTCGGTGGACGCCGCGCGAGCCAGGCTCGCGGCGGTCGAGGCGGAGCTGGGTGAGGCGGTGCTGCGTACGCCCCGCTCCGGCCAGGTGCTGTATCGCCTTGCCGAGCCGGGCGAGGTGCTGGGAGCGGGCGGGCGGGTCGCCACGATCCTCGACCTCAGCGATCTGTCGATGACGATCTTCCTGCCAACCCGAGCGGCGGGTCAGACTCGTATCGGATCCGAGGCGCGCATCGTCCTCGACGCATTCCCCGATCGGCCGATGACGGCGCGCGTGACGTTTGTCGCGCCGGAAGCCCAATTCACCCCCAAGGAAGTCGAGACCCAGGAGGAGCGGGAGCGCCTGATGTTCCGGGTGAAGCTCGGGGTGGTGGGCCCGGTGGATCCCCAGTGGAAGCCAGGCATGCCGGGGATGGGTTACGTCCGTCTCGACGAGCACGCCCGGTGGCCGTCGCCCCCCTGATCCCGAGTCCCACGCCGTCGCGGCTCGTCGCGTCGGCTCGGGGGCTGCGGCAATCGTATCGGTCCGGACTCGCCCTGGACGGCATCGATCTCGATGTCCCGGCCGGCGTCCTCGCGGGCGTCGTCGGACCCGACGGCGTCGGTAAATCGACGCTGCTCGGCTTGCTCGCCGGCGCGCGGCACATCCAGGCCGGCGCTCTGAGCGTGCTCGGCGGCGACATGCGAGATGCGGCGCATCGCGCCGCCGTATGCACGCGCATCGGGTACGTACCGCAGGGCGTCGGAGCGAGCATCTACCCGTCCCTCACGGTCGCCGAGAACCTCGACTTCTTCGGGCGCCTGTTCGGACTCGGGGCCCGCGAGCGTACCGAGCGGGCGTCGATGTTGATCGCGGCCACCGCACTCGGCGACGTCGCGCGGCGTCCCGCCGGGGTGTTGTCCGGTGGCATGCAGCAGAAGCTGGGACTCTGTTGCGCGTTCATGCATGGACCGGAGCTGCTGCTCCTCGACGAGCCGACCACAGGTATCGATCCCCTCTCGCGCCACCAGTTCTGGAGACTGATCGGGCGCATGCGCGCGGATGCACCGGGATTGAGCGTCCTCGCGGCGACTGTCTATATGGAAGAAGCCGAGGGCTTCGACTGGCTCGCGCTGCTCGGGCAAGGACGGCTGCTGGCGGCGGGCCCGCCGGAGCAGCTCATGGCACGAGCGGGCGCGCGCCGGCTCGAGGACGCCTACGTGGCGCTGCTCCCGCGGGCGGGGGGGCCACGTGTGCAGCCGCGGCAAGTCCTAGCGAGAGTCCCGGCGGCCGCTCTCGACACCGTCATCACCGCGCGAGACCTCACGCGTCGCTACGGCAACGTCGTGGCGGTGGACCACGTCGACCTCGAGATCCGCCGCGGCGAGATCTTCGGCTTCGTCGGGCCCAACGGCTCGGGAAAGACGTCGATTCTCAAGATGGTGACAGGCCTGCTGCCGCCCAGCAGCGGGGAGGTGCGGGTACACGGGCGCGCTCTCGCATCCACGGACGTCGCGCAGCGGCGCCGGGTCGGCTACATGTCGCAGGGTTTCTCGCTGTATGGCGAGCTCACCGTCCGGCGCAATCTCGAGCTCCATGCACGGCTCTACGACGTGCCGGAAGCAGAAGTGGCGGCGCGCGTCGCGGCCCTGCTCGAGCGCTTCGAGCTCGACTCGGTTCAGGGGGTCCAGGCCGACTCCTTGTCGCGCGGAATGGCCCAGCGGCTCTCCCTGGCGGTGGCTGTCATCCACCGTCCCGAGACGTTGATTCTCGACGAGCCTACCGCCGGCGTGGACCCGCTGACCCGCGGCCGCTTCTGGGACCTCCTGACCGCGTTACGGGCCGAGGGGGTCACGATTCTTCTTTCGACACACTATCTGGACGAAGCGGCTCGCTGCGACCGGATCGCGCTGATGAGCGATGGTCGCATGCTCGCCTGCGCGGCCCCGCAAAGCCTCGTGCGCGAGCGGGGCGCGGCGAGCCTCGAAGAGGCGTTCATCTCCCGACTCCGCGAGGACGCCCCGTCCCTCGAGGATGCGGGGCCGACGATCACTCCCGCGCAAGGGAGGACGTGGTTCAGACATCCGTCTCCTGCTGACCGCTGGCTCGCGCGCTCGGCGCGCGTCTGGGCGGTCGTGCGCCGGGAAGCGATCGAGCTGTGGCGCGACCGCACGAGGCTCGTGTTCTCCCTGGTCGTGCCTCCGGTGCTGATGGTCGTCTACGGGTTCGGCTATTCCCTGGACGTCGATCGGGTCGCGTACGCGGCCCTGGACCGGGATCGCACTCCCGAGAGTCGCCGGTATCTCGAGTTGTTTTCCGGGTCGCGCTACTTCGAGGACCGGGGCGGGGCCCGCTCCCCGGAAGAGCTCGATGCCCGTCTGGTGGCGGGAACGATCCGCGTCGCGGTCGAGATCCCGGCGGGCTTCGGGCGCGACCTCAGGAGCGGCCGGCAACCAAAGGTCGCCGTCTGGATCGACGGCACGCTCCCCTATCGCGCGGAGGTGGCGCGGGCGTACGTGCAGGCGCTGCACCAGTCGTTTGTGGCCGACCTTGCGCGGCGCGCGCCGGGAGCCACGCCGGCGCTCACCGCGACGCTCGAGCCGCGCTTCCGCTACAACCCCCAGTTGCGGTCCCGGGTCGCAATCGTGCCTGGCCTCCTTGCCGTCGTGCTGGCAATCGTCCCGGCGTTGCTGGCCGGCGTGGCGGTGGCGCGAGAACGGGAGCTCGGCTCGATCGCCAACCTCTCGACCACACCGCTCGGCCGCCTCGAGTTCTTGTGGGGGAAGCAGCTGCCGTTACTGGCGATCAGCGCCGTCGGCCTGGTGCTGCTCGCCGCGGTGGCCGTTCTCGTCTTTCGCGTCCCCATGACCGGGAGCTTCCTCGCCTACACCATTGGCGGCCTCCTCTACGTCGCGGCGACGACGTCGCTCGGGCTCGCCATCTCGGTCGTGGCGCGAACCCAGGCGGCGGGTCTCGTTGCTGCGGCGATCCTGACCATCATCCCGGCCTTCGCGTATTCCGGACTGCTCCGGCCGGTGCCGACCCTCACCGGGGCGGCCGCCGTCATGGCGCGGATCTTTCCAGGCGCCTATTTCCGCAACGTCGCCGTGGGAGCGTTCACCAAGGGACTCGGACCGGGCGCACTGCTCACGGACTACATGGCCCTGCTCGTGATCGCGGCTGCGCTGTCGGTTGTCGGGGTCCTGCTCCTCAAGAAGCAACGCGCATGAGAGCCGGACCACTGCGGCGAACGCTGCATCTCGGCATCAAGGAGCTCGTGAGCCTGGCGCACGACCCGGTGGTCGTTGTGTTCATCGCGTATGCGTTTACCGTGCAGATCGTGGTGTTCGCGCGCGGGGCGTCGATCGAGCTCCGGAACGCCACGATTGCGGTCCTCGACG
Source organism: Gemmatimonadales bacterium (assembly GCA_033853695.1). Classification (GTDB taxonomy): domain Bacteria; phylum Gemmatimonadota; class Gemmatimonadetes; order Gemmatimonadales; family GWC2-71-9; genus DASTHG01. The sequence goes on along the minus strand of JAWOLH010000008.1, from coordinate 72,781 downwards.
AAGACCGCTCCCCCCTCTCCGCCCGACTCCGCGAGGCGTTCCGCGAGCCGACGTTTCAGCCGGCGGTGGCCATCGGATCCCGGGACCTGGATCGCGCGCTCGACGCGGGGCGCTATACGTTCGTGCTCGACGTGCCGCCCTCGTTCCAGGCCGACCTCAGCGCGAGCCGTCGTCCCACGCTGGGGCTGATGGTGGACGCGACGGCAGTCGGCCAGGCGTTCACCGGGGCAGGGGTCATCGCGCGGATCGTGAACGATGAGATCCGGCGATTCGGGTCCGGCGACGGCGCGAACGATCCGTCGCCGGTGGGTCTCGCCGTACGGGTGTTGTACAATCCCAATCGTGAGAGCCGCTGGTTGATGGGCGTCATGGAGCTGGCCATCACCATCACGATGCTCGCCATCGTCATTCCCGGGGCGGCGTTGCTGCGCGAGCGGGAGCACGGCACGGTCGGCCATCTGCTGATCATGCCGCTGTCGCCGGGCGAAATCGTGCTTGCGAAGGTCTGGGCGAGCACGCTGGTGTTGTTCCTGGCGACGGGCCTGTGCCTGGCGGTGATCGTCGTCGGAGTCCTGCAGGTGCCGCTCAGGGGTAACCTGGCGTTGTTTCTCGCCGGGACGCTGCTGTTTCAGCTGGCGACGGCCGGCGTCGGCATGTTCATCGCCACGTTCGCGCGCACCGTTCCCGCCTTGGCGCTGTTGTGCATCATCGTGATGGTTCCCATGATGTTTCTGTCCGGCGCCTGGACGCCCCGCGAGGCGATGCCGGTGGTCCTGCAGCGCGTGATGCAGCTCTCACCCCTGACGCACTACGTGGACTTCACCGGAGCGGTGCTGTTCCGCGGGGCCGGCCTGGGCGTCGTCTGGCGCCCGCTCGCGGCGATAGCGGTCATCGGCGCCGCGGTGCTGGCGATTACGATGCGCCGGTTCCGGGCCACGTTCCGCGTGGACCGCGGGTAGGAGAGCTGAAGCTATCTTCGTGTCCTCCTCATGGCCGGTTGGCAGCGCCGCAGGCTAATTGCGCTGCAGACCATGCCATACCCCCTCCTCGCCCGCGGCGGCGGTGAGCGGCACGGGTGAGCCGGGATCGGTGCCCACGGCGGCAGCCATCGCGAACGCGGTCTTCGCGGCGAGCGGCGTTCGTGCTCGACAACTGCCGCTCACGTTCCTTCATCTGTCTCTCAACGCTCCTTTATCTGACAGGGGGGAAACTGCTGGGTAGCGAGTAGCGCATGCCATCGACGACGCTTGTCAATGCGGGCGGTCCGCCCGCCGCCGGCCTCACGGACCTCGCCACGGCGCGGGCGACGTTCTCGTGGGACACGGCCCGGAGCGATCTCGAGGGCCTGCCGGGAGGCCGCGGCCTCAATATCGCGCACGAGGCCGTGGACCGTCACGCGGCCGGACCGGCGGGCGGCCGGCTCGCCTTGCGCTGCATCGGCAGGGACGGGGCGATACGCAACTACACCTACTCGGACCTGCGCCGCCTCTCGAATCGGTTCGCGAACGTCCTGCGGCGCCTGGGTGTAGCGGGCGGAGATCGCGTGTTTCTGCTGGCGGGACGGGTCCCCGAGTTGTCGATCGCCCTGCTGGGCGGGTTGAAGCAGCGCGCCATCTGCGCACCGCTCTTCTCCGCGTTTGGCCCCGAGCCGATCCGCGCGCGTCTCGAGATCGGGCAGGCGCGCGTCCTGGTCACGACCCGGACACTGTACGAGCGCAAGGTCGCCCCGCTGCGTGATCGGCTGCCGTTTCTCGAGCACGTGATTCTCCTGGGCGACGTCTCCGGCGCGCCGTCAGGCGCCGAGAGTTGGGACCGGCTGATGGAGAAGGCCAGTGACGAGTTCTCCATTGAGCCGACCTCGCCCGAGGATCCTGCTTTGTTGCACTTCACGAGCGGCACCACGGGCACCCCGAAGGGCGCGCTGCATGTGCACGACGCGATCGTTGCCCATCACGCCACGGGTCGCCTCGCGCTCGACCTCAGGCCGGACGACGTCTACTGGTGCACGGCGGACCCGGGGTGGGTCACGGGCACCTCGTATGGCATCGTGGCCCCGCTGTCGCTGGGCGTGACGAGCATCGTGGACGAGGCGGACTACGACCTCGATCGCTGGTGCGCAATCCTGAGCGACCAGCGCGTCACCGTGTGGTACACCGCCCCCACCGCCATTCGGATGATGATGAAAGCCGGCACGGCCGCCGTGCGACAGCGCCGCTACCCGGCGCTGCGCTTCCTCGCGAGCGTCGGCGAGCCGCTCAACCCCGACGCCGTGCGCTGGGGCGCCGCCGCGTTCGACCACCCGTTCCACGACAACTGGTGGCAGACGGAAACGGGCGCGATCATGATCGCCAACCTTCCGGGGATGGAAATCCGCCCCGGCTCGATGGGGCGACCGTTTCCCGGCATCAGCGCGGCGATCGTCCGCCGCCGTGAGGACGGAGCGACGGACGTGATCCAGGAGCCTGGCCGGGAGGGGGAGATCGCGCTCCGACCCGGGTGGCCCTCCATGTTCCGCGCGTACTGGAACGAGCCGGAACGCTATGCCAGATGCTTCGCTGGCGGGTTCTACCTGACCGGCGACCTCGCACGCCAGGACGCCGACGGGTACTTCTGGTTCGTCGGCCGGTCGGATGACGTCATCAAGACGTCGGGGCACCTCATCGGGCCGTTCGAAGTGGAGAGCGTGCTGCTGGCCCACCCCGCGGTCGCCGAAGCGGGCGTGATCGGGAAGCCGGATCCGGTGGCGCTCGAGGTGGTGAAGGCGTTCGTGTCGCTGAAGGACGGCTGTACCCCGGACGAGAACTTGCGGCGCGAGCTGCTGGGATTTGCCCGCGCGCGCCTGGGCGCCGTGGTGGCGCCGAAGGAGATCGCTTTTCTCAGCGCCCTGCCGCGCACGCGCAGCGGAAAGATCATGCGGCGTCTGCTCAAGGCGCGCGAGCTCGGGCTTCCCGAGGGCGACACGTCGACGCTCGAGGGAGCGGGGCCATGACGGGATCTGCGGCGGTCCCCAGCGCGCCGGCCCTGCCCCGCGCGATCGATCGCGCGCACGGGCTCCTGTTGCTGCGCCAGATGCTCTTGATCCGCCGCTTCGAGGAGAAGTGCGTCGAGCTCTACAGCCTGGGGAAGATCCGCGGCTTCCTGCATCTCTACATCGGAGAAGAGGCGGTGGCCGTCGGTGCGATGCAGGCGCTCACCCCCGACGACGGCATCGTCGCGACGTACCGCGAGCACGGTCACGCGCTGACGCGCGGGATGCCGGCCGGCGCCCTGATGGCCGAGATGTTCGGCAAGGCGAACGGCTGCAGCCGCGGACGCGGCGGCTCGATGCACCTGTTCGACGCCGCTCGGCGGTTCTTCGGGGGATACGCAATCGTGGGCGGTGGGTTGCCGATCGCCGTGGGCCTCGCACTCGCCGACTGTTTGCAGGCGAGGGCGCGCGTCACAGCCTGCTTCTTCGGCGATGGAGCGGTGGCCGAAGGCGAATTTCACGAATCGTTGAATCTCGCGGCACTGTGGAAGCTCCCCGTGCTCTTCCTGTGCGAGAACAACCGTTACGCCATGGGAACGGCGCTCGAACGCCACCAGGCGCAGCCCAACATCGCGGCGAAAGCCGCCGCCTACGGCATCAGGGGCGAGCAGGTCGATGGAATGGACGTCGTGGCGGTGGAGTCGGCGACCCGTGCGGCCGCGGACGCGGTCCGGGCCGGGTCGGGACCGGTACTCCTCGAGTTTCTGACGTACCGCTTCCGGGCCCACTCCATGTATGACCCCGAGCTATACCGGACGAAGGAGGAGATCGCGCAGTGGATGACGCGCGACCCGGTGACCACATTCGCGAAACGGTTGACGGACGCAGGCGATTTGGCCGAGGCCGAGCTGGCGGGGCTCGAACAGGACGTCGCTGCCACGATCGCGGCGGCCGTGGCAGAAGCCGAATCGGGGCCGTCCGAGCCGGTAGCTGATCTCCTGAAGGACGTCCAGACACCACTTCCATGACGACTCTTTCGTATCGGGAGGCCGTGCGCTCTGCGTTGCGCGATGCGTTGCGCACCGACCCGCGTGTGTTTCTCATGGGGGAAGACGTCGGCCGCTACGGCGGGTCGTATGCCGCGAGCAAGGGTTTGCTGGAGGAATTTGGGCCAGAACGCGTGCGCGACACGCCGCTCTCGGAATCGACGTTCGTCGGAGCGGGGATCGGCGCGGCGCTCGGAGGACTGCGGCCCATCGTGGAGGTGATGACGGTCAATTTCAGCCTGCTCGCACTGGACCAGATCGTCAATAACGCCGCCACGCTCCGCCACATGTCCGGCGGACAGTTCAGCGTGCCGCTCGTGATTCGAATGGCCACCGGCGCCGGACGCCAACTGGCCGCGCAGCACTCGCACAGCCTGGAAACGTGGTACGCGCACATTCCCGGAATCACGGTGCTCGCCCCGGCGACCGTCGCCGACGCCCGCGGCATGCTCCTCGCCGCGTTGCGGCAGCCTGATCCCGTCGTGATCTTCGAGCATGCGTCGCTCTACCCGGTCGAAGAGGAGACGGACGAGCATGCAGGCCCCACCGATATCACGCATGCCGTCGTCCGCCGGCGGGGGAGGGACGTCACCGCGGTGACCTATGGCGGCTCGCTTGCCAAGACGCTCGTGGCCGCCGACCGGCTGGCCGACAGAGGAATCTCGGCCGAGGTGATCGATCTGCGCTCGCTGCGACCGCTCGACATGGAGACGATGCTCGGATCGGTTCGGCGTACCCATCGGGCGGTGATCGTGGACGAGGGCTGGCGTACGGGGAGCCTCGCAGCGGAGGTCAGTGCACGGATCATGGAAGGGGCATTCTACGAGCTGGATGCGCCGGTAGCGCGCGTGTGCAGCGCGGAGGTCCCCATGCCGTACGCCAAGCACCTCGAGGATAGCGCGCTGCCGAGCCCGGAGTCGATCGTCGATGCCGTGATGGCGGTCTGCCCGCGCCGTGGCTGAGTTCGTGATGCCGGCGCTGGGCGCCGACATGACGGCGGGGCGTCTGATCACTTGGCTGAAGCAGCCGGGCGATACGGTACGGCGCGGCGAGATCATCGCCGAGGTCGATACCGACAAGGGCGTGATCGAAGTCGAGGTGTTCACGAGCGGCGTCGTGGATAAGTTGCTCGTCGAGCCGGGGACGAAGGTCCCGGTCGGCACGCCCCTGGCCGTAATCCGGGAGGCGGAGGGGGCGCCCGCAGCCGCCGTGCCGACGCCATCGCCCCGAGCTCCCGAAGGACGTGCCCGCGTCTCTCCAGTCGCGCGTGCTCTGGCAGCGGAGCTCGCGGTCGACCTGGCGAACGTGCACGGGACGGGGCCCGAGGGCGCCATTACGCTCGACGATGTGCGGCAGGCGGCGGGGAAGGCCGGGGAGGCGGTTGGACGAGGGGAGCGGATGCGCCAGGCGATCGCGGCGGCAGTGACCCGCTCGAAGCGCGAGATTCCCCACTACTACATCGGGCACACGATCGATCTTGGCCCTGCTTCCGCCTGGCTCGCCGAGCAGAACCGCGACCGTCCGGTGGCGCGGCGGCTGCTGCACAGTGTGCTGCTCGTCAAGGCGGTGGCCGCGTCACTCCACGATTTCCCCGAGCTCAACGCGCGCTGGGTCGAGGGGCGCGTCGCGCCGGCCGCCGACATCAACGTCGGGTTAGCGATCTCCCTGAAGGGCGGTGGGCTCGTCGCTCCGGCGCTGCACAACGCCGACCGTCAGGGCCTGGACGACCTGATGGCGGCAACGCTCGACCTCGTGCAGCGCGCCCGCGCCGGCACCCTGCGCAGCTCGGAGCTCTCCGATCCGACGATCACGGTGACGATCCTCGGCGACCGCGGCGTCGATACGGTCTACGGGGTGATCTATCCGCCGCAGGTGGCCATTGTCGGCTTCGGAACGGTGGTGGAGGGTCCGTGGGTGGTCGAGGGGCGGGTGGTTGCACGTCCCCTCGTTCGGGCCACGCTCGCAGCCGATCACCGCGTGAGCGACGGGCACCGGGGGGCGGCGTTCCTCGCTGCCGTGGCCCGGCGGCTCGCCGAGCCCGCGCGACTGTGACCGCCGACGAGCTGCGCCAGGGGGTGCTCGCGGCGTTACGCGAGATCGCTCCGGAAGCGGACCTTGGCCGACTGGCGCCAGACGCGCCGATCCGCGATCAGCTGGATATCGACTCGATCGACTTCATGCGGCTCCTGATCAACATCAGCGAGAAGCTGCACGTCGACGTTCCCGAGGCCGACTATCCCCAGGTCGCATCGCTGAACGGTCTCGTGAAATACCTGGGGGACCGGCTAGTCGCGTAGAAAGCACGGAGGTTCCGCCGTATCTCATCACCGTTTCACGGAATGGTCGCCAACGTAAACGGTGTGGGAGAGGAGGGAATTATGGTATCGGCGTCACATGTCTGGGAAAAGGCGCTTCACAAGGGGAATGCCTGGTTGCAGGAAGTGAGTGGCGAGCTCGGGTGGGAGGACCTGGAGGCCACGCTGCTGGCCCTGCGGTCCGTCCTGCACGCGCTGCGCGACCGGCTGACTCCCAATGAGGCGGTCCAACTGGCGGCGCAGTTCCCGCTGCTGATCAAGGGGGTGTATTTCGACGGCTGGCATCTCCGTGGAACGCCGGTGAGGGCACGCCGCAAGGGAGTGTTCCTCGCCATGGTGCGTAGCAACCTGATTCGCGGTATCCCCGAGGCCGATCCGGAACGCGTCACCCGCGCCGTCTTCAAGGTGCTGGCGCGCCACGTCTCCGAGGGGGAAATCTCGGACGTTCGCGCGATGCTCCCGGCGGAAATGCGGGACCTTTGGCCGGACCCGGTGCACCACGCGCCGGTCTGAGCAGGTCCGCCTTGCGATCCGCCTGACGCTGTTGCCCAGCGACCGGGATCCGACAGAATCCGGCGGGCCGGCTGCAGAGCTAGTGGGGAGATGGGAAGCGCTGCAACACCACGATCGAGACGGCCAGCACCAGGAACGACACCATCAGCAGGCTCATCTCCCGCAACGCCATCCGGAATTGCTCCGGCTGAGCCTGGATGTACTGCGATGCCTCTGTCGTGAGGATCAAGACCCGGCGTACGCCCGCGATCAAGGCCACGACGAGGAAAGGCTCCGGGACGAGCGCATGGCCGACGATGAACAGGCGTATGGTATGGAGGAGCTCGACGATCATCAAGACGAGAAGCAATGAATCGAGCGCTCGCAGCGCTCGCTGCATCATCGATCCGGCATTGGCCGAGCGGACGAGATCGCGAGCCGTGGCGGCGATGAGCACCAGGGCAGTCGCGCCGAGCAACGCCGCGGTGATCAGATAGATGCCATCTTCCACGTAGGTGAGGACGGTCGCCACGTCCGATGGGCTCGAGCCCGTTTCCTGCAGCAGATGCAGCGCGACGATCACCACAATCCTACTGCGGGGCCGGCTCGCCCACGGGAATCAGATACACCACCTCGCGGTCGCCGCTCAGGTCGAGGACCTCACGCACCCGGGCATCGTCGAACGCGCCGATCGGGACCGCGCCGAAACCCATGGCGGTGGCTTCGAGCAGCAGATTCTGCGCCGCATGACCGGCCTCGAGGTGAACGTACCGTTCTCCTCGAGGTCCATACTGGTCGGTCGTGCGCGCGGGTACGGCGGCGATGACGAAAACCGCTGGGCTCAACCCCACCGGCTCCTGTGAGAGAGCGGCCCACTGCAACGCGGCGCGCAGGTCATCGAGGCTGCGCTGCACGATGCGATGATGTGGCGGGTCGTAGGCGAAACACCCGTGGGCCGTCACCACGAGAAGCTCCAACGGATACCGCGCGCCCGCCGAAGGGGCCGTGCGACGCCCAGCGGGGTCTGTAATGCCCTGTGCCGCCCAGCACAGCTGCAAGAGCTGGTCCTCCGAAAGCGCGCGGGCGGTAAACTGGCGCACCGACCGGCGCCCGCTCAATGCATCGTCCAGTGTCGGGCGCGCCCGATGCCTCGGCGCGTAGGCCCGGACGGCCGTCGCCGTCATCACCGTTCCCCCACGCCGACCGGCTCGTAGCCGGTCGCGAGCGCCGCGTCCCAGCCATTCTCCCAGTGGAGGTACACGGGACCTTCGTTGCGGAGGAGGTCCACGATCTGGGGCATTGCGGCGCGGTGGAAGTACAGAATAATACGACCGTCGCGCTGCTCCGTCTGAGGGAGCGGCTCGCCGTCCGGCACCGCGCGGACCTGTCCGACCACGTTCGACGCCTTGTCGTAGAGGTACACCGTCACGTCATCGCGCTCGCGGGACGAGTAGCAATGGTAGGTGTAGCGACTGATTTCCAGTTGGTTCTCCATGGTATCCCCTCCGCGGACGTCGGCGAATCCCTACGGTGTAGCGGTCGGCGCCGCCGCCTGCCGCCGACGGGCCCGAACGGCCGCCCGGGCGGTAGCGACGATCGCTGCCGTCGTGGCCGCAATGGCCGCGATCTTCCCGGTCTTCTTGAGCGCGGCCTTCACCGCGCGGTCATGCTGGCGCTGCTCAGCGGCCTTGCCGGCCTTGACCAGGACGGCATCTGTCGCGATCGCGATGCGCTTGGCCGCTTTCTTGACCCTCGACTTGGTATCCATACGGACCCTCCTGCATAGTCGCGATGTGGTCTACACTCGGTGACTCGTATCGAAGATGCTTCGCGGGCGTGAGCGGGTTCTGAAAGGAGTGTGAGAAGGGCATCTCCTTCAGACAGGTCTCAGCTTGTCTTCAGGCACGCGACTCTAGGCTTGACCCATGAGCCAGAACGTATTGATCCTCGGCGCCGCGGGACGCGACTTCCACAACTTCAACGTCTACTTCCGCGGCAATCCCGCTTACCATGTCGTCGCCTTCACGGCGGCGCAAATTCCGAACATCGCCGACCGTCGCTATCCCGCGAGTCTCGCCGGCCCCGACTATCCCTTCGGCATTCCGATTCAGGTGGAGAGCGAGCTCGAGCGGCTGATCCGTGATCACGCGGTGGACGTCGCCGTGTTCAGCTATTCGGACGTGTCGCACGAGCACGTCATGCACCTCGCTTCACGCACCCTGGCGGCTGGAGCGGACTTCCTGCTGCTCGGTCCCCGGCACACGATGCTCAAGGCCCGCGTGCCGGTCATTGCCGTCTGTGCGGCGCGCACGGGGGCGGGGAAGAGCCAGACGACGCGGCGTCTCGCGGCGCTGCTGGAAGAGCGCGGCGTGCACCCCGTGATCGTCCGTCACCCGATGCCGTATGGGGACTTGGCGCGTCAGGCGGTCCAGCGCTTCGCGCAGCTGTCCGATCTGGACCTGCACCAGGTGACGATCGAAGAGCGCGAGGAGTACGAGCCGCTGCTTCGAGCCGGACGCATCGTCTATGCCGGCGTCGACTACGAGCTCATTCTGCGCGAAGCGGAGCACGAGGCGGACGTCGTGCTCTGGGACGGCGGTAATAACGACCTGCCGTTCTTCGTTCCCGATCTGCTGATCGTCGTGGTCGATCCGCACCGTGCCGACCATGCGGCGCACTACCATCCGGGAGAGGCGGGGGTGCGCATGGCGGACGCCATCGTCGTGAACAAGGTCGACTCGGCGTCACCGGCCCAGGTTGCGACAGCGCGCCGCGTGGTGGGAGAGCTCAACCCGCGTGCGACCCTGGTGGAGGCCGCGAGTCCGATCTTCGTGGAGGGCGGGGCCGAGCTGCGGCACAAGCGGGTGCTCGTGGTCGAGGATGGTCCGACCGTGACGCACGGCGGCATGCCGTACGGCGCCGGGTGGGTGGCGGCGCAGCGATACGGCGCCGCCGAGATCGTCGACCCCCGGCCCTTCGCGGTCGGATCGATCCGCGACACCTTCGCCACGTACCCCGGCACCGGGCCGGTGCTGCCGGCGATGGGGTACGGCGAGGAACAGATCCGTGAGCTCGCCGAGACCATTCGCAGGACGCCGGCGGACATCGTGGTGATCGGGACTCCGATCGATCTGGCCTCCGTGGCACACCTCGACAAGCCGAGTGTCCGGGTGCGCTACGAGCTGGAGGAGCTTGGCGAGCCCTCGCTGTCGGACGTGCTGGACCGGTTTCTCGAGACGGCTGCTCCGCTGCGAGCCACGCTTCCGAGAATCCCCGAGCCGGCTCCCGTCTGATCGAGCGCGTCAGGTGGACGCCGGCGGGCGTCCCACCAGCGCCGCAAGCTCCCGCACGAGGCCCGCCTGCCCGGGGACGATCTGCTGCAGCGCATCGGGGACGGGGAACCAGGCGGCACGATCGACCTCGGGAAACTCGCGTTTCTTGCCGGATCGAGGCGGCCATTCCAGGCTGAACGTATTGCTGCGGAGGAGGGCCGGGTCACAATCGCCCTCCACCGCCCAGGCGTGAATCACTTTACCGCTCCGCTGCCGGGCCGGTGCGAGCTGCAGGAACTCTCCCGCGACGGTGAATCCGGTTTCCTCGTGAAATTCGCGGCAGGCCGCGTCGAGCAACCGTTCGGCGGGATCGACCTCCCCTTTGGGGATGGACCAGGCGCCGGCGTCCCGTTTGGCCCAGAATGGCCCCCCTGGATGCACGAGCAGCACCTGCAGCTCACCGCGGTGGCGGCGGTAGACGAGGAGCCCCGCTGACGCTTTCGAAGACACGCTGAATGATGGCACGAGAGATCCGGCGCGCGCAGGGAGCGCGCGCCGGTGACGATCGCTGCTAGGACGCTACGGGTGCTGCCGCCTCGATCAGCCGGACCTCCTTATGGCCCCTGCCCTCGGTGTAGTACAGGGAGACCTGCTCGTTGAGCTTGCCGGTGAACGCGTCCCACGCGATAAGTCCCGTCGCCAGCTCGATCGGCGCGTTGAGCGCCAGCTGGAGCTTCTCTTCGGTCCCCGTCGCTGTCTTGATCACGATGACGCGGGTCAGCTTCTCGATCCGGATGATGTTGCCCGTGGCGACCTTCATCGGCTGATTGCCGATGTAGTCGAGTTCCACCGCCGTGAGGTCGGTACCATGGCCCGCAAAATGGACCACCAGCCCGGCGCCGGTCTTCTTGGCGAGCCGTGCGAGGGTCGGGCTTGTTTCGAAGTCATGGATGCGCGTCGCGCGCGGGTCGACTTTGAACGTCACTGCCGCACCCACGAGTGGCGTCACGACGAGCGTGTTCGACTTCAGGTCGATCTCCTTGAGGGTCCCGTACAGCGCATGTTGAGCGGCTGGGACCTGCATCGGCTTCGGCTGTTGCGCCGCCACGGCGGTTGCGAGCGTCGCGAGCGCCGCGCCGGCAATGAACCGGTTCCACATATCCCCTCCTTGCAGGATGACGAGCCGTCTTGGCTCAACGGTCAGTATCGCTGGTGACCCAGTAAGCGAGCATGAGGCGGCAATGAAACGTTGGCGCCGCCCTCATGATGCCATCATGGTGGGAGCGTTAAGCAGTACGCGTGACCATCTCGTCGAGCGTCGTCGCCACGCGAAAGAAAGCGCGAGTCGTGCTCGTCGCCTTCGTGTTCACGTTCGTCGTGTCCCGGATGCTCGTGTACCTGATCATGACGCACCGCCTTCCGGACGTGTTCATGCGGGTGGGCGGTACCCACATCCATCACCTGAACTACGGCATCGTGCTGCTGGCGGGCGTCGGGGGATATCTCCTGTTTCGGAGCTCCCCCGGGCGCCCGGGGCCGCTTGTCGCGGCCTGCTACGGCGTTGGCCTGGCATTGACGTTCGATGAGTTCGGGATGTGGCTGCACTTGAACGACGAGTACTGGCAGCGGGCCAGCTTCGACGCGGTCATCGTCATCACGGCCGTGCTCAGCCTGTTCGTCGTCGCTCCGCGCTGGCATGCGCTGCGCCCCCGCCACTGGGTGACCGCCACCGCGCTCGGCCTGGTGCTGATCCTGTTTACCCTGCTGTTCCTGGACTCCATGCAATACGCCGACATGCGGCTCGCGCCGCTGTTTCGCGAGCTGCAGCAACGGCAACCGCGCTAACAGTCGGAGCGCGACACCGGGTCAACGCTTCTCGAACCGTCCCGTTCGTTCGCCGATGACGATGCGATAGACCACGGCGGCGTGTCCGGTCACGTCGGCGCGGTGCACGGCGGAGGGGTCCAGGCCGTGGGTCGGCACGGCGGTCTCACTGGTGACGAGCGGCAACAGGCGGTCCATCAGCAGCCCCATGGCATGGGCGGCAGCGGTGCCGCGCAGCTCCTCGAATCGTCCCCAGACGATCACGCTCTGCCAATTGGCCAGGGATTCCATATGGTCGATCTCGAAGCAGACCTCTGGGTTCTCGCGTATCATGCGCACCTTCAGGCCGTCCCCGGTATGGCCATAGATCGCAGAGCCATCGTAGACGTAGGTGACGGGCACGACGTAGGTTCGGCCGCCGGCATGGCACCCGAGCCGTCCCACGGTCTCGGACTGCAGCAGCCGGTCGATCTGTCCTTCGGTCAGGGTTCCGAGCATCATCCCTCCTCTCTGGTCGTCACGCTATAGCTTTCGAGGCGTGTGCCCCGAGCGCCTCCCGACCGCCGCTCCGCTTCCGCCCGGTGCAGATGTGGAGACCCACCGGACGGCCCGCAGAGTCCTGATCGCGTTCCTGTTCACGTTCGCCGCGTCACGCACGCTCGTCTACCTCATCATGTCGCGACGAATTCCGGATCTCTTCCTCCACGTCGGCGGTACGCACGTCCATCACCTGAATTACGGCATCTTCCTGCTCGCGGGAGTGGGCGGCTACCTGTTGTTCCACGCTTCCGCCGAGCCCGCCCGGCCACTGCTGGCCCTTCTCTATGGCGTGGGCCTCGCATTGACGTTCGACGAGTTCGGGATGTGGCTGCACCTGAACGACCAATACTGGCAGCGCGCCAGCTTCGACGCGATCATCGTGATCACCGCGCTTCTGGGATTGATCATCGTCGCGCCGAGCTGGCGCTCGCTGCGCCTGCACCACTGGGTGACGGCTGCGGCGCTCGCAGTGGCCCTCCTGGTGTTCGCCCTGCTGTTCATCGATTCGCTGCGATACGCCCAAATGCGCCTGAGTCCCCTGTTCCAGCACCTGCAGGAAGAGGGACCGCGATAGCCCGGATCGGAGCTACCATGACGCGGAAACGATCCCCCCACCCGCCCCTTGCGGCGCCCGGGGACACACGGATCCCCACGCCGGCGCATCCCCAGCGGCGCCAAGTGCCATTGCCCTGGCATCAGCCGAAGTCTGTGGAAGACGATCCAGACGCGCCGCGCCGCCTGCAGGCGATCCTGGACAGTCCGGGGTATCGCCAGGCGGACCAGGACGTCGACTTCCTCAACCGCTACGAGACACGCGGTCTGCGTCTTCAGGTCGACTATCTCAAGCCGGAACTGCTCCTTGAGGAGCGCGGCATCCGCGATACGATCGTCGTCGTGGGGAGCACGCGGATCGCCGAGCCCGCGGCCGCGCGCCGCAAGGTGGCCGCGCTGCGCGAAGCCCTGGCGGCCCGTCCCGACGACCGGGACATCGCGCGCGGCCTCGAAGTCGCGGAACGGGTCCTCGCCAACAGCGCCTACTACGAGGTGGCACGGGAGTTCGGCCGGCTGGTGGGGAATGGGGCAGGCTCGGGGATGCGCGCGGTGATCGTGACGGGCGGCGGCCCGGGAATCATGGAGGCGGCCAATCGTGGCGCGTTCGACGTCGGCGCGGATTCCGTCGGACTGAACATCTCGCTGCCGCATCAGCAGTTCCCCAATCCGTACATCACTCCCGACCTGTGCTTCCGCTTTCACTACTTTGCGGTGCGGAAGCTCCACTTCCTGCTGCGCGCCAGAGCCCTCGTAGCCTTCCCCGGGGGATATGGCACGTTCGACGAGCTGTTCGAGGCGCTCGCCCTCGTGCAGACGCGCAAGGTTCGGCCCTTCCCCATCGTGCTGGTGGGCGAACACTTCTGGCGCCGGGCGTTCGACGTGGATTTCCTCCTTGCGGAAGGCATGATCGAACGGGAGGACCGCGAGCTGTTCTGGTTCGCCGAAACCGCGCGGGACATTCTGGGCGGGATCTCCCATTGGCACACCCTCACCGGGTCCGCCGAGTCCTCATCCACGCCGCCTTGACGAGATCGTTCACGAAGAGCGCAAACGTCGCTGCATAGACGAACACGAAAAGCGTCTGGCTCCACGCCAGGCGTGGGAAGCCCGGTATCCCGAGCATCGGCAGGAGCGTGGCGACGGCCACCTCGAAGGCGGCAGCGACCAGCAGGGTCCGGCTGGGACGTGACATCCAAAAGTGACGTCGCTCCCGGACGGAGAGGATCGAAAAGGTCCCAAAGTACAACAGCATCTGAAACGTGAACGTGCTCAGTGCCTCCGCGTTCGCGGCGAGCCCGAACTTGTGCCATCCCACCGCCAGCAGTCCAAACGCTTCCAGCACGAGCAGAAGCCCGATCAGGATGGCGAGCCGGACGGGCCGCGTGATGTCCCACGTTTCGGGATGCTGTGACCATTGCACGCGATCCGTGGCCAGCGAGATCTTGGCGAAATCGCTGGTGAAGACCAGGACGATCATGGCGAGGGCCGAGACCACGAAGCGCCCGGTCAGGAGAAATGCGAGCGCGACGAAGCCCGCCTTGAGGATCGTGCGGCTGATCTTGTTGATGATCCAGGTGAGGACACGTTGGTAAACGGCCCGGCTCTGTCGAACGAGGGCGACGATGCCGGGCAACCCTTCCTCGGTCAGCACCACACTGGCCGCTCCCTTTGCCACGTCTGTCGCGTTGCTGACGGCGATCCCCACTTCCGCCTGCCGCAGGGCGGGCGCATCGTTGACGCCGTCACCGGTCATCCCGACGACGTGGCCCGCCGTCTGCAAGCTCTTGACGACGACGTACTTGTCTTCGGGATAGACCTCGGCGAATCCGTCGGTTCCGTGCACCAGCTCCGCGGCGGCGGCTTGTGTCTCCCCGAACGCCTGCTTCAGCTCCGCCACACGGCGCACCGTCGCGAGACCAACGCTGTGGGCGATTTCGGATGCGATAGGAAGGGCGTCGCCCGTCAGCATCTTGACCGCCACCCCGAGGTCACGCAGCGCCGTCACGAGTGTACGGGCGTCCGGGCGGGCGGGATCGTACAGCGTCACGAGCCCAAGTGGGCGTGGCGTCCCCTCGACCGGTCCGCCGGCCACGGCCAACGTCCGAAACCCTTCGCTCGCTGTTTCGGCGCTCCGCTGCTTCAGAGCGTCGACAGCGGCAGCATCGAGGTGACACGCCTGTGCGACCGCCTCCACCGCCCCCTTGACCACACGGATCGCCCGTCCTTCGAGCCGCACCACGGCCTCGGTCCGGCGTGTCTCCGGGGCGAACGGAGTGAAGCTGACCACGCTCGGCGGGGGCTGACGCGCCAGCACCCCTGCCTCTCGGGCAGCGGTGACGATGGCGAGGTCGATCGGATCCTGGTTCGCTTCTTCGGATGCCAGCGCTCCATAGCGCAGGACGTCGTCCACCGCCGCCCCTTCAAGCGGGATCACAGCCCCGACGGCCAGGCGGTTCATCGTGATCGTGCCGGTCTTGTCGACGCACAGGACGTCCATCACCGCGGCGTCCTCCGCTGCGCTCAGCCGGGTGACGAGCACGTGTTCCCTGGCCAACTCCAGCGCGCCGAGCGACGTGCTGACCGTGAACATGACGGGGAGGGCGACCGGCACCGCGCTCAGGAGCAAGACCAGCATGAGTGGGAGGATCTCGAGCATACCGACATGCCGGGCGATCGCGACAACGAGGACGGTGGCGAGCAGGACGGCCACGATCGCGAACAGCCACCGCACGACCCTGGCGACGACCTGCTCGATGTGCAGCCTCGGCCGGGCCAGCTGCACCAGCTCAGTCGTGCGGCCAAAGTAGGTGCGGTCGCCCGTGGCCGTAACGAGCACGCTCGCCTCACCGCGCCGAACCACGGATCCCGAGTACAGTCGACCACCGGTCTCCTTCTCGGCCTCCATCGATTCACCGGTCAGCACGGACTCGTCGACGCTCACCGCGCCGTCGAACACCCTGGCGTCGGCGGGAACAAAGTCGCCCGCCCGGACCCGAACGACATCACCGGGAACGAGGTGACGAGCGGCGACGACACCCCAGGTGCCGTCTCGGAGCACCCGCGCGTTGACCGCGAGTCGCTGGCGCAGGTGTTCCACGACCCCGGCCGCCCGACGTTCCTGAACGAGGCTCACGACGGCGTTCACGACCAGCAGTCCTGCGACAACTACGAGGTCCAGGTAGCGGTGCAGCACCCATGAGAGGAGAATGATCGCTTCCAGCATCCAGGCGGATAGCCCGGAGAACTTCGCGAGAAACACGAGGACCGGATGCGCCGATCGTTCGACGACCTCGTTGTAGCCATGCTCGCGGAGACGGGCATCGACCTGTGCCTGAGTCAAGCCGGCTGTCGGAGCGACCTCCAGGATCCGGAAGAGCTCCTCCAGCGGCACCGTCCCCAGATCCGCGACGGTAGAGACGTTCTTGGCCACGGGTATCTGTACCATGGTCCACCTAACTTAGGGCGGCGAGCGGCTCGAAGCGCAGGCCGGGAGGATCGCGTGGGAAGGTAGCCGCACTCGCGGCTACGTCAGGCACTCGGCGGGAGATTCCTCGGGCTGCTCGGCGCCCGCGCCCGTGATGATCGCCTCGACTTCCGCACGATCGAGCGTCTCGTGCTCGAGGAGGGCCGCTGCCAGCGCATCCAGAGCCGGTCGGTGGTCTGCGATCAGCGCGCGGGCGCGGGCGCTCGCTTCCCGCACCAGACGGCGCACTTCTTCGTCCACAAGATCTGCCATGTGTGGCGAAGTCGCGTGCTGCGGGATTACCTCACGTCCCCACAGCATCACTTCGCCCGGCCCACCCACGCTGACCGGGCCGATCGCATCGCTCATGCCGAATTCGGTGACCATGCGGCGGGCCAGCTCGGTCGCCTGACGCAGGTCGTTCGCCGCGCCGGTCGAGACCCGGTCCGGTCCGAACGCGATCTCCTCGGCGGCACGGCCGCCATAGGCTACGCTTAGTCGGCCGAGCAGGTAGGACCGCGGATGACTGTGGCGATCCTCCTCGGGGAGGGCGAAGGTGACTCCGAGGGCCCGGCCGCGCGGGATGATCGTGACCTTCTGAATCGGGTCGAGGCCCGGGGTGAGGACCGTCACGAGCGCGTGGCCGGCTTCGTGGTAGGCGGTGAGACGCCGCTCCTCGGGCGTCAACACGAGACTGCGGCGCTCCATCCCCAGCATGACCTTGTCCTTGGCGTCCTCGAAGTCCTGGCGATCGGCGGCTTCCTTGCTGCGGCGCGCCGCGAACAGGGCGGCTTCATTGACGAGATTCGCGAGATCGGCCCCGGAGAGCCCGGGAGTCGCGCGCGCGATCACGGCGAGGTCGACGTCTGCGGCGAGCCGGATGTGGCGTACGTGGACGCCAAGGATCTGCTCGCGCGCCCGGAGGTCGGGGAGCTCCACAACGATCTGGCGGTCGAAGCGACCCGGGCGCAACAGCGCGGGATCGAGCACGTCGGGTCGGTTCGTCGCCGCCAGCACGACGACTCCCTCGGTAGGCTGGAAACCATCGAGCTCCACGAGCAGCTGATTCAGCGTCTGTTCCCGCTCCTCGTGCGCGGTGGTGAGCCCCACGCTGCGCTGCCGCCCGACGGCGTCCAATTCGTCGATGAAGATGATGGATGGGGCATTGGCCTTGCCCTGCTCGAACAGATGGCGGACGCGCGCCGCGCCGACCCCGACGAACAGCTCGACAAAATCGGAGCCCGAGATGGAATAGAAGGGTACGACCGCTTCACCTGCGACGGCCCGTGCCAGCAGTGTCTTCCCGGTGCCGGGAGGACCGACGATCAATACCCCCTTGGGCAGATGCCCGCCGATGCGCTGGAACCGAGCCGGATCCTTGAGGAACTCGATGACCTCCTGCAGTTCGGCTTTCGCCTCTTCCGCTCCGGCAACGTCGGCGAACGTGACCTGTGGCCGCTCGCCGGCGACGGTCCGCGTGCCCACCTGGCCGAAGGAGAGCGCACGTTCGGCCCCACCCCGCATCTGTCGCACCATGAAGAACCAGATCCCAGCGAGTACCACCCAGGGGATGATGCCGAACAGGATGTTGATCAGGGACGAGCTCTGGCGCGTGGCGCGAATCGGTACACCGCGCGCCTCGAGCCGCGCCACCAGGGGAGCCGGATCGACAAAGGGGACCGTGACGCGAAACTCGCGCACGTCTTCGCTGCCGATTCTGGTAGGCGTCTTGAGCGTCCCGTTGAGCACCTGGGTGGCGGTGACCAATTCGACCTCGGCCACGTTGCCGCGATCGATTTCTCCGACGGCATCGGTGTAGCTGATTTCCACGCGCTGGTCGCGCGTCGGCGCGAACAGGCGAACCGCCATCACCGCGGTGACTACGAGCAGCAGCCACGCCCCTACGCGCCGCAGCAGCGAGCCGCGCGGCCGGCGCGGCTGCCTGGATCCGTCCCGTTTCATGGGCGCCCGTCCAGACCGACTCCATCGATCGTGGCGCGGCAGCGCGGGCAGCGTCCGTCGTTGATCGCGTTGGCGATCACGGTGTGGCCGTAGCGTTCGATGAGCAGCGCGTCGCAGGCGTAGCAGCGCGTGCACTCGCCTCCCTCGCCGGGGACGTTCCCCTCGTACACATAGCGGAGTCCGGCATCGAGCCCGATGCGGCGGGCACGGCGCAACGTCTCGACGGGCGTCGGAGGCCGGTCGAGCATCTCGTAAGTTGGGTAGAACTGCGTCACATGCCAGGGGATCTCGGCTCCGACCGAGCGGATGAAGCGGGCGATGCTCCCCAGCTCCTCGTCGGAGTCGTTCACGCCGGGGATGACGAGCGTGGTCACCTCGACCCACACGTCGAGCGCATGGTAGAGGCGAATCGCCTCGAGGACCGGAGCGAGCCGCGCGCGGCTGATATGGGTGTAGCTCTCCTCGCGGAAGAACTTGAGGTCGACGTTGACCGCGTCGAGTACCGGCGCGATCTGCCGCAGCGGGGCCTCGCTGGTGAATCCGCTGGTGACGAACACGTTCTTGAGTCCGGCGCCGCGGGCGCGGACCGCTGTGTCGAAGGCCAGTTCGAAGAAGATCGTGGGCTCCGTGTAGGTGTAGGCGATGGAGCGGGCACCGGAGCGGACGGCCGCGTCCACAAGTCCGTCGGGCGTTGTCGGATAGCCGGGGATCGCGTCCGTCATCCGCGCGAGGGCAGCGCAGCCTCCAGGGCACGCCGTGCCGTCGTCCCATTCGGTCTTGCGGCCCAGGTGGGTCTTGGGCCACTGCGACATCTCCCAGTTCTGACAGTACGTGCAGCGGAGGCAGCAGCCGACGGTCGCGATCGAATAGGCGCTCGAGCCCGGGAAGAAGTGGAACAGGGGCTTCTTCTCAATCGGGTCGACATGGTGCGCCGCGACTCGATCGTAGACCAGCGTGAACAGCGTGCCATGGTGGTTGACGCGCACCCCGCACGCACCGATCACCCCGTCGGAGATCCGGCATTCGTGCGGGCAGAGCCGGCAGTGCACTCGCCCGTCCGGCAGCCGCTCAGAGTGCAGGGCTTCCCGCAATCCGCGGGCACCTTTGGTGGCGGTCGCCGCAGTCATGGCACCTCCTGCTCGCCTGGGCCCGGGTGTGGCCGCTGTCCAAGCGTAGCGCGCCTGCAGATCGGGCCGCGTGAGACCGCCCTGAAGGAATCTTGTTCGCGGGCGCGGGGCAGGATGAAACAGCCTGCACGTTGATTTCACGGTGTTCTCACGGCGCGCGTCGCAGCTTATATGCGCTTCAGGTGAGTCGGGGAGGTTCCCAGACCGGCAACGGAAAGGGTTCCGACGATCCGAGTGATCACCTCACATGGAGCGATGAGACCCAATCGCGAGTCTCATCCATGCCGGAGCGGCGTCCCGGCATGCCGTGCCAGAGGTCGAGCAGCGATGACGACCGACTCGCAGCGCCCGCACCGGCGAACCACGAAGCTGGTCAAGCATCGTGGGGATGGAAGCCGGAGCTCCCAAAGCCCAACCGCAAACGTGTACCGTACGCGGCCGCTGCGGGAAGAAGAACAGGGAAGTCAATTCCCTGACTCCGGGTAACCGGTGCGTAGGCGGCCCGCACGCCGATTGCAGCTCGGCGCAGCGGGCCGCCTTCCTTGGTGCGCCCTAGCGCCCTACGGTGGCGCCGCGGGTGGCTTCGAGCAGTTCCCGGACCTGCTCGTCCTCTACCGGCTCGAAATGCTCATAATAGAGCCCGACGGCCCCGAACGATTCCGGTTGCAGCGGGCACACGACCTCGTCAACGTCGGATCGCAGTGCCTCGCAGGCGTCGGGTGTGCCGACGGGCACGGCGGCGACTAGCCGCGCCGGGCCGCGCTGGCGCAGCGCGCGTGCGGCCGCGTGCATCGTCGCCCCGGTCGCCAGGCCGTCGTCCACGAGGATGACCGTGCGGCCCGCGATCGGGGCGGCGGGACGCAAGTTCCGCAACCACGTCTCCCGGTGCTGCGCCTCCGTCATCTGGACTCGGGTGACCGCATCGAGATACGAGGGCGAAATCTGCAACGCGTGCAGCATATCGTCGTTGAGGAATCGGCCGCCGTCGGCGGTCACCGCCCCGATCGCCAGCTCGGGTTGCCCCGGTGCCCCGAGCTTGCGGGCCACCACCACGTCCAACTCCGCTTCGAGCAGGCGCGCGATCTCGGCCGCGACCACCACACCGCCACGCGGGATCCCGAGCACCAGCGTGCCGCGTCCCCGATAGGCGCCGAGCGATTTCGCCAGCACGGTCCCGGCCTCGATGCGGTCGCGAAACAGGGTATCGAGTCTCATCGTTCGCCCTCCCTTCCATAACCAGCAGAGGCCTTCGAGACCCGGGTCAGCTGGGCCTCAACGCCGAAAGCGTCGTCCGGCTGGGGTCGCACCGGCTCCACGAGGAGCGGGGCCGGCAACGCATTGATCAACTGCTCGGTCACGCTGCCAAGCAGCAGACGGTCGATCCAGTCCTTGCCGTGCGCGCCGACGACCACCAGATGCGCGCCCCATTCGGCCGCTTCTGCGCTCAACTCGTGGACGACCTCACCGAATCGAACCGTGCGCTCGGCGTCCGGAATTTGGAGGCTCGGCCAGACGCGCCGCTCGAGCGCCGCGAGCGATTGCCCCTCGAAGCGCTGCTGATCGACCCACTGCGCCACTGCGGGATTGCGCGTCATCGATTCGATGACGTGGATCGCGCGCAGCTTGCCGTGCGCCAGGAGCGCGAAACGCTCGGCTTCGCGGATCGTGGGCTCGGCCGCCGGAGAGAGATCCACCGCCACCAGCACGCGGTCGAGGTCCGCCAGGTCCCCTTTCGTGACGAGCACCGGCGTGGTGAGCAGCCGGACCGCGTCGAGCGCGGTGCTGCCGCCGAGCCAGCGCCCCAGCGCGAGGTGTCGCTTGCCACCGAGGATGACGAGGCCCGCTCCGCATTGCCCGACTTCCGCTTGCAGGACAGGCGCCGGGCGCCCGATCCGGATGACGAGCTCGCCGGGCGCCGAGCTCGCCATGGCGGCGCGACGCGCGTCCTCGAGCTGGGGCCCGATGAGCTCGCTCAGTGCCTTGTCCAGCTCGGCTGCGTTGTTCTGCAGCAGCCTCGCGGTGAGCACGACGCCGGGATCGCGGACGGCGTGCACGAGCCGCCACTGTGTGCCGGCGCGCTCCGCGAGCCGGGCGCCGAAACGGGCGGCACTGATGGACTCGATCGAGCCGTCCACGGCGATGAGAATCGGCTTCCAGGCCATAGTCCGCGCCGGGTTCTAGCGCCGCGCGTCTGCGAGCGCGTGCGACGCAGCGTGGGAAGCCGGCTCGGCGGCGACGAGGCGTCGCAACGCCACCGCCCGAACGATGTCCATGCTGCTGAGGATGCCCACCAGCTTGGCACCGTCCATCACGACCAGCCGATGCACTCCGGCGCGAACCATCTGCTCGGCCGCCGCGTACACCGTGGCGGTTGGAGCGACACGGCACAACGACGGGCTCATCGCCTCGCCGACGGTATGCTCCTCCAGTTGATCCCACTCCGGTCCGCCGACCTCGGCGAATCGCTCCAGCACGTCGGCGCCGACGTCCGACCACAGCTCACTGAAGAACGCGGCGGGCGGCTCTTCACCTTCCACCCAATCCGTCGGCTCGGTCCACTCCTCCTGCTCGAGGGCCGGCCGCTCGGTCGGCACTCCCGGTTGCCCCTGCTGAAACGCGATCACGTCGCTCGCCGAGAGCACACCCACCAGCCGGCCACCCGTCGTCACCGGTACACCACTCACGTGCTGGGTCGTAAACACCTCGACCGCCTCGCGCAGAGTGGACTCGGCGTCCATCGTTACCACGTCTCTGGTCATGACATCGCGTACGGTGAGCACGGATCCTCCTCGATCGATTCTCAGACAAGGATCGGCAGGTCAGCCTGAAGCGACTGTGAAGAAGCGATGATTTGTGACTTGAGGGCGCGCTGGCGCTCCACCAGGGCACCCGAGTAGGCGACCCGGTATCGCTCCGCTCCCTGCAGGCGTCGCACCGCCTCGGGGAGCGAGGCGACCGCGGCGCTGCAGTAGGCCCGAGCGGCCGGCAGGGAAGGCATCCGGACCACCGTTCCTGCTTCCATGACGGTGGCCAGGAGCGGCTCTGCGCCCGGGGGTGGCGGCTCCTCCGCCAGGGCCAGCAGATCCTCGGTGGCGCGGCCGTCTGGGCCGCGGCGGCGGTAGACCTGCTTGGCGCCGACCCAGGTCTCCTTGCCGGTGCTGATCTTCAGAACGTCCCGGTCCCCGTAATGCACCAGCTTGTACGCCATGTCGAGGTAGGGAGCATCGGCCGACACCGTCATTCGCGTGCCCACGCCGAACACGTCGATCGGCGCGCCGGACTCGACGCAGCGCGCGATGACGTGCTCGTCGAGGTTGCCGCTCGCGACGATCCGCACGGCGTGCAACCGCGCGGCGTCGAGGACGCGGCGTACGTCCCGGCTGAGCGCGACGAGGTCGCCGCTGTCCAGGCGGACGCCGATCAGCCGTCCGCCGCGCTCGGCGAGCTCCTGGGCCACCTGGACCGCCTTATGTGCGGCGACGACGGTATCGTAGGTGTCGAGAAGCAGAACTGTCCCGGAGGGGGCCGCGCGCCCGAACGCCCGAAACGCGTCCAGCTCATCCGCGAACGCGCACACGTAGGAGTGCGCCATCGTTCCGGTGAGCGGTACACCGTACGTGAGGCCGGCGAGCACGTTGCTCGTCTGCTCCACACCGACGAGGTATCCCGCCCGGACGGCCTTCAGGGCGGCGTCGGTGCCGTGGGTCCGGCGCAGCCCGAATTCAGCGATCGGCCGGCCGGCGGCGGCGATCACGCACCGGACCGCCTTGCTCGCCTGCAGTGTCTGGAGGTGACACGTATTGAGCACCATGCTCTCGACCAACTGCGCTTCCGCGATCGGCGCGGTCACCTCGAGCAGCGGCTCGTCGGCGAACAGGGGCGTCCCCTCGGGCACGGCGCGTACGCTCCCCGTGAAACGCACCGTGGCGAGGTAATCGAGGAAGTCCGGCTCGAACCGGCCCAAGCCCTGCAGCTGCCGGATCGCCCGCGGCGAGAAGCGAAAGCCCTCCAGAAACCGCAGGACGTCTTCGAGTCCGGCCGCGACGAGAAAGGAGCGTTCGGGGGGAAGCTTGCGCACGAACAAGCTGAAGGTTGCCGGCGCCGTCATGCGCTCGCGCAGGTACGACGCCGCCATGGTCAGCTCATAGAGGTCAGTGCACAGGGCCGCCTCTTCGGGTGCCAGTGGCACGAAGCCTCCCCTTCGTCCAGTGAAAAACTTGCCCCATCGCGGATGAAGAGCAGGTGAAGCGCGCCGAAAGGTATCGACCCTTCATTCCTCCCTCAGATCGGCTTCAACCACCTCCGGCATTTTGAGCACGAAGGGGGAGCTATGGCCCATAAACAGATGATGTTCCAGGCCGCCGCACGGGAAAAGGTGCTGCGCGGAGCGACAGCTATGGCGGACGCGGTCCGGGTGACGCTCGGTCCCAAGTCCAAGTGCGTACTCGTCGAGAAGAAGTGGGGGACCCCACTCGTCTGCAACGATGGGGTGACCATCGCCAGGGAAGTCGATCTCAAGGACCCCGAGGAGAATCTTGGCGCGCAGGTGCTGCGGGAAGCGGCGGCCCGTACTGGAGACGTCGTTGGAGACGGGACCACGACGGCCACGCTTCTGGCCCACACGATCTTCGCGGAGGGGTTACGCAACGTCGCGGCCGGCGCAAGCGCCATCGATCTCAAGCGCGGGCTCGACCGCGGGCTACGCGTCGCGGTGGGGGCGCTGCGCAAGCTCTCGCGGCCGGTGCGCAGCAAGCGGGAGAAGGCCCAGGTGGCGGCGATCTCGGCCCACAACGAGGCGACGATCGGTGATCTGGTGGCCGACGCGGTCGAGAAGGTCGGGGCGGAGGGGGCGATCACCGTCGAAGAAGCGAAAGGCACGGAGACCGTTCTGGAGGTCGTTGGCGGACTGCAGTTCGACCGTGGCTACCTGTCACCCTATTTCATCACGGATCCGGCCAAGATGGAGGCGGTGCTCGAGGATCCGCTCGTGCTGCTGCACGAGAAGAAGATCGCGAGCATGAAGGACCTGCTGCCGCTCCTGGAGCAGGTCGCGAAGCTGAACCGTTCGCTCCTGATCGTCGCCGAAGATGTCGAAGGCGAGGCGCTGGCGACGCTCGTGGTGAACAAGTTGCGGGGCACGCTGGCCTCCGTGGCGGTGAAGGCGCCCGGGTTTGGTGACCGGCGCAAAGCGATGCTGGAAGACATCGCGGTGCTGAGCGGTGGACGCGTACTGGCAGAGGAGGTGGGCGTCAAGCTCGAGCACGTCACTCCCGAGGAGCTCGGCAAGGCGAAGCGTGTCGTCGTGGACAAGGACAACACCACGATCATCGGCGGGACCGGTGCCAAGTCGGCGATCGAAGGCCGGTGTCAGGACCTGCGGCGGCAGATCGAGCGGGCGACCTCGGATTACGACAAGGAAAAGCTGCAGGAGCGGCTCGCGAAGCTGAGCGGGGGCGTGGCGGTGATCCGCGTCGGCGCACCATCGGAAACGGAGCTGAAGAGCCGCAAAGAAGCCTTCGACGACGCGATCAGCGCCACCAAGGCCGCCGTAGCGGAGGGAATCGTGCCCGGGGGAGGCCTCGCGCTGCTGCGGGCCATTCCCGATGTGGAACGGGAGATGGAAGCCTGTCAGGGAGACGAGCGCACGGGCGTCCAGATTTTGCGCCGCGCGCTCGAGACCCCGACGCGGCAGATCGCCGCGAACTCGGCGGCGGACGGCGGCGTGGTCGTCGACCACATGCGCGCCGGGACGGGCAACTATGGATTTGACGCGGCGCGCGGAGAGTACGTGGACCTCATGGAAGCGGGGATCATCGATCCGACGAAGGTGGTGCGCGTCGCGCTGGAGAACGCCGTGTCGGTAGCGAGCGTCCTGCTGCTCACCGAAGCGACCCTCACGGAGCTTCCAGAACCCAAGCCTGCGGCTCCAGTGCCCGCGGAGGCTTACTGATGAACGCCACGTTGACGAGCCCGCGCCGCGGGTCGACGCCGGTGCTGCCGCTCGATGCGACATCGCTCGTAGTCGCCGTCGACCACGCGCATGCGCGCTTCTTTCTGGTGCGCAAACAGGAGACGGTCGAGCTCCCGTGTCTCGTGTCTCCGCGGATGCGGGGCGGCAAGTTCCACAGCGACCGGCAGGGTTCGCCGGGATGGGGTGAGAGCGGGTTCCACGGGCGCCGGCATGAGGAAGAGCGTCGCCATATGACGGCGGTGGCACGACGGATCGCCAGAGAGCTCCGGGCGCACGACGCGCATGAGGTCGTGCTCGGGGGATCGGCACCGGTTCTGGCGGCATTGCGACGCGCACTGCCCGCGCCGGTGGTCCGGCTGGTCGCTGGGACGGCGCCGCTCAATCCGGTGGAGCTGACGGCCGCCCGCGTCGCGCGGGTCACGCCGGCGGTACATCGCTCGCACACCCGTCTGATGCAGGCCGAGTGGCTGGCGGCGCTCCGGGAGGCGTACGGCCGGCGACTCGCGGCCGAGGGGCTGCGGGATGTGCTGCACGCACTGGGTGAGGGGCAGGTGCGGACCCTGCTGGTCGCGCACGGGTTCGCCCGCGCCGGCTATAGATGCGGCGGCTCGGGTCGGCTGGTGCTGACCAAGGCCGACGCGGAGGGGGAGCCCGTGGTTCGCATCGGCGACGTCGTGGCCGCCGCCAAGGAGGACACACGGGCGCTGCGCGGAGCAGTGATCGAGATCGAGGATCCTCAGCTCGCCGCCCGCCTCGACGGCGTGGCGGCGTTGCTGCGGCACCGCTAGGAGACGGCGCAGCGCTACCGGGGTCGCCATTCCTGGAGCAGGCTCTCGAGGTCGAGATTCGGCGCGATCAGGCAGATGTGGCCATGTCCCGGCAGGATGCGCACGACTGCCTCCGGCACATGATGGGCCATGGCCTGCGCTTCACGCACGGCGGGCACGAGATGGTCGCGCTCCGACGCCAGGAACAACACCGGCACCTTGAGCTCTCCCAGCCGATCGCGGACGTCGTACGCTTGAAGGATACGGAGCCGGGCGATATAGCCTTCCCGGCTGGTTTCCCGCGTCAGCTCCATGAAACGGCGAATCTCGGCTCGATGGGTGTAACGCGAATGCAATCGGAACGCGGTCAGGCGTCGCACCAGCGGCATCGCTTCCCACGGCATCAGCCGCAGGGCGCGGATTGCGAGCCACAGTCGTCCCTGGGGCAGGAAGCGGGGGAACGAATTCAGTATGACGAGTGCGGCGACGAGGCGAGGGTACACCAGCGCGAAGCTGAGCGCGAGCGCGCCGCCGAACGACTCGCCGACGACCACGACCGGAGCGGGTGCCGCTGGCGTGCTGCGGGCGACCAGCGCCAGATCGTCGACCAGCGTGGCCATGTTCGGCGCGTCGTCGCGCAGTCGGTAGGTGGCCACGCGGTAGCGCCTGGCGAGCAGCGGCACCTGGCGGTAAAACAGTCGCCCCGTGCCGTCCATGCCGGGCACGAGGACCAGCGGGGGCCCGTCGCCCGTCACTGCCATCTGCGGATCGTACGAGGCGGCCATGTCAGGTGAAGGACTCGCCAGGATCGGTCGCGTGGCCTGGGCGGCTGTGACGATGGCCGTCACGGAGACCGTGGTGTTCGGAGTCTCGGCCCTGCCCGCGGCGCTGTTCTGGCAATGGCAGTTCCACTGGCCCGTCCGGCACAACGC
Source organism: Gemmatimonadales bacterium (assembly GCA_033853695.1). Lineage (GTDB taxonomy): Bacteria > Gemmatimonadota > Gemmatimonadetes > Gemmatimonadales > GWC2-71-9 > DASTHG01. The sequence continues at coordinate 45,550 of JAWOLH010000008.1, read as the reverse complement.
GCTGCGGATCGTGCTGCTCGCGATGTCCCTCGTGCCGGCGTATCTGGTCTTCGCCGTTTCGCTGCTGACCCTGTCGGCGTTGTCGGTCCGCCTCCTCGGGTGGCGCACTCCTGCCGACGCGGAAATGCGGATCGCCGATCTGGAGTGGCCGCTGCTCCGCTGGGCGCGCTACGGCATGTCGACGCACATCGTCCGCGTGCTCGTCGGGACCCTGCTGCGCGCCACGCCGCTGTGGACGCTGTACCACCGGTTGAACGGAGCCCGACTCGGGCGGCGCGTCTACTTGAACAGCTACAAGCTCGCGGACCACAACCTGCTCGAATTCGGCGACGACGTCGTCATCGGTGCCGATGTGCATCTCTCGGGGCACGTGGTCGAGTCCGGCATCGTGAAGACCGCGCCGGTGCGCCTCGGGCGCGGCGTCACGATCGGCGTGGGCAGTGTGATCGGCATCGGGGTCGTCGTCGAGCAGGACACGCAGGTCGGCGCGCTCAGCGTCGTTCCCAAACATCGCCACCTCGAGTCGCACGCGCTCTACGGCGGCGTTCCGGCGCGACGCCTCGACCGGATGGAAGATGCGGGCGCCTAGACGGGGACGGCGAGCAGCGCACTCGTCGCGCGACGGAGCAAGCGGGCAGCCACTGTTGTGACCGCTCCGGCGGCAGCGTAGTTCATTCCCCGATGATAGCCGAAGACGATCAATGGGTCGGGCCCGTTCTTCGCTTCGTTCAAAATCTCGAAGACCACGTCTCCCTGACGGACCAACGTCTCCAGGGCCAGCACGGTGCCGCCGCCGGTAGTGTCTTCCAGACGGCTGAGCCAAGGCCGCCGCCCCCCCGCCGCACCCGTGCCTGCGGCCTGGGGCTCGACGTGCAGTGCCACGGTGTGTACACCGAAGCAGTCGCCTAATGCGGTTGCCGCCTCCAGCACCCGCGGAGCGTCGTGGCCGTCGTCGATACACGCGATCACCCGCTGATAGACCTCGTGTACCGGCGGCGCGATGAGGACGGGCACGCGACTGCGCCGCAGAGTCGCCGGTGTGACGTCTTCGGCGGGGCCAATGCCGGCATGACCGGAATTTCCCAGCACGATCATGTCAGCAGCCATCTCCTCGGCACGACGCACCAACTCCACGCTGGGCCAGCCAAATGCCGCCCGGTAGGACACCTGCGGCGCCGACAGGACGGCCGGTCCGGCGAGCTCCTCGAGACGCTTGCACGCCCGCTGTGCGGCGACTTCAGCCGGAGACCCCAGGTGGGTCCGCCGCAGGCCTTCGACCTCGTCTGCGTGCACCAGCTCCCAGGGGCTCGCCAGTACGGTCATGACCTCGAGCTCGGCGTGCGCCACCGCCGCTACCTCGGCAGCGGTGAGGGCGGCGCGCGGGGTAGGCGCCTGGAGACTGATTCCCGCCAGTACACGTCGTATTTGCATCGTCGTCGCTCCTTCACCGGCAAGTTGCGCGCCGGCGCTTGAAGCCTGCGTGTACGGCACCTCAAGGTTCCTTCATGGGCATCGGGTGATCGTTGAACAGGACCCGAAAGGGGGACACATGGTCTGGAAACGCATTCTCGCGGGGGTGGACGAAACGCCCCAGGGAGTAGCTGCCGCCGACACGGGCGCGCGGCTCGCAGCGGGGTTGGGCGGGGAGTGCACACCGGTCCACGCCGTGCGGGAGTTCTGGCTCGAGTTCTCCGAGGAAGACGTGGTGCAGGGCGCCGCCGAGCTGCAGGCGGCCGTCGTCGGGACCGCGCGGGAGCGCATTCGCGGACTGCTTGCTGACCGCGTACCGCAGGACGTCCAGCGTCGCCTCGTCGTTCGACCGGGACGCGCCGCGGTCGTGATCCGCGACGTCGCCCACGAGCTCCGGGCCGACGCGATCGTTCTGGGTGGGAAGCACCACACGGATATCGGCCGTTGGGTGGGCGGCAGTACGGTGCACAACGCGGTGCGCAGCATCGGACTCCCCGTGCTCGTCGCCGTGCCGACGCCTGATGGTCGGCCGTACCAGCGGGTTCTGGCGGCATTGGACCTGTCGGAGGCCGCGCTGCCGACGGGCACGGTGGCCCGCCAGATCGCTGAGGCGCTGGGCGCGAAGCTGCGCGGTTTGTGCGTGATCGAGGCACCGGTTCCGATGCCCGAGCTCCTGCCCCTCCTGACGCAACCGGAATACGGGCGCCAGGCGGAGCGAGTGTTGCGGAATCGAGTCTGGCCGGTACTCGGGAGCACGGCCGAGACCGTGACGCGAGAGGGCACAGTCGCGGAGACGATCGAGCGCGAGGTGCGGGATTGGGGGGCCGACCTCGTGGTCGTCGGGTCGCACGGGAAGGGGTGGGCCGAGCGCCTGATCCTCGGCAGCGTGACGGAGCGGCTGTTGCGCGCATTGCCGTGCTCGCTGCTCGTCGTCCCGGTGAAGACCGGGAAGATGGAGCGCCTCGCGCCAGAGGTCCACAAGGTTCGTGGCAAACGACCGGCGCGGCGGCAGCGTGTCGCCCGATGACACCGCTCTGGCAGAATTCGGGCGTCGCGCAACGGCTGGACGAAGTCGCGACGCTGCTGGCGGCCCAGGATGCGTCGGCGTTCCGCGTCGCCGCGTATCGCAACGCCGCGGACGTCGTTCGTGGGCTGCGGGAGCCGGTGGGGGAGATCCTGGATCGTGCTGGACTCGAGGGGCTCGACCGCCTGCCCGGCGTGGGGCCAACCATTTCCCGCGCTATCCGCGATCTCGTCGAGACCGGGCGGCTTCCGATGCTCGAGCGGCTCCGCGGGGAGAGTGACGCCGTGGCATTGCTCGCGTCGGTTCCCGGCATCGGACAGGGGCTCGCCGAACGCCTGCACCATGAGCATGGCATCAACACACTGGAGGATCTCGAGGCGGCGGCGCAGGACGGCCGGCTCGCGAAGGTTCCGTTGTTCGGCGAGAAGCGGCTGCAGGGAGTGCGCGAGGCGCTGGCAGCGCGACTCGGGCGGGTACGCCGTGCGCCGCCGGAGTCCGAGCCGCCCGCGGTCGAAGAGGTGCTCGACGTCGATCGAGAGTACCGCCGACGCGCGGCCGAAGGATCGCTCAAGCTCATCGCGCCGCGCCGCTTCAATCCCGGGCGCGCCGCGTGGTTGCCGGTCCTGCACACGATCCGGGGCGAGCGACACTACACCGCGCTCTACTCGAATACCGCCCGCGCGCACGAGCTGGGCCGGACGCGCGACTGGGTCGTGATCTACGTGGACGGTGGACGCGGCGAGCGGCAGTACACCGCCGTCACGGCGACGCGAGGGCCGCTCCAGGGGAAGCGCGTCGTGCGGGGACGGGAGGGAGAGTGCTTCACCCTCTACAAGGCGGTCGGGAACGTCTCGGGGAGCTCTCCCCGCTCCCACAGTCCCGTTCTCTCGAGCGGCTCGACGGCGCGGGTCCGATCGTAGTACAGCACCGCGTCGAATTGCTTCGGGAGCGAGGCGTGGAAGTAGTGGCTCAGTCGCTCGGTTTCTGGGCGGTAGACGACACCGATGGCCCGCTCGAGTCTCGGTTTCGCGAGCTCCTCGATCAGCGGATCAGGCATCGTGAGATCGAGGAGGCAGCTGCGTATGCCGGTCGAGTGGAACAGCGACTCGTAGCTGTCCGGGAGGGCGGGACGCACCACCCTCCGCTGTGCGGGCTGATCCCAGTCCGTGGCGGCGGTCACGGTTCCCTCATAGGTGAGCATCCCGATTAAGCGGGCCTCGTGCCCATATCCCTGTCGCACCAGCTGGCCGACGTTCAGCTCTCCTCCTGCACCCAGCTCCGTGGCGCGCGCGTCACCAAGATGCGAGTTGTGGGCCCACACGACGACCTTCTCGCTCCTCCCCCGGGCGCGGTGGAACGCGACCAGCTCGTCCAGCGTCTCCGCCATGTGATGATCGCGCAGGTTCCATGAGGAGACGCGGCTGCCGAACATGGCGCGGTAGTAGCGTTCGGCGTTCTGCACCAGTCTGGCGTTCTGCTCGGCGAAGAAGAGATCGTCGGGCTCGAGGCGCCCATCCCGGCGTGCGTATTCGGCCGCGGACCGGCGCAGCTCCACGAGCTGCTCGACGACCGCCATCTCGCACGACGGCCCGAGCCCGACGCCCGCCGCGTAGCCGTATTCCTGGGGGTCGCCGCCGTAGTGATCGAAACAGGCATAACGGCGGCGTGCCCGCTCGGCCGCTACGGGATCGACGACCGCGAGGTAGCGTAATACGGCGTCCATCGAAGCGTGCAGGCTGTAGAGGTCGAGACCGTAGAATCCCGCCTGCTGGGCGTCGCTCACTCCTTCGTTGTAGGCCCGCAGCCACCCGATAAAGTCCAGCACGTCGGCGTTGCGCCACATCCATTGGGGAAAGCGGCGGAACCCGCCGAGTGCATCGGCCGCGTCCTGGTCCTCGCCGCGCCCATGCACGTACCGGTTGATGCGATAGGCGTCGGGCCAGTCGGCCTCGACCGCCACGGAGGTAAATCCCTTTTCGCGGATCAGGCGCTTGGTGATCTCGGCCCGGATGCGGTAGAACTCGTGCGTCCCGTGCGACGCCTCGCCGATCAGCGCGAAGCGCGAATCCCCGACGAGGGCGATCAGCGCGTCGAAGTCCTCCGGCGCTCCGACGAGGTGGTGTGCCGCGTCACGCAGGTCGTGGGTGAGGGTTCGATCGATTGTGCCAACCATGCCCAAGCATCGGGAGCCCGCGGTGAACGGAAGCGCGCGATGCCGGTGAAAAGGTCTTCAGGCGCCTAGCGGGCCAGGCCGGGGTAGAGCCGGGCGGCGATCAACACGAGGACGGTGAGAAGGCCTGCGGCCACCGCGAGGTCGACACCCAGCCCGAAGTGGCTCACGCCGGTGGTGATCATCGTGGCCCGCAACCCGTCTACGAAATAGCTCAGGGGGTTGACACGGGCGACGACGCGCAGCCACCCCGGCATCAGATCGAGCGGGTAGATCGCGTTGCTCGCGAAGAAGAGCGGCATCGTGAGCAATTGCCCGATTCCCATGAATCGCTCGCGCGTTTTCACCAGGCAGGCCACGATGAGTGAAAAGGTCGAGAACACCGCTGATCCCAGGACCACCAGTGCGACAACGCAAAGGAGTCCGCCGGGGTGAACGCTGAGACGGACGCCCAGCAGTGCCGCCAGCACGTAGATGATCACAGCTTGCGGCAGTCCCCGCACGCCGGCCGCTCCTGCCTTCCCGAGGACCAAAGCGGCACGTGGGGCGGGGCTGGCGAGCATCTTATGGACGATGCCCAGGTCTCGCTCCCAGATCACGGCGATGCCGAAGAAGATCGCGGTGAAGAGCACCCCCTGGGCCAGCACGCCGGGCGCCATGAACTCGAGGTAGCTCAACGAGCCGGTGGGGATGGCATGCGTACGGGTGAACACCTGGCCGAAGACGATGAGCCAGAGCACCGGTTGCACCGCCCGGCTCACCAGCTCCGTGGGATCGCGCAGCAGCTTTCGCGCCTCAGCCAGCGTCACGGCGACCGTTTGCCCGGCGAAGCCCAGTACGGCGTCGAACGCCGGGGCGCTATCCGAGGCGACGAGCGGTCTGGCGGAGCCGGCGGACGTCACGGTAGCTCCCTCCTTCCTCGATTGCGCCTCCGACGGCATCGGCGAACACGTCTTCCAGGGTAGCATCAGGGCCGAGCGCGGCCCGTAGATCCGCTGGGGGGCCGATGCGCACGAGCGCCCCCTGATGCATGATCGCCACCGCGTCACACAGCATGTCGGCTTCTTCCATGTCATGGGTCGTCAGGAGGACGGTCAGGCGGCCCTGCGCCTTGAGATCGAGCAGGCGGTCCCACACCGCCCGGCGCGCCATCGGATCCAGTCCGATCGTCGGCTCGTCGAGAAACAGCACCGTGGGCTCGTGCAACATCGCCTGGGCCAGCTCGAGTCGGCGGATCATGCCTCCCGAATAGGTACGAACCATCAGGTTCGCACTGCCAACGAGATCCATGAACGCAAGGGCGTCATCGATACGGCGGCGCCGCTCGGCCCGGGGCACCCGGTACAGGCTCGCGGACAGCGCCAGGTTCTCTCGTCCGGTGAGCGCGCCATCGGCGGAGAGGAGCTGCGGCACATACCCGATGTGGCGGCGAACGTCCGCCGCTTGTCGCACGATGTCGAAGCCTGCGACCGCGGCCCTCCCGGCCGTCGGCGGGAGCAGCGTCGTCAGCATCTTGATGGTGGTACTCTTGCCGGCCCCGTTCGGCCCCAGCAATCCGAAGATCACCCCGGCCGGCACCAGCAGATCCAGATCTCGGACGGCTACGAGCGATCCGAACGTGCGCGCCAATGCACTGGTCGTGATGACCGGGGTCGGGGAGTCAGACATGCCACTCATGGTACGGCCACAATTCCAGTCTCGTTGGCGGAGTCGCTATTCCCGGAGCTGGCCCCGGACCCGGACGCCGTCGGCAATCTTGTCCGTCGGGTGAGAGATGACCTGGTCCCCCTCTTTGAGCCCGTCCAGAACCTCGGCATCGTCGGGATTGCGGTGACCGATCTTCACGACTCGTGAGCGGGCCCGGCCGTTCTCGACGACGAATACTCGCCACTCATCGCCTTCCTGATACAGGGCGCCCGCGGGCACCTTGAGCGCGTCCCCCTCCCACTGAACGACCCGGGCTTCGATGCGATAGCCGTCGCCGAGCCGCGGCGGCGTATCGTCCAGGTCTGCGACGACGTTCACGCGCTGCTCCTCCACGCCGAGCGCGGAAACCTTGGTGAAGCCGGAAGGTTCCACGACGCGGACGTGCGCCTCGAGGGGGCGATCGCCGCCCCAGCGTTCGATCAGGACCCGGTCACCGAGCTTCACCTTCGCAGCGTCCTCGGAGAGCAAGTCGACCACAACCTCGAGACGGCTGGGATCGCCGAGCTCGAGCAGGGGCGTGCCGGCGGCGACGACACGCTCGCTGCGCTCGGGGATGCGGAGTACCTGGCCGTGGACGGGGGAGACGAGGGTCATGACTGGGGTGGCACCGGGGGTCAGGGCCGCGCGCGCGACTTCGACATCGTGCGCGGCGGATTGGGCATGAAAATCAGCCGCTTCGACCTGCCGGATGGCCGTGGTTTCAGCTACCGCAGCCACCTCGCGTTGCTCCGGCGAGAGGAGGTGCTGGGCGAAGAGCGACTCAGCCCGCACTCGGGAGCGCATTGCCTGGGCAAGCGCCGCCCGCGCTTCCGGTACCGCCGCCTCGGCGGCGCGCGCGGCATCCTCCGCTGCACGCAGTCGGCCGGCGGCTTCTTCCCGGGAGCGGGGATCGAGCGGCGCCGCCGAGAGCCGTGCCACCGGCATGCCGCGTGTCACCAGAGATCCCTCCTCGAGCGTGATCCGCGCGACGCGTCCCGCGACCGGCGCCACGACGAGGTACCGGTCGCGGACCCGCGTGCGCCCCTCCTCGTCGATGGTGACGCGGAGCGGCCCGCGTTTCACCGCGGTGACCTCGACCGGGACGACGGCGGGCCGCAGCGCATAGAGGAGGAATGCCGCCGCGGCGAGCGCGGCGCCGCCCCAGACCAGTCCTCTGCGACCCAGCCTCATCGTCAGTCTCCTGTCTTGAGCACCGCCACCAGGTCGAGGCGGTCTATCCGGCGGCGCACGATCAGCGCCGACACCACGGCGGCCATCAGGATCACGATCACGGCGTACGCGTACGTGCCGAGGTGCAGAACGAATGGCAGGCGGTACAGCTCCGTATCGAACGCCAGCACGAGCAACGCGGCGCCGCCGTACCCCCAGAAGAAACCGAGGGGCAGCGCCGCGACCGCCAGGACCGCCTGCTCGTCGAGCAGGATGCGGGAGGTCTCGGCTCGGGTGAACCCCAATACCCGGAGGCTCGCCAGCTCCCGCGCCCGTTCTGAGAGCGCGATGCGCGCCGTGTTGTACACGACACCGAAGGCGATCATCACCGCGAAGGCCACGATATACGTGGTGACCATGCCGTGGCTGCGGGCGAGGGTTTCATCGAAGCTCGCGACAGTCGGTCCACGCAGGGAGACTCCGGCAACGGCGGGCATGTGCTTGAGGACATCGTACAATGCCGGCAGCGCACGGGTGTCGACGGCCAGCGCCGCGCCGGAAACCGTCTGCCCCTCGCGCAACCACCGGTGCAACCCGTCCGCGTCCATGTAGGCGAGGGTCCCGATCGGCTCGTCGACGAGTCCCACGACCGGCACCACGAGGGTAGGGCGTGCGCCGTCGAGTACCTCGGCCGTGACCCGGTCGCCCGGCGCGAGCCCCAGGACCTGGGCGAGCTTGTCGGTCAGCAACAGGCCGTCCACCGGGAGGGTGCGGTGCCGTCCGCCGAAGTCCACCACCTGCCGCAGCTCCGCGCCGGGCTCGAGACCGATGATGGCGGTGCGCCGTGAACGGTATCCATTGACGAGGCGCACCGGCACGCCGCGATACGGTTCGGCGCGGAGTACGCCGGGGAGATTGGCGAGCTCGTAGCGCACGCGCGACGGACGGGGGTCGGCGAACGTGAGCGTCACGGCCTGCCGTTCGCGCACGTTGAACTCGTAATCGGCGAGCGCGTCGATCGAGTCGAGCGTGAACCGGCCCAGGACGATGATGCCGCAGGCCAGGCCAATCCCGGTCGCGGTGATCAGGGCGCGCCCGGGCCGGCGCTCAATTGTGCGCAGCACCATCCGGCCAACCGGTCCGAGCACCCCGGCCAGGCCGAGCGACTCGAGGGGCCCGCTGCGGTAGCGGGGCGGGGGCTCTGGGCGCATCGCTTCGGCGGGTGGGAGCTGGGCCGCGCGGCGCACCGCGCCCAGCGCACCCACGAGTCCGGAGCCGGAGCTCACGAGGGTAGCGAGACCCAGCACGCCCCACCCGGGGGAGAACTCTAGCACCGGGAAGCGGTAGTACTCGGCGTACATCTTCGTCAGGCCGCCGGCGAGCCACAGGCCGACCGCCGCTCCGACCGCCGCACCGACGAGCTCCACGCCGATCACCAGTTTCGCGTAATGCAGGGCGAGGTCGAGGTTGCTGCGTCCGAACGCCTTGAGTACACCGATCTGGGGCCGTTGCGTGGCCACGAGGCGGGCCAGCACGATATGCACGAGGAATGCGGCGACGGCGAGAAATATCGCGGGCACGACGGCTCCGCTGACGCGCAGCTGGCTGATCTCGTCCGTGATGAAGCGATTGGATTGCTGGTCGGGGCGGCCGATCGCCCCGAGGCCGCCGTAGGGTGCGAGCAGGCGGTCGAGGCGCGAGCGGACCTCCTGCTCGTCGGCGCCGGGAGTGAGACTCAGCGCCACGTCGTTGAACGCGCCCTCCATGTTGAACGCGGTCGCCAGCGCCTCGTGGCCCATCCACAGCACGCCGTAGCGCTTGTCGTCGGGGAAGAACCAGCCCGGCCCGATCTGGTATACGAACTCGGGCGACAGAGCGATGCCGACGATGCGAAGGCGCTGCCACCGGCCGTTGATGACGGCACCGAGGGTGTCGCCGATCCCGAGCCGGTTGGCCTGCGAGAACTGCTCGCTCGCGATCACCTCGTCGCGCCGTCGCGCATCGAGATACCGCCCTTCCCGCAAGTGAAGGTCGTTGAGCATCGCCGCCCGCTGCTCGGGAATCGAGACGAGGCGGCCCGTGGCGGGCTCGGCGAGGCCGGGAACGGCGAGCGTCACGTGCACGACCACGCGCGTCTCGATGGCCGCTACCCCCGGCAGCCCCGCAATCCTGGCGGCCAGCGCGTTGGGGGCCCGCCGCAACGAGGCAAATACGTCGGCGAAGCGATAGTCGCGGTAGTAGGCATCCAGCGACTGACGCAAGGAGTCGTAGGCCGTCCGGATCGTGACGATGCTGGCGACCCCACAGGCCACGATCAGCGCCACCGCCGCCATCTGGCCGCGCAGGTGCCAGAGGTCGCGCAGGGCCTTGCGGTCGAGCGCGCTCACCATTGCAGGGTGTCCACGGACGCACGGGTGGCGTTGTGGTCGATCGCGGCGATCTGACCACTGTGCATGCGGATGATGCGGTCGCCCATGCCGCCGATTGCGACGTTGTGCGTGATGATCGCGACCGTCGTGCCCAGCTCCCGGTTGATGCGATCCAGCACCTGCAGCACCAGTTTGCCGGTGATGTAGTCGAGCGCGCCGGTGGGCTCATCGCACAGCAGTACATCCGGCTGTTTGGCGACGGCCCGGGCGATGGCGACCCGCTGCTGCTCGCCGCCGGACAGTTGCGCCGGAAAATGGTCCAGCCGATCGCCCAGGCCTACGAGATCGAGGGCGTGGGCGGGGTCGATCGGACGCTCGGAGATCTCGGTGACGAGCTGAACGTTCTCGAGAGCGGTGAGGCTCGGAATGAGGTTGTAGAACTGAAATACGAACCCGACGTGCTCGCGGCGAAACCGGGTCCGCTCCTGCTCACTCGCCGCGGTGAGATCGTGATCGAAGAACTGGACGGTCCCGCTGGTGGGGACGTCGAGGCCCCCCAGGATGTTCAGGAGCGTCGACTTGCCGCTGCCCGAGGGGCCGAGGATCACGAGAAACTCCCCCCGGTAGATTTCGAGGCTGAGTGCCCGCAACGCCGGAATGTCCACCTCGCCGAGGCGATACACCTTGGTGAGGTCCCGGGCCTGAAACACGCGTTCCCGCTGCGGCATGGCCGCCGTATGCGCGACGATCGGTTCGACTCCGGCGCTCATACCGGGATGCTATGCTACCTCCCGGCGTAGGAATGTGAAGAGCTCTTGAAGCGGGCTTCAGTCGCGGCTACAGCTGGAGGCGGATGACCCCCTCCTCGAGCGATCGTTCCACCGGCACACCGCTCCGGGCCACGAGCTCGAGCATCTTCGTGTTCTGGGGGAGGACCTCGGCGGTGACCTCCGCGACGCCCTTGTCGTGCGCGATCGCGAGGAGGTACTTGAGGAGGATCGTCCCGATACCGCGTCCCTGGTGCGCGTCTTCCACGACGATGCCCAGCTCGGCGCGCCGCGGCGCTCCGGCGCGGTCGGGGAGGATGTCGAACCGCGCCACCCCGACGATGGGGGCATCGGGCTGCGCATCGAGGGTCGCCACCAGCGCCACCCGTTTCTCGAAGTCGAGCTCGGTCAGATAGCGCAGGTCCGAGGGCGACAGCTCTCCCTTGAACTCAAAGAAGCGAAAGTAGACCGACTCGGCACTCAAGCGCTGATGAAAGGCCGCCAGTCGCGCTTTGTCGTCGGGTCGAATCGACCGGACGTGGAGGGGAGCCCCGTTCCGGGTGATATCGTCTACTGCAACATGCGAAGCGTCCATAATATAGGAATCAGTCCTACAATCCCGGACACACCCCGGGTCTTGCCAGCCACCTCGCGGGAGTCAAGCTTTTCTGTAACGGCGATCGTGAACAATCGATGAAGATCACCCCGCGTTCACCCTCCCCTAAGGAATCGCTTCGCGTAGAGGAGCGATTCCGCCGACTCGTGGGCCTCGGCGTGTCGATCTTCTCCGAGCACACGACCGAGGCGGTGCTGCAACGTATCGTGGACGGGGCCCGCGAGGTGGTCGGGGCCCGCTACGCCGCGCTCGGCGTGCTTGCCCCCGACGGGAAGCACCTGAGCACGTTCGTGACCTCGGGGATAGACGCGAGGACGCGCGAGCGGATCGGAGAGCCGCCGCACGGACGCGGACTCCTGGGGTTTGTCATCCGGCAAGGCAAACCGATTCGCACTGCCGACATCGCGCGCCACGCCGAGCAATGCGGCTTCCCACCTCACCACCCGCTGATGCATTCCTTTCTCGGTGTCCCGATCAAGCTGGGCGAGGCGGTGATCGGGAATCTGTACCTCACGGAAAAGACCGGCGCTCACGAATTCGACAAAGAGGACGAGGGAATCGCGGTGCTGCTCGCCACGCAAGCCGCCGTGGCGATCGAAAACGCCCGCCTCATGGAAGAGAGCCATCGTCTCGTGGCGCAGGTGCGGGATATGCAGCGGCAGCGCGATCTGTTCTTCGCGATGATGAACCACGAGCTGCGCAACGCCTTGACCGGTGTATACGGATGGGCGGAGCGTCTCGTCCGGCCGCGCACCGCCGACGGACTGGCACAGGCGGCGAAGGAGGTCTACGAGGGAACCGAGCGGACGATCTCGCTGCTGAACAACTTCCTCGACCTGACCCGGCTCGACGCGGGAAAGGTGCGGCCCGTGTGGCGCGAGGTCGACCTGCGGGAAGCCGCGAAGCGGGCGATGACGGGGTTCGAGCCTGCCGCGGAAGCGAAGCAGATCCTCCTTTCGGCCGAGGTCGTCCCGAACGGCACGTCGCTGCGGACCGATCCGGTGCGGTTGCAGCAGATCCTCGTGAACCTGCTGAGCAACGCGGTACGCCACTCTCCGGTCGGCGGCCGCGTACAGCTCGGCGTTCACGGGAAGGGGAAGGGAGGAATGGTCGAGTTCCTCGTCCACAATGATGGTCCGGGCATCCCCGCGGAGGTGCAGGACCGCATCTTCCAGCCGTTCGAGCGATTCGATCCGCATTCCGGCGTGGGGACCGGGTTGGGACTGCCGGTGTCCCGTCGGCTGGCCGAGGTGCTGGGCGGTCACCTGAATGTGCAGTCCGTTCCCGGGCAGGGCGCTACTTTTGTACTGGCGCTCCCGGTCCAGCCACCAGCATGAAGGAGTCTTAACGCTTTCCTTAGAATCCGTTCAACGCACTCACGGTAGCGTCGGAACCATGAAAATCCTCGTCGTGGAAGACGACCGGAAGGTCGCGGGCTTCATCGAGCAGGGGTTGCGGGAAGAGGGCTACGCCGTCGACATCGCTCCGGACGGAGACGAAGCGACGATGTTGGCCCACGTCTATGACTACGACCTGGTGGTCCTGGACGTGATGCTGCCGAAGAAGAACGGCTTGCAGGTGGCGGCTGAGCTGCGGCGGGAGGGTCGGCGCACGCCGATTCTCATGCTGACGGCGCGGGACGCGACCGAGGACGTAGTGCGGGGGCTCGACGCCGGAGCGGATGACTACCTCGCCAAGCCGTTCAAGTTTGACGAGCTGCTGGCGCGGGTGCGGGCGCTGTTGCGCCGCGGCGGGGCCGCGCGGACCGACCTCCTCGTGTACGGGCCGGTCGAGCTGGACCGCTTGAAGCACAAGGTGCGGGTCCTGGGCAAGAGTGTCGATCTCACACCCAAGGAATTCCATCTGCTGGAGCACTTCCTGCTGCACGCCGAGGAAGTGGTCCGCCGCACCGAGCTGCTCGAGAAGGTGTGGGACATGCACTTCGACCCCGAGAGCAACGTAGTGGACGTCCATGTCGGGAATCTGCGCCGCAAGCTGCGTCAGGTGGCCGGTCAGGAGTTGATTCACACCGAGCGCGGCGTCGGGTTCCGGCTCCAGCAGCCTGACGAGACGCGACAGCCCGCGTGACCCGCTCCCTCCGGCGGACCCTCGTCGTCCGATTCGCGGCGACGATGGCCGCCGGACTGGTGGTGGCCTCGGCGGCCATCTGGGTGGCCGCATCGCGGGTACTGCGCCACCAATTCGATCAAAGCATTGCGGCGTGGGCGTTCATTGCCGCCCGTGAGCTGGCGCAGTCATCGGGGTGCGCCGAGCGCGATAGCGCCATCACGCTCGACGCGATGCGCTATCAAGACCAGATCAATCGCTACATCGTGATCCGCGACCCGACGTGCTTGGCCACGCGGGCGATTCCACTGTGGGCGGCGGACCTGACGGTCGACACCACGGCGTTGGCGAGCGCGCGGATGGATACGCCGACGTTCGGCGATGCGGAGTGGCGCGGCTCGATGATCCGATCGGCGTATCTGGCGCTCGACGCGACCCCGTCAACGGACAGACGCCACCGCGTCATCCAGGTGGGGGCCTCGCTCGCGCCGCTGCACTCCCTCCAGCGTGACATGGTGTTCGCCTTGCTGGGAATCGTGGTGCTCGGGACCGGGGCCACGCTGTTCGGCGCGTCCCGGCTTGCGGGCTCCGCGGTGCGTCCGGTCATCGAGATCACGGAGCAGGCGACCCACATCGCCGCCGGCACGCTCGATCAACGACTCTCGGCGCACGCGACCGCCCAGGAGTACCGCGGTCTGGTCGGCGTGCTGAACGGCATGCTGGACCGCCTGAGCAGCGCGTTTGCGATCCAGCGCCGGTTCACGACCGACGTGAGCCACGAGCTCCGCACGCCGCTGACCGCGCTGCGAGGGGAGATCGAAGTCACGTTGCGAAGCGAGCGGTCGCCGCGCGATTACCAGCGGGTGCTGCACAGCGCCCTCGAGGAAATCGAGCGGATGACGACGATGACCGAGGAGCTGCTGCTCATCAACCGGGCTGAATCGCGCCAGCTCCAGTTGCGCCGCGAGCCGACCGATCTGCAGACGCTGGCGCAGGAAGCACTGGATGGATTCCGGCACCGGATCGCCGAGAAGGAGCTGCGAGCCGAGTGTGTCGCCGGGGATGGCGACGCACGCCCCGAAGTCGATGCCGAGCTCGTGCGGCGGCTGCTGGACGAGCTGCTGGACAACGCGATCACGTACTCGGAATTTGGGGGGGCCGTGACCGTCCGGCTGGAGCGGGCGCCCGGCGTGGAGCGCATCGTGATCGACGACTCCGGACCGGGGATCGCCGCCGATGATCTGCCGCATCTCTTCGAGCCCTACTACCGGGCCGATCTGGCGCGCACGCGCGGGGCCGGCACCGGACTGGGTCTCACGGCCGCCCTCGCCATCGCGCGTCTGCACGGCGGCGCCATTCGTGCGATGAACCGCCCCACGGGCGGCGCCCGATTCGAGGTCGATTTCCCCGACGCCGTGGGGACCTGAGAATGGAAGGCGCACAGAAGGAAGCGATGGCGGTCGCCCGGGCCAGCTATCAGCGCGCGGCTGTGGCCCCCGACTTTTTCGCCGCCTTCTATGCCCGCTTCTTCGAGGTCCGGCCGGAAACGCGGCAGCTCTTCGCGCGGACCGAGTTCGAGCGACAACACCGGCTGCTGCGCCACGCGATCGGGCTGTTGCTCAGCTTCCCCGAGGAACCGGACGGGGAGCCGACGATCCTTACCCGCCTTGCCGAACGGCACAGCCGCCGCGACCTCGGGATCGAGCCGTCGCTCTATCCGCCGTTCCTCGAAAGTCTCATCGACACCATCAAGCGCTGCGATCCGCAGTTCACTCCCGTCGTGGAGCAGGCCTGGCGCACGACCCTGGCGAAGGGTCTTGCCTACATGCAATCGCACTACTGATCGGAGGTCACCCGTGGCCGAGAAAGCGCCGCTCGTGGAACACCCGAAGGGCACGTTGCTGCTGGTCAGTCTCTATGGGCTGCTGCTCGTGTTGAGCTGGTTCGGCGTCTACTTCCTCATCTATCTGCGGCGGGGAGGGGTGACGCCTTGAACGTTCCATTCTACGAGAAGATCTGGATGTGGGCGGCGACGGTGATCATCGTCGTGTTTGCCTTGTCGGTGGCGATCGGATACGGCGCGAGCGCGCTGCAGCCGCCCAGTCACGTGGAGACGATCGACCCCGGGAAGGTGTTCGGAGATCCGCGATTCGCGCAGCGCGGGGTGACGACGACCGCGGCCGGTGCGACGGTCGTGGCAGTCGCGATGATGTTCACCTTCAACCCCGCCGAGATCCACGTACCCGCCGGCAAGCCGGTCACGTTCCGCCTTACCAGCATCGACGTAACCCATGGATTCGAGATCGTCGGCACCAACGGCAATACGATGGTCGTCCCCGGTTACGTGAGTCAGTTCACGACGCGGTTCGCCCCCGGGGAATACCTCATCGTCTGCAACGAGTACTGCGGCAGCGGTCATCATTTGATGTCGGCGAAGCTCATTGCGGAGGTGACGCCATGAATCGCGCCGACCGTCTCCCGCTGGCGAATTTCGGCGTGGCGTTCACGGCATTCGGCATCGCGGCCGCCATGGCCGTCATGCAGGCGCTGTCGCGCGCCAGCCTCGACCTGCCGTTTCGCTCGCCCAAGATGTACTACCTCTCCGTGACCGCCCATGGCGTGCTCATGGCCCTGGTCTTCACGACCTTCTTCATCATGGGGTTCGGATACGTCGTCGCGACGCGAACCCTGAGCCGCCCGATCGCCGCCCCGGGCCTCGCCTGGACCGGCTACTGGGTGGCGCTCACCGGCACGGCGCTCGCGGCCGGTGCGATCCTGTCGGGACACGCGAGCGTGCTGTACACGTTCTACCCGCCGCTCCAGGCGCATCCCGCCTTCTATATCGGCGCCGCCCTCCTGATCGTGGGTAGCTGGTGCTGGTGCGCGACGACGCTGCTCACATACCGGGCCTGGCGCCGCGACAATCCCGGCGTGCCCGCTCCGCTCGCGATGCACGGCATGCTCGTCACCGCGATTTTGTGGCTCATCGCGACCGTGGGCGTCGCGATTGAGGACCTCGTGCTTCTGATCCCCTGGTCGCTCGGCGTCACGAAGACGATCGATCCGATGCTCGCCCGCATGCTCTTCTGGTACTTCGGGCATCCGCTGGTCTACTTCTGGCTGCTCCCCGCCTACGTCGTCTGGTATACCATTTTTCCGAGGGTCGCGGGCGGAAAGCTGTTCAGCGACCCGCTCGGCCGGCTCGTCTTCATTCTCTTCCTCATCCTGTCGACGCCGGTCGGCTTCCACCACGAGTTCATGGATCCCGGCATCCCCGCCGGCTGGAAGTTCCTCCACTCGATGATCACGATGTGGATCCTGTTTCCGAGCTTCGTGACCGCGTTCACGATCACGGCATCGATGGAGGTCGCCGGCCGCTCGCGGGGTGCGACCGGGTGGCTCGATTGGCTTGGGGCCCTGCCGTGGCGTGATCCGACGTTCTCGAGCGTCGCCCTCGCGATGCTGCTCTTCGCCGTCGGCGGTATCGGCGGGGCGATCAACGCGTCGTACATGCTCAATTCGGTGGTGCACAACACCGCCTGGATTCAGGCGCATTTCCATCTGACCGTCGGGAGTGCCGTCGCCCTGACGTTCATGGGCACCGCCTACTACCTGCTGCCCCGGCTGCTCGGTCGGGAGCTCGAGCTGGGGCTCCTCGCCCGTGTGCAACCCTACCTGTGGTTCATCGGGATGGCGCTGTTCTCGTTTTCGAACCACATCACGGGATTGATGGGGATGCCGCGCCGCGTCATGGAAGCGACCTACGGCGGCAGCCCCATCGCGGCGCAGTGGAAGGTGCTCACGGGCGTTTCGGCGGTGGGCGGGCTCTTCCTGTTCGCGAGCGCCGGGTTCTTCGTACTGGTCATGCTCGGCACCTGGCTCGCGGGGAAGCGGCGCGAGCCGCAGCCGATCGAGTGGGCCGAGCCGCTGCATCCGGTGGCGTCCAAGGCCACCTGGCTCGACCGCTACGGTCTGTGGACGGTGGTCGCCATCGTGATCGTCCTCATCGCCTATGCGGTTCCTCTGTGGCAGCATCTGCAGATGACCACATACGGGTCGCCCGGCTTCAAGCCGTTCTGATGGGACGCCTCGGCCCGCAGCGCTATCCGGTGGCGGTCCTCGCCGCTACCGGATTGGCTGCCGGCCTCATCGCGCAATTCCTCTTTCGAGACCCGGTCGCCGCGCGCCGGATCTTCTTCGTCACCCTGGTGCTCGGCGGGACACCACTGGTCGCACGGACCTTGTGGGGGATGGTGCACGGTCGCTTCGCCGCGGACGTGGTTGCCATGCTGGCGATCGTCGGGGCCGTGCTCTTCCGGGAACCGTTCGCGGGCGCCGTGATCGTGCTGATGCAGTCGGGAGGCGAAGCGCTCGAAGCCTACGCGATGCACCGCGCCACGGAGTCGCTCGAGGCGCTGCTGGCGCGCGCGCCCAAGATCGCGCACCGGCTCACAGGCGGGCAGCTGCAGGACGTCGCGGTCGAGGAGGTCCGCACGGACGACCTGCTGGTCGTGAAGCCCGGAGACCTCGTGCCGGTCGACGGCGTCGTCACCGCCGGCACGTCGGCGGTGGACCAGTCGGCCCTTACGGGCGAGCCGATCCCGATTCGAGCATTGCCGGGGACGGAGGTCATGAGCGGGAGCGTGAACCTGGAGGGCGCGCTCACGATCCGGGCCCTGCGCCCCAGCGCGGAGAGCCAGTATCAGCTGATCCTGCGGCTCGTGGACCGGGCGCGGGCCGAAAAGCCGCCCATCGTCAGGCTCGCGGATCGAGTCGCCGTCTGGTTCACCCCGATCACGCTCGTCGTGTGCGGCGTGGCGTATCTGGTGACACGCGAACCGACGGCTGTGCTGGCCGTGCTTGTTGTCGCCACGCCCTGTCCGCTCATTCTCGCTGCCCCCGTCGCCGTGATCGCGGCGATCAGCCGAGCGGCGGCTTCCGGGATCATCGTGAAAACGGGTGCGGCGATCGAGCAGGTGGGGCGTGCGCGGGTCGTCGTCTTCGACAAGACGGGGACCCTGACGCTGGGCCGGCCGCTGGTCGAGCGAGTCACCGCGGCCAACGGGCATACTGCCGACGAGCTGCTCCGGCTGGCGTCGGCGGTCGAGCGACTGTCCGGCCATCACCTCGGGCGGGCCGTCGCCGATGCCGGCGTGCGCCAGGGGTTGCCGATTCCCCATGCCAGCGACGTTCAGGAAACGCATGGACTCGGCGTCTCGGGCACCGTCGAAGGGCATCAGGTCGATGTCGGCTCGGCGGTGTATTTGCTGAGCCGCGGCATCGCGATCAGCGACGGACTCTCCGAGCACACCAGCGCGTTCGTGGCGATCGACCGCCGCTACGCCGGGTTCATCACGTTTGCCGATCGTCTGCGTCACCAGGTGCCGGCGTTGCTGCACCGGTTGGAGCGACTCGGTGTGAACGACACCGTGATGCTTACCGGCGATCGGGTGGAAGCGGCCGAGGTCATTGCGGCGGAGGCGGGGATACGCACGGTGCGGGCGAATCTCCTCCCGGCCGACAAGGTGACGGCCGTGCAGGAGTTGAAAAGCCACCGCGGAGCGGTGGTGATGGTGGGAGATGGCATCAACGACGCGCCGGCCCTCGCGGCCGCCACGGTGGGTATCGCGATGGGGGAGCACGGGGCGGCGGCGTCGGCCGAGGCGGCCGATATCGTGCTGCTGGTCGACGACGTATCACGGGTAGGGGATGCCATCGCGCTGAGCCAGCGGATGCGGCGCATCATTCTGCAGAGCATCGGGATCGGACTCGGGGTCAGCTTCGCGCTCATGCTCGTGGCGAGCACCGGCCGAATCCCCCCCTCGATCGGGGCCGTCTTCCAGGAAGTGCTGGATGCGGCCGTGATCGTGAACGCGCTGCGGGCGCGCGGGGAGGGTTAACGTCCCTTCATGAATGACTCATGATCTCCTCCTCTTGGGGCGTCCACCTTGTACACGGTGGCGTAGCGCTCGGAGGATGGAGAGGGGTGCTACCCGGCACCGTGTGAGACTGGGCTCAAAGCTCGTTTCTGGTACCGATGCGCTACGCCACGCAGTTCCAGCCGCGAAGCAGGGGGGGGCATGCGACACGAGGGGCTCCTCGTCTTCCTGCTGTTCTTCGGTATGGCCCTGCTCGATGCGATAGCCGGGGGACACTGGATTCGCGCCCTGTTCTGGATCGCCGTGGGCGTGTGCTTTATCGTGCTCGATCGGTGGAGCCACCGGAGACGCCTGCCGCATCGTCGGGGCGACCGTCCGTTCTGGACGTGAGCTGTCGCCGAAACACCCACCAGTATACCGGCGCACCCAATCCCACGATCCCCAGCCCGAGTGCCGCCTGCACCGGGTTATGAGCGGCGATGAGGAGCAGCAGCACGGCCACCAGGGTGAGAAAGAGCAGCGGCGTCACCGGGTAGCCCGGGGTCAGGGGTACTAATGCCGTCGCCGCTGACCTGCGGCGGACGACGAACAACCCGGCGACCGTCAGCGCAAGAAACAGGACCGTGACGAAGATGAAGTACGCCACGATCTGATTGAACGAGCCCGAGAGGACGAGCACGGACGCGAGCGTCGCCTGGATCGAGATGGCGCGGGCCGGTGTCCCGAACTGCGGATGCAGGGTCGCCACGGTCTTGAAGAACACGCCGTCTCGCGCCATCGCGTAGTACACGCGCGGCAGGGCCATCAGGAGCGCGAGCAGGCTGCCCAGCACCGCGACGATGACGACCCCCGCGAACACGCGCCCGCCGGCACTGCCGAACAGGACTTCCCCGACCTGAGCCGCGAATGCCTCGCCGGAGGTCACGTGTTCGAGCGGGACCAGATAGAGGAACACGGCGCTCGTCAGGATGTAGACGGCGGCGACGGCGGCCACGCCGAGCGTCAGCGCGCGCGGCACCGTTCGAGCGGGGTCCTTGGCTTCGCCCGCGAGCTTGCTGATCTCCCACCAGCCGCCGAACGCGAAGAATGCCCCGACCAGCGCGGGAGCGAGCGCACCGGGCAGTGGGTCCGAGCCGGCACGCTGGGCGACGAACGGCACGAAGTTCGACCAGTTTCCCGCGCGCAACGCCAGTGCGAGGACGCCGATGAGCGCGAGGGCACCGAGTTTGAGCGCGGTGAACCACTGCATGAGCCGCGAGCCGAGTCGCACACCAATGACGTTCACGGCCGCGAGCACCAGCACCGTGACGACCGCCACCGCCTTTTGCGCCCCCGCCGAGAGGGCGACGATGTACCCGACATAGCTCGCGAGCCCCACCGCCAGCGCCGCCGTGATCCCCGGGTCCATCACCAGCATGCATTTCCACCCGTAGAGGAACGCGACCGCCGGCCCATACGCCTCGCGGAGGTATACGTAACCACCGCCCGCTTCCGGGAATCGCGCCGCGAGCTCGCCGTAACACAGCGCGCCGGCGAGCGCCATCGCACCCATGACCAGCCATACCACGAGTAACCAGAATGGCGAGCCCAGAGAGCGGGCCATCCCCGCTGGTGTGAGGAAGATTCCAACGGCGATGACCTCGCCGATCACGAGCGCCGTGACGGCGCCCAGCCCGAGCTGCCGGGTGAGTGCCCCGCGCTGCGTCGCTGTGTTGGACACGGACATGAGGGGCCAAAGTTTCATCGCCGCTCGCATACTGGCAAGAGACTCTTCAGGCGCACTTCACTGCTTCTTGTCCTGCGCCGGGCGATGTTCCAGTCTCGAACCAGGATTGCTCGAGGTACGTCATGACACGAACAGCGCAGGCCAAGCCCGCCGCGGCACCGCTGGCGATGCCGCGGGTGCTGTGGGACGCGACCACGACGCCCGACGTCGTCTCCGTTCCGACGCGAACAGTCCTCACCCTCGACGGACAGGGAGCTCCTGAGGGCGAGACGTTCCAGAACTGTGTCGCCGCGATTTACGGTGTGGCGTACACCCTCAAGTTCGGCCGCAAGAAGGCCGGACGGCGGGACTTCAAGATCGGTCCGCTGGAAGCCCGCTGGTGGACGGACCACCCGGCGCGCCGTCTGCCCGACGCCCCGCGCGAGTCGTGGCGCTGGCAGCTCCGGATCGCGCTGCCGAAGGACGTGTCTGCCGTCGAGCTGGCGCACACCGTGGAGGCGGCGACGCACAAGAAAGGTGGAAAACTGGAAGGCAATGCGGATGTTACGCGCGTCGCTCTGTCCCAGCTCCCCGCGATCCGCTGCGGCCGGGTGTTGCACATCGGGCCGTATGCGACCGAGGGCGCAAGCATCGGACGCATCATGACCGCAGTGGAGGGCGCAGGGCTCACCTCAGGCAACGCGCACGCAGAGGTGTACCTCAGCGATCCCCGGCGTACCAAGCCCGAGAAGTTGAAGACGGTGCTTCTGCTGGAGGTGGCATGATGCTCATCGATCGCTACCTGCCCGTGTTCGACGTCTCGCACATCTGTGAGGAGAGCGTCGCGGCCCCCCCTGAGGCGGCGTACAGCGCGATTCGGGAGACCGATCTCCGCGATCCCCTCATCGATTTTCTCTTCGCGCTTCGTGAGCTGCCGTTGCGTCTGTCGCGCCGGCTGCGTGGGGAGGCGCCCCCACCCGCTGCGCCCCAGGTGACCCTGGGCGACGTCAAACAGCTGGGCCCCGGATTCGTTCAGCTCGCGGAGGAGCCGGGCACCGAGCTCGTGGTGGGGGCAGTGGGCCAGTTCTGGCACAAGGACTATGGCGGCAAGAGAGTGAGCGCCGACGAGTTCATCGGCTTCCAGGAGCCGGGCTATGCGAAGCTGGCGATGAGCCTGGCGGTCCGGCCGGCGGGAGCGGGCTCGATCATGACATACGAGGCCCGGACCGCCACCACCGACGATGCAGCCCGGCGCAAGTTTCGACTCTATTGGCGGCTGATCGCTCCGGGCGTGGCGCTCGTCATGCGGCGAGTGCTGCGGCGCATGAAGGCCCGCGCGGAGCAACACGCCCTGGTAGCGGCATGAAGTCCCGCGGCGAGTTATGGCTGTCGGCGCTGATCGCGCTGCTGGGGATTCCGGTGCACCTGACCGGGCTCCTCGTTCCCGAGATCTACCGGGATCCGGCCGTGCTCGTGCCGCAGAATCTGGGCACCGATCTCGTCACCCTGTGCGTCGCGATCCCGCTCCTCGCGACAGCCGCAATCGCCATGCAACGCGGGTCGGTCCGCGCTCGGCTGTTGTGGCTGGGCGCTCTCGGGTACCTCGTGTATGCCTACGGCATGTACGCCCTTGGCGTGCGCTGGAATCCGTTGTTCCTCGCCTACCTGGCCCTCTTCGGCGTCTCGTTCTTCACACTGACCGTCGGCCTGATCCGCACCGATGCGACCCGGATGCGTGACAGCGCCCAAGGGCGTGCGCCGGTGCGGTCGGTCGCCGCCTATTTGATCGCGATAGCCGTCATCGTCGCGGGACTGTGGCTGTCAGAGGAGGTCGGTGCGCTGCTTCGCGGGTCCATCCCTGCGAGCGTGGTGCAAGCGGGGGCGCCGACGAACATCGTCCACGTTTTCGACCTGGGCATCGTCCTGCCGGCGTTCGTGCTCGCGGCGGGAATGATGCTGCGAGGGCGACCGTGGGGGTACGTACTGGCCGGGATGTTGCTCGTCAAGGCGGCGACGATCGGCCTCTGGGTGGCGGTGATGATCTGGTTCAGTGCCCGGCAGGGATTCGGTACGCCGCTGGCGATCACGGCGTTCTTTGTCATGTTGACGCTCTGCGGCATGGGCTTGACCTGGGTGTTTCTCGCGCGGATGAACGCCAAGAGCACAGTCCAAACGGCGTCATCGGTCGTCGGTTCTCTGTAACGACGGAACCGATGACCGATAACCGATGACGCCTCTGTCAGTACGCGAGACCACGCGCCTGATCGATCAATTCATGCCTCGCGCCGATTACCGGGAACGGCACGAGACAATCGTCCGCGCGCCCGCCGACCTCGTGTTCGATGTCGCGCAGCACTTCGACCTGCAGTCCATCCCGCTCGTCCGCGCCATCTTCTGGCTACGCGCCAAGCTGCTCGGCGCCAGCCGACCGGCGGCGGACCTCTTTGCCAAAGGGCTCGTGGCGGAAACGAAGGCGCTGGGCTGGGGCGAGCTGGGCCAGGCACGCGGGCGGGAACTCGTCATGGGGGCGACCGCCCAACCCTGGAAGGCAGACGTCACGTTCACCGCAGTTCCAGCGGATCAGTTTCTCGACTACGCCGAGCCCAACCTCGTGAAGATCGTGTGGACGCTCGAAACCGAGCCGCTGGAGCCGGCGCGTACCCGCTTCGGCACGGAGACCCGGGTGCTCGCCACGGACGACGGGGCGCGGCAGAAATTCCGCCGCTACTGGCGGATCTTCGGGATCGGGATCGTGATGATTCGCTGGCTGCTGCTGCCGGCGTTGCGGCGCGAGGCGGAACGGCGGTGGAGGCTTATTCGCCGCTGAACGCGGGGGCACGCTTCTCGAAAAACGACGCCAGCCCCTCGGCGAAATCGGGGCCGTCGGCGATGCGCGCGAGCTGCTGCAACTCTTCGTCGAGGTGATAGTCGAGCCGGTCCACCCCGGCCGCGGCGTTGAGCAGCGTCTTGGCGACCCCGTAGGCACGTGTCGGCCCCGCCGCCAGGCGCCGCGCGAGTGCCAGTGCTTCGGCGTCGAACGACGCGTCGGGGAATACGGCCGTGATCAGGCCGGCCGCCTTCGCCTCGTGAGCCGAGAGGCGCGGATTCAGGTACACGAGCTCCATCGCCTTGCGCAGGCCGACGAGCCGGGGCAGAAAGAAGGTCGAGCTTTCGGCGCCGGTGAGGCCGGTCTTGTGGTACGCCCACTCGAACGACGACCGCTCCGATGCGAGCACGAGGTCGCACGCCATCGCGATGCCGAAGCCTCCGGCGGCCGCGATCCCGTCGACCGCGGCGAGGAAGGGCTTCGGCGCGCGGCGGATTTCGGAGATCGTGCTGTGGAGGTACTCGAGGATCTGCTTGAAGCTCTCGCCGTAGCCCTGTGGCGGACCGCTGCCGTCGGGATGCAGGTAGCCGAAGTCGCTCGTCGCGCCGCGCGAGCGGACGTACTTGAGGTCCGCGCCGCTGCAGAACACGCCCCCGGTGCCCCGGATGACCACGCAGCGCACCGACTCGTCGCGCGCGAACTGCAGCCCTGCCTTGCGAAAGTCCTGCGCCATGTGCACGTCCATCGCATTGAAGCACTCGCGGCGGTCGAGCGTGATGATGCCCACGGCATCCTCGCGGGACATGCGGATGTGCTCCATCGCGTCTCCTCCTGACGTCAGCATATGCGCGGGAGGGGCTCACCCTCCGATTCGACGAGCAGGCGGCGTCCGATACCCGTATCGAGGATCACCCGGCCGACGTGGTCGGCGATGCACTCACCGACCAGTGCGGCCGCGCCGCCCAGCGGATGGGCGCGCAGCGCGGCGAGAACGCGGTCGGCGGCATCGGGCCGGACGCCCAGAATCGCCTTGCCCTCGTTCGCGATCTGGAACGGGTCGAGGCCGAGCATCTCGGCGGTCGCGCGCACGGTGCGGGAAACGGGCACGCTGGGTTCGTGAATCACGATTCCCACGTCGCTCTTCTCCGCCATCTCGTGCAGCGCGCTGGACGCGCCGCCCCGCGTGGGGTCCTTCAGCGCGGTGACCGCTCCCGGCTGCGCGGCGAGGGCGGCCGCGATCAGGGCGTTGATCGGCGCTACGTCGGAACGGAGCTCGGCGTCGATCGCGAGACCGTGACGTTTGACCATCAGCGCCATGCCGTGGTCGCCGATCGACCCGGTGAGGATGATGCGGTCACCGGAACGGAGGCCGGCGTCCGACACGACGGCGTCGGCCAGCGCCACGCCGGTCGTGTTGATCACGATGCCGTCGAGCTCTCCGCGGCCCATCACCTTGGTGTCACCGGTCACGATCGTGACGCCGGCCTCACGACAAGTCTCCTGCATCGAGCGTTGAATGCGCTCGAGGTCGCTCCTGCGAAAGCCTTCCTCGATGATTACCGCGCAGGTGAGCCCCAGGGGGGTGGTCGCGCCCATCATCGCGAGATCGTTGACCGTCCCCGCCACGGCGAGGCGGCCGATGTCGCCGCCGGGAAAGAAGATGGGGTGCACGACGTGGGAGTCGGTGGTGACGACGAGCCAGCGGTCGCCGACGCGCAGCGCGGCGCCATCATCCATGGCGGCGAGCCCAATGCCGTCCACCGGCGCCGGCGCGTATCCGACCGCCAGGGTCTCGGCGATCAACTGGCGCATGGCGCGTCCGCCGGCGCCGTGGCGCAGGGAGATGATGGCGTCCCCGCCGGCGGTCGTGATCGTGGTGGCGGTCATAGGTCGGGATGCCCTCCGTACTGGTACCAGATCTTGCAGGTGCCTTCGCTCGAGACCATGCAGGCACCGACCGGCGAGTCGGGGACGCACTGCTTGCCGAACAACGGGCACTCGTGCGGGGTGGCCGTCCCGGCCATGATGGTGCCGCAGATGCAGATCTGGGTCAGCGCCGAAGGTGCGTGTGTCCACAGGCGCCGCACGTCGATGTTGTACTTGCGCCGTGCGTCGGCCGCGGCGAAGTCGTCTCGCAGTCTCAAGTTGCCGTTGGGGACGTGCGCGATGCCGCGCCAGTTACCCCCCACCGTGCGGAACACCCGCCACAGCTGGGCCTGGGCGTTGCGATTCCCCTCGGGGGTGACGCAGCGCGGGTACATGTTCACGACCTTCGGCGAGCGGTCGCGGACCAGCTCGACGAGCTTCACGAGTCCCCCCAGGATGTCGAGCGGCTCGAATCCGGCGACCACGACGGGGATCTTGTGCCGCTCGACGAACCGCTCGAAGATCGCGGACCCGGTGATCGTCGCGGCGTGCCCGGCGGCGAGGAATCCTTCGACCCGCGTGTCGGGCATCTCGGCCACGATCTCCATCACCGGGGGGATGTACTTGTGGGCCGACAGCACGGAAAAGTTGGCGGGTGGACCGGACAGGACGACGGCCGCCGTCGCCACGGCGGTAGTCTCGAAGCCGCTCGCGAAGAACACGACGTCCTCGGTCGTGTCGCGGGCCAGCTCGACCGCCTGCGCCGCGCTGTACACGACATCGACCCGCGCTCCCGCGGCCTGTGCGTCCGCGAGGGACTTCACGCTCCCCGGCACCTTCAGCATGTCTCCGTACGTGGCGATGCGGACCCCGTCCTGGGCGAGCACGATCGCCTCGTCGACCTCGGGGACGTCGGTGACACACACCGGGCACCCCGGGCCCATGATCACGTTCAGGTCGCGCGGCAGGACCGCCCGCAGCCCGAATTTCGCGATCGCCTGCTCGTGGCTGCCGCAGACGTGCATCACCGAAACCGGTGTCCGCCCGATCTCGGCGACCACGCGACCGAGCGCCTGCGCCAGCGCCCTGGCCTTCGCGGGGTCGCGGAAGCGCAGCTCGCCTACGCCTTCAGTCAGCACGGTCTCAGGCATCGGGCGTTCCCTGTTGGCGGCTCGCGGCGATTTCGCCCCGGACGTCGGCGGCCATCATGTCTCCCTCGGTCTCCTTGAGGAGCAGCTCGTAGAGGGCCAGGGTGTCCTGGATCTCGTGACTCGGGATCTTGCGGATGGCGAATCCGACGTGGTTCAGGATGTAGTCGCCCGGCGCCACCGGCTCGTCCACGACGTCGAGCCGCGTCTCACGCCGCACCCCGAAGAAGTCGACCACGGCCGTCTGACCGCGGATTTCGATGACCCGTCCCGGCACGCCCAGACACATGGATCGGTCTCCTAGGTTCGCGCCGCCCGGCCGGCGACGGCGAGACGTTCTTTGAGGATCTCTCCCACGAGGATCGCCGCTGGATAGAGGATCTCTTCCTCCGATCGGGCATGCAGGGCGAGACGGCGCGCGAAGTCGA
The DNA here is from genome assembly GCA_033853695.1 of Gemmatimonadales bacterium. Lineage (GTDB taxonomy): Bacteria > Gemmatimonadota > Gemmatimonadetes > Gemmatimonadales > GWC2-71-9 > DASTHG01. The sequence goes on along the minus strand of JAWOLH010000008.1, from coordinate 18,358 downwards.
CGATCTCCGGCTTGCCGTCGGCGGCGGCCGCGTCCTCGAGTACCTGCAGCGCTCCCGTGATGGCCCGGTGCTCCTCGAGCATCAGGGGCATCTCCTCCTTGAGGCGCGCGACGAGTGGCAGTGCCTCCGCCATATCGGGCGAGATCTCGTTGCGAGCGAGGCGCGCCAGCAATCCGAGGGGAGGCATGGCGTATTCGTCCTCCCGCAGGAAATGCGGGTGCATGAGCTGCGCCAGAGTACGGGCAGCCTCACCCACCTTGCCGGTCTCGAGGCTGACGTCGGCCAGCTCCCGGTGGAGCGACTCGTGCTCGTGTCGGATCGAGGCTGGAATCTTCATGGACGAACCTCCCGGGTGAGCAGCGCCGCTGCCACCGCGGCCTGTCCGTAGCTGATGGCCCCGTCGTTGGGGGAGAGCCGACGCGGCGAGAGGACGCGGAGTCCCCGGCGTTCCAGACGCCGGCGCACGACCTCATGGAGCCGTACGTTCTGAAAACAGCCGCCGCCGAGCACGACGGTCGTCAGTCCCCGATCCGAGGCGCAGCGAACGGCGAGTTCGGCCGCCCTGCCCGCGACGCTCTCATGGAATGCGGCGGCGAGCGCACTCGGGTCCCCTCCTTGTGCGACGGCCTCGCCCAACGCGACGAGTAACGGCAGCGGATCGAGTTCCCACGTACCGTCCGCCGACTGGCATGCGGGGAACGGCAGGCGGACCCCCGGCCGATTCCCCGCCAGAGCCTCGAGCTCCATCGCAGCTTGACCTTCGTAATGCGCAACCGACCGCACACCGAGTATCGCGGCCGCAGCGTCGAAGAGCCGTCCCAGCGACGACGCCCGCGGCGTGTTGAGGCCGGCGGCGATCTGCTGGTCGACCACCTCCAGCGCCTGCGGATCGACCTGGGCGAAGGCGGGGGCGAATGCCGAACCCATCGATGGCTCGAGCGCGAGGTACCCGCGGGCGACGCGCCAGGGGGCGCGGGCGGCGGCATCCCCGCCGGGGAGCGGAGCGTAACGCAGGTGTCCCACGCGTGTGTATCCCGTAAGGTCGACAACGAGGAATTCACCACCCCACACCTGTCCGTCGTCGCCATATCCCGTACCGTCGAACGCCAGGCCGAGCGCGGTGCCCGTTTGCCCGTGCTCGGCGAGCACTGCCGCGACGTGCGCGTGGTGATGCTGGACGGCGATGACGCGATGACATCCGAGCTCAGCGGCGACGCGGCTGGACAGGTACGCCGGATGGAGGTCACGCACCGCAATCTCGGGTTCCACGCTGAACAATCGCCGGAAATCTCGTAGCGTGCTCTGAAAGTGCTCCAGCGTCTCGAGATTCTCGAGGTCGCCGATGTGCTGGCTCACCCACGCCCGCCGCCCATGCACCAGGGTGAACGTGTTCTTGAGATGCGCCCCCACGCCCACGAGCGGCACTGGGCTGCTCTGCGGCAGATCCAGGGGCAGCGGGGCATAGCCACGGGCTCGGCGCACGAATATCGGATTGCCGCCCGCGACGCGCAGCACGGAATCGTCGTAGCGCGCCGTGATCTCTCGATCGTGCAGCAGAAACGCATCGGCGAGACCGCCGAGCCGTTCGACGGCATCCGCATTCGCAATCGCGATCGGCTCATCGCTGGCATTGCCGCTGGTCATCACGAGCGGCCGTTCGACAGCCGCCAGCAGCAGGTGATGCAGGGGTGTGTACGCCAGCATCACACCAACCGTATCGAGGCCCGGGGCGATTGCCGGTGCGAGTGTCGCTTGCGAGCTGCGGCGCATCAGGACGATGGGGCGTTCGCGTGAAGCGAGCACCGCTGCTTCCGCCGACGTCACTCGCACGTGCGCCCGGGCCGCGTCGAGCGTGCGGACCATGACGGCGAAGGGCTTTTGCTCGCGCCGTTTGCGCTCCCGGAGGAGGAGAACGGCGGACGCGTTGGTCGCGTCGCAGGCGAGGTGGAACCCGCCGAGCCCGCGTACCGCCACGATCCGGCCAGCGCGCAACAGTCGCGCCGCAGCGACGATCGGGTCGTCGTCAGCCGCCGCACCGGGCTCCGCCGCCGGGCCGTGCCGGAGCCACAGCCGGGGGCCGCAACGCGGACAGCTGTTGGTTTCGGAGTGGTAGCGGCGGCTGACGGGGTCGCGGTACTCGGCGGCGCACTCGGGGCATTGGGCGAAGACCCGCATGCTGGTGCGCTCGCGGTCGTAGGGCATCGACTCGATCACCGTGAAGCGCGGCCCACAATCGGTACAGGTGATGAACGGGTAGCGATAGCGGCGGTTTCCGGGGTCGAGCAGCTCCGCCTCGCACGCCGAACACAGCGCCACGTCGGGGGAGACCGGCTGGCGGCGATCGGGCTCGAGGGCGCTGGGCCGGATCTCGAATACGGTCCGCCCCACGGGCGCGAGTCGCTCGAGTTCCACTCGGTCGATTCTGGCGAGGGGAGGGGCTTCACGCTCGAGTGCCCGGCGGAAGTCGGCGATCGCCTCGGCCGCTCCTTCGATCTCGATCTGCACCTCACCGGCGGCGTTCCGTACCCAGCCTGCCAGGCCACGCCGCGCGGCCAATCGATGCACGAACGGCCGGAACCCGACCCCCTGGACCACGCCGGTCACGCGCAGTCGGGCCGCGGTGGCGACGGGGGTCGGCACGCTCACCGCGACGCCTTCCTGCGGGCCGCTGCCCGCACAAAGCCGTACCAGGGCCTCACGCCGTCGGGGGTCAGCGCGGAGGTCGAAAGGATCTCGAGGTCGGGATTGACGAGACGCAAGTGCGCCAGCGCCTGTTCGAGACGAAACGGCACGTGCGGGAGGAGATCGAGCTTCGTGAGGACGACGGTATCCGCCTGCTGGAACATCTTCGGGTATTTGACCGGCTTGTCCTCGCCTTCGGTGATGGAGAACAGCACGACCCTCGTGTTTTCGCCGAGATCCCAGCTCGCGGGACAGACCAGGTTCCCGACGTTCTCGATGAATACGAGATCGGTGGAGGCGAGATCGATCGCGTCCAGCGCGGTGAGGATCTGCCGGGCATCCAGGTGACAGGCGCCGTTCGTCACGACAGCCTGCACCAGCCGATCGGTGTGGCGTGCCAGGCGGTCGGCGTCGTTTTGGGTCTGGACGTCTCCCGTCACCACCGCGATGGAGAGCTCAGCCGCGAGATCCGCCAGTGTCCGTTCGAGCAGCGTCGTCTTCCCCGCCCCGGGGGACGACATGAGGTTCACCGCGGGGACCCGAGCCGCCGCGAGCCGGGCCCGCACCTCTGCCGCGAGCTCGTCGTTCCGTGCCAGCACCCGTTCGCGGACGTCAATCGTTCGGACTGCCATCATCCACTTCCAGGTAGGACAGGCGCAGCACGTCGCCCGAGCGTCGCAGGATCACGGGGCGCGCGCCCGCGAACGGCGGCTCGGCGAGCAACGCCTCGAGGCAGAACTGGAGATTCCCGATCTCCACGCCGGCCTCGTCGCCGACTTCGAGGCCGACGGTCCGGACCGCGCCGGCGCCCTCGGCTCCGACCTGCGCCTCCGTCATGCGACACACTTCGAGGGCGACGCTGAGCTCATGCATGAGCGGGCGGACTCGTGGTGCCGGTCGTCGAGCGCCATCCATCGAGCTGTTGCATCGCCGCGGCGACCAGATCATCGAGACGCGTGTGGACCGCGGGACTCAGGTCGCAGCCGGTCTCCACCCGGGCGGGTTGCAGACCGATGGCCACGGTGTCGTCGGGGAGCGTGCCCCGCAGCTCGGCCAGTGCGAGCACGTCCTGGAGGCCGACCTCGTGCGGGGAGACGCGGGTCGCGAGGTAGCGGGGCAACTGTCTCCGGCTGAGAGTGTGCAGGGTGCCCGGTGCGCCGCCGGCGTCGATCGCGTCGAGCAGCAGCACGCGTGCCGCCGATTCAATCACCGGCAGCAAGGAGAGTCCCCAGGTGCCACCGTCGACGAGCTCGATGTCCCCTTCGATATCGCGGGCACGAAGGCGCTCGAGCGCGGCGAGCCCCAGGCCGTCGTCCCCCATGAGCGGATTCCCGAGGCCGATGACGACGGTGCCTCGGGGCTCGGGGCTACTTGGGCTGGTCCACATACTCGACGTCCGAGCGGACGAACCGTCCACCACTCACGATCGAGGAGATCGTCCCCGTCCGCTCCAGGAGGTCGGCGCGCAAGGCGAGATAGAGGTGCACCGGAATGAATATCAGGAACACCCACGTCAGGACGTGATGCACGAAGTGCACGATCTGTATGCCGCCGAGCAGGGGCACGACCCATCCGAAGATCGTATACCAGAGTCCGCCAGGGCGAGACTGGCCGTACATGGCGAATCCGGTGACGACTTGCACCAGCGCGACTACGTACATCCCCGTATAGCTGAACTGCTGCAGCGGGTTGTGCCCGAGATAATGGGGCGCCTTCTCCGGCTGAATCATCAGGTAGAACTTCACCTGCTTCCAGGCATTCACCCAATCGCTCTTGCGCACGGGGAACAGCGCGCGCCAGCGCTCGAATTCGTTGCCCGCGAACAGCCAGTAGAGCCGCACGATCGCCGTCGCGATGAGCACGCCGGCGGCGGCGAAGTGGATGAAGCGCACCCACCCCATGAGGAAGTGCGCGCTCGCTTCCCCGCTGGTCATGAAATACGGCCGGCCGATGTAGAAGCCGGTCACGACGAGCACGACGATGCACAGGACCGCCACCCAGTGCATCGCCCGAACCGGCCACTCCCACAGGTAGACCCAATGATAGTCGCCCGACGGCGGGGGCACTTTGTGCGCGAGCGAGATGCCAGGCCTGGTCCGCGGACCCGGCGGCGGCCGCTTTCCTGGAGGGGCGCTCATTGGACCCTCACGGAGGTGACCTCGCGGCCGGTGGCGTCGAGCACGTGCACTCCGCACGCCATGCACGGGTCGAACGAGTGAATGGTGCGCAGAATCTCGATCGGGCGCTCCGGGTCGACGAGGGGATGGTGGTCCATCAGGGCCGCCTCATACGGCCCGGGTTGTCCCTGCCCGTCGCGCGGGGAGCAATTCCAGGTGCTGGGAACGACGCACTGGTAGCGGGAGATCTTCTGGTCTTCGATCTGCACCCAGTGTCCCAGCGCGCCGCGCGGCGCGTCGAGGTACCCGTACCCCTGTGCCTTGGCGGGCCACTTTGCCGGATCCCACTTCGAGTTGTCGAAGGTGCGGGTATCGCCGTTCTTGATCCGATCGACGAGCTGGCCGTACCAGACTTCGAGCCGCCGCGCCAGCAGCAGGGTCTCCATGCCGCGGGCCGCGACGCGCCCCAGTGTGGAGAACAACGCCGCGGGGCCGACGTTGAGCGTGCCGAGGACCGTCTTGACGAGGTCACGCACCTCGTTGTGACCCGCGGCGTACGCGACGAGCATGCGGGCCAGCGGCCCAACCTCCATCGGCTTTCCATCGTAGCGTGGCGCCTTCATCCACGAGTACTTCTTCTCGCCCTGGAGGTAGGTCCAGGGTGTCGGCGGACCCGCGTACTTGGCCTTCGTCTCGCCTTCGAAGGGGTGCAGGCCGACGCTGTCTCCCTTGGAGTACTCGTACCAGGAACTGTTGATGAACTCCTTCACCTGGTTCTGGTCGTAGGGGACCACCTTCGAGATGTCCTTGTTCAGGACGATGCCGCGCGGGAGATACAACGAGTTGAGGTCGCGCACGTCGGTCTCGGGAAACTCGCCGCACGCGAGATAGTTGCCGGTCCCGCCGCCGATGGCCCCCCAGTCCTTATAGAAGCCGGCGATCGCGACCAGGTCGGGCCAATACACCTCCTCCACGAACCGGCGGGCCCGCCCAATCATGTCGTGGATGTCCGCCAGCTTCGCCGCGTTGATGGTGGCGCGACCGTCGATATTGATGGCGGACGCCATCCCGCCCACGAGGAAATTCGGGTGCGGGTTCTTGCCGCCGAAGATCGTGTGCAGCCGGATGACGTCGCGCTGCCAGTCGAGGGCTTCGAGATAGTGCGCGACGCCCAGCAGGTTCACGGCGGGGGGCAGCTTGTAGGCCGGATGACCCCAGTAGCCGTTCGTGAAGATGCCGAGCTGGCCACTCGACACGAACGTCTTGACGCGGTTCTGGACTTCGCGGAAGTATGTCTCCGAATTGTTCGGCCACGGCGAGATCTTCTTCGCGATCGCGGCCGTGTCGGCGGGATTGGCCGAGAGCGCGCTGACCACGTCCACCCAGTCCAGGGCGTGCAGGTGGTAGAAGTGCATCACGTGGTCCTGCACGAACTGCATGCCGTGGATCAGATTGCGGATCGAATTCGCGTTGGCCGGGATCTTGATGTCGAGCGCATCCTCCACGGCACGACAGCTCGCCACCGCATGGACCACGGTACAGACGCCGCAGATCCGTTGGGTGAACGCCCACGCGTCGCGGGGATCCCGCCCCTGCATGATGATCTCGATGCCGCGGAATTGCGTGGAGGTCGCCCAGGCATTGGTAATGCGGCCGTTCTCAGCCTGCGCCTCGATGCGGAGGTGTCCTTCGATCCGCGTGATGGGATCGACGACGACCCTAGTGCTGGCCATGACCGCCTCCTTCGCCTTGCGTCGGGGGTTCGATGACGGGGAGAGCCCGGCGTGCCCGCATCTGATGCACGCCGGTGGCGATCGCGTGCGCGGCGACGCCCGCCGTCGCACCGATCGCGAGCGCCGCGCCCAGCGTGTCGGCGTAGCGCTCCACGCCGAAGCCGGCCACGTTGGGGAGGCGCCCGTAGAATGGCGTCATCGTATCCCAGAAATGCCGCTCGGTGCAGCCGAGGCAGGGGTGCCCGGCGCCGATCGGCCAGCTGGTGCCGCTGTTCCACTGGAAGATGGGGCAGGGCGAGAAGGTCGCCGGCCCCTTGCAGCCGACGTGATACAGGCACCACCCTTTGCGCGCCGCCTCGTCGTCGAACTCCTCCACGAACTGCCCGGCATCGAAGTTCGCGCGCCGCGGGCACTGGTCGTGGATCCGCGCGCCGTACGCGAACAGCGGCCGGCCCTCGTAGTCCACCGCCGGAAGCCGGCCGAAGGACAGGTAGTGCACGATGGTCGCGGTGACCACGTCGGCGATCGGCGGGCAGCCGGCGATGTTGACCACCGGCTTGTCCTTGACGATATCGCCCACGCCCACCGCGCCGGTTGGATTGGGTCGCGACGCCTGGATGTTGCCCCAGTGGGCGCAGGCCCCGATGGCGATCACCGCCTTGGCGCCCATCGCACCTTCTTCGAGGATCTCCTTCACCGGGCGCCCCGCAATCGTGGTGTAGATGCCCCCGTCGTTCAACGGGACCGACCCCGTTACCACGAGCAGGTACTCGCCCTTGTTCTTTTCCATGGCCTGCTGGAGCGCCTTCTCCACGGCCGATCCGGCCCCGGCCATCAGGTTCTCCTGGAAGTCGAGCGACACGACATCGAGCACGAGGTCGCCGATCGTTGGATCCGCCGAGCGCAGCACGGACTCCGTGCAGCCGGTGCACTCCTGGAGTGAGAGCCAGACGACACTTGGTCGCTTGACCGCCGTCAGCGCGCGCGCGATGCGCGGGGTGGCGAGCTCACCGAGCCCGAGAATCGCGGCCATCTGGCCGCAGAACGTGAGAAACTCCCGTCGACTGACCCCTCGGCGTTCGAGGTACTGAGTGAGGGACTGACCTTCGGCCCAGGGTTGCGAAGTGGGGAAATACATGGTGGGGCCTCCGCTGATGCGGTCGATTGAATTGTCCTTCCACAAATACCGACCGATCAAGAAGGCAACAATCAAACCGGAGTGAAGAGAGCTTTATGCTTGCTTCATGATTGCTCAAGGGCGCTGCGGCGAAACTAGAGCCGGCGTCGCGAGGAGTCGGATGTGGAGCTGGAACGATTGATCGCCACCGAGCAGCGGCTCGACGAAGCGCTGCGCCAGGCGCGTGAGGAATGCGCCCGGCTGGTGGCGAATGCCCATGAGGCGGCGCGCCGCGCCGAAGCGGCGCTCGCCGCAGAGGTGGAGGCGGCTGCCGAGGCGGCGGCCGTGGCGACAGCGACCGAGCGGCAGCAGCGAGAGGCCGAGATCGCCCGCGAGGCGGTGGAGCAAGTGGCCCGCTACGATGCCGTTCCCGTGGCGCGGGTCCAGGCACTGGCGCAGGGCGTGGTGGCGCAGCTCCTGTCGCAGGGTGCGACGTGATCATCGCGATGGCGAAGGTGCGGATTCTCGGGCCGCGCGAGCGACTCGAGGACTTGCTGCGCGTGCTGCAGGACCTGAGCCTGGTCCACCTTTCCACCCCCGAGGCAGCACCCCTCGCGCACGCCGAGCTCACGGCGGCGCAGGAACGAGAGCGGCGGCACCTGGTGTCGGCATTGGATGATGTCGAGCACGCGCTCGTGGCGTTGGAGATCCGGGAGGGGGCGGCGGCAGTCCCGCCGGCCGTGAGCCGCGCGGATGTGGGACACTGGGCCCGGCTGGCGTGGCAGGTGCGCCGTGAAACGGAGCGTCTCGCGGCCCGGACCGCTTCAATAGTAGAAGAGCGCGCGTTGATCATGAAGTATCAGCAGTTCTTCTCCGCGTTTCGCGCCTTGCTCCAGAGCGAGGCCCAGTGGCCCAACGCGACCGCCTATCACGTGCTGCTCCGCGGGGGCGACACCGCCACAATTCCGCAGCTGCGCGCGAGCCTCCAGGCCACTATCGGGGAGGAGTTTCAACTCTTCAGCCAGCCGCTCCCGAGCGGTGAGACCGCGGTGCTCCTCGTGGTATCGGCGCAGGGGGCAGGACGGGTCGAGCGCCTCCTCGCGGAGGCACGGGTGCAGGAGATCCCGGTGCCGGAGGCCTACGGCGGCAAGTCCCTCACCGATGCGATCCCCCGCATGCTCACGCGCCTGGGAGAGATCCCGCGGGAACTGGAGGAGATCCGGGAGCGCCGTCGCACCCTGGCACGGGAACATGGGGCTACGCTGCGAACGGCGCGAGCGGCGCTCCACGACCGGTTAGTGGCGCTCGCCGCCCTGCCGCTCACCGGCGTCACGTCGCGGGCATTTGTGCTCGAGGGGTGGGTGCCGGCGAGAGCTCGGCGCGCGCTCGACACGGGGCTCAGCGCCGCGTTCGGCGACGAGGTGGTCGTGAGCGAGGTGTCCCGCGAGGAATGGGAGTCGGAGCAGGCGCCCGTCGTGCTCTCCAATCCACGCCTCTTCCGGCCGTTTGAGACGCTGGTCGGTTTGATGCCGCTGCCGCGCTATGGATCGATCGACCCCACGCCGTTCGTCGCGGTCTTCTTCCCGGCATTCTTCGGCGTGATGGTTGGGGACATCGGCTACGGCCTCGTCCTCGCGGCGCTCGGGCTGCTACTGCACGCCCGCTCCCGTCCGGGCACGACGCTGCGCAACGTCTCCGAGATCATCGGCCCCTGCGCCCTGTTCTCGATCATCGCCGGCTTTCTGTTCGGCGAATTCTTCGGCGACTTGGGGCGGCGCTGGTTCGGTATGCGGGCCCTCCTGTTCGATCGCTCGGACGCGCTGATCCCGTTTCTGCTGCTGGCGGTCGCCATCGGCGTCGTGCACGTCGTACTGGGTCTGGTGCTCGGCGTCGTGAGCGCGCGGCGCCACCCGCGCCAGGCGATGGGACGCGGCGTGTCGGCCGCGATGGTCGTGCTGGTCATCGTCGCCCTGCTCGCGGCGGTCGACGTGCTGCCCCGGGCGTTCTTCACCCCGGTCGTGATCGCCCTGTTGGTGGCGTTCCCGGTGCTCATCGTGCTGGAAGGGCTGGTGGCGCCGATCGAGCTGCTCACGACCCTCGGGAACATCCTCTCCTATGCCCGTATCATGGCGCTGGGAGTCGCCTCGGTGATGATGGCCGTCGTGGCGAACAAGATGGTGGGTGCGATGGGCAGCGTCGTCGTCGGCATCGTCTTCGCGCTGCTGTTCCACCTCGTCAACTTCGCCATCGCGATGTTCACCCCGACGATCCACGCGCTGCGTCTGCACTACGTGGAGTTCTTCGGCAAGTTCTTCTCCCCCGGCGGCGTGCGCTATCAGCCATTCGGCCACTGGACGCGCGTGCCAGCACGACCGCGTTCCGCACCCCGCAATTCGAGGCAAGCTGCATGAACACCGTATTGACTACGCTGGCGGCCGCTCTCGCCGTCGCCGTTCCCGCTCTGGCGACCGCCTGGGCGCAGTCCAGGATCGGCCCCGCCATCTCGGCGTCCATGGCGGAGAAACCCGAGTTATCGACCACGGCGATCCTGCTCGTCGCCATCCCGGAAACGATGGTGATTCTGGGCTTCGTCGTGGCCGTGGTCATTCTGGTGCGGGGCGGGTGAGCGGGACCCCCGATGGGCCTGTCGCATCTTCTCGAGGCGCTCGAGCGGGATGCCAACGGTGAGATCGCCCGCTTGCGCTCCGCGGCGGAGACGGAGGCCGCTCGCATCACGGCCGAGTCCACTTCGACCGTGGCGGAGCGTCGCCGGGTCGCGTCGTCCGAGTCCGAACGCTATCGCCGGCGCGAGGTGGAACGGGCCCTGACCGTCGCCCGCCGTGCCGCACGCCGGGCCGTCCTCGAAGCCCGGCAACGCTTCCTCACTCGCGTGTTCACCTCTGTCGCGGAGCAGCTTCCCGCCGCGCTCCGGCTGCCGGCGTACCAGGAATCGCTCCCCGCCGCCGTCGAGCGCTCGCTGGCCGCCCTGGGCGCCGGGCCGCTCGTGATCCGTTGCACCCCCTCGATGGTCTCGCTCCTCGAGGGGCTCAGGAAACGCGACGACATCACGATCATCGCCGATGCGAACGTGGGCAACGGGTTCTTCGTCTCCGTGCCGGATGGAACGGTGGAAGTGGTGGATACTCTGGAAGAGCGTCTGGAGCGGCAACGCCCCCGGCTGACCCGGCGGGTGCTCGAGCAGCTCGGGATCGATGCATGAGCCGTTGGGACGACGTGAACGCCCGGGCGCGTGGGCTCAGCACGCATCTCCTGTCGGTCGCCGAACTGCAGCTGCTGTCGCGCTCGGCGGACTTCGCTGCTCTGGCGAACGAGCTGCGGCGACTCGGGTTTCCGCTGGGCGGGGAGGCGGTACCCACACCAGCCGAGGTGGAGCTCGCGGTACGACGCTGGGCGTCCGCGGCACTGGGGACGCTGGCGCGTTGGGCCGGACGGCGCATCCCGGCGCTCGCCGTCGTCTATGAAGACGAGGACCGCAAGAGCCTGCGCGCCATCCTCCGCGGCGCGGCGCGCGGCGCGGCTGCGGACGCCCGTCTGTCGGGCCTGATTCCGACTCCGGCGCTACCGGAGCGGGCGCTCGAGGAGCTGGCTCGCCAGGCGTCCGTGGCGGCCGTCGTGACACTGCTCCAGGTGTGGCGCAATCCCTATGGAGAGGCGCTTGCCGCCCACGCGCGGACCGCACAGCCCGATCCGCTCGCCATCGACCTGATGCTGGATCGAACCTTCGCCGCCCGGGCATTGTCCGCTGCCCGGCCCGCCGGAGCGGAGCTGCTCGCATTCGTCCGTGAGGCGGTTGACGTCGCGAACGCCATCACGGCGCTCGTGCTCGCATCGGCGGGGAGAGACTTCACCCCTAAGGAGGCGTTTCTTCCAGGCGGCGATCGCCTGTCCATTGTGGCGTTCGAGGAAGCCGCCGCCGCGGGCGGGCCCGCGGCGGCCGGGGTGCGGCTGGCCCGGGCATTCTCTCCGGGGCCGCTCGCTGTCGCGTTCCGCGACTTGGGGCCCGACCCCGGCGCGTTGGAGGACGAGGTGTTGCGGATTCGCGTGCGCGCTCTGTCGCAGCGGGTGCGGCGCGCACCGCTCGGTCCGGCGCCGACCCTTTGCTTCGCGCTGCGACTGCGGGCGCAGGTGGTCGACCTGCAGCGGATCGTCTGGGGCGCGGCGCTCGCCGCTCCGCCCGCGGACATCACCGCGGCCCTGGTCACGGCCGGATGAGCTACGCCGTGCACGTCATCGCGCGGCCTCAGGTCGCGTCGGGGTTCAGCCTCGCTGGAGTGCACACCGACGAGGCGCCCGATTCGACGGAGAGTGCGGGACGCCTGCGCGAGCTGCTCCACGATCCTGCGGCCGGCGTGGTGCTGCTCGAAGACTCGTTCTACGACGCGCTTCCCGACGACCTGCGCGCCGAGCTGGGACGGCGCCCGCTCCCGATGGTCGTGCCGGTTCCCGGGCCCGAATGGGGCGAGCAGCGAACCGCGGCGGAGGCGTACATCGTGGAGCTGTTGCGGCAGGTGATCGGATACCGGGTGAGGCTCAAATGAGCGAGTCCCCGCCGGTCCTCGTGCGCATCAGCGGGGCCCTCGCCGAGGCCGAGCCGCTGGGCGGGGCCTCGCTCTACGAACTGGCGCGCGTCGGGCACCAGGGGCTCCTCGGCGAGGTGATTCGGGTCGCCGGTCAGCGCGCCACGATTCAGGTCTACGAGGAAACGAGTGGGCTGTCGGTCGGCGAGCCAATCGCCCTGACCGGCCAGTCACTGACCGTCCAGCTGGGTCCCGGGTTGCTCGGCTCGGTGCTCGATGGGGTCGGTCGGCCGCTCGCGCGAGTCGCCGATGCGACGGGGGACTTCGTGCGCCCGGGAGCATCCGCCGCAACCCTCGACCGGGAGGCGCAGTGGACCTTCACGCCCCTCGTCACCCCGGGGACGCGCGTGGGCGGCGGAGACGTGCTCGGGACCGTGCTGGAGCACGGGGGCTTCGTGCACCGCATCCTCGTGCCGCCCGCGGTCTCGGGCGTGGTCGCAGCGCTGGATCCCGGGAAGTACTCGGTCACCGACCCGATCGGCCAGCTCGGTGACGGCACATCGCTCAGCCTCTCGCACGCCTGGCCGGTTCGGCAGCCCCGTCCGATCGCGCGTCGCCTGCCGCTTGGCGCGCCGCTCGTGACGGGGCAACGGGTGTTCGATTTCCTGTTCCCGGTCGCCGAGGGGGGGAGCGTGGCTGTTCCGGGGGGGTTCGGGACGGGAAAGACGGTGATCGAGCAATCGCTCGCCAAGTACGCCGACGCCGACGTCGTGATCTACGTGGGATGTGGCGAGCGGGGCAACGAGATGGCGGAAGTGCTCGAGGAGTTTCCCAGGCTGGTGGACCATCGCTCGGGCAAGCCGGTGATGGATCGGACCGTCCTGGTCGTGAACACGTCGAACATGCCCGTGGCCGCGCGCGAGGCATCGGTCTATCTCGGCATCACGGTCGCCGAGTACTACCGCGACATGGGCTACCGCGTGGCCCTGATGGCGGACAGTCTATCGCGCTGGGCCGAGGCGTTGCGGGAGATCGGGGCCCGACTCCAGGAGATGCCGGGAGAAGAAGGCTATCCGACGTACCTCGGAAACCGGCTGGGGAAGTTCTACGAGCGGGCAGGTCGCGTCCGGGCACTTGGGACACCGGGGCGCGACGGCGGGCTCACGGTGATCGGCGCGATATCGCCGCCAGGCGGAGATTTCTCGGAGCCCGTGACGCAGGCTGCGCTGCGCGTCGTCGGCGCTCAGTGGGCGCTCGATCCGGCACTCGCGCATCAGCGGCAGTTCCCGGCGGTGGACTGGGAGACGAGCTACACCCTGTATGGCGACGTGACCGAACCGTGGTTCCGGGAGCACGCCGGCGCCGACTGGGCAGAGCTGCGCGCCGGGACGATCGAGCTACTGCAACGCGACCGGGAGCTGCGTGAGATCGCGGAGCTGGTGGGACCCGAGGCGCTGCTCGACGCCGATCGGCTATTGCTCGAGTCGGCCCGCACGATCCGCGAAACGGTGCTCGGGCAGAGCGCGCACGACCCCAACGACGCGACGTCGAGTCTCGACAAGACCTACCGGCTTGCCGGAGCGGCCCTTGAGGTGTACCGGGCGGGGCGGCGGGCGCTCGATCGTGGCGGGACATTCGAGCGGCTCGATCTCGCCACCCCGCGCCGGCTCCTGGCGGCAGCGCGGCGCGCGCCGCCCGACGAAGTGGCGGCCCGGGCCGCGGACGCCCGGCAGAGCGCCGAGGCACTGGCCCTGTGACAGCCGTGGTGCGGCGCTACCACGGGGCCTCGGCGGCGGCGGGTCCGCTCCTGTACCTGCGGCGCACCCCCACGGTGGCGCTCGGCGAGTGGGTCGAGATTCGCGTCCCCGGGCAGGCGCTACGCCGCGGGCAGGTGATCGATGCCGGGCGCGACATCACCGTCCTGCAGGTGCTCGAGGAAACGATGGGATTGCCTCCGGCCCGGACCGAGGTCACGCTCACGGGACTCGGGGCGACGGCGACCGTGGGCCGGGAGCTCCTGGGGCGTGCATTCTCGGGTGCCGGCGAGCCGATCGACGACCTGCCGGCGCCCCTGGGAGACGCGACGCGGCCCGTCTGGGGCGCCCCGCTCAATCCGGTGCGCCGGGCCCGGCCGCGGGACTTCATCGAGACCGGCATCTCGGCCCTCGACGGGATGAACACGCTGGTACGCGGGCAGAAGCTCCCGGTGTTCTCGGGCTCCGGCCTGCCGGCCCTGGAGCTCGCCGCCCGCATCGTGGAGGGCGCGCGGGCGCCGCGCGGCGAGGCGTTCGCCGTCGTCTTCGCCGGCGTCGGCATCACCGCTCGCGAGGCGGACGAGTTCCTCGAGCGGATCGAGCGCAGCGGAGCGGCGGAGCGCAGCGTGCTGTATCTGAACCAGACCCGCGACCCCACGATCGAGCGGCTGCTCGCGCCGCGACTGGCCCTGACCGAGGCGGAATTCCTCGCGTTCGAAGCGGGGATGCACGTGCTCGTCGTGATCGCGGACATGACCCACTATTGTGAGGCGCTGCGCGAGATCGGCACGGCGCGGGAAGAGCTCCCCGGGCGGCGTGGCTATCCGGGCTACATGTACACCGACCTCGCGAGCTTGTACGAGCGCGCGGGGATCGTCGCCGGGGGCAAAGGATCGGTGACGCAGCTCCCGATTCTGACCATGCCGGACGACGACATCACGCACCCGATCCCCGACCTCACCGGATACATCACCGAGGGACAGGTCGTGTTGAGTCGCGAGCTGCATCGTCGCGGGGTGTTTCCCCCCGTGGATGTGTTGCCCTCCTTGTCCCGGCTCATGAACGCGGGCATCGGCGCGGGGAATACTGTGCCCGAGCACCGCGAGTGGGCCGACCAGCTCTACGCCGTCTACGCCCGGGGGCGGGAAGCGAGGCTCATGGCTGCGATCGTGGGCGAGGCCGGACTCACCGCTGCCGACCGTCGCGCGCTGCAATTTTCCGATCGCTTCGAGGCCCAATTCGTCGGACAAGGGCCGGCGCGGCGCACGATCTCCGAGACGCTCGAGCAAGGGTGGAGGCTGCTAGAGGCGCTGCCGCGCGAGGATCTCCTGCGCTTGAGCGATGCGACGTGGGGGACCCGACCTGCGGCCGCGCGAGGAGGCGGTGGACCGTCATGAGGGGAACCGGGGTCGCACCGACACGGCTGGCGCTGGTGCGCGCGACGCGCCGGCTCCAGCACCTGTCGCGCGGGGCGGCGGTGCTGCGCCGCAAGCGTGAGGCGCTCGTCACCGAGCTGTTCCGGATCGCCCGGCCCGCCGCGGACGCGCGAGACGAAATCGCGAATGCCGCCCGAACGGCCTATCCCCTGCTGCTCGGCGCCCTCGCCCAGCACGGGCTCTCCGGACTGCGAGCCATCGCCTGGCCCGGCCGGGATCTCCAGGTGGAGCTCGAGCCGGGGTCGGTGTGGGGCGTGATCGTCTCGCGCATCTCAGCGCGCCCACCCATCACGCGTACTTTGGGCGCCCGCGGGACGGCCCCCGCCGGCACGGGTCTCGCCGCCGAACGAGCGGCGGCCGGGTTCGAGCGGCTCACCGAACTGCTGCTCGACGCCGCGCCACGGGAAATGCTCTTGCGCCGCCTGGGACAGGCACTGGCGCAGACCTCACGTCAGGTGCGCACCCTGGAACACCGCATCTCCCCCCGGTTGCAGGAGGACATCGCCCGGGTGCGTCAGGCGCTCGATGAACGCGAGCGGGAGGAGCGCCTTCGGGTGAGCCGCTCTTGCCTCCCACGCGAACGGGCGGTAGTCTAGGACCATGGCACTCCGTTCCGGTGTCTACATCGTTCCCACCCACCGGTGGTACATCGAGCGGACCGTCTGGTTGATTGCGGGATTCGTACTGCTGATCAGCACGGCGCTGGCGGTTCTGGTGAACAAGTGGTGGGTCGTGATGATCATGGCCACCGGACTGGCCTCGATCACCGTGTCGCTCACCGGCTTTTGCGTCGTGGGGAATCTGCTCCGGCTCTTCGGATTCACGCCGATGCTGGGTGAACGGGCCAAGAAGCGCGGCAACTTCTACTTCATGCAGACCGACCGCTGGTATCTCGAGCGGCGCATCTATCTCGCGGTCGGCATCAACATCAACATCGCTTCGGTGCTCACGCTGGTGTACAGCCTGTGGTGGCTCTCGTTCACGGCCTTCGTCGGCGCGGCGATGGTCTGGTTCGCGGCGACGGGATTCTGCATCATGGCCAACGGCCTGTACTGGCTGGGCGCGGAGCCGCGACTCGCCCCCGCGCCCGACCGGCGTGCGGTGTCGAGCGGATCGGAGGATCACGTCCCCGCCTGATAGCAAGCGTCCTGTCTTCATAATCCAGCCGGTTTTCATGAAGAAATCCTCATCACAACTACATATATACCAACCACTTAGTCGCTTGCCCGTAATTCTACGGAGAGGTATGATGGCGCAGACGAAGTCTACGGTTCAACGGCAGCGGAGGCAGCGACTATGTCGACATCTCGTTGGTTTGCCATCGCGATCGGAGTTTTCGCCCTCGGCGCTTGTACGAACGAAAAGATCGTCTATAAGACGCGAGAGCCGTTCAACCCGCCGCCGGACAGCGTCAATGGTTTCCTCGGATACTTCACCGTCAGTACCAAGCAAACGACGTGCGGCAACTGCCACGTCGGCGTGCAGACAAGCTGGGCCGCGACCAAACACTCCGATGCGTGGGTCGACCTTCAGGCCTCAGGCCATGCATCCTCGTCCTGCAATGCGTGTCACACCGTTTCCCAGCTCGGCAACGACGTAGGGAAAGCGTCAGCGGGCTATTCCGTGAAGGCGGACTCTGTCTACCAAGACGTGCAGTGCGAAAGCTGCCACGGGCCCGGGTTCACGCATGTCCAGAGCCCGACCGCAACCAACGAGCCGCTCGCATCGATCAAGGTGGACACGGTCGGGCTCGACACGGCGAAAATCGTCAACGGTTGCGCTGGGTGCCATCACGGTACGCACGAGCCATTTGTGGACCAATGGAAACAATCGGCACACGGCTCGGGGCCGGGCCTCAGCCACGCCTTCGGGAATGCGGCATGCACGCCCTGCCACGAGGGTCATGCTGCGTTGACCGTGAAATTTGGGGTGACGGGCAACTTTGCAGAAAAGGGCTCGACCGACTCCCTGCACATCGTCTGTGTGGTGTGTCACGATCCGCATGGTGGGCCGAATGAAGGACAGCTCCGGGCCTCCATATCGACTCCGACGACAGACAATCTCTGTGTCCGTTGCCACTCTCGCTCCGGCACGCCGCCGTGGGGTATCGCGGCGACCGTCGGCAGCACCGCCCGCGGGGCGCATGGCGCCCAGGGACTCCTGGTGCTGGGGCAGAACATCGGCTGGTTCCCGCCCAATTTCGCATACGACACGACGTTGATCGTCTCGAGCCACGGGACGGAAGCGAATCCGCGGCTGTGCGCGACGTGTCACGTGGCCTTCACGACGATCACCGATAAATTGACCGGCGCGTTCAAGTTCCAGAGCGTAGGCCACCTGTTCCAGGCTGTTCCCTGCACAGATACCGCCGGGCTCCCGACCACCGGGAGCTGCGCGGTGACGCAACGAGACTACAGTGCGTGCGCGACCTCGGGCTGCCACGCGACCACGACGGCTGCGCAATCGGCGTACATCACGATCATCCAGAACCTGGACAACTTGCTCGACCAACTCTGGGACGACGTGGATAGCAACGGCATCATCGACACGCTGGATACGGGTCTCCTGCCCGCGATGGTGAAGCGGGGGACGGCCGCTGATACTGCCGCCCTCGATTTCAGCAGCAACGTCACGACGGTCGCCAAGGGCGCTCTGTGGAACGCGGCGCTCGCCGCAACGGATGACAAACAGTATTTCCTGAGCGGCAAGGTCTACGGTAGGGGCTTCGCGACACACATGGCCTCGGGGAACGGAGTCCACAATCCGTTCCTGCTGCAGGCGCTCCTGTCCGCGTCGATCGATGCGGTGCGGTCGACCTACGCGTTGCCGGCGCCGCCGAACTACGACACCACCATTCGGGCCACGATGCCGCCGGGTGTCCGGCTCCGGGTACGGCAGGTCGTGTCGGGCCAGCGCGTCAGCAGTCGCTGAGCCGCGTTCGCCGCGGCGAGATGTATGAACGAAGCAGTCGGGGCCCCGCC
>JAWOLH010000007.1:0-198930 GCA_033853695.1 Gemmatimonadales bacterium | reverse complement strand
AACAATCTCGTAAAGCCGGAGATCCCCGAGTCTGCGACCCAGCACCGCTGCTAGATCGAGCACGCCCCGAGTCCGAGCATCCAGCCGCCGCGCTTGACGCTCGAAAACGGTCCGTACGGCAATCGGGATCCCGAGCGTGGGCGCAGGAAGGGCGTCGAGCGCTTCAAGCTGCCGCAACAGCGAATCAGCCCCGTGAGTGGTCCACTCTCTGGTCAAGAGTTCGATTGCCAGTGGATTCCCAGCACCTGCTCTCAGAATGCGGTCCGTTGGCGGGGTTCCATGCTTTTCGCCAGCGTCGGCTCGGACACGGGCGACTAGCGCAGCCCCGGTCTCGGCGGAAAACCCTTCGAGCTGAATTGTTTGTAGCCCCTCGATTGCCGGGTCGGTCGCAAGCGCACCGGGAGCCCCCGAGGTGCGAAGCTCGGCCGGGCGGCCAGCAAGGATCAACATCAAACGCAGCCCGCTGAGCTTCCGCGCGAGCATGTGCAGGATGCCGACACTCGCATTGTCTGCCGCGTGGATGTCGTCGACGACCAGCACCACCGGATTGTCATCCGCGGCCGCGGTCACCGCCTTCAAGAACGCGTCGGCAAACCGCAACGGCACGACCTCGGGTGGCCAATCCGCAGGCGATGGGACGCCAGGAAACACGGCCAGGATGTCCGGTGTCAACCGGGAGAGCTCCGCCAGCGCCTCCGGTTCCGCCGCCCCGATCGCCCGTTGCAGTGTCAATTGGCGCACGAGCTCGGCGAGCACCGCGTACGGGAGTTCGCGCTCCGCATCGTACGCCTGCGCGCGCGCGATGACGGCGCCCTTCATCTGACAGGACGAAACAAACGAATTGGTGAGAGTAGTCTTTCCAATCCCCGGATCGCCCAGGACGACCATCACTCGGGGCTTGTGCTGCCGCACCTCGAGCCACGCATCGAAGAGCACCGAGAACTCGCGCTCCCGGCCGATGATCGCTTCCGCCTCGAAGCGACGCTCCTCCTTGGGAGGTGGCCCTTCCGATGTCGGCCGGGGAGCGGTCCGCCTGCCCTCACGCAATAAACCGACGACCCGTTCGAGCTCCGGGCTGGGCCGCGCACCGAACTCCTCGGCTATACGGGTCGAGAAACGGTTGAACGCCTTGAGCGCGTTGCTGCGATCGCCGACCCACGCCCGCGCCTCCATGATGCCGCGCACTGCATCTTCGGAGTGCGGATCCAGGTCCTCCAGCACCAGCGCATGCCGCTCGACGGTGGCAAAGTCGCCGATGCGTCGAGCGGCGTCCATGTGCTTGACCAGGCAGTCCCGGATCTTCGGGTGCAGCCGGGCCGACCACCCTTCGCGCCACTCGTCGAATCCCCGGGCCCCCCGCAGATCGAACCCTTCGAGAAAGCGACCGCGGATGTCGGCGTCACAGCGTTCGAGTCGCAGGGCGTCGACGTCGATGACCCCGTCCGCCAGTGCGAGGGTGCTGCGCTGGGCCGAGAGGAACTCCCTGCCGATCGAGTTGCGCAACACCGTGATCGCCTGGGACAACGAATGGCGGCCGCGCTCCGCCGGAGCCTCAGGCCACAATAAGTCGATGAGATAGTCGCGGACGAACTTGCGCCCCGGCTCGAGCGCGAGCCGGATCAGGAGGGCGAAGTGCTTCCTTGTGCGATACCGCACGGCTTCGCCGGCGGCCGACGCGAACATCGGCACTCCCAGCGTGAGCAGGCGGAAATGCGGTCCGACAATCAACACGGCGACGCTCCGCGCGACGGCAGATTAGAATAAGGTGCAATTTTCAACGTGTTGTCAACGCGTTTGATACGAGGAACTTGCAGGCTCTTCAGGGGTCACTTCAGGCCATCTGTCAAACGCTAGGCGGTCTCTATTTCGGCAACCAGGCCCCCCGCCGGACTAATTCCCCCACCAAATCAAAGGCCGTCTTCCCCGCGGCTTCGGCGGCAAAGTTGATCACCAGCCGGTGCGTCAAGACGAGTGGCGCCACCCGCTTCAGATCCTCGTAGTCGGGCATCGGCCGCCCTTCGAGCGCTGCCACCGCCTTCGCGCCGAGGACCAGATACTGCGACGCCCGCGGTCCCGCCCCCCAGCTCACATACTCCTTTACGACCTCGGGCGCCGCGGCATCGTCGGGGCGCGTCATCCGCACGAGCGTCACCGCCGCGCCCACGAGCGCCTTCGCCGCGGGAATGCGCCGTACGAGATGCTGTAGCGCCAGCACGTCTTCGGCCGTCAGCACCGGCCGGATCGTCGTCGCGAGATCCGCCGTCGTCGCTGCGACAATCGCCTCCTCTTCCTGCTTCGAGGGATAGCCCACGCGCAGCTCGAACATGAACCGGTCGAGTTGCGCCTCGGGTAGAGGATACGTCCCCTCCTGCTCGATCGGGTTCTGCGTCGCCAGTACGAAGAACGGCGCCGGCAGCGCGTGCGTCTGGCCCGCGGCTGTCACTTGGTGCTCCTGCATCGCTTGCAGCAGCGCCGCCTGCGTCTTCGGCGGCGTGCGGTTGACCTCGTCCGCCAGCACGATGTTCGCGAACACCGGCCCGCGCACGAAACGAAAGCTGCGCTTCCCGGTGCTTGTGTCTTCCTCGATGATCTCCGTCCCCGTGATGTCGGACGGCATCAGGTCTGGCGTGAACTGGATGCGCGAGAACTTGAGATCGAGCGCCTCGGCCACCGTCTGCACCATCAGGGTCTTGGCGAGGCCGGGGACGCCGACGAGCAGTGCGTGGCCTCCGGAAAAGACGGCGGTGAGGATCCCCTCGACGACGTCCCGCTGCCCCACGATGCGCTGCCCCACCTGCTCGAGCAGCGATCCCCTGGCGGCCGCCAGGCGCTCGAGCAGCTCGACGTCGCCCTGGGGCTGGGCAGCTTTGGGGGCGCCGGGACGCGGTGTGGTCGTCATGGGGTCGGTAGAATACTACATCGTACTCCCAAGTGCCACATAAAGTTGCACCCTCGGCGCTTTGCTTGCGAAAAATTTCACAAGCGCATACTTTTCGCCCGGCCCCATGCCAGTCGACAAACCGGACGACGATCAGAACAAGATTGCCAGGGGATACGGCCAGGGCTACGAGTACTTCTCCCTCGCCCTGGCATTCGTCATCGCGATCCTCGGCTTCGGCGCCCTGGGGTGGTTGGTGGACGGCTGGCTGCATACCCGCCCCCTGTTCGCCGTCGTGGGATCGTTCGTCGGCGGCCTGGGCGGGTTCCTGACGATCTACTACCGCGTGGGCAAGGACACCGCCGGCAAGTGAAGCCGTACGCCGCGCTGCTCGCCGCCGGCGTCATCCTGGTGGGTGTGGCGGTGCTGGCGGGTGGTCGTGGGGCCGGGGTTGGAGGGTGCATCGCCGTGGCCGCACAGCTCGCGGCGGTCGCGCTGCTCCGTCCCGCGATGGACGCGCCACAACAGGTCTTTCTGGCGCGCTGGTACGCGGGGATGGGAGTGCGGGCGCTGGTGCTCGGTGTGTTACTCGCCGTCTCGGCGACGCACCGTGCCGCGCTGCCGCTCCTCGAGACGATGCTCGGCTACATCGGCGTGCTGCTGCCGCTGCTCTTTCTGGAGACGAGGTTCTTGAAATGATGCAGGGACCAGACATCGGCGGCATGATCTTCCGGCACACGGCGGACAGCCATGTCGTCGAGCTGCCCTGGGGTGAGTGGCACCTCCCCGTCGGGTGGAAGCTCTTCGGTCTCGACGTCTCCCCCACCAAGCACGTCGTCTTCCTGTTCGTCGCCGCGTTTCTCGTCTGGCTGACCGTGTTTGTGGCGGGACGGAGCGTGCAGAGCCGGCATCGCGAAGGGAAAGCGCCGAAGGGTTTCGGCGCAGCGATGGAGGCGGTCGCGCTGTTCGTGCGCGACGACGTCGCGATCGCGAACATCGGCCACAACGGCAGGAAGTTCGCGCCCTATATCCTCACGTTGTTCTTCTTCGTGCTGTACTGCAATCTGCTCGGCCTGATTCCCTTTGGATCGACCCCCACCGGCAACATCGTCGTCACGGGAACGCTCGCGATCCTCACCTTCCTGATCACCGAGATCTCCGGTTTCCTCACGCTGGGGCCGAAGGGTTATCTCAAGACGATCGTCTTCGTTCCGCCCGGGATGAAGGGGCTCGGCGCCGCCGCTATGGCGATGCTGATGACCCCGATCGAGCTGATCAGCAAGCTGGTGAAGCCGTTCGCCCTCTGCCTCCGGTTGTTCGCCAACATGACGGCGGGGCACTTCGTGATTCTCGCCCTCCTCGGGCTGATCTTTCTCTTCGGCAGCTGGTTCGTCGCAGCGGGCTCGGTTGCGTTCGTGCTCTTCATGATGTGCCTCGAGCTCCTGGTGGCGTTCCTGCAGGCATACATCTTCGCGCTCTTGACGTCCGTCTTCATCGGCATGCTGCAACACGAGCATTGATGCGCTCGGTCCACTTTCCACGAGGATTGTCATGGTGAACATGCTGCTGCTGCTTCAGGCCACCCCCGACGCGGCCACCGCGCTCAACACCAACGCCCTGCTCGGCGCCGGCATCGGGCTCGGCCTCGCCGTCGTCGGCGTCGGCATCGGCATCGGCCAGATCGGCGGCCGGGCCGTCGAAGCGATCGCGCGCCAGCCGCAGGCGTCGGGCGATATCCGGGGCGCAATGATTTTGACCGCGGCGCTCGTCGAAGGCGTGGGCCTCGCCGCGCTCGTCTTCGCGCTGCTCTTCAAGTTGATCAAGTAATGCCCATCCTGTTGCTGCTCCTCCAGGAGCCGGCAGCCGATGCGGAGCAGTTCACCCCGTTCAGCATCAACACGGGGATGATCTTCTGGACGCTCGTCGTCTTCGGGATCCTCGTCGTCCTGCTGTGGCGGCTCGGCTGGCCTGCCCTGCTGAAGTCGGTGGAGGAGCGGGAGGCGCGCATCGCCAAGCAGCTGGCCGACGCCGAGCAGGCCAACGCCCGAGCGGCGCAGCTGCTCGAGCAGCACAAACAGGCGCTCGAGAAGGCGCGCGCCGAGGCCCAGGACATGATTACCGCCGCCAAGTCGGTTGCCCAGAAGGAACGCGAGCAGCTCTTGGCGCGCACCCGGCAGGAGCAGGAAGAGCTGCTCGAGCGGGCGCGCCGTGAGATCGGGGCCGAAAAGGAGAAGGCGATCCTCGATCTGCGGCGCGAGGCGGTGGACCTCTCGATCGCCGCTGCGTCGAAACTCGTCGAGTCGAACCTCGACAGCGAGGCGAACCGCCGGCTGGTGCTCGACTACCTCGCTACGATCGGGCAGCGGCATTGAAAGCCGCCACGATCGCGCGCAACTACGCCGAGGCGCTGCTCATGGCCGCCGAGCAGCGCGGCAAGGACTCGGTGGAGGGATTCGGCCGCTTGATGGACGGGCTCGCCGGCGCGATCCAGGCAGACCCGGCGATCGCCGTCGTGCTCGACTCGCCGCGCGTGACCAAGGCCGTGAAGTCCCGCCTCCTGGCCGAGGCCCTCAAGGAGGCGCCGGTTGAATTGGTGCGCTTCCTCCAAGCGGTGGTGCGGCGCGGACGCCAGGGACTGATCGGCGAGATCGCCCAGGAGTACCAGGCCCTCGTGGACCAGAAACAAAACCGCGTCCATGCCGGCGTTACCCTGTCCACGCCGGCCGACGAAGCCCTCACGCGCCGCATCGTGGAGCGGTTGAGCGAGGTGCTCGGCAAGGAGGTGCGGGCGCACGTGAAAGCCGATGCCGGGATCCTGGGCGGCGTAGTGGTGCGCATCGGCGACCGCGTCTACGACGGGTCACTGAAGCGGCGCCTCACGGTGCTACGGAGGCGCATGCTGACGGGAGAGTAGGTCTAGGACTCCTTCACCACCGACCAGTACGCGCGAACGGAGCGCCACTCGCCGGCTGAGCGCCGGTACACCGAGGAAGCCTTCCACCGCAGGACCGGCATGAACGAACTGCCGTCACTCGAGCGGGGCTCGTAGCGAAACGTCAGGACCGCGATGTCGCCGTGGATCCGGACCTCGGGATCCACGACCGCATAACGGTGTGGAAGCACCTCTTCCCGAAGCGCGGCAAAATGTTCGCGCAACGCCGCAATGCCGTCGATGCGCCGCTGTCCGTCGATTCCATCGCGGTCGCTGATCTCTACGACCGACACGACCCCAAGATTGGCGTTGGACATTCCGTGGCCCTCCCTCGCTCCCTGCTTCAAGCAAGAGCGAGACCGGATTGGTGCATCATGCCAACTCGTTGTAGGACATGGAGATGTGATTCTGCTGGGTGACGGTGCTCACACAGGCGTCCCGACCGATCCGAGTCTGGCTGTACCGTTTCGAGCCAGATGGCTCTCTTCCGCTGCTGAGTAATGCCCAATCTCGGGAAGCCTTGGTCGCCCGATCCGTTTCTGCTCGGCGCACGGTCGTTCCTGAGTGCCGGAGTCACCGTGATGGCGGCGCAGGCACCGCCCCAGATCCCGCCCGTTTGCGAGCGGCTGCTGGCAGCGTGGTCAGTGCGTTCGCGGCGATTGATCCGAACACGCTGAAGGGGACGCCATACTTCACCCGGGCGCAGCTGATCGCGCTGGTTCGCCAGGCGCTCGCGAAGGGGTGAGCTCGCAGCGCTACATCAAGAGTTGGCGGATCGCTATCCCCACGAACAACGCGATGAGGAGCGACGCGAGCGTCCCGATCAGGACGTACTCGGCGAAGTCCCGGTCGTCGAGCGCCTGATAGCGGACGATCGCCTTGGCGGCGAGGATCAGCCCGAGCGCGCTGTACTGGCTCGTCAGGACCAGTGTCAACGCCAGGGTCCGCTCCAGCACGCCGATCACGAGACCGCGTGACAGCTCGACCGCGGGGACGGTGATCGCTTCTTTGCCGCCCTTGGGCGACTCCGTCACCGGGACGAGGTCGAGCACGCGGCGCACCAGCGCCGCCCCGCCGGCGCAGGCATACCAGTAACCCGCCGCAAGGAGCAGGACGCGACCCCAGAAGTAGCCCGATGACGTGGAATAGACGAGGCCGCGCGAGAACCGGGCGAGCGCGATCGCCCCGACCAGCGCCCCGGCCTCGTACAGGAGCGCGCGTACGGGTGTCGTCCATCCGGCTTCGCGCCAAGGCGCGAAGCTCGAAGCGATGGCGAACGCCAGGAGCAGAACGGCGGGGACGGGATTCATCGCACGAGCAGCAGTTCCTGAAACACCTTATCACCGAGTGCCACGAGGTGCCAGGCCATACGGCGCCGGCGGTGCGAAATGCTGGTTGCGCCGACACCGATCAGCTTGGCCAGCTCCTTGAGCCGGGCCGCGGGTCGGGCGCGTTGCACCGTGGCGAGGGCGCGTTGGCGGGCGCTCCATCCTCGATACAGCGCCGAGTAGTAGCGTGCGTATCCGTCGAGCACGGTGTCGAATCCGCCGAAGGCGAAGACGAGGCCGTCCCGCTTTGCCCCGTCGAGGGCCTCGCGGGCGGCGTGAAAGCAGGGGCCGTCGAGCTCGGGGGCGCTCACGCCGCGGTGCAACGGCGTTGAGAGGCTGCCATGCCCGCACGCCACTACCCACTCGACGTCCGGGATGCGGAGCCGCACCTCGTGGGCCGCCTCCCAGACCGGTGCGGCGCTCACAAAAAGGGCCTGGAGCTCATCGCCCAGGGTCACGGCACAGCGCGCGGCGAGCTGCGCGCGGAAGCGGGTGTTGAGCTCGCCGGCCAGCGCGCGCAGCCGCTGCTGCAGCGCGCCCCGGGCACGCGGGGTGCGCGCCCGGGACGCGACGACGTCGGCGATGAACGCCACGTACAGGGGGACCGTCATCCTGGCCAATACTAGCCGGGATGACGTTATACGTCAATTTCTGTAATAGTGACGTTTTACGTCAGTTTTCTGAATAATGTCGTTCTACGTCAAGATGCCCTCTCTACAGCTGGCGCGCGAGAGCGAAGCTGACTCCCCGCCGCCAGGTGTTGCGGCGCGCCGCCCCGTCGGGCAGATCCGCGGCCCCGAACAGGGAGCGGCTCAGCGCCGCTTCGAACCGCACCATCGCCTCGAGTCGCGGACTCACGGGGAAGATCCACAGGGCGGCGGCGATCGCGCCCATCCGGGACCGCGTCGACGCCTGCTCCGGCGCCCAGATGTCGAGCGCCGGTCCGGTCTCGAGGCGGAGCCGGCTCGACGTCCCGATCCGCGCCAGGGGCCACGAGAGAACACCAGCGACCTCGAACAGCCGGATCTGGTGCTCCTGAATGACGCTGAGGTTGCCGTCGGAGATGCCGAGGCCGCTCGACCCCGCGAGCACGCGGATACCGGCGCCGAGATGGGGAGACTGCCAGCCGAACCTGAGCGCGACGGTCGTGGCACGGGTCGGCCCCATGCGCAACCCGCTCGAGTCGCGACCCGATCCGCCGAAGGCGGCCAGCCCAACTTCCGGTGTGAGGCTCCATTGTGCCGGAAGCACCGTCGCGTGGGCAGCGAGGATGAGCACGATGGCGATGCAGATGCGCATGGGGTCTCCTTTCAACGCATTTCGAGGTCGATCCACCCGTTGGTGACGTTCTTTTCGCCCTTCAGGATCCAGTTGTAGCCGACATGAGAGAGGTCGCCGACGACCTTCGCGTCGATTGCGTTGCCGACGAGGTCATCGTTCGTCTTGATCAGACCGGCGGCGTATGTCCAGATCTTGCGGATGATCTGCGCGGCCCACCACACCTTGCCGAGGGTGGTGTTTTGGTCCTTCCCGGCGGTGTAAAGCTTGTACACGCTGTCCGCCGTGGCGAAGAGGCGGTTAATGCTCGTGTTGTCGGCCTTGATGACGCACGGCGTGTCGTCATCCTCGACGACGAACACCCGCACGCCCTGGCCAGGATGCTGGGTCTTGTAGGCGTCGATTTCCGTTTGCGTGTAGAGCAACACGTCGCCCGCCCAGTCGGCGCTGTTCTGGTCGTAATAACGCAGGACGTCGGACGCATGCTCGCCCGCACAGGCGTAGTCCTTGAGGGAGTCGGACTGCCCCTGCTGGCCGAGAATGTGCACTTCATACTCGGGAGAGCCCTTCAACCATCCCTCAAAGTCCCCCCCGATATGGGACTTCCGCATGTAGAGTCCGGCGGGGGGAGTCGGCGATCCTCCGGTGCCGCCCGAGCAATCCGTGGTGGTGTCGCACTGCAGCACGCGTGCGGGCGGGGCGGAGAAATCGGTTTCGACGGGCACGATGGCGATGACGGGAGTGGACGGTGGGGCAGCGGCGCTCAACACGGAGCGACGTCCCGACGGGTCGAACGCCACCGGCGCGTCGTGATCCCCGATCGCCGTCGCGACCAGCACGTTCGCGTCGCCGGACCAAGCCGCGCGTTGCGCCGGAACCGGGAGATACACCTCGAGCGGGATCGCCCGATCAAGCTCCCCTCGGACGGCGTCTGGGCTGGTATTGCTCCCCTCCGCCAGATAGCGCAGCGCGCGGCCGCTCGCGGCGGGCAGAAAGCGTTGCAGCTCGATCTTGTGCTCGGGGAACGGCGACGCGTCGAGCTGCGCTTTGACGTAGGCGCGGAACGCCGGGCTCGCGAGCGCGCGAGCGAAGAGCAGGGCCAGGCGATCGGGTCGCGCGGGCGGCGCGGGGGCAGCGGCGGACGGCGGCGCGTCGGGTGGAATCGCGGCGCCGGTCGGCGCGCGGTCGCGGCAGGCGTTGGCCGCGAGCATCGCGACGCCCAGCGCGATGAGGGGACGGAGGGTCGACATCGGTCACTCCTGAAAGAGGGGGCCACAACCTGTGCCCGCCCCTCCGTCCGACCGTCGTCCGAATCACGCCGCCCGCGTCGAAAACGCGCACGCCGACTCCCCCCCGTCAGAGGCCGCGCTTAGCTTCTACTGCCCATGCTGCTGCTCGTAGCGTTACTCGACCTCGGGGGCTCCCCGTCGCTCCCTTCCAGCGACACTTCATCCTATTGGCAGCAGCAGGTGGCCTACCGCATCACGGCCGCGCTCGACGAAGCCTCCGGCGTCTTGAACGGCCACGAGATCATCACCTACGTGAATCACTCTCCCGACACCCTGACCGAGTTCTACGTCCATCAGTACCTCAACGCCTTTCGGCCCGGCTCGCGCTGGAGCGCCGCCGATGCGTCGGAAGGGCGCGTGCGCTACCAGAACATGAGGGATCCGGACTACGCGTTCGAGCGGATCGCCGCGAGCAGCGTGATGGGAGCATCCAGCAACCCCGACTATCCCTTCGCCCCCGACTCGACGATCGCGCACTGGGTGCTGCCCCATCCACTGCCTCCCGGGGACTCGCTCACCGTCGAGATCGCTTGGCAGGCGCGCCCCTCGACGCTGCCACGCCGCCAGGGAAGGCAAGGCCGGCGCTTCGACTTCGCGCAGTGGTATCCCAAGGTCGTGGTGTACGACCGCTACGGTTGGGAAGCGCATCCGCTCTACCCGGCCGGCGAGTTCTACGGCGAGTTCGCCACCTACGACGTGACGCTCCAGCTCGCCCAGGACCAGGTCATCGGCGCGACGGGCGTCCCGGTGTGCGGCGACCCCGGATGGGAGCAGGCGCGCGCCGGCGCCGATGTTCCGGTGGACTACCAGCGCGACTACTACGGCCGGGTGCCCAACGACTGCCCGCCGGCGCCGCCGGGCCGAAAGACGGTCCGGTTCCGCGCCGAGCAGGTCCACCACTTCGCGTTCTCGCTCAATCCCGGGTACGTGTACGAGGAAGGGCGCTACAAGGACGTCGTGGTGCACGTGCTCTATCAGCCCGGCGACCGGGCCACCTGGGGGAGCGGCATCGCGGTGAGCCGCACCGAGACGGCGCTCGCCTGGCTCGATTCGCTCTACGGTCCCTACGCCTGGCCGCAGATCACCAACGTGCACCGCATCGAGGGGGGCGGTACCGAGTTTCCGATGATGGTGATGAACGGGGGCGCCGGGCTGGGTCTGATCCTGCACGAGGTGGGACACCAGTACACGATGGGAATCCTCGCCAACAACGAGTGGCGCGAGGGCTATCTCGACGAAGGGTTCACGAGTTTTCAGACGGCATGGTACGAGGCGACGCACGGGATCGCCGACGACTACCCCGAGCTCGAGGCCGGCATCCTGCTGGACGACGTGGATCGCTGGAGCGAGCCGGTCTCGACGGTGAGCGAGCGGTTCCGGGATTTCTATCTGTACAACGAGATGATCTACAACAAGGGAGAGTTGTTCTACGACGAACTGCGCTACGTGGTGGGGGACGAGGCAATGCGCCGCATCCTCCGCACCTACTACGCGCGCTGGAAGCTGAAGCACGTCGACGAGGACGCGTTCCGCGCCGTCTGCGAAGAAGTGTCGCACCAGGACCTGAAGTGGTTCTTCGCCGAGTGGCTGCACGGCACGCCGCTGATCGACTACGAGCTGCAGCGCGTCGAACGGCGGCGCGGCGCGGACGGCCGCTGGCACGTCACCGTCACCGTGCGGCGCCGCGGCGACGGCGTGATGCCCCTGGAGATCGGCGACCGGCACCACATCTACGCGCGCACCATCGGCCAGGCGGAAATCGAGCGCGTGCGGTTCGTCAGCGACTCGGCGCCGGGACGACTCATGCTCGATCCGCGCGTCCTGGCCCACGACTGGAACATGCTGAACAACCGGGAGCCCCGGCTGTTGCAGGGGCGCAGCGCGACCGCATTCCGGCTCGATAACCCCACGCGTGACGTGGCACGCCGCGATCGCGTGACGGCCGGCCTCCTGCCGCTCGTGTGGTCTAACGACGCCGCCGGGCTGACCGTGGCGCTGCGCGACCGCTCCAACTACCTCGGCCGCTTCCAGCAGGGACTCCTCCTGGCGAGCCAGGGGACCCGGACAGGGAAGGACGCGAGCGGCATCTACTTCCGCTTCGCCAATCCGGTGCAACACCCCATGCCGCGGACCACGACGTCGATTGCGGCGTGGGACGTCGAGGGCCGCGCCGGCGTCCAGCTCTCCTGGGACCGGAGCGATCGGCGTCGCTGGGTCGACCGTGCCGATCCCCACACCGGCTTCGACGTCCTCTGGATGGCGACGACGAACCTGCAGTTCCTCGACCGGCGGCTGTGGGACGATGCGGGTACCGTGGAGGGCGGGCCGTGGATGTCGTCGACGTGGCCCATGGGGCGCGGCACGATGTCCGGAAGGATTGGCGTACACGGCGGCATCGCGTACCGCTATCCGGGACCCGGCATCGTATCGGTGCACCGCTACGACATGGAGCCGTTCCTGCGGGGGACCGGGGAGCTCACGGTACACGTACCGTTTTGGCTCGGATCGGAGCTCGGGCTGCGCGGCTTTGGGGGCGGCTACTGGGCGCACTCGCCACCGCCCTTGCAGCGACGGATTTACCTCGCCGGGGCCGACCCGTACGAGACGTTCACCAATCCTCTGTTGCGCAGCAGCGGGGCGCTGTTCGTCCGGCCCGGCTTCTTTTACCAGGCCCCGGGCGACGCCAATCTGCGAGGCTTTGCGCCGGAGCTCGGCGGGCGCTGGGCGCTGAGCGGGAACGTGGAAGTGTCGCGTGCCGTGTTCACGCGACGGGGCGGGCCGGTACGCGGCCTGGCGTTGCATTTCTTCGGCGACGGGGGTCTCGTCGACTCGGCGGCGGTGCCGGCAGTCGCCGCCGGGAAGTCCGCGAAACCGCTGTGGGATGCCGGTGCCGGCGCCGTCGCCACATGGCGCGCCGGAGATCTCGGCTGGACGATGCGCTTCGACGTGCCGTTCCTCGTGAGCCGCTGGAACTACGCCGCCGACCCGCACGCGCGAGACCACCGCGCGCAGTTCCGCTGGCTCGTGTCGCTCGCCCCGAGCTTCTGATGGCCATCGATTCGGGCGACCGCCGCACCTTCCTGCGCGACACGCTGGGGCGTCTCGCGCGCGAGGTGGCGCGGCGCACCGAGGAGAGAGTGGTGCAGCGGCGCTGGTTCCGGCCTCCCGGCGCACGATCGGAGATCGAGTTTCTCGCCGCCTGCACGCGCTGCGGCGCTTGCGTCGACGTCTGCCCGGCACACGCGATCAGGAGCGCGCCGCCGGGCGCGGGGCTCGCGGCGGGAACACCGGTGCTCGAGCCGTCGATCCAGGCGTGCATCGTGTGCGCCGATATCCCGTGTGCGCGGGCCTGTCCCACCGGGGCACTGGTGCCGCCGGCCGGCGGGTGGAACGACGTGCGGCTCGGCGTGCTCTCGCTCGACGTCGATCGCTGCATCACGTTTCATGGGTCGAGCTGCGGTGTGTGCGCCCGGGCGTGCCCGATCGGCGAGCGGGCGCTCGCGATGGACGCGCAGGGGCACCCGGTGCTGAAGCCCGAGGCGTGCGTGGGATGTGGAGTGTGCGTGACTGCGTGTGTGACGACACCTTCATCGTTGGGCCTGACCATGATCCAGCATGACTGATTGTGGATTGCGGATTTCGGATTGCGGAATGGTGGCAGGGGGCGCGGTATCTCGATCCGCAATCGAGCGTCGCCGATGACGAATCTCCCCTATCGCGTCGAGAAACCCTGGGGGTACGAGCTGGTTTGGGCACGCACTGACCGCTACGTGGGGAAGATCCTGCACATCGAGGCGGGCCACGTGTTGAGCCTGCAGTATCACGAGCGCAAGGACGAGTCGATCTACGTCCTGTCGGGTGAGATCGTGCTCCGCCTTGAGCAGGGGGAGACGCAGATCGAGCGGCGCGTGGCGCAGGGGGAGGCGTTTCACATTCCGCCAACGCTGGTGCACCAGTTCGAGGCGGTCGTGACGAGCGACCTGCTCGAGGCGTCGACGCCGGAGCTCGACGACGTCATCCGGCTGAAAGACCGCTACGGGAGGGTGCCATGAAAGTGATCGTGCCGTTGGCGGGGAAGGGCACGCGCCTCCTGCCGTTGACCAAGCGCGTTCCCAAGCCGCTGGTCCACGTCGCCGGCCGGCCGGTGATGGATTACGTCATGGATACGGTGGCGGGGTTCGATGTCGAGGAGCTGCTCGTCATCACGGGGCACCTGAAGGAGGATGTGGAGCGCTACATCCGCACGCATTACCGGATTCCGGCGCGCTTCGTCGAGCAGAAGACGCTCGACGGCACGGCGGGGGCGATCAACCTGGCCCGTCCCTGGGTGGACGGTCCGGTGCTCATCATCTTCGTGGACACGCTGTTCGACGCGGACCTGGGCCTGATTCGCACACAGCAGGCCGACGGGATCCTCTGGGCGAAGGAGGTGGAGGATTACCAGCGCTTCGGCGTGATCGTGACCGACCAGCACGGCTACATGACGCGCATCGTCGAAAAGCCCGACACTCCGGTCTCCCGGCTCGCCAACATCGGCCTCTATTACATCAAGGACTGGCGCACCCTGTTCGACGGGATCGCCCACGTCCTGGGCCGGCCGGCCGGGAAGGGGGGCGAGTATTATCTCACCGACGCCTTCCAGTTCATGGTGGACCAGGGGCGGCAGCTCTACACGGCGAGCGTGGGGGGGTGGTACGATTGCGGCAAGGTGGACACGCTGCTCGAGACGAATGAGCACCTGCTGCGGACCGGTCGCGGTCTCGTTCCGCCCGCCGCGCCAGGCGTGGTGATTCGCGAGCCGGTGCGGGTCGAGCCGGGGGTCACCCTCGTGAATTGCACGATCGGGCCGAACGTGACGATCGAGGGGGGGAGCCGGGTCGAGGGAAGCACGGTAGAGCATGCTCTGTTGGGGCGCGACGTGCGCCTCGTGCGGGCCCAGGTCAAGCGCTCGGTGATCGGTGACGGGCAGGTGATCGAGGACAAGGCCGTTGCGGACAGCGTCATGGACGCCGGGGAGCTGGCCCGGGCCCGGTAGCCGATCGACGCCTGACGGGAACCCCACTTGTCGGGGTGGGGTTCTCTGATTACTTACTAACCGTTCAGTAAGTAACCGTGAGGCGTTGCATGGCGCACCCGACCACCCGTTCTCCCCGTCTTCCCCGCTCCCCTCGGCCCTCCGGGCCAGGGCGTCGTGCCAAGCCCCGCTGGAAGCGCCGCAAAGAGGCGCGTCCCGAGGAAATCGTGTCGGCGGCCCTCGAGCTGTTCGTCGAGCGGGGCTTCGCGGCGACACGGGTCGAGGATGTCGCGCGCCGCGCCGGCGTCACCAAGGGAACGCTGTACCTCTACTTCAAGAACAAAGAGGCGTTGTTCAAGGCGGTGATACGGCAGACGATCGTCCCCGTGCTCGCCCAGGGCGAGTTGACGGCCCGGTCGTTCGCGGGGAGCGCCCGCGAGCTGCTCGAGCAGCTGGTGCGGGAGTACTGGCGGCTGGTCTTCGAGACCTCGCTCGCCGGGTTGCCCAAACTGATGATGGCCGAGGCGGCCAACTTTCCGCAGCTCGCCCGCTTCTATTACGACGAGGTCGTCACCCGGGGCCACCGGCTCCTGGGCGGCGTCATCGAGCGCGGCATCAAGCACGGGGAATTCCGCCGGGTCGACGTGCCCTCCGCGACGAAGCTCGCGCTGTCGCCCTTGATGCACGCCACCGCTGCGTCGCGCGCCTTCGCCCAGTGCATGCCCGAAGGCTTCGACGTGCGGAAGTATCTCGACACTCACATCGACCTGTACCTCAATGGCATCGCAAATCGCTAAGCTGGCCGTCCTCGCTCCTCTCGCGCTCGCCGCCCTGGCCACGAACGCTCGCGCTCAGGGGACGGAGCCCCTGCGGTTGTCCTTCGCCGACGCGGTGAGCCGCGCTGCGGGGGGGGCGCCCACCGTGACGCTCGCCGGCCTGCGCTCGGACGAGGCCCGGGCACGCGTCCGGCAGACCCGTGCGCCGTTGCTCCCCGACCTGTCGGCAAGCGGCAGCTGGGCCAGCCAGACGGTCAACCCGCAGGCATTCGGGTTCAAGCTCAACATACCGGGGTTCGGCTTCCCCAAGCTCTTCGGGCCCTTCGACTTTTACGACGCCCGCCTCCACCTGACGCAGACGGTGTTCGACTATGCCAGCGTCGAGCGGGTGCGGGCCGCGCGCTCGCAGCTCTCGAGCAGCGAGTCCGACAGCGGGCTGGCCAGCGAGTCCGCGGCGCAGCTCGCCGCGTTGAGCTATTTGCGCGCCGTCCGGGCCCAGGCGGTCGTCGAGGCCCGTAGCGCGGACTCCGCACTCGCCGCCGAGCTGGTGCGGCTGGCCCAGGCGCAGAAGGACGCGGAGGTGGGCACTGCGATCGACGTGACCCGGGCCCAGACCCAGCTCGTCGCCGCCCGCGGCGCGCTCGTCGTGGCGCGCAACGAGGCCGATCGCGCACGGATCGACCTCGTGCGGAGCCTCGGCCTGCCGCCGGACGCGCCGGTCGAGTTGACCGACACCCTGGCGGCCACGCTCCCAGTGGTCGAGCTGCCGGATGCGCGGGACTCGCTCGTGACGCTGGCCCTCTCGCGCCGGCCCGATCTGCGCTCGGAGGAGGCGCGCGGTCTCGCGGCATCGCGCGCGGCGAGCGCGATCGCGGCGGAGCGCCTGCCGCGACTCGAC
The DNA here is from genome assembly GCA_033853695.1 of Gemmatimonadales bacterium. Taxonomy (GTDB): domain Bacteria; phylum Gemmatimonadota; class Gemmatimonadetes; order Gemmatimonadales; family GWC2-71-9; genus DASTHG01. Next base: position 182,537 of record JAWOLH010000007.1, on the reverse strand, counting down.
CTGTCGGCGAATTACGGCGGGAACGGACTCGCGCCGACCGACCTCATCGCGACCCGCTTCGTCGCGCTGCAGGTGACCGTTCCGATTCTGGACGGCTTTCGCCGCGAGGGGCGCCAGGCGGAGCAGCAGGCGGTAGTAAACGAATCGCGTGTGCGCGCCGAGGAGCTGCGGCGGCAGATCGCCGCCGATGTTGACGCGGCGCGGCTCGACCTCGGCTCGGCCGCGGAGCAGCAGGCGATCGCCGCCGAGCGGTTGCGGCTCGCGCAGGCGGAACTGGAGGAAGCGCGCGAGCGGTTCAAGGCAGGGGTGGCCGGCAATATCGAGGTCATCAACGCCCAGTCGTCGCTGGTACGCGCCCGCGACACCGATATCGATGCCCGCTTCGCGGCAGCCGCGGCCCGGGTGGCCCTGGCCCGCGCGGTGGGCAGCACCCGGCAGCTGCACTAACGCCAAACGCTGAACGAAAAGGGACGAGGAATGGCTACGACGATCGAACCCGAGGTGTCCGAGCAGCGCCAGTCGCGCGGTGAGGTCCCTGCCAACCGGGGAAGCGCCGAATTCCGCCCGGCCAAGAACGGCTCGAAACGCAACAGGATCTTCGCGATCCTGGGGATCGTGCTGCTGGCGCTCGTCGCCGGCGGCGTGCGCAAATGGATCTGGTCGCGCACCCACGTTTCCACGGACAACGCCCAGGTCGACGGACACATCCTGCCCGTCCTCCCCAAGGTCGGCGGCTACGTGCAGTCGATCAGCGTCGAGGAGAATCAGGCGGTGAAGGCCGGGGACACGATCCTCGTGCTCGACGACAAGGATTACGCGGCGAAGCTGCAGCAGGCAGACGCCGATCTGGCCGTGGCGCTCGCCAACGTGTCGTCGCGCGAGCGCGTGGGGCAGGCGGATGCGGCGGTGCGCCAGGCACAGGCCAATGCCGACAAGGCGCATGCCGACCTGGTGCGTCTGCAGCCTCTCGCTGAACAGGGTGTCGTGAGCAGGCAGCAACTCGACGCTGCGACGACGACGGCCCGCGCCGCCGACGCCGCGCTGGCCGCGGCGCAGGCGGCGCTCATCGGCGCCGACGCCCGGGTGGGAGCGGCCCGCGCCGCGCGCGACTGGGCGGCGCTGCAGCTGTCGTACACGCGGATCCTCGCCCCCACGGCGGGCGTCGTAAGCAAGAAGAGCATCGAGGTCGGCCAGCTCGTGCAGCCGGGCCAGCCGCTGATGAGCGTGGTGCCGTTGAACGACGTGTGGGTCACGGCCAACCTGAAGGAAACCGAGACGACCCACGTCGTCCCGGGCGATACGGTGACGTTCAGCGTCGATGCCTACCCCGGCTGCCACTTCGGAGGCCGCGTGGAGAGTCTGTCGCCAGCGACCGGTGCGCGCTTCTCGCTCCTGCCGCCGGACAACGCGACCGGGAACTACACGAAGGTCGTGCAGCGCATCCCCGTGCGCATCCGGCCGGTGGCGTCGATCGACTGTCAGGGACGCGCTTTGCGCCCCGGGATGAGCGTCGTGGCGACGATCACCACCAAGTAACCTCGCGATGAGCGCCACGACCCTGCCGCTCCCGGCCGTCGCCGGGGAGGACCGGTACCGCTACCGCTACATCATCGCGATGACGGTGAGTCTCGCGTCGGTGCTCGAACTGCTCGACACGAGCATCGTGAACGTCGCGATTCCCCACATGATGGGCACGCTCGGCGCGACCCTCGACGAGATCGCCTGGGTCTCGACCGGCTACATCGTCGCGAACGTCATCATCCTGCCGATCACGGGATGGCTGTCGGCGTACTTCGGGCGGCAGCGCTACTTCGCCGGCTCGATCGCGCTGTTTACCATCGCCTCGTTCTTCTGCGGCAACTCGCACACGCTGATTGAGCTGGTCATCTGGCGCATTCTCCAGGGGCTGGGGGGCGGAGCGCTGCTCTCCACGTCGCAGGCGATTCTCTACGAGGAATTCCCGCGCGAAGAGTATGGCACGGCGATGGCGATCTTTGGCGTGGGCGTCATGGTGGGTCCCACGCTCGGCCCGACGCTCGGCGGTTACATCACCGACGCCTTCGGGTGGCCCTGGATCTTCTACATCAACATCCCTTTCGGGATGCTCGCGTTCGCCATGACGCTGTCCTACATCAAGGACTCGGAGCACCAGAACCGGGCCGAGCGCGTGGATTACATCGGCCTGCTCCTTCTGGCCGCCGGCATCGGCACGCTGCAGACGATGCTGGAGCGCGGGGAGCGGCTCGACTGGTTCGATTCAAAGCAGGTCCAGCTGCTGGCGCTCGTGAGTGCCGCTTCGCTCGTGACGTTCGTGTGGCACGAGCTCCGCACCGAGCACCCGGTCGTGGACCTGCGCATCCTGAAGAGCCGCCAGCTGGCGGTCGGCGTCACCTTCGCCGCCGGGCTCGGCGTGTGCCTGTACGCGACGGTGTTCGTGCTCCCGGTCTATCTCCAGAACCTGCAGGGGTTCTCCGCCGAACAGACGGGGTTCGTCATTCTCCCCGGCGCGCTGGCCAGCGCCTTCACGATGGCGGTCATGGGGCGCACGACCGGCAAATTCGACGCTCGGCTGTCGATCCTCGCGGGTGTGGCGCTGTTCGCGCTCTCGATGTGGAAGCACGCCCACTTCACGACCGACAGCGGGATGTCGGACTTCTTCTGGCCGCTGATCTTCCGCGGCGTGGGGCTCGGGTTGATCTTCGTGCCGCTGACGAACCTGTCGCTCGCCGATCTCCCGATGAGCCGCATTCCGAACGGCACGGGTCTCTTCAACTTGACGCGCCAGCTCGGGGGCAGCGTCGGCATCGCTCTGTCAGCGACGCTGGTGACGCGCTTCGCCACGATCCATCGGGCCGATCTGATGGCGGACGTGACCCCGTATTCGCCCGCCACCCAGGCACGGCTCTCCATGCTGGAGCGTGGCCTTGCGGCCCAGGGCGTGCCGCCGGGGCTGCTCGAATCCAAGGCCACGGCGATCATCAACCTGCAGGTCATGCGCCAGGCGACGATGGAGTCGTTCGAGCAGCTGTTCCTGCTGTTCGGGGCCGTCTTCGTGCTGTCGTTGCCTCTGCTGTTGCTGATGCACGGGAGTAAGCGAATGCCGGGCGGGACGGCTGCGGCGCACTGACATGACCTGGCAACAGATCGCGCGCCGGCTGCTCATCGTGGGCGGTATCTGGACGCTGCTCAACGTGTATGTCGGTCGGCATCTCCGACCGTACGGCGCCCTCGCCGTAGCCGCCACGGTGATCCTCGCCTGGCTGCCGCTCGCGGCGTTCGTGGCAGGCCGGTCGACGTGGCGCGCCAAGCGCGCGCTGGAGTGGGCGGGGTACGTGGCGATGGGGTTGTCGTCGATGTTGATCGTCTTCTTCGCGCTCGCCGACGTGCTTCGCATCCACAACGTCGCCGTGGCGATCCTCGAGGGCTCGCTCGCTCTGACGCTCTGGGGGATGCTCCAGGCGCGCCGTCCCCGGGTGGTGCACGTGACGGTTCCGATCCGCGACCTCCCCGACGATCTGCACGGTTTCCGGATCGCGCAGCTCTCGGACCTGCACGTGGGCCCGACGATCCGCCGCCGCTTCGTCGAGTCGGTGGTGGAGCGCACCAACGGGCTCGCCCCCGATCTCGTCGCGGTGACGGGAGACGTCGCCGATGGTCTCGTCCCCGAGCTGCGCGAGCACGTCGAGCCGCTCGCCGGCCTGCGAGCGCCCCACGGCACGTTCTTCGTCACCGGCAACCACGAGTACTACTGGGATGTGCGCGGATGGACCTCGGAGCTCGCGCGCCTCGGGGTGGACGTCCTCGAGAATGAGCACCGCCTCGTGGTGCACGGCAGCGGCCGCCTGCTCCTCGCCGGGGTGACCGATCTCTCCGCAGCGCCGGATCCTGTGCAGGCGCTCGCCGGGGCTCCGGACAGCCATGTGCGCGTGTTGCTCGCCCACCAGCCCAAGAGCGCGTACGCCGCGCGCGATGCGGGATTCGACCTGCAGCTCTCGGGGCATACGCACGGCGGGCAGTACTTCCCATTCAATCTGCTGGTGCGATTGTTCCAGCCGTTCGTCGCGGGACTGCACCGGCTGGAGCAGATGTGGCTCTACGTCAGTCGCGGGACCGGGTATTGGGGACCCCCGCTGCGGCTGCTCGCGCCGTCGGAGATCACGTTGATCGAGCTCGTCGCAGCGTAAGTAAGGACCCGAACGCGGCCGACGCCACGATGATATTGGCGACGAGTACCGGAAGGGAGTGAATCAGCGCCCCGTACGTGCCCCACAGGACCGCGGCGGCTCCCTGGATGCGCCGCAGCGTCCCAGGCTGGCGGAAGAAGTACGAACTCGAAGTCATCGCCGTCGCCATCCAGCCGATCCAGTCGTACATCTCCGCTCCGGGGTCATGAGGGTCCCGCGGGTGCCGCGAGGGTTAGACGACAATGTACCGGGAGCGGTGAGCGGTGAACGCTCAGCCCCGTCAGCGCCGCTTCACAACACCCAACATATTAAGCGATTGTATTACAGGAACTTACCAACTGAAACTTTACAAACTTAACGGCGTTAAGTATAGTGACGACGTTAATCAAACGGCGAGGAATATGGGCTCCGTTGCACGGCGGGAGCGAGAAAAGCAGGCGACACGGGAGCTGATTCTCGATGCGGCGCGCGATCTGTTTGCGCGTGACGGCTATGAGGCGGTCACAATGCGGCGGATCGCGGAACAGATCGAGTACTCCCCCACGGCGATCTACCTCCACTTCACGGACAAGGACGCCTTGGTCCGCGAGATCTGCGCGGTGGATTTTCTCGCGCTGGCCCACGCGTTTCAGCCGATCGCGCTGGAGCGCGACCCTGTGGTGCGCATCAAGCAGATCGGTCGCGCGTACATTGAATTCGCCCTGGCTCACCCCAATCACTATCGCTTGATGTTCATGACGCCGCGGCTCCCGGGGCAGGAGGACATGAACGATTACGGGCGCAAGGGCGATCCCGCCGAGGACGCCTACGCGTTCCTGCGCATGGCGGTCGTCGAGGCGCTAGCGCAGGGGCGTTTCCGCGCCGGGCTGACCGACCCCGATTTGATCTGCCAGACACTGTGGGCCGGCGTTCACGGCGTCGCCGCGCTGCACGTCGCGATGTCGTCGGATACCTGGGTCGATTGGCGCAGGCCGGAGCAGCGCACCGACGCGATGCTCGAGACGCTGTTCTCCGGCCTCCTGCGCCAAGACTAGAGCCCATGGTCGATCTCGCTCTCAAAACGCTGCTGCACGACCGGCTGCGCTTCGCCATCACGGTGGCTGGGGTGGCCTTCGCGGTGATGCTGGTGTTCGTCCAGGTCGGGCTGTTCCTCGGCCTCATGGACAATGCGTCGGTGATCATCAATCACGTGGACGCGGACCTCTGGGTGACGTCGAAGAACACGCCGAACATCGACTTTCCGCACCCCTTCCCCGAAGGGCTGGTGCAGCGGGTGCGGTCGGTGCCGGGGGTGGCGCGCGCGGACAACCTGATCATGACCTATTACAACGTCACGTTGCCCAACGGCGCCCAGGAGAACACCGAGATCTACGGACTCGAGGACCATCGCCGCTGGAACGTACCGTGGCACGTGCTGGAGGGGGATCTGGGTGACCTACGCCGCGGTCCCTATCTGTTCCTTGATGCTTCCGCCGTCAGGCGGATGGGGCCGTTCGCGGTCGGGGACTACCGCGAGGTGAACAACACCCGCGTTGAGATCATCGGTCGCAGCGCCGAAGCGCTGTCATTCGCGACCACCCCGGTTGGCTTCATGGACTTCGACCTGGCGCAGCGTATCGGCGGGACGTTGTTGGATGGACAGACCAATTACATGCTGATCAAGCTCGCCCCGGGCGCCGATCTCGAGGCGGTTCGAGCGGAAATCCGCCGGCGGCTTCCCTACAACGACGTCTACACCGGCGCCGAGTGGGCGGCGCAATCGCGGAAATACTGGATCGTCAGCACCGGCCTGGGACTGAACGCGGGGCTCACGGTGTTCCTCGGCTGCCTCGTGGGTCTCGTGGTGGTTGCACAGACGCTCTACACTGCGACGATGGACCACATCAAGGAATTCGGCACCGTCAAGGCCATCGGCGGCGGCAATCGCGACATCTACCGGATTCTCGCCAAGCAGGCTGGGGCCGCCGCGGTCGTGGGGTTCGTGGCGGGCGTGGTGCCTTCTCTGGCGCTGCGGCCGGCCCTGGAGCACGTTGACCTGAAGCTCATCATTCCGCCGTCGGTGGTCGTGGTCGTGTTCGTCGGCACGGTGCTGCTCTGCCTAGCCGCGGCGATGCTGTCGTTCCGCAAAGTGGCCCGGATCGATCCGGCGCTCGTATTCCGGACCTGAGGAGGACGCACGCATGGCCGTACTGACCGCGGAGGCCGTCACCAAGACTTTCACCGAAGGGCGCGAGCCGGTGCACGTATTGCGCGGGGTGACCCTGACGCTCGACCGCGGCGAGATCGTCATCCTCGAGGGGCCCTCGGGGTCCGGCAAGACGACGTTGCTGTCGATCCTGGGCTGCATCCTCACGGCGACCGGGGGCCGCGTGGTGGTGGACGGCACGCCGGTCGACGCGACGCGGCCGGACGAGCTGCCGACGATTCGCCGCAAGTCGATCGGCTTCGTGTTTCAGCAGTTCAATCTGTTCCCGGCGCTGACGGCGCTCGAGAACGTCGAGTATGCGCTCAACATCAAGGGCATGCAGGGCGGCGGCGCACGCCGAGAGGCCGAGGCCGTGCTGGAAGCAGTCGGACTGGCGGAGCGTCGCGACTTTCTGCCACGCGATCTCTCGGGCGGACAGAAGCAGCGGGTCGCGGTGGCGCGCGCGCTCGCCGGACGGCCTCCGATTCTGCTGGCCGACGAGCCCACCGCGAACCTCGATTCCCAAGTGGGCATGCAGATCCTCGAAATGTTCCGTCAGCTGGCGAAGCGCGACAATCGTGCGCTCCTGATCGTGACGCACGATCACAAAGTCCGCTCCATTGCCGACCGGGTCGTGTCGATCCGGGACGGCCAATTGATCACGGACGCCGCAGCCGCGGCGTGAGAGGGAGTGACGTATGAAGACGACCACGATGGTGCGCGTTCTCCTGTCCCTCGCCGCTCTCGGGGCGTTGTCGGCGTTCGTAGTGCGGGTGCACGGCCGCGAGCCTCGAGCCGCCGCGGCGAGCCCGGCGGTGGCGCCCGCGCTGGTTCGCGCCGAAGGGCGCCTCGTGAGCTATCCGGGAAGCGACGTGATGGTCGGGACGGACCTGCAGGGTACGGTCGCCCGCGTCCTCGTGCAGGAAGGCGCTCGGGTGCGCCGCGGCGACCCGCTGGTGGAGCTCGATGCCTCGGAGCAGCGCGCAGCCCTGGCCGCGGCGCGAGCCAGGAGCGCCGAAGCGGAAGCCGACCTGCGGCTGTCCGAGTCCGATCTGGCCCGGGTGCAGGTCCTCAAGGAGCAGTCCCTCGTGTCGCAGCAGGGCCTCGACCAGGCGCTGCACGACCGGGACGCGGCGCGGGCTCGGCTCGCGCTCGCACAGGCCGACGTCCAACGGCTCGATGCCATTGTGCGAAAGTCGTCGATCTGCGCGCCCATCGACGGGGTCGTGCTCGAGCGTCTGGTCGAGCCGGGACAGGCGCTCTCCTCCGGCGCGGCCATCGCTCGGGTTGCCGACCTGGACCGGATCCGTGTCGAGGCGGAAGTTGACGAGTTCGACGCGGGGAGCGTGCGGCTCGGCGCGGCGGTCGAGGTGCGCGCCGAGGGGTACGCCGGGCAAAGCTGGAAGGGGCGCGTCGAGGAGATCCCCGCCGTGGTCCAGGGACGGCGCCTGAAACCGCAGGACCCGGGGCGCCCGCAGGATACGCGCGTCTTGCTCGTCAAAGTGGCCTTGCTCGAGCCGACGCCGTTGAAGCTGGGGCAGCGCGTGGAGGTGGAGATGGGAACTTCACAGGCCCCGACGCCGTAAGCAGCGGCATGCGGGCCAGCAATTTCGAGTTTCGCAATCGGTTCTGGCTGATATCCGCGCTGTTTCTCGCGGCATTCGGGTGCTACATCTTCGATCACCGCAACGCGGCCCAGATGTTCGCACGCCTGCTGGGTCAGGATACGCGGTTCGGGGTGCAGCTCGTCTTCGGCATCGGGGCCCTGGTGGCATTCCTGGCCGCCTGGATCCGCACCTGGGCGAGCGCGTATCTGCGCACCAGCGTGGTGAAGGACGCGGCGATCCATTCCGATCGGATCGTCGCGGACGGGCCATACCGCCACCTGCGCAACCCGCTCTACTTCGGCACCGTGCTCCTGGGCGTCAGCTTCGGCATGATCGCGAGCCCCACCGGATTCCTCGTGCTCGTCGGTGGTCTCACGATCTTCGTGTTGCGGCTCATCGCCCGCGAAGAGGCGGAGCTCGAAGCAGCACAGGGGGCGGCGTATCGCCGCTATGCGCGCGCGGTGCCGGGCCTCGTCCCGGCGTTCGAGCCGCGTGTCGAAGCGAGTGGTGTGCGACCGCAGTGGGGGCAGGCGTTTTTCGGTGAAGCGTCGATGTGGATCTTCGCGATCGGGTGCGCGTTGTTCGCGATCACCCTGAATCAGTGGACTCTGTATGCATTCGTCGCGGCGGGATTTCTCAGCTACATCCCGGTACGCAGGATGCACAAGCGGGTCGCGTCATAGATCCCGCGCTCAGTCGTCGCATCAGGGGATCGGGAGCACGCTCAACAGCGACCGCGTCCACTCGATCTCATCGTCGTTCACGAGGTGTCCCATCCCGGGGTAGATCCGCTCGGTGACGGTCGCTCCCATCCGTCGAAATACCGCTGCACTTTCGTCGACGCGCGACTTTGGGACGTGGGCGTCGACGTCGCTGCAGCCGAGGAATACCGGAGTGCCTGCGAACGAGCCGGAGTACTCCCAGGTCGTCCCCGGCGGGCCGATCAGGCCACCGCTGTAGAGCACGATCCCGCCGTAGCGGTCCGCGTGGCTCGCGGCGAATTCGGAGGTGAGACAGGCGCCCTGCGAGAATCCGAGCAAGACGATCCGATCCTTGCGGACTCCGGAAGCCACGACGTGCCGCACCACCTGGTCCAGCACCCACAACCCCGATGAGAGGCCGGGCTCGTTCTTCTCCCTCTCCGCCATGAAACTCAACGGATACCAAGTGCCACCCGCCGCAGCCGGGGCGAGATAGGTGATGCCAGAGCGGCCGAACGCGGGCACGAACGAAAGGATGTTCGCCGGCGCCGCGTTGCGGCCGTGAACCATGATCATCACCACCGCACTCGTCCCGAGGGGCGCCCCGGTGTGGGCGAGCGGCTGCCCGGCGTGGGGCTTCACGTGAGGCGGGGCAGCTTCGTTTCGATTACGCCGCGATGCGGCTCTTCCCAGGGCGGAAGCTTGAGGTCCTGCCCGAGACACCGCAGCGTCTCGTCCACCGTGAAACCGGGCGGCACCGTCGCGATTTCGAAGAGCACGCCGCCGGGCTCGCGGAAGTAGATCGAGCGGAAGTACTGGCGGTCGCGCACCTCGGTCACCTGCACGCCGTGGCGTACCAGCTCGGCGCGGATCCTGAGCTGCTCGTCGGCGTCACCGATGGCGAATGCCACGTGGTGCACCGTGCCGAGGCCGTTCATGGCGGGTGGCGCGTCCGGGGCATGCAGGATGTCGATCGTTTCCCCGGGGCCGCCGTTCCCGATGGCGAGGCGTGTGCGCGCCGGCCCCGCGTTCACCACCCGGAATCCCAGCAGGCCGGTGACGAAGGCGATGGTGCGCGGTGGCTCTCGGATCTCGAGGGTGACGCCGTGGAGGCCACGGATCGCGTGGGCGTCGCTCACGGCCTCCGTCACCCAGGGAGTGCGGGTGTCCCCCTCGGTACCGACCAGCTCGAGAATCAGTCCGGAGGGATCGGTGACGGTGAGCGCGGGTTCGCCGAACGGCGTCTCGCCCTCGTGCACGTTCTTCCCGAGCTCGGCCAGGCGCCGGCTCCAAAATCCGACAGCGCTCCGGGGCACAGAAAACGACGTCGTGCGGATCTGTCCCGCCCCCTTCGCTCCCACCGGCACACCCCACCCGTGGTAGGGGAACGTGGTCATGATCGTGCTCGGCGTGCCCGACTCGTTGCCGTAGTAGAAATGGTAGACGTAATGATTGTCGAAGTTCACCGTCTTCTTCACGAGGCGCAGGCCGAGCGCACGCGCATAGAAATCGACGTCGGGCTGCGCTTCATCGACCGTCGCGGTGACGTGATGCAGGCTTTGCAGTGGCGAGTCCATCGGGATAAATGTAGCGATGGACCGTCACGATGATCTCGCTTCGCAAACGCCTCGTCCCGTGGCTTCTGGCGCACGGCAATGTCGCCTACGAGCGCTGGATCGCCGGCCGCAAACGGGCGCTGTTCACCGGCCTGTCGGGGACCGTGGTGGAGATCGGACCGGGCGCCGGGGCCAATTTCCCGTACTTCACGAGCGCGATGCGCTGGGTCGGCGTGGAGCCGAATCCGTATGCGCGCGCCTATCTCGAGCGCGCCGCCCGCGCGGCAGCGGTGCCGTTCGAGGTGTACCTGGGGAATGTGGAGCGGCTGCCCCTCGAGCAGGCGAGCGCGGATGCCGTCGTCGGGACGCTGGTGCTCTGCTCCGTCGACGACGTCACGGCAGCCTTGCGCGAGATCCGGCGCGTGCTGAAGCCGGGCGGGCGCTACCTGTTCATTGAGCATGTGGCGGCGCCCCCGGGGACGCTGCGGCGGCGCCTGCAGCGCTGGGTGAAGCCGCTCTGGCGCGTGATCGGGGACGGGTGTCACCCCGACCGGGACACGCTGCGTGCGATCCGCAACGCCGGGTTCGCGCGAGTCGATGCGGAGGAGTTTCTCGCTCCGGCGGGACTCGTCGCGCCTCACGTGGCGGGAGTCGCGCTCGCAGCTTGACCTGCAGGGACTTGCGGGCGACACTACGCGCATGGACGAGCGCGATCTCATCTACGACTGGAACCGGGTCGACGCGCCCTTTGACTGGACGAGCGCCCGGGTCGACCTGAACGATGAGACGCTACGCGACGGCCTGCAATCGCCGTCGGTGAAGGACCCGTCCCTCGACACCAAGCGCCGCCTGCTCCACCTCATGGCCGACCTCGGCATCGTCGCGGCCGACATCGGCCTCCCCGGCGCGGGCCCGCGGGTGGTCGAGCAGGTCCGGGCGCTGGCCCGGGAGATCGCGCGCAACAAGCTCCCTATCTTCCCCAACTGCGCCGCCCGCACCGTGATCGCCGACATCGAACCCGTCGTGCGGATCTCCCAGGAGGTCGGCATCCCGATCGAGGCGGCGACGTTCATCGGCTCGTCGCCGATCCGCCAGTACGCGGAGGACTGGACGATCGACCGGATGCGTAAGGCAACCGAGGAGGCGGTGACGTTCGGCGTGCGCCAGGGCCTCCCCGTGATGTACGTGACTGAAGACACGACGCGGGCCGATCCCGAGACGCTGAAGCTCCTGTACGGGACGGCCATCGACTGTGGGGCGACGCGGATTTGTCTCGCCGACACTGTCGGGCATGCGACACCGGACGGTGTGAAGGCGCTCGTGAAATTCGTGAGGCGTGAAATCGTAAGGGACAAGGGCGTACAGGTCGACTGGCACGGGCACAGAGACCGGGGCATGGGACTCGTCAATTGCCTGGCGGCGATAGAGGCCGGCGTCGACCGGGTGCACGCGACGGCGCTCGGGGTGGGGGAGCGGGTCGGCAACGCGGAAATGGATCTGCTGATCGTCAACCTCAAGCTGCTCGGCGCCCATCGCGCCGACCTGTCGAAACTCGGGGAGTATTGCCGCACCGTCGCCGACGCCGTCGGCATCCCGATCCCGCTCAATTATCCCGTGATGGGGAGTGACGCGTTTCGCACCGGCACCGGCGTGCACGCGGCCGCGATCATCAAGGCCAAGAAGAAGGGCCACACGTGGCTCGCGGACCGCGTCTACAGCTCCGTGCCCGCGGAAGAGCTGGGCCTCGCGCAGGTGATCGAGATCTCGCCCGTTTCCGGCCTCTCCAACGTGAAGTACTGGCTGCAGAGTCACGGCTACGATCCCGACGACGAGGCCGCCTGCCAGACGCTCTTCGCCGCCGCGAAGCAGGCGGATCGCGTGCTCGCCGAGGAGGAGTGCCATCGCCTGCTGCGGCAGGGTGCATGGCGGTAGGAGGATTTCGGGAGCTCGAGCGGTCGTACTTCGATCTGCGCTGGCACCTCGATCCCGTGGCCGCGACGCTCGCCGGCCGCACCGACTACGACGATCGCTTCGGCCGCTACAGCCAGACCGCGCTGGCGCCGCATCTCGCAGCGCTGAAATCGCTCTCGGCGGCCCTCGAAGAGTCCACCTCCGACGACCTGACGGTCGAGATCGACCGCACCGCGGTCCTCAACGAGATCCGCGTCACGATTCGCTCGTTCGAGCGCGACCGCTGGCAGGCGAAAAACCCGGAATTCTGGCTGTCGCACCTCTTCGGCGGGTTGCACGGGTTGTTGCGCCGCAGTGATCGCGGCTCGGCGGTCAACGCTGCGGCCATGGCGGCGCGGCTCGAGGATATCCCCAAGCTGCTGGACGACGCGCGCACCGCGCTCACGGAGCCGGTGCGGCTCTTCGCCGAAACGGGGCTGCAGATGTGTCCCGGAGGGTTGTTGCTGGTGAAGGAAGTCGCTGCCGCATACGCCGGCGGGCCAGCCGCGCAGCGGATCGCAGCAGCCGCCGACGGCGCCGGCGCCGCCCTCGCCAGCTTCGAGCACGACCTCGATCGCTGGGTCGAGTCGGGGAGCGAGCACTTCGCGCAGGGTGAGGACGGCTTCAACTTCCTGCTGCACTATCAGCACGCCCTGCGCGATAGCGCGCCCGAGCTGTGGCGTTATGGGCTGCGCCTCAAGGATGAAGTCATCGCCGACCTCGCCGGGATGGCGCGGCGCATCGCGGGGAACGAGGACTGGCCGGCGCTGGTGGACAGGCTGCGCGGTGAGCATCCGAGCGCCGAAGGCCTGGTCCGGGCCTATGCGCAGGAGATGGACCGGGCGCGCGAGTTCGTCGCGGCGCGCGGCCTCGCACCCGTCCCGACGGTGCCGCTCGACGTGATCGCTACCCCGGAGTTCCTGCGGCCGCTGATCCCCTTCGCGGCCTACGACAGCCCGGGCCCCTACACGACCGATCCGCGTGGGTTGTTCTACGTGACCGTCCCCGATCCGGCGCTCCCCGCGGCCACCCGCGAGCGCATTCTGCGCGATCACTCGCGGCACGAGATCGCCGCCACGTCGTTGCACGAGGGATTCCCGGGGCACCATCTGCAGCTCGTGCTGGCTCAGGCGAATCCGTCAGAGACGCGAAAGAACATCTATACGCCGCTCACCGTGGAAGGCTGGGCGCTGTACTGCGAAGAGCTGATGGGTGACGAAGGCTTCTATGCGGCGGAAGAGGAGCGGTTCTTCCAGCGGGTGCATCTCTTGTGGCGGGCGATGCGCATCGTGCTCGACGTGGGACTCCACACGCGGGGCATGACCTACGCCGACGCCGTCACCCAGCTCGTCGACGTCGTACACATGGATCGGGCCAACGCCGAGGCGGAGGTCAGCCGCTACTGCGCCACACCCGGATATCAGCTCTGCTACGCCGTGGGCCGGCGCGATCTGCTGCGCCTGCGGGACGACTTTCGGGCTGTGCAGGGGAACGGGTTCTCCCTGCGGAGATTTCATGACGCCGTGTTGTCGTACGGCGGCCTGCCGGTCACGCTGATCCGGTGGGGTCTGGGCCTCGGTGAGTAAGCTTCCCCGCGCCGCCAAACTGTTTGGTCTGGTTTCGCTGCTCAACGACTCCGCGAGCGAGATGATCTACCCGCTGCTCCCGACGTTCGTGACGACGGTGCTGGGCGGCGGAGCCGTGTCGCTCGGCACGCTGGATGGGGCGGCCGACTTCGTGTCGGCGTTCGTCAAGTACAGAGCCGGGCGTCTCGCTGATGCACCGCCGCGCCGCGGCGCGCTGGTGATCCTGGGTTACGCCGTGGCGGTCGTCGTGCGGCCGGTGATCGCGCTGGCGGGGGCGGCGTGGGAGGTGATCGGGCTGCGTGTCACGGATCGTATCGGAAAAGGAATCCGGTCGCCGGCGCGCGACGCCATGATCTCAGACGTCACGCCCGCCGAGTTGCACGGGCGGGCGTTCGGCTTGCAGCGCGGCCTCGATCATCTCGGCGCGGTGCTCGGCCCGCTCGCCGCGTGGTGGCTGCTCCAGTCGCATGAGCTCGATCTGCGCGGCGTAATCGGGGCGAGTATCGTGCCGGGGGTCCTGGTCCTGGTGCTGGCGATATGGGCGGTGCGATCGGTACAGGACGGTGGGGAACGGCAGGAGCCGGTAGGAGTGGCCGCAACGGACACGCCGGTACCGTCCTCTACCGTCCTCTACCGTCCCCCACCGCCCACTCTCGTCGCGCCCCTCACCGCCATCTCCGCTTTCTATCTCCTCCGCATGCCCGAGACGCTCATGCTCCTCCGCACACAGCAGCTCGGCGTGACCGTCACCTCCGTACTGCTCCTCTGGGCAGCGCTGCACGTCGTCCGGTCCAGCACGAGCTTCATCGGCGGCGAGCTGTCGGACCGCATCGGTCCGAGCCGCACGATGTGGACCGGGTGGGTGTGCTATGCCGCCGTCGCGTACGGGTTCTCCCGGGCCGCGAGCCCTCTCGCCGCGTGGGTGTTGTTTCTCGTCTTCGGAGTCGTGGCGGGACTGACGGAGAGCCCCGAGCGGGCCATCGTGTCGCGGCTCGCCGGGGGGAAGCAGGGGACGGGGTTCGGCGTGTATTACGCAGCCACCGGGGCCGCCGCGCTCGCCGGCGGAGTGTTGCTCGGGCTCGCGACGAAGTACTTCGGAGCGCCGTGGGCGTTCGGTGCCAGCGCCCTGACGGGCGTTGCGGTCGCCTTGGCGTGGCCGCTACTGGGACGGGTCCGGACTACTTGACCGAGGAGAGATCGATGCGCCTTGCCCTCATCGTTGCCGCGACGTTCGCGGCGGCACCGCTCGCCGCGCAGGAACGCCAGGTGATTCACACGCCGTACGAGGTGGCGGGACTCCCGTTCTCGACCGCCGTACGAGTGGGGAATCTCCTTTACCTGTCGGGTCAGATCGGTAACAAACCCGGGACGCGCGAGCTCGCGGACACGGGGGTCGCCGGGCAGACGCGTCAGGCCCTCGAGAACATCAAGGGCGTGCTGGCGGTCGCGCGGAGCTCGCTCGAGCGCGTCGTGAAATGCACGGTGTTTCTCGCGAACATCGCCGACTACCAGGCGATGAACACGGTGTACGCGACCTATTTCCCGAATGATCCACCGGCGCGGTCGACGGTGGCGGGGAGCGGCCTTGCACTCGGCGCGCGCGTCGAGATCGAGTGTATCGCCACGGTGGGGTGATCAGCCCCACCCGAGCTGCCGGAGCACCGCCGCGAATTCAGGCGTCCGCCGGATCGGATCCAAGGCGGGCCAGTGGGGCAGCATCAGCGCCAGCACGGGGTCGCGAATCTCCGCAGCGCAGCGCAGGTGTTCCAGCGCCGCGGGCAGGTTGCCGGTGCCGATCGCCGTCGCCATGAGCGACGCGGGCTGGACGTACTCGCTGCGAGAACGAGCCTCGAGCTCCGCATAGATCGCTTCGGCATGTGCGCGACGGCCTGCCGCGCCGCAGCCCAGCGCCATTCCCATCATCAGCCAGGGGTGGCGGCCGAACCGTGCCAGCATCGGCCCGCCCACTTCGATCGCCTGCTTGGGATCGGGGCCCAGCGCGAGCGCGTGCAGCAGGCTCCACTGGGGGTAAAACGCGTTGGGGTCGAGCTCGATCCCGCGACGCGCCTCTACGGCGGCCTCGGGGTTCTTGCGTCCCCACGCCAGCACGATCCCCAGGCCGGCACATACATTCGCGCTGAGCGGGTCGTCCTTCAGGACTTCCCGGAGCTGAGCCTCGGCTGCCGCGAACGCGCCCTGCGTATAGCCGAAATCGAACACCGCCTGGAGCGTCCGGGCTTCCAGGCTCTGCGAATGGAGGTCGACGGCCCGGGCGAAGGCCTGGGTCGAGCGCTCCCGATTGAATTCGGCCATCAGCGAATACAGACCGAGCACGACGTGACCCAGCACGAGCTCGGGCTCCACCGCGAGCGCCTGGACAGACGCTTCGCGGGCCCCGTCGCGGATCTCGTGCGGCGGCACCATCCCGTAGAGTCCCATGAGCAACAACGCCTCGGCGAGCTCGGCGTGTGCCAGCGCGAAGCGCGGATCGAGCGCGACCGCCTCTTTGAAACAACGGACTGCGAGAGGCAGGGCGGGGCCGCGTTGCGTGATGAAGGCATGGCCTTTGAGATACGCATCGTAGGCCTCGACGTTCGATGCCCGGGGCTTGACGACCTGGCCAGCGGCGTCGCCTCCCAGGGTGGCTCTCAGCTTCCCGGCGATCGCCGTCGCGATCTCGTCCTGGATGGCGAAGACGTCGGTCAGCTCACGGTCATAGCGCTCGGACCAGAGGTGAAAGCCGTCTGGCACGTTGATGAGCTGGGCGGTGATCCGAATCCGTCCACCGGCCTTCCGCACGCTGCCTTCGAGAACGGTGCTGACATTCAACTGGTCGCCGACCGTGCGCAGATCGGGGGTCTTGCCTTTGAATGAGAACGAGGACGTGCGCGCCGCGACCCGGATGTGAGGCAGCTGGGTCAGCGCGTTGATGATTTCTTCGGAAATACCATCTGAGAAATACTCGTTCTCCGGGTCCCCGCTCATGTTGGCGAACGGCAACACCGCGATTGACCGGTCGCCGCCATCGGTTGGCGGCGTCCTGGCCTCGAGGGCGGCGACGAACTGCCCGAGCGTGGGGAAGCGCTCGCCGGGCGACCGGGCCATCGCGCGGCAGATCGCGGCATCGATGGCGCGCGGGATGGCGGGCCGCTTGTCGCTCACCCGGGGCGGAGGCCGTGTGAACCGCTGCACGAGAATGGCATCGTACGTGGGGCCGGTAAACGGTGCCTCACCGGTCAGCATCTCATAGAGGACGCAGGCGAGGGCGTAGAGATCACTGCGCCCATCCACGTCCGGCTCTCCGGCCGACTGCTCGGGGCTCATATACAGCGGGGTGCCGAGTGCCGTGCCGGCCTGGGTAATCCGTTCATCACCCGCCGCGCGCACCGCGCGCGCGATGCCGAAGTCCGCGACGATCGCATGTCCGGACTGGATCATGATATTCTCGGGCTTGATGTCGCGGTGGATAACGCCGTGGGAGTGGGCGTAGCTCAACGCGCTCGCGGCCTCACGCGTGATCTGTAGCGCCTGCTCGACGCGGAGCCCCTTCTCGCGGTCCATCTGCTGACGGAGCGTCTCGCCTTCGACCAGCGGCATCACGTAAAACAGCATGCCGTCTGCCTCCCCGGAGTCGTGCAGGGGGAGGATGTGGGGGTGGCTGAGCTTTGCGGTGGTCTGAATTTCAGCGAGGAACCGCTCGCGGCCGAGTACTTCGGCCAACTCAGGGCGGAGCACCTTGAGGGCCACGTCGCGGTCATGTTTCACGTCGTGGGCCAGGTAGACGGTGGCCATGCCCCCGTGACCCAGCTCGCGCTCGATCATGTACCGTCCGGCGAGGGCCGTTCTGAGAGGGATAAGCGCGTCCGTCATGAGCTCGTGCAAGATAGACGGCGGCGCGGTCGTGCGGCATTGAGCGCGCAACGCCGTTGGATCAGTGCGCCTGCCGTGTCGCCAAGTCGGCGAACCAGTTCTCCACCCACACGAGCTGCGGGGCTTCCGTGGTGGCCGTTCGGCGCGGGCTGATGAACAGGAAGGCTCTGCCATCGGGCGTCACGTCGTAGGACTGGTGGAATCCGGCCAGCACGAAGTTGGCGGCGTCGAAGAGCGCCGTCCGCTGTCCGACGGTAAACGTCGGGGCGGATTGCACCGACACGGCGTTGAGGCGGGCACCCCCGTCGATGTAGAAGAGCGTGCGCCCGTCGCGTGACCACCGCGGCTCCGAGCCACCGCCGTTCGAAACCTGCCACCGGCCGGCGGTCGCGTTCGGGAACGGCCGCACATATACCTCGTGGGTCCCCGATTCATCCGAGGTGTACGTCAGCCACCGGCCGTCGGGCGACAACGCCGGATTCAGCTCGGTGAACGGGCTGGTGGCGATCGGCAGCGGCGCGCCCCCTCCCACCGGCACGGCCACGATGTCGCCGGCGCCCGCCTGGCCGTTGTCGGTACGGACGATGATCCAGCGGCCGTCCGCGGACCATGCTCCCTCCTGCACCAGGCGGTCGATCCGGACCAGCAACCGGTCATCTCCGCTGCCGTCGGCGGGGCGTGAATAGATTGCGCTCGAGCCACCGCTGTCCCGCACGAACGCCACGCTGCGGCCGTCGGGGGACCAGAATGGCCGGCGGTCCTGGCCGTTGAAGGTCAACCGCGTGAAGGGCCCGTGGTCGAGTTGTTTGATCCAGATGCTGACGGCGGTTCCGAACCCGGAACTGACCGCCAACCGGCGGCCATCGGGGGACAGTGCGATCGAATTGAACGCGCCGTACCACGCCGTATCCATCGGGGTCACCGATCCGTCGCGGGTCACGCGCACGACCACGTTCTCCGTTGCGCCCGCGCCAGTCGTTCGCTCGTAGACGAGCGCCCCCGATCGCGACCAGACGAGCTGCGCGAAGCCGAAGCTGGCCGATACGGCCACACCGTCAAGCACCGGGACAGCCGTTCCGGTTATTTCGAGCCGCTTGAGATCGAACGGAGCGACGAAGCCCACGCCGTCCCGCCGCACGTAGAACAGACGCCCGTCAGGGAGATACCAGGCGTTGGCAGCATCGTCGACGAGCGGTTTCTCCTTGCCGGTGCGCAGGTCGAGCACGTGCACGCTCATCGACACGCAGCTCGACGCGCACAGCTGGAACAGGACGGCGTGCGAGCCGGGCAGGCCCACCGGGTTGCCAGTTCCACCGCCGATGATCGACACGTCCTTGCTTCTCAGCACGAGCGAGGTCGGGCCGCCGTTGGCGCTGACCCGCCGCAGCTCGAGCAGATTGTTCGGCACGTAGACGATCGAGCCGTCATCCAGCCACGTCGCGCCGCCGAAACCCGCCGCGACGGAATCGGCCACCGTCACGCTCGTCCCGCCGCTTACCGGCACCTTCTTGAGATGACTGTCGGCGGTGAACCCGATCCACTGCCCGTCAGGCGAGAAGAACGGGTACTGGGCCCGTTCCGTCCCGGTCAGCGGCGTCAGCGCGAGGTCACCGCGCCGCTTGATCCACAGGCGGCCGTTCTGACGATCGTCCCTGAAGACGAACAGCGAACCGTCGGGCGACAGCGCCATCGCCGGGAGCTGGGTCGTCATACGCACGCTGTCGCCCAGGGAGATGTACTGCCGCGTCGTGACCGCCCGCGGGGCGCGCAGCCATCCCCAGGCGGCGACCGCTCCGAACACGATGGCGGTCCCCGCCGCAACGGTGAACCAGCGACGCCAGGGGTTCGCCATCCGGGCAGGCGGTGCGGGAGCCACGGTGCGGGTGGCCGTCAACTCCGGTCGCGTGAGCGCTTCCGCAAACTGCGCGGCGCTGGCGAACCGGTCGGCGGGGAGCTTCTCGAGCGCACGGTTGACAGCCGCCTCGACATGCGACGGAATGGAATGCCGCTGCAGCGTGAGGCTGCGCGGCTGCTCCGTCATGACCCGCGCCACGATCGCCTGTGCCGTGGGTCCCGTGAACGGCGGCTCGCCGGAGAGCATCTCGTACACGACGCAACCCAGCGCGTAGACGTCGCTCTTGGCGGTGATCTCGCGCTCCCCCATCGCCTGCTCGGGGCTCATGTAATGCGGCGTGCCGAGCGACATCCCGGTCTCGGTGAGCCGGGTGCCGCCGTCGGAGCGCGAGGCGGCGAGGGCGATACCGAAGTCGGCGACCAGCGCCGCGCCGTCGTGCAGCAGGATGTTCTCGGGCTTGATGTCGCGGTGAATGACGCCGTGCCGGTGCGCGTAGTCGAGCGCGCTCGCCACTTCGGACGCGAGCCGGATCGCTTCATCGATCGGCAGCTGATGCTCGCGGGTGAGCCGCTGCCGCAGCGACTCCCCCTCCACGTACGGCATGACGTAGTAGACGAGGCCATCCACCTCGCCCGAGTCGTGCAGTCCCAGGATATGCGGGTGTTGCAGGTTGGCGGTGAGCCGGATTTCCTTGAGGAATCGCTCCCCGCCGAGGATCGCCGCCAGCTCGGGGCGCAACAGCTTGAGCGCCACCTTGCGGTCGTGACGCACGTCGTGCGCCAGGTACACCGTCGCCATTCCCCCCGCGCCGAGCTCGCGCTCGATCGTATAGCGACCGGCGAGCGCGGTGGTCAGACGGCTTTGGGCATCGGTCAGCAACAGCGGACTCCCTTTCCTTTGGAAGCAAAGAACTCGTTCACGAATTCCCGCTCGCTCAGTCGCGGCGGGTGCCCGGCGGTCTGGCAGTGCTCGAGGTACGCCTCATAGTCCGGGGCACCGACGACTCGACCGAGCACACGTCGCCAACCGCTCCCGCCTTCTCCCGCCTGCGTCCGCCCCTTAGCGCGCATACGCGCTCTCCACGAACGGCGTCTCGGTGAGCGTCGCCGCCTTCCGGCGCGACAGGACGAGCCACCATTCCCGCAGCGACACGACGAGCAGGAGCGCGACGATCGACATGAACGCCAGTGCCATGACGGCGTTCAAGTGGTCGTTGAAGATGAGCCGCGGCGCCCGCGGGTCGGCGGCACCGGCGAGCGAGGCCGCGTGCGCCAGGAACCCGAGCTTCGGGTCGACCGAAAAGACCTTCTGCCATCCCGCCGTCATCGTGATCGACGTGAGCCAGACCAGGGGCACGAGCGTCACCCACGCGTAGCGCGGTTTCCCCATCTTGACGATGATCGTCGTCCCCACGCACAAGGCCACGAGTGCCAACAGCTGATTGGCGATGCCGAACAACGGCCAGAGGGAGTTGATCCCGCCGAGCGGATCAACCACCCCTTGATAGAGGAAATACCCCCACGCGGCGACGACCACCGCGCTCGAGAGAAGGATACTGGGATACCAGGATGTCTCGCCGAACCGCGGCCAGGCGTGGCCCAGGATCTCCTGGAGCATGAACCGTCCGACGCGCGTGCCCGCGTCGATCGTCGTCAGGATGAAGAGCGCCTCGAACATGATGGCGAAGTGATACCACAAGGCCGTCGCCGCTCTGCCGCCCAGCGTCCCCGTGAACCCGGCGAAGATGTGCGCCATCCCGACGGCGAGACTCGGCGCACCGCCGGTGCGCGCGATCAGCGTCTGCTCTCCCATCTGTGCCGCGAGCGCCTGCATCTGCTCGGGCGTCACCACGAATCCCGCGGTCTTCAACACGTCGGCGGCGCCGGCGAGGGCAGCCGGCGTCGTGTTCATCGCGAAGTACACGCCCGGCTCGAGCGTGCAGGCGGCGATCATCGCCATCACGCCGACGAACGACTCCATCAGCATTCCGCCGTACCCGATCAGCGGGGCATCGGTCTCGCGCGCCAGCATCTTGGGCGTCGTCCCGGACGCCACAAGGGCGTGGAACCCTGAGATGGCGCCGCAAGCGATCGTGATGAACGCGAAGGGAAAGATCTTCCCGGCGAACACCGGCCCTTCGCCCAGCGTCGCGAACGGCGTGAGCGCCGGCATCCGGAGCGGCGGCAGGAGGATCAAAATGGCGAGCGCCAGGACGACGATGGTCGCGATCTTGAGGAAGGTCGACAGATAATCGCGCGGAGCGAGCAGCATCCACACGGGGAGCACCGACGCCACGAATCCATACCCCACCATCATCCACGTCAGTGCCGGTCCCGAGTAGGTGAACGCCGCGGCGATGGGGTGGCTCGCGACCCAGCCCCCGCCCACCAGCGCGAGTATCAGCAGGGCCGCCCCGGCCGCCGAAGCCTCTCCCACCCGCCCCGGCCGCCACACGCGCATCCACCACCCCATGAGGAGCGCAATTGGAATCGTGCAGGCGATCGTGAACAGTCCCCAGGGGCTCGCTTTGAGCGCGTTCACCACGATCAGTGCCAATACGGCGAGCAGGATGATCATGATCGAGAGCACGGCCACCATCGTGGTGATCCCGGCGACCGGATTGATCTCTTCGCGCGCCATCTGGCCGAGCGACTTGCCGTTGCGGCGGATCGAGCAGCAGAGAATCGTGAAGTCCTGGACGGCGCCGCCCAGTACCACGCCGATCACGAGCCAGAGAGTCCCCGGCAGGAAGCCGAACTGCGCCGCGAGCACCGGCCCGACGAGCGGGCCCGCTCCCGCGATCGCCGCGAAGTGGTGGCCGAACAGCACCCACTTGTTGGTCGGGACGAAGTCGCGTCCGTTCGACAGCCGCTCGGCGGGGGTGGCGCGACGCGGGTCGAGGGCGAAGACACGGCTGGCGATGAAGCGCGAGTAGAAGCGGAAGGCGACGGCATAGGTGCAGACCGCGGCGATCACGAGCCAGGCGGCGCTGATCGTCTCGCCCCGCACCAGGGCGAGAATGCCGAACGCCACGGCGCCCAATGCGGCGACGGCGACCCACAGCAGCGCGCGGGCGAGGCGAGGCATAGACCCAAGTTACGTCACGACTTGCAGGGCTTCAAATTGCCCGGTAGGTTCGGACGACTTGGCCTCCCATCCCTGGTCCACGGCCGCGCGGCAGGGACCGTCCCCCACCGGGGCGGCCGTGACACAGGAGCGGGCCGACCCGCGCCTCGCGGCGGAAAGCCTGGCGGGACGGGTGGCGATCGTCACCGGCGGCGCGACCGGTCTCGGCCGCGCCATCTGTCTCGACCTGGCGCAGCGCGGCATGGCGATCGCCTTCAACTACGTCAATCTCCCCGGCCGCGACGTCTCGGCGCAGGCGCTGCTCACCGAGACCGCGATCAAGGCCCACGGTGTCGGCGTGTATTCCGAGCATTGCGACGTGCGTCACGCCGACGAAGTCGAGCACTTCGTCACCGAGACGCGCGAACATCTCGGCGGCGTCCACGTCCTGATCAACAACGCCGGCGTGACGCATGACGGCGCGCTGTGGCGCCTGACGGCCGATGCGTGGCAGGAAGTGCTCGACACCAACGTCACCGGTGCGTTCAATTCGATCCACGCCGTCGCTCCACACCTGCGCGCGCAGCGTTACGGCAAGATCGTGAACATCGCGAGCCACCAGGCGTTCCGGCCGGGGTTCGGGATCGTGAACTACGCTGCAAGCAAGGCGGCGCTGATCGGGCTCACCAAAGCCGCGGCCGTCGACCTGGGCTCCGCCAACGTCAACGTCAACGCCGTGGCGCCGGGATTCGTCAAGACCGAGCTCCTGGCCCGGCTGCCGCGCGAGGTCCTGGAGCGCGCCGAGCACGAGTCGCTGCTCGGTCGAGTCGCGGAGCCGGAGGACGTCGCGCGCGTCGTGTCGTTCCTGTGCAGCGAGGCGGCCCGGCACATTACCGGTCAGACGATCGTGGTCGACGGCGGCCTCACGCTCGCTTCTTGAAAACGCCCGCCAGCCCGTCGATATTGCGTGGCGTGAGTAATCTATTGAGACACAAAAACTTAGTGCTCCTCCTGGCCGTCTCGGCGTGCGGGGGAAAGAAATCCGACCAGGCACCCACGCCAGCACCGACGGCGCCGCTTCCGGTCGCCGGACTCGCGAGCGTCAAAGTCCCCGTCCTGCCGCTGACGCTGATCGGCGCCGATGAGACGCTCGGGTGGCCGCAGTTCGCCAACCAGCGCGCCGCGCTCGCGTCGGCCGACAGCGTCATCGGGGCGTTGCTGCCGGTGCGTGCACCCGAAGTGACATGGGTGCTTCCCGAGGAGCTGCGACGACAGGCGCGCCGCTCGCCCACCTTCGCCACCAACCCCGACCAGATGGGGACGGCGATGCTGCGCAACGACCGGATCGATTTCATTCCCGATCCGCTGCGGGCGGAGCTGCGCGCGCTCGTGGCGATCGCCGATGCGCGCTACGTCCTGGCCCCGGCCCAGCTCGTGTTCCGGAGAGCCACGACGCCCGGCAGCCCCGCCCGCACCGGCACGGCCGAGCTCACTGTGGTGATCGTCGACGGACGGCTCGGCCGGGTGAGCTGGCGCACCGTGGCGCGGGGCGACGGCCCCGATCCCTGGACCGCCCTCACGCGGGCGGTGAAGGCGCTGACCCCCGGATTGCCGTGAGCCGGCGCGAGGCCACGCTCATCGCGGGCGACGGCATCGGCCCGGAGATCACGGCGGCGACGCTTCAAGTGCTCGAGGCAATCGGCGTGACATTCGACTGGGACGAGGAGTATGGCGGGATGAGTGCCGTCGACAAGGCGGGTACCCCGCTTCCCAACGCCACGCTCGATTCGATCCGTCGCACCAAGCTGGCGCTGAAGGGCCCGCTCACCACGCCGGTGGGGGGTGGCTACCGTTCGGTGAACGTCGCGCTGCGCCAGGAGTTCGACCTCTACGCCAACGTCCGCCCGGCGAAGACGATGATCCCCGGTGGGCGTTTCGAGGGAGTCGACCTCGTGATCGTGCGCGAGAACACCGAGGGGCTCTACGTCGGGCTCGACCACACCTTCCGGGTGGGGACCGACCCCAAGGCGGTGGCGCAGGCGACATCGGTGATGACGCGCGACGGGGCGCGCCGCATCTGCCAGTACGCGTTCGAGTACGCACGGGCCCACGACCGCAAGAAGGTCACGATCGTCCACAAGGCCAACATCCTGAAGGCGACCTCGGCGCTGTTTCTCGAGACGGGACGACAGGTAGCGAAGGCGTACCAGGGCGCGATCGTGTGTGAGGACAAGATCGTCGACAACACCGCGATGCAGCTGGTGATCAACCCGGCGCAGTTCGACGTGATCGTGACGACCAACCTGTTCGGCGATATCCTCTCCGATCTGGCGGCAGGGCTGATTGGTGGGCTGGGGCTGGCGCCCGGGGCCAACATCGGCACGAAGGCGGCGATCTTCGAAGCGGTGCACGGCTCGGCGCCGGATATCGCGGGGCGGGGAGTGGCGAATCCGACAGCGCTGATGCTTGCCGCCGCGATGATGCTCGACCACGTAGGGGAGCTCGACGCGGCGCGTCGGTTGCGGCGGGCGATCGAGGCCACGATCGTATCGGAGAAGGTACGGACGCGGGATCTGGGAGGACGTGCTTCTACAGCCGAATTTGCGCGCGCCGTGGCCGCTCGGGCCTAGTCACGCCTGCGCCAAGTGCGGGGAGATGGTCCCCGGTCTGGCGGTGGGAGGGATCTGCTCCGAGTGCTGGGCGAAGCTGGTGCACCGTGCTCGAAAGATCAGTCAGTGGGTGGCGGTCGGAACCACGCTGCCGCTGGCCCTCTATATGACCTTGTCGTTGCCGCCCGATCGGACCTCGCGGCTCGTCGCGGTCGCCGCTGTGTTGATCTGGTACACGTTGACGTCTCTGATCGCGAGACGCGTGGCACTGGAGTGGATGAAATGAACAAGACACCTTCGGGTATCAGCCGTCAGCTAACAGCTCTTGCGATGCTGGGGCTGGTTGCGGTGACCCCAACACTACTGTGGGGGCAAACGTCCCTTTCGATTTACAGTGACGGGCGCGTGGTGGTGCGACGCACGCTGCCGCAGGCGCTGCAGAAGGGGCGGAACGTCGTCACCGTGCAGATCGACGGTCTCGATCCCGCGACGCTGTTTTCGCCGGATACGGCCGTCACGGTCTCGGGGGCGACGGTCCGCTACCCGAGCGGCACAGCCGATGCACTGCGCAACGCCGTCGGTCAGACGCTCTCGTTCGTGTCCGAGGGAGTCGGGCGTCGCGACACGATTCGTGCGACCGTGGTGCGAGCGGATCCTCCCCAGTACCGGCTCGCCGACGGACGGTTGCTCCTCACCATTCCGGGCCAACCGCTGTTTCCCGGCGAGCTCGTTCGCACGTCGCCCGAGGGGGCGCTCACGCTCGATGCCGCGCGCAATCGGCCGAACACGCAGCTCGCCTATGTCGCGCAGGGGGTCACCTGGGAGGCGACGTATCAGGCCATTATCGCGGGCGGCCAGGCGTCGGTTGGTGGAGCGGCAACCGTCACGTCCCAGGCACTGCGCACCGACAGCGCCGATGTTCAACTGGTGGCGGGAACGATCAATCGAGCCCGGGAGGTTGCGGTGCCGGCGCCGATGGCCGCCGGCGTCATGGCGATGCGGGCGCAAGAGGCGAAGGAGTACGTCCCGTCGGAGCAGGCGGTCGGGGAAACGCACGTGTACTCGCTGCCGTCGCGTCTCATGCTCGAGCCCGGCGTCCCGGTGACGACCGCCTTCTTCCCGCGTACATCGACGGCTGTGACCCAGGAGTTTGTCGTCCCCGGGGTGCTGCCGTGGCGCGGGTGGATCGGGCAGACGCCGACCGACCAAAACCAGGTGCCGGTGCAGGTCTGGTACACGTTCAAGCGAACGAAAGGCACGCCGTTTGGGGACCGCCCGCTGCCGGGCGGCACGATGCAGCTCTACCAAGCGGATTCGTCGGGCCGGCTGCAGCTCATCGGCGAGGCGACGATCGGCCACACGCCGGCAGCCAAGGATGTGCGCGTGCAGTCGGGGGACGCCTTCGATGTGACGGCCGAGCGCGTGCAAACCGACTACAACCAGGAGCAGCTTCCGCCGTTGCGGCGCGGTCTCCCCGCACGGCAGCGCATCACGGCGTCCTACCGGGTGACCGTGACCAACGCCAAGACCGATACGGTCACCGTCGACGTGCGCGAGAATCACTTTGGCACCTGGACCGTGACCGAGAGCAGCGTGCCTGCCGAGAAGCTGTCGTCGACGGAAACGCGGTTTCGCGTGCGCGTGCCGGCGGGTGGTCAGACGGTGCTGACCTACACCGTTCAGGTCGAGTCGTGACGGTTCAGATCCTGCAGCTCGCCGATCTCCACTTCGGCGGCGTCGCCGACATCCGGCAGATCGAGGCGCTGGAGCGGATGCTGCCGGACTTGCGTCCCGACGTCGTGGTAATCGGCGGAGATATTTCCCAGCGTGCCCGGCACGGCGAATTCCAGCGGGCCCGCGCCTTCGCGAACCTGGCATCGGAGACGGCCAAGGTCTTCACCATGCCGGGG
The DNA here is from genome assembly GCA_033853695.1 of Gemmatimonadales bacterium. GTDB lineage: Bacteria > Gemmatimonadota > Gemmatimonadetes > Gemmatimonadales > GWC2-71-9 > DASTHG01. Next base: position 155,458 of record JAWOLH010000007.1, on the reverse strand, counting down.
AATCACGACGTGCAGTGGTGGCACCGTCCGCTCCTCCCGATCGCCAGGAATGCGATCTATCGCAAGTACCGGCGGTACTTCGGCGACGACCTGACCCCGACGCTCGAGGTGCCCGGGGCGTTGTTCGCGAGCGTCCTGACCTCCTACGGCTTGAGCCTCGCCTCCATCAGTAACCTGCGCGACTTCTGCGTGAAGGGGCACCTGCCGCGTCGCGAATTCGAGCGCGTGCGCGACGTGTTCGGTCGCGCACCCAAGGACCTGGCCCGGGTGCTCGTGGTGCATCACAACGTGCTACGCGGCGACATCTCCCAGCGCATGGGGCTCGCGCGCTGGCGCACGGCGCAGCGGCGGGTGATCGAGTCCGGGGCCGACGTCGTCCTCTGCGGCCACGATCACCAGGAGGGCGCGGACGTGCTGGAGGGGAAGGTCGTCGTCTCGACCACGGGGACGCTGTCGGTCCGCACCCGCGGCGGTCGGCCGTCGTGCTTCAACTTCGTCACCATCGAGCCCGCTGCGGTCCAGGTCACGTTCTTCCGCTGGGAGGGAGAGCGGGGGCGGTTCCGGCCGTCAGACACGTTCGCCTTCGCGCGAGAGCGCCACGGAGCACCGGTCCCAGTTTGACGGCGTTATCGGTTTTCAGTCGTCGGTCGTCGGGTTAACTTCACCGACCCGCAATAGCGGGTGGTGAACGACCGATTACCGACAACCGAGAATGCCTCATGCCTTCCAAATTCCACGGCGTCGACTTCTACAACATTGACGGGTTGTTGTCCGAGGAAGAGCGCGCGGTGCGGGATACGGTGCGCGGCTGGGTCGACGACAACCTCCTCCCGATCATCGGACAGTGCTACGTCGAGGGCCGCTTTCCGAAACAGCTGATTCCCGGAATGGCGGAGCTGGGCCTCTTCGGCGCCAACCTCCCGGAGGAGTACGGCTGCGCCGGGCTCGATAACGTCGCGTACGGGTTGATCATGCAGGAGCTGGAGCGTGGCGACTCCGGCGTGCGCTCGTTCGCGTCGGTGCAGGGCGGCCTCGTGATGTACCCAATCTTCGCCTTCGGGTCCGACGAGCAGAAGCAGACCTGGCTTCCCCAGATGGCGAGCGGGAAGGTGATCGGCTGCTTCGGGCTCACCGAGCCAGACTACGGGTCGAATCCGGGCGGCATGATCACCGTCGCAAAGGAGACGTCCGACGGCTGGGTGCTGAACGGCGCCAAGATGTGGATCACCAACGGCTCGACCGCGCAGGTCGCCGTCGTATGGGCGAAGACCGGCAAGCTCGACGACCAGAGCTCGATTCGCGGTTTCATCGTCCCCACCGACACCAAGGGGTTCGCGGCTAAGGACCAGAAGGGCAAGCTCTCGCTGCGCGCGTCGGACACCTCGGAGCTGGTGCTGCAGGATGTCCACCTTCCCAAGGACGCGCTCCTGCCCAAGTCGGGTGGTCTCAAGTCCCCGTTGATGTGTCTCACGCAGGCGCGCTACGGCATCGCCTGGGGCGCCGTCGGCGCGGCGATGGCGTGCTACGATGAGGCGGTGAGCTATGCGCGCAACCGCGTGATGTTCGGCAAACCGCTCGGCGCGTTCCAGCTGCAACAAGCCCGGCTCGCCGAAATGCTCACCGAGATTACCAAGGCGCAGCTGCTCTGCCTCCAGCTCGGCCGCTTGAAGGACGCCGGGACGATGACGCCGCAACAGGTGTCGCTCGCCAAGCGCAACAACGTCAACATGGCCACCGACGTCGCGCGCGAAACGCGCCGTCTGCTCGGCGCCAACGGCATCCTCGCCGAGTACCAGGCGATGCGCCACCTCGCGAACCTCGAGTCGGTGTACACCTACGAGGGGACCCACGACATCCATACGCTGATCCTGGGGCAGGAGATCACCGGGCTCAACGCCTTCAACTGATGAACCCGCCGACGGGCTGATGCGTATGAGGGGCGTGCTCCGCGCTCACATCGCGTCGGCCCTCGTGTTTCAAGGTGGCGTCGCCGTGGGTCTCGCCGCCCAGCAACCCGACACCGTCGCCCGCGACACCACGACCCTCGCACCGGTTGTCGTCACCGCGACCCGCCTGCCGTCGGTCCGCGAAGTGATGCACGGGCTGACCGGCCGCACCGCCACCCTCCAGGGAGCCGACCTCGACGCGCGCGGTGTCCGCACGTTGGCCGACGCGCTGGAAGAGCTCCCCGGCGTCACGACCTCGGACGAACTCGGCGCACCGGCGCAGCTCGACGTCACGCTGCGCGGCTTTCAGGTCTCCCCCACGATCGGCGTGCCGCAGGGGATCACCGTGTACGTGGACGGCGTGCGCGTGAATGAGCCGGACGCCAACGAGGTCAACTTCGATCTCCTTCCGCTCGAAGACGTCGAGCGCGTCGAGGTGGTGTACGGGCCATCCGTGCTGCTCGGCCGCAATTCGCTCGGCGCCGCGGTGAACCTCGTGACCCGGCGCGGGTCGAGTCCGGCCGCGCGCGAGGTCGAAGTGTCGGGCGGCAGCTTCGGCCGTTATGAGGTCAAATTGCGGGCGGGGGACCGCCACGGGATCTGGGACTACTACCTGGGCGCACGCTACGAGCACGAGGACGGCTGGCGTCAGGTCACCCAGAGTCGCGTGGGTACCCTGTTCGGGAAAGTCGGTCTCATCACGGGCGGATGGAACGCCACGCTCAGCTACTCGGGTGCGGACAATCGGATTCATCAGGCCGGCAGCCTTCCCGAAGACGCCGTGACGACCCACCCCGACTCGAACTTCACCCCCAACGACTATTTCGCACCGACCAGTCACCTCGTCACTCTGAATGCCGAGCGCGAGCTGGGCCAGGTGCGTCTCGCCGCCAATCTGTTCGGGCGGTCGCTCGGCACCGATCAGTTCAACAAGAACGGCGTCCCGCCCGACTCGCGCGAGCGCAATCACGAGCGCGTCGCGGGCGGAGCGGTCCAGCTCGCCGGCTCGACGCACCTCGCCGGCCGAGCGCTGCGCTGGTTCGGCGGTGTGGACGGCGACTACTCACATACCGTCGTCGGGCTGTACGCGGTGCCGGTGAGCGGCGCGGACTCGCTCACCGATTCCGTCCGGTCCAATGAGGTGGATCTGGGGGCGTTCACAGGCGTGAGCTACGACCTCCTCTCCGCGCTGACCGCAACGGTCGTGGGACGCTACGACTACATCCGGTTGCCGTTCGATGACCTGCTGGATCCTTCCCAGAGCGGGAGAAACGCATACCACCGCGTCAGCCCGCGGGCCGCGCTCTCGTGGAGGGGCATCGAGAGCCAGGAGGTGTATGCCTCGATCAGCCGGGGCTTCCGCCCCGCCGCCCTCGTGGAGATCGCCTGCAGCGATTCGACCGCCGCGTGCCCCCTGCCGTTCGCTCTCGGCCCCGATCCCGCGTTGCGTCCCGTGGTCGCAACGAATTACGAGCTGGGCTGGCGCGGCAGCATTCCGGGAACGGGCGTGGCGCTCTCCGCCGACGTGTTTCGCGCCAATGTGCGGGACGACATCTTCTTCGTCGCGCCTACTCCCACCACCGGGTTCTTCCAGAACATCGGTTCTACGCGGCGGCAGGGTCTCGAGGCATCGGCGCGATGGGCGTCGGCGGGTGCGACCGAACTGTATCTCAACTATGGCCACACCGACGCGACGTTTCAGACTGCCGCCATCCTGAGTACGGGAAGAGATCCCGGGAACGAATCGGTGGTGCCGGGGGACCACCTCCCGATGACGCCGGCCGATCGCATCAACGCCGGTGCGTCGGTTCCCCTGGTGAAGGACCTCGTCCGGGTGCGCTTCGATGCGCGCTACGTCGGCCCGCAGTATTTGCGCGGTGACGAGGAGAACGTCGAAGCCCGGTTGCCCGACTACACCGTGGCCGACGCCTCCCTCCAATTCGACCTGGGCCGGTATGAGTTCCGGCTCATGGTGCCGAATGTCTTCAACCATCGCTACGTCACATTCGGCACGTTTGCCGCGAACCCGACCGAGCCTGGATCCCCAATCCAGCGGTTCCTGACGCCCGGGCAGCCGCGGCATCTGCTGGCCAGTGTGAGCGTGGATTTTTGAAACGGTGTCGGCTGTCAGGAGTCGGGTGTCAGGTTAACTTCACGGCACCTCTGGCACCCGACCCCCGACACCCGACACCATGTCATCAGCCATGAACTCAACATCCATCACCACCATCGCTCTCACGATTCTCGGCGCCTTCGCCTGCAGCCGCGGCAAGGCTCCGCCGCCCGCCAGTACCACCGCGACCGCGACTCCGGCGGCCCCGACCGGCCTCCTCGCGTACGTGTCGAACGAGGTCTCGCAGGACCTCTCCGTGATCGCAACGGACCGGGACTCCGTGATCGCGACGATTCCGCTCGGAGCCCGGGTGCGAGGCGTGCACGTCAGCCCGGACGGGCGCTTCGTCTACGTCGCGCTCTCCGGTTCGCCGCGCTGTCCACCCACGATGTCCGACGCCGATTGCGCCAAGCTGCCGGTGGACAAGAAGAAGGACGGCGTGGCGATGATCGACGCCACCACCCACCAAGTCGTCCGGACGATGCCGGGCGGGTCCGATCCTGAACAGTTCGCCCTGAACCCCGACGGGTCGCGCATCTTCGTGTCCAATGAGGACGCGGCGACAGCGTCGATTCTCGAGCCCGCATCGGGCAGGCTGGTAGCCACGGTGCCCGTCGGTACCGAGCCGGAAGGCGTAGCGGTCAGCCCCGACGGCAAATTGGTGATCGTGACGGGGGAAACCTCGAGCAACCTCACGGGGATCGAGTCGCAGACCGGCAAGGTCCTGTTTCACGTGACCGTGGACAAACGCCCGCGCGATCTCGGTTTTCTCCCCGACGGTTCCCGGCTCTACGTGTCGGCGGAGGTGGGGGGGACGGTGTCCGTGATCGACGTCGCCAAGCATACGCGCATCGCCGTGATCCCGATGCCGGAAGGCTCGCGGCCCATGGGGGTGAAGGTCGCCCCCGACAGCAAGCGGGTGTTCGTCGCCACTGGTCGCCACGGCACGGTCGAGGTCATCGATCCGGCCAGCAACAAGATCGTGGGCTCCGTCAAGGTGGGGACGCGTCCCTGGGGCCTCGCGATCTCCCCCGATGGAAAGCGGCTGTACAGCGCCAACGGTCCCTCCAACGACGTCTCGGTGGTCGACACCGACAGTCTCAAGGTGATTGCCACGATTCCGGTGGGACAGGGGCCTTGGGGGATCGCGCTCGGGCCGGCTCCGCAAATGACCCACTAGCTCCCGCCCGCCGATGTGTCGGGTGCCAGGTGTCAGGTGTCAGGGTTAGCTTTTCAGTCCCTGACACCCGGCTCCCCCGACACCTGACACCGCCATGAAGATCGCCGTTTGCATCAAACGCGTCGCCGATTCCGAAACGCGCGTCAAGATCGCCGCCGACGGCAAGTCGCTCGACGAAGCCGGCGTCAAGTTCATCATCAATCCCTACGACGAGTTCGCCGTCGAAGAGGCGCTGCGCCGCAAGGAGCAGGCGGGCACCGGTGAGGTGGTCGTGATCGCATGCGGCTCCGGTGCCGCGCAGGAGACGATCCGAACCGCCCTCGCGATGGGCGCCGATCGCGGTGTGCTGCTCGAGACGAGCGCCATACCCGTCGACGGCTTCACCGTCGCACGGGCGCTCGCCGCCGAGCTGAAGGACGGCGGCTACGACCTGATTCTCTTCGGCAAGATGGCGATCGACGACTACAACCATCAGGTCGGCCCGATGACCGCGGAGCTCCTGGGATTGCCGTGCGTCACGTGCGTGGCCCATCTCGAGCTCGCTCAGGGCAAGGGAACCGCCGAGCGCGAGGTCGAAGGCGGGATGGAAGAAGTGGAGTTTCCGCTGCCGGCCGTGTTGACCGTCGACAAGGGGCTCAATGAGCCGCGCTACCCCGCGCTCAAGGGCATCATGGCTGCCAAGAAGAAGCCCCTCGAGGTGAAACCGGCCACGCTCGGCGCACCCGGCCTCGAGGTGCTGGCGATGACGCCGCCTCCGGAGCGGAAGGAGGGGCGCATCGTGGGTGAAGGCGCCAGCGCGATTCCGGCCCTCCTCAAGCTGCTGCGCGAGGAGGCGAAAGTCCTGTGAGCCACGTGCTCGCGATTCTGGAGCAGCGCGACGGCAGCCTGCGCAAAGTCAGCCACGAAGTGGTGACCGGCGCGCGACGTCTCGCCGATGGGCTGGCGGGCGAAGTCCACGCCCTGGTGTGTGCGGCTGGGCCGGTGTCCGGCGTCGACGCCGCCGGCCGTCATGGGGCCGACAAGGTCATCACGGCGACGAGCGCCGCGTTCGCGCAGTACGCCCCCGAAGGCTTTGCCCGGGCGATTGTGGAGCGCGCGCAGGCGGGGAGCTATGGCGCGGTGGTGTGCGCCGCGAGCGCGCAGGGTAAGGATCTGGCGCCGCGCCTCGCGGCCCGACTGGGCGTCCCTCTCGCCGCCGATATCACCGACCTCACGGTCGACGGGGGCACAGTGGTCGTGACGCGTCCGGTCTATGCCGGCAAGGCGTTGCTCAAGGTGAAGGTCACGGCCGATCCTGTCGTCGTGTCGCTGCGTCCTAACGTTTTCACGCCGGTCGAGCGGCCCAAGGCGGGGGCCGCCGAGACGATCGCGGCGAGTGGAGACGGCGGCCGAGTGGTCGTGAAGGGAATCAAGGCTGCCGCTGCCGGAGCGCTCGATGTCGCCGAGGCTCCGATCGTTGTTTCCGGCGGACGCGGGCTCAAGGAACCGGCGAATTTCAAGCTGCTCGAGGAGCTGGCCCAGGCGTTCGGCGGGCGAGCGGCGGTCGGTGCGTCGCGTGCGGTGGTGGACGCCGGCTGGCGTCCCCACGGCGACCAGGTGGGACAGACCGGGAAGACGGTGAGCCCGTCACTCTACATCGCGGTCGGCATCTCCGGCGCGATCCAGCACCTGGCGGGGATGCGCACCGCGAAGGTGATCGTCGCCATCAACAAGGACAAGGATGCGCCGATCTTCAAGGTCGCGGACTACGGAGTGGTCGGTGACCTGTTCGAGATCGTGCCGGCACTGACGTCAGAGGTCAGACGTCTGACGTCATGATTCCATCACAGTATCAGCCCCGCCTGCCGCTCGATCGGCTGATCCTGAAGCGGGGAGCTGCCGGCGCTGGCGACAGCATGGAGCTCGATGTGCTGTTCGTCGGCGCTGGGCCCGCCGGGCTCGCCGGGGCGATCGAGCTGGCGCGACTCGCCAGGGCGGACCCGGGCCTCGGCGAGCTCAGCATCGGTGTCCTCGAGAAAGCCGAAGCCCTGGGCGAGCACTCCCTCTCCGGGGCCGTCGTCAACCCGGTCGCGCTGCGCGCCCTCTTTCCGGATCTTCCCGAGACGGAGCTCCCGCTGCGTGGGCGGGTCGAGCGAGAGGCGGTCTACCTCCTGACGTCGACAGGATCAGTCCGTCTGCCCACGCCCCCGACGATGAAGAATCACGGCAACTTCGTCGCGTCGATCTGCGAGATCGTCCGCTGGCTCGGGAGCCAGGCGGAGGCCCTTGGCGTCAACATCTTCACCGGCTATCCGGGAGCGGCCCTGCTCACCGACGGCGATCGGGTCGCCGGCGTGCGCACGGCGCCCACCGGGCTGGGGCGCGACGGGCAGCCGTTGCCGACCTACTCGGCACCCAACGACATCACCGCTCGCGTGACCGCCCTCTCCGAAGGAACCCGGGGACTGCTGTCGCAGGCCTGGCTCGAGTGGCAACGCGTGTCCTCCGCGAACCCGCAGATCTTCGCCCTGGGCGTGAAGGAGATCTGGGAGACGAAGCGCCCGGTCGATCGCGTGATCCACACCCTGGGGTGGCCACTGCCGAGCGACGCGTTCGGCGGGAGCTTCTGTTATCCCCTCACGCCGAATCTCGTCGCACTGGGGATCGTGGTGGGCCTCGATTACCGTAACGCCGCCCTCGATGTCCACGTGCTGCTCCAGCGGCTCAAGGGGCACCCCCTGTTTCGCGTGCTCCTCGAGGGTGGCGAGATGGTCGAGTGGGGCGCCAAGACGATACCGGAGGGGGGCTATTACGCGCTCCCCCAGCGCCGCTCGGGGGACGGCGTCGTCATCCTTGGCGACGCGGCGGGATTCGTGGACGTGCCGTCGCTCAAGGGGATTCACTACGCGATGCAATCGGGGATTTATGCGGCGCGCGCGATCGTGGCCGCCCTCAGGGCGGGCGATACCAGCGCCGCTGCTCTCGCCCAGTACGATCACCTGGTCGACGATTCGTCCATCGCCCGCGATCTCTACCGCACCCGCAACATGCGGTTGGCGTTCAAAGACGGGTTCACGACGGGCGGGTTCAGGGCCGGACTCATGACGCTCACCGGGGGACGCTTCCCCGGAGGCCGGATCGCGATGCACGCCGACGCCGACGCGGCGCGCCACGCAGGGGCGGACGGGGACTTCACACCCGATGGGAAGCTGACATTCAGCAAGGTCGACGGCGTCTTCAAGTCGGGGAACACGACGCGCGACACGATTCCGACGCATCTCGTTACAGGTGTGGAGGTGCCGGCCGAGGTGGCGCGGTTCTACAGTCACGTCTGCCCGGCGGGCGTGTACGAGGAAGTGGACGGAAAGTTGCGCATCAACGCGCCGAATTGCATCGACTGCAAGGCGACCGACGTCTTGGGACCGAGGTGGACGCCCCGCGAGGGGGGAAGCGGGCCAAGGTACAAGCGGATGTAGACGGGCTCACTGATCGAGCTGCGTTACATCAAGGATGAATTGCGCCGGGCTCGCCGGGTCCTTGGCGCCGAACGCATAGAGCTTGCCGCCGATCCGTGAGAATGTCGCCGTGTGGATTCCGTTGCCGACGAGGTATTTCGCCAGGAACGTAGGGTGCGCGGGCTCGGTGAGACGGTAGAACCAGAACCCCGAGTTGGGCCCGCCTTCGGTACTGAACATCAACACCTTGTTGTCGTCGGTGACCTCGACGTCGCTCACCGTGAGGATGTCGGGCGTGATGATCGAATCGACGAGCGTCGGCGCGCCGGTGCCATCGAGCTGCCAGATCTTGAGCGCGTTGCCGACGACGCCCGCGGTGCGGTCGAAAAACCCCCAGGTCCCGGTATACGCGTAGCCGTTCGCCACCCAGAGGTCGGAGCCGTAGCGTTCGGTCTGGTTGTTGCCGCCCGCGGCGACGCTCAAGACACCGGCCGAGTCGTGCAGCTGCCAGAGCCCCGAGAGCATGTCGATCGCATAAAGCGATCCCCGGTAGAGCTGCACACCCCACGTGTACGTGTTGCCGGCTCCGAACGTGACCGTGTCGATCATCCGCGAGGAGATATCGCCCGAGAGCGTGCCGGAGACGTCGATCGCCACGACCCCGCCGTTGTAGTAGGCCGCGTAAAGGATCTGGTTCGGCTCGTCCATCCAGAAGTTGTGCGTTCCCGATCCGTTGCGGTGAAACGTCGCGACTTCCGTCGGGTTCGTCAGGTCGGAGACGTCGAGGACGTGGACATCCCCCGACGAGCTCGAGCCCACGGACCCGGGGCCTTCCTGGCCGACGAACAGGTACTTCGCTTCGTTCGTCACCGGGTTGTGGAACCACCAGGTGTTGTGCGCTTCGCCGCCGACCGTCGTCGTCGAGCCCACGAGCACCGGATTCGCCGGGGAGCCGCCCCTGATGCCGTTCCCGACGTCGTAGATCAGGATCCCGGTGTTCCAGGCGCAGACGATGTCCAGGCCGTCGCGCAGATACTGGTCGTGAATGCCGTAGTTCGGGGCCACGGGGATCGTATCCACGAGGACGACGTCGGCCGGAGGCGGGGACTGAACCTGCGTGACGGAACCACTGTCCCCGGCGCACGCGGCCAGTGCGACAACGATGCAGGAGCCGGCGGCCCACACCCACCTCATCATGGCATCTCCATCTTCTGAATCACGTCACGGTCATACCGGCCCGCTCGCGGCATGCGCATGCCCGCCACCAGACGCGCACCGACGCTGAGCTGATAGCCCCGGGTTCGGCCGTATTGGATCTGGGGATCGAATACCCCGCCTCCGATGCGCGCGATCCCCAGGTAGGATGCCTCCACGTACGGCGCGAGCCGCACCCGCCAATGGCTCCACACCTCCATCGCGTCGCCCGCGGTCAGGACCTTCCAGCGCGTGATCCCGAGAATCGCATTCTCGAACAGCGGCCGGCGGGTCCGGAACGGACTCGCGAACAGTCGCTCCTCCTCCGGGCGGTCGCTCTGCTCGAAGCGGAGGTACGGGTGCTGTCCGGCGACCGCGACTTCTCCCTCGGCCAGCACCGAACGGAACACGAACGCTCCCCCCGCAGTCCGCGAGTGGGCCCATTCCACGAGACCATACCAGCGACTCCGCTGCCAGCGCGCCGACACGCTCGTCTTCGCATCATCGGGGCCGGCACCCGGCCGGTTCTCCGGCGAGTGCACGAAGGCATAGGACGCCTGAGCTTCGAGCCCCGTCACCGGGGCGAGGGTGAGTCGGGTCGCCCACGAGTCGCCGAACCGGCCCGTGGCGGGCCACGATCCCGGCGACACCGGCTCGTCGCCGTCGAAGAGCGCGCCTTCCAGGGTAATGGGCCCGGCGCGAATTCCCGCGAGACCAACGGCCCGCTCGAGGATCTGACTCAGGTGGTGGTTGACGGGATAGCGGACGACGGGGCGCGACATCGGATCGTCGCTGCCGAACGGGACGAACCCCTTGCCCGCGGCGGCGAACACCCGTACTGGTCTAAGCCAGCGGCCGAACAGGTCGGGACCCACCAGCATCAGCTGATGGACGAGTGTGTGGGGGTGGCGCCGGTCCTCGAAGCCTTCGCCCCAGTCGCCGGGAGCCAGCTCGCCATGAGCGATGGTGTACTTCTCGAAGTCGAGGGTAGCTACCAGGCGCAGCCGGTCACCCAGCGTAGCGGCGTCGAGCATCCCCATCGGCTGGACGATTCGCAGCTCGCCGAGCGAGCGGTCTCCCGGAACGACGTTGGTTTCGGTGAGAGAGGGTATTGCCTGGACGCCCCAGTCCACCTGCAGGCGCTGAGCGGCCGCCGCCCCGCCGTCCATGAAGAGGGCGGTGAGGGACGCCAGCATGAAGCCCCTCACGACGTGTGAAAGCTGACGCGGATGCCGTCGATGATGAACTGGGCCGCGATGGCGCAGAGGACGAGCCCCATCAACCGGGTGAGGATGCGCATACCCGTTGTGCCGAGGCGGCGTTCCACGAAGGAGGCGGCGGCGAGCGTCAGGAACGATACGTAGGCGGACAACGCGATCGAGACGTACAAGGCGATCGTCGTGATCCAGCTCTTCGACGCCACCGCCAGCACCATGACCGTCGAGATGGCTCCCGGCCCCGCGAGCATCGGGATCCCGAGAGGCAGGATTCCGATGTCTTCCTTTTCCACGCCCTCCGCCGTCTCGGCCGGCGTCTCGCGCTGATGGCTGCGACGCGCCTGCACCATGTCGAGCGCATTGAGACCCATGAGCACGCCGCCCGCGATCTTGAACGCTCCGAGCGTGATACCGAAGATCTTGAAGATCGCGCTGCCGGCGAGCGCAAACAGCGTGAGGGTGATCGCGGTAGTCCAGGCTCCGCGCCGGGCGAGTACGCGCCGCTGCGCGGGGGTGTCGCGCGCCGTCATCGCAAGGAAGCTCGGGATCGTGGCGAACGGATCCACGATGAACAGCACCGAGGTGAAGACGAGCAGCAACTGCTGGACGAGCCGCATCAGCTCTTCGGCGTGCGGCATCAGAACCCCGGCTCCGCTGCGTGCCCTGGATCGTCGAGCACCAGGGCGGAGAGCGTCGTCCCGGCGGGGACGTGCGGTTGATCCTCGGGAACGATCAACAATGCGTCGGCGCGGGCCATGGACGAGAGGATTCCCGACCCTTGCGGGCCGGTGAGCCGAGCCCGGGGCGCTGCCCCGGGCTCGGCAGTCAGAACGACGCGTAGGAAATGGTGCAGGCGGGGCCCGAGTGAGATGTCCTCCTCGGTCACAACGGGAATGGTGCGCCGGAATGGAAGCGGATGGCCCAGCATCCGGCGGATCAGCGGCCGGACGAAGAGCTCGAACGTGACCATCGTGCTCACCGGATTCCCCGGTAAGCCGACCCAGGGGTGCCCCTGGCGGAGACCGAATCCCAGCGGGGCACCGGGGCGTAGGCGTACACGCGCAATCAGGATCTCGAACCCCTGCGCGTCGAGTACATCGCGCACGAGGTCGTGCTCGCCGACGCTGACGCCCGCGGTCGTCACCAGCACGTCGGCGTCATCGGCGGCGCGGATGTGCTCGCGCAGGGACTCGCGCGTGTCGGCCGCCAGTCCGAGATCGCGAGGGACCGCGCCACTCGTGCGAATCAATCCGTCCAGCGCGAAGGCGTTGGAGTTCGCGATCCTGCGCCCTGCGATGATGTCGTCGCGGCGTTCGAGGGTCGCGAGCTCGTCGCCCGAGGAGAGATAGGCCACCACGGGGGGCCGGTGCACCATCACCGGTTCGTGGGCGATCGCGGCGAGGAGCGCGAGCTGCGCCGGTCCTAGGGCCGTCCCCGCTCGCAAGACCGTCTCACCCCTGCGCACGTCCTCGCCGGCACGCCGCGTGTTCTTGCCGGCGTCACGGTCGTCCTGAATCGTCACGCGGTCGCTGTCCCGTGTCGTGTCCTCCTGACGAATGACGCAGTCCGCGCCGGCGGGGAGCGGCGCACCGGTGAAGAGCCGCGCTGCCTCCCCGGGACCCAGCGCGCGTGTCGGGAACGCTCCGGCGACGACCGTTTCCACCACGCGCAGCACGGCCCTCGATCGTACGTCTGCGGTCCGGCAGGCGTAGCCGTCCATCGCCGAGTTGGCCCAGGGCGGGAGATCGAGCGGGGAGACGACGTCGGTCGCGAGGACCAGGCCGAGGGCGGACCCGAGCGATCGCTCCTCGGGTGGCAGCGGCCGCGCGTGCGAGACGATCAGGCGCGCGGCTTCACCCGGCGTCAGGGAGCTAGGATGCGGGCGCGGTCCCACGCGAGGGTCGCGAGCGAGACGAGCCAACTCGTGTCGCTGAACCGGAACACCGGGAACGGCGCGCGGAACGTCGGACTATCGGTGATGACCGCGACCCACTGGTCCGCGTTCTCCCGCGAAGGATCGTAGATCGGCTTATCGCCGCACGCCGTCCGGAACACCTCGATCTTCGGGAGAGGGTAGGCCGAGAAGCCCTCGGCCAGGACGATGTCGGCGCCATCGAGGTAACGACGCGCCAGCATGATCGGATCGCCCTCCGACGTGGTGCGCTCGAACAAGACGCGCTCTCCCGGCGCCTCGAGCAGCACCCGCTCGGCCTTTCCCTCATTCCAGTGGCGCCAGGTGTCCTTGCCCTGCTGGTCCATGTCGGCGGCGTGCGTGCCGTGCTTCAGCGTCATCACCCGGAGCTTCCGGCGCATCTCGGTCGCCAGCGCCACGACGAGCGTCGTCTTACCCGCGTCCTTCTTGCCGATGATCGAGATTATCCGTGTTGCTGCCACACCGTCTCCGCGCGCTCGAGGTCACGAGGGTCGTTGACGTTGAAAAACAGGATCGCGGGGTCGCCAAAGGCCCGCACCTGGTCGAGCGATAGTGTACCCATCCGGACGGAGTCGTGGAAGGAGATCATGCGGAGGTCCCCACGGGTGAACGCCTGCTCGATCGGCTGCCGGCAGGCGGGGCCGTAGACCGCGCACAGCGGCTCGAACCCACCGCTCCCGTGGCCCGGGAGGCCGCTCTCGGGGAGATAAGCGTCGTAATCGTTCGCTCCGGCGATCAACGCTTCCAGCAGCGCCCGCTCGAGAAAGGGCATATCCCACGCGACGACGAGCACCGGACCCGTCGCTGAGGCGATGGCGGTGTAGACCCCGCCCAGGCTGCCCATGCCGGGCCGCAGATCGGAGACGCAGTGCAGGTCCGGTCGCCACGTCGTCGCATCGGGCGCATTGGCCACGAGCAGCGGCGGACTCCCCAGAGCGGCACTCATCGTATCGACCACCCGATCGAGCACGCGGCGTCCGCCCACCTCGAGGAGCCCTTTGGGGCGTCCGTCGAACCGGGTCGCGGCGCCCCCGGCCAGGACGGCTCCGCGCGACGTCGACTTCATCCGGCCTCAGGGAGCATCGGAGACGATCCGGCTGTGGTCCACGGCCAAACAGCGATCCATCACGAATGGAATCCCGGCCGTGCGGGCGAGGGCGGCGGCCGCGTCGTCACGGAGGCCCTGCTGCAGCCAGATGAGACGTGGCGCGAGCGGAATCGCTTCGCGCACGACGTCACCGACGTGCTCGCTGCGCCGGAATACATCGACGACATCGATCACGTGATCCGCGGCGGCGCGTGTGAGCGTGGGGTACGCCCGCTCACCCAGGACCTCCGTGACGAGCGGGTTGACCGGGATGATGCGGTACCCCATGCGTTGCAGGTATCGAGCGACCGAATGACTCGGCCGCGCCGGGTTCGGAGACAATCCCACCACGGCGATCGTGCGCGCCTCCCGCAGCAGCCTGCGCAGGGTGTCCGGCAACGTCTGGGACTCAGGGCTCGCCGTAGTACTCCGAGTAGAGCAGCGGCCCCTCCTGGACCCGAATGCGATGCAGTGTCACGCCGGGGGGGAGGGCTTTCGCCAGACGCTCCCACAGATACACCGACAGCGCTTCGCCGGTCGCAAGCCGCCCGCCCGGGGCGAATTCGGGGATGTCCGTATTGATGTGCCGTCCGTCGAATCGCTGCCGGATCTCGCGCGCGAGCACGGCATCGAGCTGCTCCAGATTGACGACGCCGCCCGCGGCGGCGTCGAACGATCCCCTGACCGTCACGCGACACTGATATTCATGCGCGTGATCCTCGGCCGCCCGCGCGAACGTGGCGCGGTTCTGCTCCGCAGTCCAGTCGGCGCGCGCGACGCGATGCGTCGCCGTGAAGCCGACGATACGAGTCAGGTAGGCGACGGGCACGCGGGAATCGAGGCTCGACGGAACGGCGCTAGAACACCCATGCGAGCCCGACCGTTCCCCAGGGGTGAATCGTCGTCTCGCTGAGCGCACCGGTGATGGGCAAGACGTGGAGCCGATAGATGGTCGGAAAACTCAGGTGATAGACGAGCAGCCGGCCACCGACGTCGAGCGACAGCCGTCGTACGGGATACCAGTGCACGCCGATCTCCGGCGCGTAGGTGAACTTGGTGCCGAAATTGTAGCCGCTCGTATCGGCCGCGATCTTCGAACCGAACGCGAGGCCCAGCGTCGCGCCCGCATAGGGCTGAAAGCCGCGCCACGTCTTTCCGCCGGTGAGGGAGAGGAGAAGGCCGAAATCCGCCAGTACGAGACTGTTGTCGATCGGACCGATGCGCTTGGGCACCGTGTCATAGGCCGTCAGGTAGTTCGCGGTGGTCTTCGCGTAAGACACGCCCGCCGCGACGATCAGGGCGCTGCTCGCCTGCAGCTCCAGGCGCATTCCGGCGGTTGGTCCCATGGTGGCTCCCACCGGTACCGTCCCGCGCGACCCGCCGAAATACCCGCCGGTGACCCGCAGCGTCAGGCCGCGGTGAATGTCCCTGTAGGGAGAATTGCCGGGATCGTGACCGGCTTGGCCAGACGCGACGGTGTATGGCGCTACGACGCCAAGCCACACGAGCGCAGAGAGAATCGCATACCGACACACCACGTAACGTCGTAGCCTCGTCATACTCCCTCTCGCAAGTCCTTGCCCGTCATCACGTCCGGCGGATCGACGCCGAGCAGGTGCAGCACCGTCGGCCCCACATCCCGCAGGCTGCCCCCGGGCCGCAGGCGCTTCAGGCCGTCCTGCCCGATGACGAGGAACGGCACCGGATTGGTGGTGTGCGCCGTGTGCGGTCCCCCACTCGAGGGATCGATCATCAGCTCGCAATTGCCGTGATCGGCGGTGATCAGCAGGGTCGTCCCCGCGCGCTCGGCGCTCGCGACGACGCGCGCGAGGCAGGCGTCGACCGCCTCCACCGCTTTCACCGCGGCGGGTAGTACACCGGAATGGCCCACCATGTCACCGTTGGCGTAGTTGCAGAGAATGAAGTCGTGCTGCTTCGTCTCGATCGCGCGGCACAGCACGTCGGTGACGCCCGGGGCGCTCATCTCGGGCATCTGGTCGTAGGTCGCCACGCCCTTCTGGGACGGCACGAGCTCCCGCTCCTCGCCGGGGTAGGGGCGCTCGAGACCGCCGTTGAAGAAGTAGGTGACGTGCGCGTACTTCTCGGTCTCCGCCGTCCGGAACATCGTGCGGCCCTTGTTGGACAGCACTTCGGCGACGATCTGCTGCAGCACGAAGGGCTCGAACGCGGCGGGGAAGGGGAACGTGGCATCGTAGCGCGTCATGGTGGCGAGCTGTACCGACGGGCGCTCCGGATCGACGAACCCGTCGAATCCGGGGAGCGCCAAGGCGGCGGACATCTGGCGGCCGCGGTCGGCCCGGAAATTGACCACAAACACGCCGTCTCCCGAGCGGATGCGCGGGGTGCCCACCATCACCCGTGGCTTCACGAACTCATCCGTCTCGCCTGCCTCGTACGCGCCGCGGATCGCGGTCTCGGCATCCGGCGCCGTGATGCCGTTGCCGTGGACCATGGCGTCGTAGGCGAGCCGGGTCCGGTCCCAGCGCTTGTCGCGGTCCATGGCGTAGTAGCGTCCGATCACCGACGCGATCGTGATGCGCCCTTTGGCCGTCTCCGCACGGGCGATGGTGTCCTGGAGCTCGCGGAGGAACCCGAGCGCCGATTGCGGCGGCGTATCGCGGCCGTCGGTCCAGGCGTGAATAGCGACCGGGAGGTCGGCGCGACGGCCCAGCTCGATCGCGGCGAGGAGATGCTGGTCGAGGGCGTGGACGCCACCCGTGCCAACGAGCGACAGGAGGTGCAGGGTTCCGTGGGAGCGCCGCACCGCTGCCGTCAGCTCCTTCAGAGGAGGGAGATCGAAGAATTCTCCCGACATGATCGCCTGGGAGATGCGCACCATGTCCTGCGGCACGACGCGGCCGGCGCCGAGATTCAAGTGGCCGACTTCGCTGTTACCCATCTGTCCTTCGGGGAGTCCGACGGCGAGCCCGGATGCGTCGAGCAACGTGCGTGGGGCGCGGGCCCAAAGCCGTTCCCAGGTGGGAGCCTGGGCGAGCTCGACCGCATTACCTTCGCGGCCGGGTCGAAACCCCCAGCCGTCCAGTACGATCAGCGCGACCGGGGTGCGCGACCCGTGCCTCTTGGTCATATTGAATGAAGATGCAATCTATCCAGGCGCTGCGCGTCCTACCAGTTGTCGCCTGCATCGTGGTCCCGCTTTCCGCCCAGGCCGGTGCACGGGTCACTACGCAGGGCGAGTGGTTCTATCAGTCCGTCGCCGGACGCCGCCTGGCGCAGCTCGAGGTCGGCGCAGCGGTCCAGACCGGTGATGTCCAGGGTGACTGGACCAGCGTGACCCTCGACGGGTGGATCATCAAAACGTCGCTCGGCCCGACCACGACTCCCGGATTCGACGTCGCCGTCAACAAGGCGCCCTCGGAGAACCTGCGTGCGACCCCGGCCGGCGCGGTCATCGCGCACCTCTCCACCGGATTCGCGCTCGACAAGCTCGGCGAGCAGGATCGCTGGGTGCACGTCCGCCGCTCGGGCTGGGTCAAGACGTCGGCGCTCGCCGCCATCATGAACGCGGCCCGGCCGCCCGCACCAACGGTGCCGGTGGTGCCGCCGCGCGCGCCCGATACGGCACCCGGCGCGATCGATCCCGCGCGCGTACTTTCGGCGCGGCCCACGACCCTGTATCGCGCGCCGGATGGCGCGAACGACGCCGCGCTCACGGCGGGCGCGCCGCTGCGCGTGATCGGCCGGACGGCCGACTGGACTCGCGTCGAGCTCGAGGGGTGGGTGAAGACGGCGGATCTGCAGGCGGCTCCCCCGGGGGTTCTCGTCGGCGTGAGCGCCGCTGAGCTGCGTGCCGAGCCGGACCGCTACGTGGGGCAGTCGCTGCGCTGGACGCTCCAGGTGATCGCCGTCCGAACCGCCGACGACCTGCGGCCCGACATCCCGACCGGATCGCTCTATCTGCTGGCGCGTGGACCGGTGCCGGAGCACGGCTTCGTGTACGTGGTCGTGCCGGACGCGCAGCGGGCTGCCATCCAGGGCCTCGCACCGCTCGCCACCATTCAGACGACCGTCCGGGTGCGCACCGGGCGCAGCAAGTTTGTCGGCAATCCCGTCGTCGATCTCGTGTCCCTCGAGGTGCTGCCATGAATGACGTGTTGCGGGAGCGGCTGCTGCGCAAGCTCGAGGTCTTGCCCGAAGAGAAAGCGTATCAGGTACTCGACTATGTGGAGTTTCTGGAGTCGAAGTTCGCCGAGCGGCCGGCCGGCGCCGCGCCGTTCCAGAAGGTCGCCGAAACACTCGAGGACACGATGCGGGCCGGGCGGGTGCCGGTAACGATCATCAAGGGCACCATGGATGCCGTTGGGAAGGCCGGGAAATTCCTGGGTGGTCTCGCGGCGGCGGGGATAGCGGCCGTCGAAGAGGTCCGGAAGAAGACTCCCGACGAAGCCTCGACCGAATCCCCGAAATAGACCGTGACGGCCGCTCGCACGCTCCTTGTCTGCGCTGTCATAGCGGCGTGCGGCCCCGGCCGCAAGGATGAGGTGCGGGCCCCGGTTGCCGCCGCCTCGTCCACCGCGACGGCGACACCCGCGCTTGCGCGCAACGGCTGCAGCTATCTCACCGAGGCACAGGCTTCGACGGCGCTCGGCCAACCGTCGCGCTACCGGCCGCGGCAGCCGACACCGGCCGCCTGCACTATCGAGCCCGCCTCGGGCGATGTCTTCCATGGGATCACCGTCGACTACCGGGTCGCGCAGGGGACAGCGCAGTTCGATTTCATCGCCGCCCAGAAGGACGCGCGGACCGTCACGGGACTCGGCGATCGCGCCGCCTGGCTGCCGGCGGGGAAGACTCGGGGCAACCTGGCTGTGATGCGCGGCAATGTGGCCGTGCTGGTAACGATCACCGATCTGAGTGGCCATCGACAGCTGCAGCAGAAAGCGCGCGATTTTGCGCGGCTCGTCCTGGAGCATCTGTAGCGGCGTGCGGCGGGTTGAGGATTCGGAATTGCCAAGCTAGGTTCCGCTATGGGAACCTTCCGCCAGACACAAGCCCTCACATTCGACGACGTCCTCCTCGTGCCGCGTCATTCCGCGGTGCATCCCCGGAACGTGGACATCAAGAGCCGGTTCACCCGGGACATCCCGCTCAACGTCCCGCTCGTCGCCGCCGCGATGGATACCGTCACCGAAGCCGAGATGGCGATGGCGATCGCCCGCGCGGGCGGGATCGGCGTCATCCACAAGAACATGCCGATCGACCGACAGGCGGCTGAGGTGGATCGGGTGAAACGCAGCGAGTCCGGGATGATCCTGAATCCCATCACCCTCGGGCCCGACCGGCCGCTGCGCGAGGCGGCGCAGCTCATGGCGCGGTTCCGCATCTCGGGCGTCCCCATTGTCGACGCCGCCGGCAAGCTCGTCGGGATCATCACCAATCGCGATCTCCAGTTCGAGCGGGCGCTCGACCGTCCGATCCGCGACGCGATGACCAAGGACCATCTCGTCACCGCGCCGATGGGGACGACGCTCGATGAGGCGGAGAAGATCCTCGGCGCGCACCGCATCGAGAAGCTGCCGGTCGTGGACGAGCAGGGGGTGCTGCGCGGTCTGATCACGATCAAGGACATCTTCAAGCGGCGCCAGCATCCCAGCGCCAACAAGGATCAACACGGGCGGCTGCGCGTGGCCGCCGCGGTCGGGGCGACCCCGGAGGCGATCACCCGCGCCAAGGCGCTGCTCGACGCGGGGTGCGACGTGATCGTCGTGGATTCGGCGCACGGGCATTCCCAGGGCGTGCTCGACACCGTCGAGTGCCTGCGCAACAAGTATCCCGAAGCACAACTCGTCGGCGGAAACGTGGCGAGCGAGGAGGGGGCGCGCGCGCTCGTCGATCGCGGCGTCGATGCAGTCAAGGTTGGCGTCGGCCCCGGCTCGATCTGCACCACGCGCGTCGTCACCGGGGTCGGCGTGCCGCAAATCACCGCGATCGTCGACGCGGTGCGCGGCGCGGGCGAGATCCCCGTGATCGCCGACGGCGGCATCAAGTATTCGGGCGACGTGGTCAAGGCGCTCGCCGCCGGCGCCGAGAGCGTAATGATGGGCTCGATGCTCGCCGGCACCGAGGAGAGCCCGGGCGAGTCGTTCCTGCTGGAGGGCCGCCGCTTCAAGGTGATCCGCGGCATGGGCAGCCTCTCGGCGATGGAGGAGGGCTCGGCGGACCGGTACTTCCAGGAGGGTGAGGTCAGTCCCTCGAAGCTCGTCCCGGAAGGCATCGAAGGCCGCGTCCCCTACCGCGGCCCTGTGGCGGACGTGCTGTTCCAGATGATCGGCGGGTTGCGCAGCGGCATGGGCTATTGCGGCGTGGCGACCGTTGCTCAGCTTCGAACCGACACCGAGTTCATCCGCATCACGAGCGCGGGATTGCGCGAGTCGCATCCGCATGACGTCGTGATCACGCGCGAGGCCCCGAACTACAGCCTCTAACGGGTCTCCAGCTTGACACACCGGAGCCCCTAGTCTACTCTAGCGCCCGTTTCCGGTCCGATCCCACCACGCCTGAGGGGTGCGCATGGATCTGTTCCGACGGAAGAGTATCACCGACCTCCAGAAGGAAGCGGAGACCGATCATAGCCTGAAGCGCGCCCTGGGTGCGTTGAACCTGACGACCCTCGGGATCGGCGCGATCATCGGCACAGGCATCTTCGTCCTCACCGGGACCGTGGCGGCGCTGAACTCGGGACCGGCAGTAGTGCTGTCCTTCACACTGGCCGGAGTGGCGTCGATCTTCGCCGCGCTGTGCTATTCGGAGTTCGCCTCGCTCGTGCCAATGGCCGGGAGCGCCTACACGTACGGCTACGCCACGCTGGGCGAGCTGATCGCCTGGATCATCGGATGGGACCTGATTCTCGAGTACGCCCTCGGTGCCGTGACCGTCGCCATCGGCTGGTCGGGATACGTCGTCTCGTTCCTGGAGGATATCGGTATCAACATCCCGGGCGCGCTGTCAGCGGCCCGCGGCACGCAGCTGATCGAGGTGCCGGCGGCGCTCGCAGGCGCGGTCCACGTCAAGCCGGGGTGGCAGGTAATCAGTGATCAACTGCTGGGGTTGATCAAGGGGGCGGGGACGGACCCCGCGTCGCTGGGGCACGTGACCGCCATCTTCAACCTGCCCGCCGTCATCATCATCGCCCTGGTCACCACCCTCCTCGTCATCGGCATCAAGGAATCCGCCAACGTCAACAGCGTCATCGTGATCATCAAGGTGGCGGTCGTGCTGCTGTTCATCGTGGGGGCGGCTCGCGCGGTGAACTCCGCCAACTGGCACCCCTTCATCCCGCCCAATACGGGCGTACGGGAATCGTTCGGCTGGACTGGAGTGATGGCCGGCGCCGGAATCGTGTTCTTCGCCTATATCGGGTTCGACGCGGTGAGCACCGCGGCGCAGGAGGCGAAAAACCCGCAGAAGGACATGCCGATCGGGATCATCGGCTCGCTCTTGATCTGCACCGTCCTCTACATTCTCGTTTCGGGTATCGCGACGGGCATCGTGCCTTACCAGCAGCTCAACGTGCCGGATCCGATCGCCCTGGCGGCGGACCGTGCCGGGCTCGGCTGGATGTCCACGCTGATCAAAATCGGCGCCATCGCCGGACTGTCGTCGGTGATTCTCGTGATGCTCCTCGGGCAGTCGCGCGTGTTCTACTCGATGTCGCGTGACGGCCTGCTGCCGCAGTTCGTCAACAAGGTGCATCCCAGGTTTCAGACTCCGTACATCACCTCGATCGTCACCGGCGTGGCAGTAGCGTTCTTCGCTGCGATCCTGCCGATCCGCGATGCGGCCAGTCTGGTCTCGATCGGTACTCTGTTGGCGTTTGTCATCGTGTCGGCCGGCATCATCGTTCTGCGGAAGCGTGAGCCGGACCTCCCGCGGGCGTTCAAGACGCCGGCGTACTGGATCGTGGCACCGCTCGGCGCGGCTTCGGCGCTCTACCTGATGATCTCCCTGCCCCCCGTGACGTGGATCCGGCTCGGCATCTGGTTCGTCATCGGTATGGCGATGTACATCGGGTACGGCTACGCGCACTCGCGGATCGGTTCCAAGACCTGATCATCGCGCATAGCTGATGCCGGCGGCCGGCTGCGGTACGGGGCCGGCCGCTCGCCTTTTCGGGTCCTGTGCAACCATATTGCCCCGATGAGCGTGCGCGCCCGTGCCTGGCTCCGCTATTTCGCACTCTGGACTCTGCTGGGCTTGGTGTTCGCGACGCAGCTGTATCTCGCCGACCAACGGCTTTCACCCCACCCCTCTACCTGGTGGCAAGCGCTCCGGTCCGAGCTCCCTGACTGGTACCTCTGGGGTCTGTTGGCGCTCGTCGTCCGCACCCTGGCGCGGCGCTTTCGCATCGACCGCACGAATTGGGAGCGCGCCGTCCCGATCCACTTTGGCGCGAGCCTCACCCTCGGCTTTCTGCATCTCGTGCTCGCCACGGCGATCCAGGCGCTGCTCCGCGGGAGCGAGCCGTATCCCTTCCTCCCGAGGCTGGTCGACAACTTTGCGGCGTCCTACCACTGGAACCTGCTGATCTATTGGGCGATCGTCGCCCTGGTGCACGCTCGCGATTACGCGCGTGACGCACAGGAACAAGGTATGCGCGCCGCCGAGGCCCGCCTCCAGGCCCTGACGCTGCAGTTGCGGCCGCACTTCCTCTTCAACACGCTGAACGCGATCGCCGAGCTGATCCACGAGGACCCGGGCGCGGCTGAACGGATGGTGGGGCGCCTGGCCGAACTGCTGCGCCGCACGCTGGAGACGGATGGCACCGCCGAAGTGCCGCTCGCCACCGAGCTGGAGCTGGTGAACCGCTATCTCGATATCGAGGCGGTGCGGTTCCAGGACCGACTGCGGGTGCGCTGGGAGATCGCGAGCGAGACCCGCGCTGCCGGTGTTCCGGCGATGATCCTCCTGCCGCTCGTGGAGAACGCGGTGCGACACGGCGTCGCCGCGCGCCCCGGTCCGGGGCAAGTGGGAATCCGCGCATGCCGCGCGGACGGCACGTTGCGGGTCGAGATCTGGGACGACGGGCCGGGACTCGGCGCCGATACGGGACACGGCGCGCGTCCGGGCATCGGCCTCGCGAATACGCGCGCGCGGCTCTCGCAGTTGTATGGTCCTGCCCACGGTCTCGAGCTCGTGGACGGCGCCCCAGACGGTCTCGTGGTACGGCTGTCGCTGCCGTTCCACCGCGCACGAGTCGCCTGATGATCCGCGTCCTCGTCGTGGAGGACGAGCCCCTCGCGGTTCGGCGACTGCGGCGCCTCCTGAAGAGCGAGCGCGACGTTCGGGTGGTCGGCGCATGTCCGGATGTTGCAGCGGCCCGGCGCGGGATCGAGGCGCTGGCTCCCGACCTGTTGCTCCTCGACGTCCAGCTCCCCGGCGCGGACGGTCTCGCGCTGCTCGACGCCCTGCCGCCCGGCCGGCGGCCGGCGGTGATCTTCGTGAGCGCCTACCAGCAGTACGCCGTGCCCGCTTTCGATCAGCAGGCCGTCGACTACCTCCTCAAGCCCATCGATCCGGAGCGGTTTCGCACGGCGATCGCGCGGGCGCGCCGCCACCTGGAGCGAAGCGATGCCGCCGCCTCGCCCCAGCCACACCTCTCCCGCCTCCTCGTTCGCGAGCGGGGGCGCGCGTTTTTCGTGCGCGTCGAGGAGGTGGACTGGCTCGAGGCGCACGGAAACTACGTGCGCGTCCACGTGGGTCGTGTGAGCCACCGGCTGCGCGCGTCGATCGGCGCACTCGAGCCACGGCTCGATCCCCGCCAGTTTCGCCGCATCAACCGCTCGCAGATCGTCGCCCTCGACCGGGTGCGCGAGCTGCAGCCGTGGTTCCACGGCGATGGACTGGTGATTCTCACGAGCGGCGCGCGGCTGCGGTTGAGCAGGCGCTACCGGGATCGGGTGTACGGTGATTGAACGGCGCTGTCCGCGATCCGCTTGTCCGTTGACCCCCTTGGCATCGAGAAAGTCCCCCCTATCCCAGAAGTAGTTCCGGTCGCTTCCCTGGCGTCGAGATTGCCTGAACCACTCGCCAGGATCTCCGATGTCGCTCTGGGCCACCAAGTCCATCGCCACACTGCGGGCCGAAGCCGAGGCCGCCGGGGGAACCACCCTCAAGCGCGCCCTCGGCCCGTTCAACCTCGTCGCACTGGGGATCGGCGCCGTCATCGGCGCCGGCATCTTCGTATTGACTGGCCAGGCGGCGGCGCTGTACGCCGGTCCCGCCGTCCCGCTCTCCATGGCGCTCGTCGGCGTCGCCTGCGCGTTCGCGGGTCTCTGTTACGCCGAGATGGCGAGCACGGTGCCCGTCGCGGGGAGCGCCTACACCTACGTCTACGCTACCCTCGGCGAGTTTCTCGCCTGGATCGTGGGGTGGGACCTGGTGCTCGAGTACGCCGCCGGTGCCGCCGGGGTGAGCGTCGGATGGTCGGCCAATCTCGTGGCGTTGCTCGGCCTATTCGGGATTCACCTGCCGGACGCCCTGGCGTCCTCGCCGACTGCGTGGTGCACCGCGGCGCAGGTGGGCACGATGGCCGTTCCGGGCTGCCTGCACCCGGGGCTCAATCTCACCGGCGCCATCGTCAACCTGCCGGCGGTCTGCATCGTGGCCCTCATGTCGACCGTGCTCGTGATCGGAATTCGTGAGTCGGCGCGCGTCACCAACGCCATCGTCGTCCTCAAGGTCGCGATCGTGCTGCTGGTCGCGATCGTCGGACTGTCTCACATCACCCCGGCCAACTGGAAGCCGTTCATTCCGCCGAACGGCGGCGAGTGGGGCACCTATGGGTGGTCTGGGGTGTTGCGCGGGGCGGGGCTCGTGTTCTTCGCCTACATCGGCTTCGACGCCGTGTCGACCACGGCCCAGGAGGCGAGAAATCCACAGCGGGACATGCCGATCGGGATTCTGGGATCGCTGGTCGTGTGCACGCTGCTCTACATGATCATGTCCGCGGTGCTGACGGGCATGGTGTCCTACAAGGAGCTCAACCTCCCCGCGCCGACGGCGTACGCCATGCAGCAGGTCGGCGCACCGTGGGCGCTTCAGGCGATAATCGACGTCGGTGTGGTCCTCGGGCTCGCCTCCGTCATTCTCGTCATGCTCCTCGGGCAATCCCGGGTCTTCTTCTCGATGTCGCGCGACGGCCTGCTCGGACCCTGGGCGGGCAAGGTGCATCCTAGGTGGCGGACACCCTACATCTCGACGATCTACACGGGGGTCGCGGTGGGCATCGCCTCCGGACTCCTGCCGCTGCAGCTCCTGGGACAGCTGGTGAACATCGGCACACTGCTCGCCTTCGTCCTCGTCTGTGCCGGCGTCCTCATCCTGCGCTCGAGGCGCCCCGATCTCGAGCGTCCCTTCAAGACCCCGCTCGTGCCGTTCGTGCCGATCATGGGGATCGTCACGTGCTTCGGGTTGATGCTCACGCTCCCCGCGGATACGTGGATCCGGCTCGTGGTCTGGCTGGTTATCGGGTTCTCCATCTACTTCGGGTACTCGAGAAAACATTCGGTCCTGAGGACAAGAGGCGTCTAGAAGAGACGTGGTCTCTCGACGTATTTATCTTGTTCGGGATGATCTCCATTCCTCCAGACCGGATCTCCGCTGCCCAAAGCATCGCCGCCATTCTGACGCCGGGCATGCGCGCGGCCCTGACGACGCATGTCAACGCCGACGGCGACGGTGTGGGGAGCGAGCTCGCCCTGTGGCATCTCTTGCGGGCGCGGGGGCTCCAGCCCGTAATCGCCAACGCGACCGGCATTCCCGACCGGTTCAATTTCCTCGTTCCGGACGGGGCGGACGCCAGCGACCGCGCAGGTCGGGAGATCGCGCGCGCCGACGTCATCTTCGTGCTCGATATCGCCGATCTGGGACGCATCGGCGACCTGGCGGGCGCGGTGCGCGACCGGCATGTCCCGGTGGTCTGCATCGATCACCACGTGAGCCCGGGCACCCTCCCGGATGGTCCGCGCCTCGTCGCGCGGGAGGCCACCGCTACTGCCGAGCTGGTCTACGACATGGCCACGGCGCTCGAGTGGGAGCTGACAGCGGACGCCGCACGGGCGCTGTATGTCGGGTTGCTCACCGATACCGGCGGGTTTCGCTTTTCGAACACGACCGCCCGGGCGCTCCGGGTCGCCGCGGCGCTACTCGAGCGCGGCGTGGATCCCGAATCGATCTACGAGTCGGTCTATGCGAGCGCACCCGAGGGCCGCGTGCGGTTGCTCGGCGAAGTCCTGCAGACGCTCGTCGTCGAGCCGCTCGGCTTAGCCTGGGTGACCGTTCCTCCCGGCGCGCTCGAGCGCCACGGCGCCACGGCTGACGACCTGGATGGGATCGTGGAGCACGCACGGTCGATCGCGGGAGTCCGGCTGGCGCTGCTGTTTCGTCAGATCGCCAACGGGCGTACCAAAGTCTCGTTCCGCTCCATGGGCAACGTCGACGCCGCCGCCTTGGCGCAGACCTTCGGTGGTGGCGGCCACCACAAGGCGGCGGGTGCGTCGCTCGAAGGGCCTATCGCGGATGTGCAGGCGCGGGTGCTCGCCGCCGCCCGCAAGAGCCTCAACGGCGGCGAATCCTAGCCGCTCGCGATCCACAGCCCGAGCGCACTCGCAGCCGCCAGCGCCGCGAGGCTGCTCGAGGCCCAGCGCCGGAACGAACGCGAGCCCAGCACCAGCGTGATGCCGAGCTTCAGCACGGTGCTGGCGAGAATTCCGATGGCGATCCCCTCGGCGGCGAGAGCGGCGTCAGCGCCCCCGGCGGCAAGTCGGCACATTGCCAGCGTCAGGGCGTCCATGTCGGTTGCGCCGAGCAAGGCGGCAGAGGCCCTGACGCCGGTCGCCCCCCACGTCTGCTGCACGAGTGGTATGAGAATCAGGACCACCTGAAATCCCACCGCCATCTTCAACGAAGACCAGAGACCGAGCGGACTTTCGGGGCGCTCGGCGGTGTCGTGATCGCTTGGCCTCGGTCGCCGCAGGGCGATCGTCACCCCCCCGGCACCGACGAGGAGGGGAGGCAGGAGGAGCCAGACGAGTGCCGCGGCCACGGAGGGATTGAGGACGGTCGCCACCAACGCGACGCGGGCGATGAGAACCGTACACGCGCCCAGCACGCCGCTCGCGAGGGGAAATGCGAGCGCCGCTTCGCGGCGGCTGGTGCGCGAGAAGGTCAACGTCACCGCGGTCGAGGAGATGATGCCCCCCAGGAGGCCGGTGAGCGGGAAGCCGCGCGATTCGCCCACCGCCCGGCGGGCGGTGTACCCGGCGAAGTTGAGTCCGGAAAACAGCAGGACGATCATCCACAGGGTGCGCGGGCGGATACTGTCGAACGGCCCGTACGGGCCCTTTGGCAGGAGCGGGAGGATGACGAGCGCGAGCACCGCGAACTGCAGCGCGGCGG
This sequence comes from Gemmatimonadales bacterium, assembly GCA_033853695.1. Classification (GTDB taxonomy): domain Bacteria; phylum Gemmatimonadota; class Gemmatimonadetes; order Gemmatimonadales; family GWC2-71-9; genus DASTHG01. Next base: position 127,917 of record JAWOLH010000007.1, on the reverse strand, counting down.
TGATCTCCCGTTGACCGATTCGGTGAATGGTCTGCTGGATGCGGGTCTTCTCGACGAGCGCGAGCACCATGATCGCCACGGCGCCGCTCGTGAGCAGCGGGAACCCGAGCCCGGCCACCGCGCCGAGCGCGAGGACGGCGAGTGCGGCGACCTCGGTGGTTCCCTCGACGGCGGCGGCGTCACCGTGGCGCGCGGCCGCGACGTAGGCGGCCACCGTGAGTGCGATCGCCCCGCTGAGGATGAGCGCGCCGAGCAGCCCGAGGCCGGAGGCGGTGAGCCAGCCGGCGAGTCCGCCCACCGTGCCGAGCAGAAAGAAGGTCCTCGCGCCGGCGAACCGCGCGGCAGGGCCCGTGGCGTGACCGGACCACTCCCGCTCGATGCCGACGGCAAGCCCGGCCAGCGCCGCCACCCCGAGGTGGCCGGCCGTTTCCAGGTCGACCGTGAGTTCGAGGGCCATCCTCGCGAATGTTAGCGCCGCTCTCCCGCGCTGGCCAACGCGGCCGGAGGACTACCGTCCGACGGTTACCAGTCGAACCAGTGGCTCACCTTCACGAGGAAGGTGTTATCGGCGGGCGCACGGAACAGCTGGCGGAAGTCGCCGGTGAATGACCGGGTGCCCATGATTCCGTCGGAGTCGCTGCGCCCCTGGCTCCACACGAGATACAGCGTCGATCCCGGCTCGTACTCCCATCGCAGGACGGTGTTCGAGTTGAAGAACTTGGCGTCGAACCCGCCGGGGTTGTTGGTGACCGCGGTGTCGCCGTAGGGGCGGAAGCGATCGCCGTAGCCCATGGCCCCGGGATCGTTCAGCTCGCGCACGCTCGTGTACACGCCTTTGCTCACGAACGGCGAGGCGTAGATCTGGAGCGTCAACGTGGGCGAGGCGGTGTAGTTGAGCCGCAGCAGGAAGCTCATGGTCCGCTGCTCGAGGTGGGCGAACGTATAGTGCGTCAGTCCCGCCACCGCCGTGTCCGCATAGTTCCCGAACCACTGCGCATCATTGCGGTTGCGGGTGAAGTTCACGCCGACGCTCGCCGTCCAGCGGTTGGCAACCCGAAAATCCGCCTCGGGCTGGATATTGACGGAAACGGAGCGCCCCCCGTCCCCGCGCCAATAGTTCATCCAGAGGTTGGGCACGACGAGCGCCCGCGGGTCTCCCTGGATGCCGCCCCATGGGGAGATGTAGGGGTCGACACGCAGCGCAGGCCCGCCCCGCGCGCAGCGATCGCAAAAGGCGGTGCCGATCTGCCCGACGGTGCCGCCGGCGTGCAGCCACCAATGGTTCCTGAGCTCGGTGTGCGCGTTGGTATTCACGGCGTGCTCGAGCGGCAGCCCGGCCGTCGTCCAGTCGTTCCACTCGTTGAAGTTCCAGAACAGTCGGTTGAACACCGCATTGGGTTTCTGGAAGTTGAGCGATGCCCAGGTGGACTGGTCCTGCCAATCAGCCCGATTGAGGAATCCGAGGTCGTTGATCTCGTACCCCGGGGTAATGCGTTGGTAGCTCGTCTCGAACTCGATGAACCCCGCCACCTTTCCGAATTTGAGCTGCTGCGTGGTGCCGCTGAGGGTGGTCGCGGTGGAATCGACGCGCAGGCCGCTGCCGGGCCGCTGGTAGTAGTGCGCCGCCTCGGTCTCGGTGCCGATCATCGCCTGGGGCGTCCCGCTGACCCGACTGCCGGTGATGGCCGCCTGGAACTGATACATGTGCAGGAACCGATGCCGGAGGTTGAACCCGATGACGTCGGCGCTCGAGCGCAGCAGGGTGCGGGTCGAATCATCGAGCGAGCGATTGACGGTCGTCACGATCAGGCCGATGCCGGTCTCCCCGTTACGGAGGTCCTGCGTGATCCGGAACACTCCGTAATTGCTCGCCGGCTCGATCGTGATGTTCTGGATCCCGGACTGGCGCTGGGTGACCGCGTCCATCACGCCGACGGAAAGGCCGCCCGGCGTGCGGCCGGTCAATTTGGCCGCGCCGAGAATGGTCGTGGCGGTCGGGGAGGTCGCATCGCCGTAGGTATCGGCGAGCTGGGGGGCTCGGCCGATGCGGCGCGAATAGAACAATCCCTCGCCCGAGCAATTCACGACGTTGCAGTTGACGTCGAAACTCAGCAGGTTCGCGCCCTCGATGAAGAACGGTCGCTTCTCCTGGAAGAACGTCTCGAACGCGGTGAGGTTGAGCACCGAGGGATCGGCTTCCACCTGCCCGAAGTCCGGATTCACCGTAGCGTCGAGTGTCAGGTTGGAGGTCACGCCGTACTTGAAATCGGCGCCCACGGCGTAGCGCTGGTCGTGGTCGAAGCCTACCGCGTTGGGGATCGACACGTTCTTGGTGACGATGTACGGTGTCGCCTCGAGCCGCCGCGGGGACGAAATGCCGGCGATGCCCGTCACCTCGCCCAGCTGGGAAGCGAACCCCGCCTGTTGGCGGTGGTACAGGGGCCAGCTGACGCGCTCCTTGAAGCGCTCGATGTCGCGCCACACGGCGAACCCAAAGGTGTGCACCGGCGCGTTGGCGTAGCGCAACTGCGAGAGCGGAATGCGGAACTCGGCGGTCCATCCCAGCGAGTCGACCGTCGTCGCGACGTCCCACACGCCGTCCCACGACTCGTCTTCGTTGCCGTCGTTGTAGATCGCGTAGTCGCGCTTCACCCCGCCGGGGCTCACGGCGAATTCGTAGCCGGTGCGGCGATCATGATAAGAGTCGATGACGATCTTCAGCTGGTCGGTCGGCGGCCGCACATCGCGGCGTGCCAGGATTTTCAGGATCTTTTGCGGCTCGGGATCGTAGGCCCGCACGAAGACATAGAAGTTGTGCTCGTCGTAGGCGACCTTCGCCATCGTGGGAAAGCGCGGCGGCTTCCCTTCATCAGGGTCGAACTCCAGGAAGTCGGTAATCGGCTGCGCGGTCCGCCAGACATCGTCGTCGTCGCGCCCGTCGATGACCGGGGGCCGCGCGGCCCGGGTCGCCGTCGCCGTGCGCGTGTGCGGAGGCGGCGGGAGCACGGCTGCGGTTTGCGGAGCACCCGCGGCGACGGCGAGGAGGAACGTGAGCACTCGAACCCTCAGGGCCTGGAATCGAGAGTTAAGACAGCATATCGCCTTAAATGGTTGAAGGTAGTCGGGGAAACGCCGATCCTGACCAGTTGCTCACAGCTGCTTGGCATGACCGCCGCCGTCGGGGATATCATTACGCCACCGAACGTTACTCCAGGGGGATCGATGCGCGGTGCTGGTTTGGCCGTCGTGCTCGCCGTTCTCGTGGTGGGAGCGCTGCAGAAGCCGGTCGCGGCCCAGGGGAAATTCCCTCCCGACAGCTTCAAGAATCTGAAAGTCCTCCCCAAGAACATCAGCCAGCGGGCCCTGCTCGATACGATGCGCGGATTCGCGCTCGCCCTCGGCGTGCGGTGCGTCTACTGCCATGTGGGAAAGGAAGGCCAGCCCCTCGACTCCGTCAATTTTCGCTCCGACGACAAGCGCACCAAGCGTGCCGCCCGTGTGATGATGCACATGGTGATGCACATCAACGAGGAGCACCTCGCGGACGTGCCTGACCGACCCCTGCCGCATGTGGTGGTCCGGTGCGCGACCTGCCATCGCGGCGTGGCACGCCCGCGGCTCCTGGACGACGAGCTGGCGCTGACGCTGGCCGATTCGGGGCTCGATGCCACGCTGCGCCGGTACCGCGCGCTGCGCGACCAGTATTACGGGAGCGGGGCCTACGACTTCCGGGAGTTGACGCTCAATCAGCTAGCCCGCTCGGAGGCGACGGCGGGCCGCCCCGACAACGCGATCGGACTCCTCAAACTGAACGCGGAGTTCAATCAGCATTCAGCGCAAGTCCCGTTTCTCCTGGGCGAGACCTATCTGCAGAAGGGGGACACCGCGACGGCGCTGGCGAACTACAGGGAAGCACTGGCGAGAGACTCGACGAACGGGTTCGCACGGCGGCGCATTGCGGCGCTGGAGGGTGCGGCGCGGCAATAGGAAGGACCGTGCCGGCTTTCGGTTTCGGGGGCCCAGGTTCTACGATTTCGTGACCGTGAACTGACCGCAGGCGGTGAATGCGATCGTGATCGTGGCGGTTGCTCCCTGTCGCGAGACCACGGCGATCACCTTGCCGGCATCGAACTGCGGGCGCTCGGTGCACGTGGCGTCGCGGTGCAATGACGTCGGCGTGGTGACCATCAACGAAAACACAGTGGAATCGTTGAACGTCGCCGTGGACGACCCGTTGATCGTGAGCGTGCCGCTGGGCAGCGGCGCGTCCCGATGGATCGCGCTCTGCGGATCGGCGGTGAAGACGATCGCCCAGTTCCGGAGGTCGGTCACCGAGTCCCCATCCGCGAATTTGTAGATCGTGCTGAAATCGGTTGAAGTCTGCGAGATCTCCAGGCTGTCGCGAATCGCTTCCCGCCTCCCGCTCACGGTGATCGACGCCGGATGGCCGTGGCGATCCACGAAGATCCGGTCGAAGGTGGTGAACACCTGCGCGATCGATCGATCGTGGATCTTCAGCGTCGGGTCGATCACGTCGATCGTCCCCCGGACCGTGTCCTGGCCATTGAACCCGGTCACGCAATTGTTGAACGCGATCCGGACCGAGTCGGGGACGCCGTCCGTGTCGGCATCCGCGATAGGCGTCGGTGAGATCTGCGGCATGCAGAACAGGGACGTCGCGCTGAGCGGCCCCACCGGCGCGCCGGGAATGAAGCCCACACCGTTCGTCGCGGTCGCCGCATCGAGCTCATTCTGGACGTCGGCGGTGACGACGTCGCCCAGGCTGTCCGCCTGCGCCTGGGTGAGGATCGACGTATGCGAGGACGCCACTTGGTCGGTACGGCAGGCCGCGAGCGCCGCGCCCACCCCGAGGGCCATGACGGCGACGACTGTCTTCATTGCGCTCTCCGTCAAGGTGTGAAGAACTCCGCCATGTTGGACGCCGTGGCCGACGCCCCCGGGAAGTCCGTCAGCCCCAACCCCTCGGCCATCAACCGCAGCGTGTTCTGCTCCTGATACAACGCTGCCGAGGCGAACCCCGGCTTCACCTTCGGGCCCAGCGCCAGCCAGAAGACCCGTCCACCGCCGTTGGTGTTGTCGTTGTCCGACTCGTCGAAAGTGATGATCAGGAGCCCGTCTGACTGGAATGTCGGGTCGGCGAGGAGCGGAGCGATGTTGGTTTTCAGCCAGGCGTCGGCGGTTTGCAGCGGGCAGTTGTGCGCGTCGTCGCACAGGTTCGGCGCGATGAACGCATAGTTCGGCAAGTGCCCGCCCGCGAGGTCGGTCGCGAACTGAGTAAACGGCACCAGATTCTTGAGCTGATTCGAGTCGTTGACGACATCGGAGAAGAACGACACGGGAAAGTGCTTGCGGGCGTAGTTGCCGGAGCTCTGACCGGTGAATCCGACCGAGGGCAGGTCCTCGGCGTAGCCCTTCCACGTCTTCCCCTTGGCGAGCAGCGATCGCACGATGTTGTCGACGGTCACCGTTTGCGAGTACGAATCGTTGTTCGTGACGATCTGGCCGGTCGTCAGCATGAAGTAGTTGCCGATCGAGGGGTGGGTGTTGGCGTAGTATTGAGTGGCTAGGCCGCCCTTGGGGATGAGCGACCACAGGTACGGCATGCTCGTACTGTCGACCTGGTCGTAATTGTGGTTCTCTTCGAGGACGATCACTGCGTGACCGAACACCGGCAGCGTGCCGCCGCCACCGCCGCCTCCGCCCCCACCGCCTCCACCACCGCCGGTGCTGGTACCGGTGTGAGCTGTATCACAACTGAGCACCGCCATGGCCAGTCCGACGGCGCAGACTCGAAGACGGAGCCGCATGATCTCCAATGGTACTCCCCAGAGTCACAAAGGATCGGGATCTCGGCGCGTCCGCGCCTCCCAATCGTCGAGCGAGCGTGGCCAGTCCTGCTTCAGGAGTCGCGACAGGGCGCGGTCAGCCAGCAAGCGACCGCCGGTTTGGCAGCGCGCGCAGTAATTGGCCTCGTTGGAGGCGTAGCGGATACGCTGGACGGGGGCCCCGCACACGGGACAGGGCTGCCGATAGCGCCCGTGGACCGCCATGCCTTCACGAAAGGCGGTCACCTTCTCCGGGAAGTCGCTGCCGGCTTCCGCCTGCAGGCGTTCGATCCAGGTCGTCAGCGTGTTCCGAGCCGCACGATGCAGCCGCGCGATCTCCTCTTCATTGAGCTGGGTGGTGAGTTTGAGGGGGGAGAGCCTTGCGTCGTGCAGGATTTCGTCTGAATAGGCGTTCCCAATCCCGTCGAACAGTCCCGGGTCGGTGAGCGCGCGCTTCAGGGTATGCGATTCCCGCACCAGCGTGTCGTGGAACTGTTTGGCGGTCGCGGTGCGGACGTCGAGCCCGCCCGGGTCATGCGCGGCTAGGGCCGCGGCACCGTGCACGAGGTAGAGCGATGCGCGGTGTTGGGCGCTCGCTTCGGTGAAGAGCAGCGTCCCCGTCGGGAAGTCGAACGCGGCGAGGCCGACCTTGCCGGGGATCGCGAATCGCGCCGCCCGCCACCGTAGCCGCCCCGCGATCATGAGGTGCAGCACCATGGCGTACTCGTCGTCGAACGCGAAGACGATCCGTTTGCCGAGGCGGCGTAGCTCACGGACGACGCTTCCTTCTATCTCGGGTACGGTCGGCGCGGTGGAGCGCAGCACGAAGGGGCTGGCGAGCCGGATCCGCTCGAGGCGCTCGCCCAGTATCCGCGGTGCCAGTGCGTGCAGATACAGCGCGATATCGGGGAGCTCGGGCATGGGGCCCGGAGATCAGCCGAGGGTGTTGTAGCGCCCCCGGGGGACCGTGGTGCCGTCGGCCTGCACCACGTCGGCGAAATCCGGCCGCGTAGACATCGAGATCGGCAACCGCTGCTCGATCACCATCCGGACCACCGCCATCGCCTCGGGCGCCGGGGCGGCCTCGACGTCCTCGCGATAATACCAGACGACTCCGTCCGCCGCCCGCAGCTGGGCGAGCCGCGGCGCCAGGTCGCCCAGCGAGGTGCGGATGTCGTCGCACCAGATCTCGCCCGCGCGGCTCACGCGGATGCGGGCGACCGGGGAAGCGTCGGAGGGACTCAGCGCCGCGCCTTTCCCTGAGCGGGGCTATCGATGTCCTCAGCGTGCTCCACCACGCGCCCGGCGAGCCCGTAGCGGACCGCGGAAGCCGCGTCGAGCCAGAAGTTGCGGCGCGTGTCCTCCTCGATGCGCTCGAGCGGCTGACCCGTTTCGCGCGCTACGATCCGGTTCAAACGGTCGCGGATGCGCAGGATCTCGCGCGCCTCGATCTCGATGTCGCTGGCGGATCCCCCGGCGCCGCCGGCGGGCTGGTGCAGCAGGAAGCGCGTGTTGGGGAGGCAGAAGCGGCGCTCACGCGGGACCGCCACGTAGATCAGCGCCGCGATACTCGCGACCCAGCCGGTGCCGACCATGCGGACCGCGGGGCGCACGTAGCGGACGAGGTCGTGAATCGTATCCCCCGCCTCGACGTGCCCGCCCTGGGAATTCAGGTAGACGGTGATGTCGTCTTCCGACTCTGCGGCGAGGGCGAGCAGCTGGCCGGTGACGCTGGCCGCGACCTGCTGCGTGATCTCGCCGCTGATGATGATCGTGCGCGCGCGCAGCAGCCGCTCGGCGACGGGGTCGGGCGGCGCGGCGCGCACGCCATCGGGGGACTCCAACCGGGGCATACATGCTCCCAAGAGAGATGAATCAACATTACGCTGGCATCCGCACGAAGCGGAAGGACCTCAGGGGAGGAACGGTTGACGTCCATCCGCGCGCACGCCATCACTTCACGGATGCCGCACCTTCTCACCGTCGCCCTGAAACGGGCGCCCGCTGCGCAGTCAGGCCTCCCATTCACCGTGCCGGCCATACGCTCGCTCGCACCCCTCGATCTGTCTGCTCCCGTCACGCTGTTCGTGGGAGAAAACGGCTCGGGGAAGTCAACGCTGCTGGAAGGCATCGCCGCTGCCGCGCGGCTGCCGAGCATCGGTGCGGATGACGTTGCGGCCGACGCGACACTCGCGGCGCAGCGCCGCCTCGGCGGTGGGCTGCGGCTCACCTGGTCCAAGCGGACCCATCGCGGGTTCTTCCTGCGCGCCGAGGACTTCTTTGGGTTTCAGCGGCGGCTCGCGGCGGACCGAGTCGCGCTCGAGACGCGCCTCGGCGAGGTCGACGAGGAATACCGGGATCGGTCGGCCTATGCCAAAGGTCTCGCGTCCGGTCCGCTGCGGGCGTCGCTGGCCGACATGGAGCGCCGCTACGGAAGGGATCCTGACGCCCGCTCCCACGGCCAGGCGTTCCTCAACTTGTTTCAGGGACGGTTCGTGCCCGCGGGCTTGTACCTCCTGGACGAACTCGAGGCGCCGCTGTCACCGCAGAACCAGCTCGGCTTGCTCGCGGTGCTGCTCGATATGGTGTCGCGAGACGCGCAGTTCGTCATCGCGACGCACTCGCCGATATTGCTCACCGTTCCGGGGGCCAAGATCTACACCTTCGACCGGGTACCGATTGCGCCGGTCGCGTACGAGGACCTGGACCACGTCGTCCTGACGCGCGATTTCCTGAGCGATCCGACAGCTTTCTTGCGTCGCCTGAGGCCGCCTCGGGATCTGGGGGCGAGATAATCCTGCGCGGCGACGATGCGCCAGCGGCCGCGAGCTCGGGTGATCGAAGAAGTAGCCGCGCGGCAAGTCTGCCGTCGCCGGCGGCGCCGAATCGACGTGGCTCACGGTATAGCCGCACTGGGTCAGGCGTGCCCGCATCTCCTGCGCCAGGAGCGGGAGCGCCGGCGCATCGGCCGGGCTTTCGGGCTCAGCATCCTAATTCGCCTTGAGGACGGCGTCGATGAAATCGAGCGTTTTCGTGACGACCCAGGCCGCCGTGACGACATCGATTCCCATCGTGCCGGATCGGTCTCCGCTCGTTGTGACGACTTTCCCGCGGCGCGGTGAGGGCTTGACGTCGCGCTGCACCACGATGCCGCGACGCGGATCGTAGCGGAAGATGATCGCCGAGGAGAGGGCGCCGGGGGTGTTCGCCGCCCGTGGCGTGAACGAGAGGGCGACGCTCGGATAGGCGTCGTCGCGGTCAGTGTGGTCCCGCGTCGCGGCGTCGTGACCCGCGGTCTTCAGCTCGACCGACACCTGCTCGAGCACCGGCCGGACGACGCTGCGGAGGATGTCGCCACCGGCGCGGCGCCGGCGCTCCCCTTCGGCGTGCGGCGCCGTCGCGACCTGCTGCGTCTTGGCCTTCCGCTCGGCATAGGCTTCCAGCAGGCTGCGCAGTTTCGCGATGCCGTCTGCATGCATGCCGCAACGTACCGATTAAATTCCTGCCGTGCCACCCGCGCCTCCGCAGGACCCGCTCCGCGTTCGCGTCCAGACGGCCCTCGCCGCCATCTCCCACCCCCGTCTCGGCGGCTCGCTCGCGGCGACGGTCGTGCACGACCTGGTTACCGATGAGGACGGCCGGGTGTCGTTCACATTTCATCTGACTCGGGAAGATCCCGCCACCCTGGTGCGCGATGCTCGCAAGGCGGTCCAGGCCGTCGCGGGCGTTCGCGACGTGAAGATCAGCGTGGTCGACCCCGGTGCCGGTGCGCCGCGCCAGGGCGGTGCGGCCCCCGGTGGAGCCCCGGGGGTGCCACCGCCTCCGACGCCGCAGGAAATGCCGCAGCTGGGGCGCGTGCTCGCGATTTCGTCGGGGAAAGGCGGGGTGGGGAAGTCCACGGTCTCGGCGAATCTCGCCGTGGCCCTGGCGCGCAGTGGCCATCGGGTCGGGCTCATGGATGCCGACATCTACGGACCCAACGTCCCGCGCATGATGGGCGTGAACGAGAAGCCCCCGGTCGTGGGCGGGAAGATCCAGCCGCTCGTGGCCCACGGCGTGAAGCTGATGTCGCTGGGGTTCATCGTCGAGCGCGACGCGGCGGCGATTTGGCGTGGTCCGATCATCATGAAGATCATCCAGCAATTCCTGCGCGACGTCGATTGGGGGGAGCTCGATTTCTTCCTGGTGGATCTCCCGCCGGGGACCGGCGATGCACAGCTCTCCCTGGCGCAGACGATCTACCTGCATGGCGCGCTCATCGTGACCACGCCCCAGGAAGTTGCAACCGGTGATTCCCTGCGCGGTGCCAAGATGTTCGAGCGGGTCGGCACACGGGTGCTCGGCGTGGTCGAGAACATGAGCTACTACGTCTGCGAGCATTGCGGTCAGAAGAGCGAATTGTTCTTGTCGGGCGGCGGGGAGCGCCTCGCCCAGGAGCTTTCGGTCCCGTTGCTGGGCCAGATCCCGCTGCAGGCGGGGGTCGCGGCGCTCGCCGACCGTGGGCAGCCGGTCGTCGTGGCGGCGCCCGATTCCCCCAGTGGCCGAGCGCTGCGTGACATCGCCGACAAAGTGGCGGCGCTGCTCGAGTCCGCGCCGATCACCCGATAGGATGCACCTGCCGCTCGCGGTCCTGCTGCTCACGCAGGGCGCGGGGGGCGCGGTGCCGCCCGGGCCGGGAGCGGACCGCGCCGAACTGCGCGCGGGACTCGACACGCTGTACGCCGGGGCCTTCCCGGTCGCGGCGCAATACTTCACCGACTTGTCGACGCGCGACCCGAGCGATCCCGCCCCCGTGATCTTTCACGCCGGCGCCCTCATATGGTGGGCGGCCGCGCAGGATTCCGACGACTTCGCCGCCCCCACGATCGATTCGCTCCTCAGCAGCGCGATCGCCCTCGCGCGCTCAGCGGCACCCGGTGTCGAACGGGATTTCTGGCTGGGCACGGCGACCGGATATCGGGCGCGCGAGCGTGAGCTGCACGGCCACGCCTGGAGCGCCGCGGAAGACGCCAAGGCGATGCGCGACGCCTACAGCCGCGTACTCGCCGCGGACTCGTCGTGTGTCGATTGCTGGCTGGGGCTCGGCCTCTACAGCTATGGATTGGCGCGTACCAGCGCGGTCGCCCGGTACGTGGCGAAGCTGATCGGTCTGGGAAGCGGCGACGCGGCGCAAGGCATCGTGATGCTGCGGCGGGTTGCCGCGGGCGGGGACCTGGCGCGCGTCGAAGCGACGTGGGTGCTCGCCGCGGCGTTGAGCCGCGAGGCCGCGCGCGACGCCCGCCAGCGCGCCGCGCTGCGCGCCGAGGCGGCGGCCCTCGTCGAAGGACTGGCGCAGCGCTATCCCGAGAATCCGGTCTTCCAGCACTTCCTGCGAGGCATCTCGGACTCGCCACCATGACCGAGGCGGCCGCCGGCGTTCCGGGGGTCCTCACACGGGGTCCGTTGCGGCCCGTCATCCTGCGACTCGCTCTCCCCGCCGTCGCCATGATGGCGTGTCACTTCACGTTCGGCTTGATCGACGCGGTGTGGGTGGGACGCCTGATCGGACCGGCCGCACTGGCCGCCGTTTCGACCGCCGGGTTCTACATGTGGATCCTCTTGAACCTCGGGGAGATGGTGGAGGTCGGGCTGATCGCCGTCGCCGCCCGGCGCCACGGCGAGGGGTTCCCGGAGCGGGCGTCGCGCGCTGCCGGCGCGGCGGTCTGGTACGCCCTGGGGGCGGGGATCGTCGTGAGTGCCACTGGACTCGTGGTCACCGACCCGCTCTTCCATCTGATGACGGTGCCCGCCGACGTCGCGCGGTTGGGTCACGAGTATCTCACGACCTGGCTGCTCGGCGGACCGCTCGTGTTCGGGTTCTTCGCCATCGAGGCGACGTTCCGGGCCTCGGGCGACACGCGCACGCCGATGTGGCTGCTGGCGTCTTCCGTCGTCTTGTCGCTCACGCTCGACCCGCTGCTGATCGTGGGCGTGGGGCCGCTTCCCCGTCTGGGAGTGGAAGGGGCGGCGCTCGCGTCGGTCATGGTACGGGGGGGCGGGTTTGTCTTCGGGGTGGTGATCGCCTTCCGTCGCGGGCTGATCCGCCTCGATTCACCCGACTGGCGCTCGGTCCCTCAGATGCTCGCCGTCGGGGCTCCGCTCTCGCTCGCGGGTGTGCTGCTCTCCATGGTGTATATATGGCTGACGCGATTTACGGCGCGATTCGGAACGTCGGCGCTCGCCGCGCTGGGTATCGGCCACAAGGCGGAGGGACTCGGATTCATCGCGATCTCCGGGTTCGCGCTCTCGGCGGCGGCGCTGGTCGGGCAGAACCTCGGCGCACGCCAGGAATCGCGCGCCAGGGCCGGCGTCCGGCTGACGGTCCTGTATTGCCTGCTCGTGACCGTCCCCACCGCGCTGGCATTCGTCGTGATTCCGGAGCGCCTGGTAGGGTTGTTCACGACCGATCCCGGCGTGATCGACGACGGTAGCCTGTATCTGCGGATCGTCGCGTTCGCCCAGATCGGCCAGACCTTCGAGATCGTCCTGGAGGGCGCACTGGCGGGGGCGGGGTACACGTTCTGGCCGATGCTCGTGGGGACGATCTGCACCGTGCTCCGCGTGCCGCTGGCGGCGTGGTGGTCTGGTCCCCTCGGCTTGTTCGGGATCTGGCTGGCACTCTCGCTCACCGCGATCGCGCGCGGTGTCGCGAACACCGTGTTTTGGCTGACGGGCGTGTGGCGGAGAGACGGGCGTCGATTGCGGATTGGACGAGCGGGTGCATAATCCGCAATCCACAATCCGCAATCCGCTATTGATATGACCGATCCATTCCGCGAATTCGAGCACGAGGGCTGGCAGCGGGTCGCGCAGGCGTATGCCGACCAGTTGTCGTCGCTCACGGCTCAATTCGGCGATCGACTGCTCGATGCGACGGGAGTGGGGAGAGGGATGCGGGTGTTGGACGTGGCGTCGGGCCCCGGGGTGGTGACTCGCGCCGCGGCCAGGCGCGGCGCGCGCGCCATGGGGCTCGATTTCTCGAGAGCGATGGTGGAGGTGGCGCGGGCCGCGAACGCGGGAATCGAGTTCCGCGAGGGTGACGCGCAGGAGCTGCCTTTTCCTGCCGCGACCTTCGATCGCGTGGTCATGAATTTCGGTGTGCTGCACCTCTCGAACCCCGATCGCGCGTTCGCCGAGGCGCGTCGCGTGCTGCGGCCCGGTGGACACTATGGCTTCACGGTGTGGGCGACGCACGGGCGCAACCGCGGCATGGGAATCGTCGCGGAGGCCGCGGAGCGGTATGGCCAACCAGCTTCGGGGATCCCGGCGGGTCCCGACCGTTTTCGGTTCGCGCAGGAATCGGAATGCCGCCGCGCGCTGTCGAGCGCGGGGTTCGATCTCGCCACATTTTCGTTCACCACCCACGACGTGCGTTGGCTCGTCCCGACGGCGTCGTACGTGCTCGATGTTCAGCGGGACGCGGCCGTTCGCACTGCGGCCGCCTTGCGGCAGCAGCCCCCCGATCGCCTGGCCCGCATCCGGGCGGCGGTCGAGCAGGAGATCGAGGCCTTTCGCACCGACGGTGGGTTTGCCGTGCCGATGTCTGCGCATGTCATCACCGCCGCCGCCCCCGATCAATCCTCCTGATGCCCATCATTACGCTCCTGACCGATTTCGGAGAAACCGACATCTACGTCGCCGAGGTGAAGGCAGTGCTGTTGTCCCGCGCGCCGGGCGCGACGCTCGTCGACATCAATCACCTGGTGCCCCCGGGGAACCTGCGGATGGCGCAGTACCTCCTCTCCCGCGCCTGGCCGCGCTTCCCCATGGGAACCGTCCACTTCGCCGTCGTCGATCCGGGTGTGGGGACGTCGCGCCGTGCCCTGGCGGCGGAGGCGGCCGGCCATGTGTTCGTGGCTCCCGACAACGGGCTCCTCTCGGTGCTCCCGGGTGATGCGCGCTTCGTCTCGCTGCCGGTGCTGCGGGATGCGTCTCCGACGTTTCACGCGCGGGACGTCTTCGCCCCGGCGGCCGCTCGGCTCGCCGCGGGCGCGCGGATCGAAGACCTCGGGTTCGAGGTGCCCGACCCCCTGCGCGATCCATTTCCCGTACCCCGGGTGGACGGCGGCACGCTGGTGGGAGAGGTCGTGCACGTGGACCGGTTCGGGAACCTGGTGTCGAACATCCCCTGCGAGCCGGTGGGTCGCGCGTCGGCAATCACGGTCGCGGGGGAGGTCGTGGGGAATCTGCGACGCACCTTCGGGGACGTCGCCAAGGGCCGTTTGGTGGCCTATTGCGGCAGCGGCGGCACCCTGGAGATCGCGGTGCGCGACGGCAGCGCCGCCGAGCAGATCGGTGCGGGGGTGGGCGCGCTGGTCACCGCGCAGTTGATCGGGCGGTGAGTCTGGCGCGGCGTCCAGCGACAACCCATCGTAGAGGCCCATGACGTCCCAGCGCCGTTCCGACGCCCGTGTCACCAGTGATCCGGTCATCGCGGCGCTGCGTCGCCAGGCGATGATCGTCGAGCACCTGCACGACGGCGTCATCGTCACCGATCCGGACGGACTGATCCTCGACTGGAATCCCGCGGCGCAGCGCATGTTCGGCTATTCGCTGGACGAAGTCGCCGGCCACAGCGTGGAGCTGCTCAACCGGTCGGGTGAGGGGCCGGCGGTGACGCGCGCGATCCAGGCCGCGATGGGCGCGACGGGACGGTGGACTGCGGAGCTGACCCTGGTCGCCAAGGACGGCGCGGAGCGGGACGTGGAAGCGGTGGTGATCGCCCTGCGCGACGGGCGCGGGCGGACCATCGGGCGGGTCGCCGTGAACCGCGACATTACCGAGCAGCGCCGCGCCGAACGGGTGCAGAGCGCCGCGTTTCTCATCTCCGAAGCCGCCAACGCCACGGAGAAGCTGCAGGATCTCTTCCGGGCGATTCACGAGGTCGTGGGCCGGCTCATGCCGGCGCGGAATTTCTACGTCGCCCTGTACGATCCGGTCACCGACCTGATCACCTATCCGTACCACGAGGACGAGCACGACACGGCTCCCGCGCCGCACCGGCCGGGCCGCGGCCTCACCGAGCTGGTGCTGCAGCGCGGTGAGCGGCTCCTCGTGACCCCGGAGCGCCCGGGCCCCGAAGCCGATGGCACCGTCGAGCTCGTCGGCACCCGCTCACTCGACTGGCTCGGCGTCCCGCTCAAGATCGGGGACCGCACGATCGGGATGTTCGCCATCCAGAGTTATTCGCGTCAGGTGCGCTACGGAGAGCACGAGGCGCAGATCCTCCAGCTCGTGGCGAGCCAGGTGGCGACGGCGATCGAGCGACGGCGGCTCGAGCATGAGCGGCGCACGGAGCAGGGATTCCTCCGCCAGGTGATCGATCTCAATCCGAGCCTCATCTTCGTCAAGGACCGGGAGGGGCGTTTCACCCTGGTCAACCGGGCACTGGCCGAGTTGTATGGCGCTCCGGCGGACGACCTGATCGGAAAAACCGACGCCGATTTCAACGCGAACGCCGAGGAAGTCGCACAGTACCGCCGGGACGACCAGGAGGCGATGCGCACCGGCCGTCCGAAATTCATCCTCGAGGAAAGCAATACCGACGCGCGAACCGGCCGGCAGCGGTGGTTTCAGGTCATCAAGGTGCCGCTCCAGTCGGGCGATGGCGCGCCGCACGTCCTCGGGGTCGCGACCGAGATCACGCAGCGCAAGGAGCTGGAGAACCAGCTCCGCCAGTCGCAGAAGATGGAGGCGGTGGGTCAGCTCGCGGGCGGGATCGCGCACGACTTCAACAACGTGCTCACGGCGATTCTCGGCTACACGCGGCTGCTGCTGAAGGAACCGGCCTTGGGCGCCCAGCAACGGGACGACATCTCGGAAATCGAGGAAGCCGCCGAGCGTGCCGCGTCCCTCACGCGCCAGCTGCTGGCGTTCAGCCGCAAACAGGTGATGCAGCCGACGATCCTGAACGTGAACGAGGTGGTGCAGGGGATGCGCTCGCTGCTCCGTCGCCTGATCGGCGAGCACATCGCCCTCGTCGCCGCGTTCGATTCGGAACCGGTGTTCGTGAGGGCCGACCAGGGTCAGCTGCAACAGGTCATCGTGAACCTGTCGGTCAACGCGCGGGACGCGATGCCGGCGGGAGGGACGCTCATGCTCGCGACGGCACGCGTCGACCTGGACGAGGCGTTCGTGGCGTCACATCCGGGGTCGACCGCGGGTCCACACGTGCGGCTGCTCGTGAGCGACAATGGGATGGGGATGGACGGGGACGTGCGGCGCAGGGTCTTCGAGCCATTCTTCACCACCAAGCCCGTGGGGAAAGGCAGCGGGCTCGGGCTGGCGACGGTGTACGGCATCGTGAAACAGAGCGGCGGCTACATCGACGTGGAGAGTCAACCGGGACACGGCAGCACGTTCACGATCTACCTGCCGCGGGTTCCAGCCCCGACCCAGCCGGCTTCCGACCTGCCGGTGCCTCAGCCGCGTCCCGGTCGCGAGACGGTACTGCTCGTGGAAGACGAGTCCGGTGTGCGCGCGCTCGCCCGTCGTGCCCTCAAGCAATTCGGTTACCGCGTCCTCGAGGCGACGAACGGCGTGGAGGCGCTGACGATCGCCCGGGAATGCAACGAGCAGATCGATCTGCTGCTGACCGACGTCGTGATGCCCGAGATGGGTGGACGCGAGCTGGCTCAGGTCCTGAAACAGGAGCGCCCCGATACCCGCGTGCTGTTCACATCGGGCTATCCCGATTCGGGCGGCATGGCGCTGGACGTCGCGGAGTCGGGCGTGCCGTACCTGCCCAAGCCGTACACGCCCAACGAGCTGGCGGAAAAAGTTCGCGAAGTGCTGGATGCAGCGGTGCAGGACGGTGAAGGGCGGTGACGCGCCTCTTCGCGGCGGCGCTCCTCGTCTTCACCAACGCTCCGGCAAACCGTTTGGCCGCCCAGTGTCCCGACGGCTCTCCGCCGCCATGTTCGCGTGCGGCGACGCACACTGCGCCGAACAGCGTTGCCGTGCTCTACTTCGACAACCTCTCTCGCGACTCCGCCAACGCCTATCTCGCCGACGGCATCACCGAGGAAGTGATCGTCCGTCTCGGCCAGGTGCATCGCATCGCGGTCAAATCGCGGTACGAGTCACAACGGTTCCGGGGCCGGAGCGCACTGGACCCGACGGCCCTCGGTCAGGCGCTCAACGCCGCGAACCTTGTCACGGGCAGCGTGCAGCGAGGTGGGAACCGAGTGCGTGTACGGGTCGAGTTGGTTCGCGCCGCCACGCGCGAACGCGTCTGGGGCGATGTGTTCGATCGCACGAGCGACGATGTGTTGGGGATCGAAGAGGAGATTGCCCGGATGGTGGTGCAGGGGGTCGTCGGCCAGCTCCTGCCGGAGGAGCGGGTGCGGCTGGCGCGGCACGAGACGCGCGATCCGCTGGCCCACGACCTGTACTTGCGCGGGAACTTCTACTTCAGCCGTTATACCGAGGCGGACTTGCGGGTTGCCATCGATCTATATCAGCAGGCGCTCGTCCGGGATTCGACCTACGCGGAGGCGTACGCCGGGATCTCGCTGGCGTGGTCTTGGCTGGCCGACGACTGGTTCGCCCCGCTCGACGCCTATTCCCATGCACGGGAGGCTGCCGAGCACGCCATTGCGCTCGACTCCACGTCCGCCGTGGCATGGGTGGCGCTCTCCTCTGCCGTGATCGATCTCGACCGCGACTTTCGACGCGCAGAAGTGATCCTGCGTCGCGCGCTCGTGCTCGATTCGAACCTGGCCATTGGCTATTCGCGATTCGGGGAACTCCGCCTGATCCAGGGGCGCCTGGACGAGGGCCAAGCCCTGATGCGCCGGGGGTGGCAGCTCGACTCACTCTCGCGAGTCTCGTTTGCGGACATGATGTTCGGGCTGTTCTTCACCAGGCGGTATGGCGATCTGCTCGCCTTGGCACAGAGAGACAGCGCCGCAGACCAAAGCACATTCTTTCGGACCCGGGCCCTCATCGGGCTGGGCCGCGCTGCTGAGGCGCTGGAGACCATCAATGTAGAAGATTTCGGCGATCGGGCTTTGGCCCTCGTGTATGCCAACCGAGCCGCCGAAGCTCGTGAAGCGCTACAGCACGGCCGCGAGCAGAGAGCCGCGAGCGAGGGATACTTTCCGACGGATGGGATCGCCCGCACCCTGATCGCTTTAGGCGACTACGATGAGGCGTTCCGACTACTCGATCGAGCGGATGCGGAGCGCTCATGGGGTGTGCTCTGGTTGCGGATCGATCCGTTGCTCGATCCTGTGCGTACCGACCCGCGCTTTATCGCGCTGGTGAACAGGATAGGGTTACCAGAGAGGCATTGAGGGGCGAGGCTGGTGTACGGACGACAAAGGGCGGTGAACAGCAATCACCGCCCCTCACCGCACTTGGTTTCGGTTCTCAGGCGCGAAAATCGCCCGACGGAGTCGGGACCCGCACGTGCGCCATCACCCGCTCGATGAAGCCGAACTCGGGACCGAAGCGCGGCAGATTGGCCAGGTCGCGCGCCAACTTGCGCTCCTGCTCGGCGTGCACGAGACACTCGCGGCACTCCGCGAGGTGCAACGCACCGGCCGCGCCGAGCAGGCCCTGGGCCCAGAGCTCAATCTCATCGGGGGTGAGATGGGGATGAGGAGGGTGCATCATCATGTCCGCCTTACGTCAGAGAGCCTGAACCAGTTTCAGTCGCGTACCCTTTCCAGGTAGCCTCGCAACTCGTTGCGCGCCCGGTGGATATATGTCTTCACCGTGCCCAGCGGCAAGTCCAGCATCTGGGCGATCTCCTCGTAGCTATGACCCTCAACGTGGCGCAGCAGAATGCAGGCCCGGTATTCGGGGCGGAGCCGGGCGATCGCCCGCTCGATCTGGCCGCCCAGCTCGCGCGAGGTGACGGCGTCGAGCGGCGACTCGGCGCCGCCGTCGAGCTGCAGCGCCGTCGCCTGGATCTCGTCCGCGGTCTGCGCGTGCGGCGAGCCGTCGAGCGACAGTGTGTCGAGATCGCGGCGGCGCAGCTGATCGATCGCCGCGTTGTTGGCGATCTTGAAAATCCACGACGAGAACTTGAACTCGGGGCGGTAGGAACGGATCCCGTTCAGGACCTTGATGAACGTTTCCTGGGCGAGATCTTCGGCGAGCGCGCGATCCCGCACCATCCGATAGATGAGCGAGAATACCGGACGCTCGTAGCGACGCACCAACTCGCGAAACGCCGGCTCGTGACCGTCTTTCGCCCACTCGACTACCCGTTGGTCGCTGGCGCCGGCGAGGTTGCCCGGCCTATCTTTCGCGCCTATGGCGGCGCCCCCTCGGTCCGAAGTCCTCTCGCCCGCCGGTGGCCAGGCCAAGCGAACCTATGTGCGCGGCATGTTCGCCGCGATCGCCCCGCGCTACGACTTCCTCAATCATCTCCTGAGTCTCAACTTCGACCGGCGCTGGCGCCGCGCCGCGGTGGAACGGCTCGGGTGGCAGGCCCGACCCGCCGGCGTGTACCTCGATCTCTGCGCCGGGACGATGGATCTCGCGGCGCTGCTCGCCCGCGAGCCCGGGTTCCGGGGCGACGTGATCGGCGCCGACTTCGCCATCCCGATGCTCGAGCGGGGCCGCGCCAAGGCGCCACGAACCGCGCCGGTGGGGGCGGATGCCGTGACGCTGCCGTTCTCCGACGCGGCGTTCGACGGCGCCATGGTCGGCTTCGGCGTCCGTAACCTCGCCGACCTCGACGCCGGGCTCGCCGAAGCGGCCCGGGTGATTCGTCCGGGAGGCCGGTTCGTGGTGCTCGACTTCACGACACCGCAGTCCGCCCCGCTGCGAGCCGCTTACTTGTTCTACTTTCGTCGCGTGCTCCCCGTCGTGGGTCGCGCGATCTCGAAACATACGAACGCCTATTCCTACCTGCCAGAGTCGGTGCTGGAGTTCCCGGATCCGGACGCGCTCGCGCGCAAGCTCGACGCCGCGGGATTCTCGAGTGTCGGCTACGAGTTGCTGAGCGGCGGCATATGCGCGCTGCACTATGGCACTCGATAACCTGCGCGCCTTCATCGGCGCGATCGACGCCGCGGGCGATCTGCGGCGCGTGTCCCACACGGTGTCCACGCGCCTCGAGATCACGGAAGTCGCCGACCGTGTGATGAAGTCGCCGGGGGGTGGCCCGGCCCTGCTGTTTGAGCGCCCCACGCTCGACGGTCGCGCGTTCGACATCCCGGTGGCGGTGAATCTGTTCGGTTCAGGCTCCCGCATGGCGCTCGCCCTGGGGGTGCAGCAGCTCGACGAGGTCGGCGAACGCATCTCCGAGCTCCTGAACCTCAAGGTTCCCGAAGGCCTGCTCGCGAAACTGGCGATGCTCCCGCGCCTCGCCGAGCTGGCAAAGTTTCCGCCCAGGGGCGTCTCCGGGCGACCGCCGTGCCAGGAGGTTGTGATCCGGGGGGCTGACGTCGACCTCGGACGCTTCCCCGTGCCCGTGTGCTGGCCCGGGGACGGCGGCCCCTACATCACGCTGCCCGGCGTGATCACCCGCGACCCCGCTACCGGAACGCGCAACGTCGGTATGTACCGCATCCAGGTGACTGGCCCGCGCACCGTCGCGATGCACTGGCAGCGGCACAAGGTGGGCGCGGCGCACTGGCGCGCGATGGCCGAGCGGCGCGAGACGATGCCGGTCGCAATCGCGCTGGGGGGCGATCCCGCGAGCATCTACGCCGCCTCGGCGCCGCTCCCCCCCACGATCGACGAGTTTCTCTTCGCCGGCTTCCTGCGCCGCGAGCCGGTGCGCCTCGCGAAGGCGGTCACGTGCGACCTCGACGTGCCCGCCGAAGCCGAGATCGTGCTCGAGGGGTACGTCGATCCCGCCGAGCCGCTCGTGATGGAGGGCCCGTTCGGCGACCATACCGGGTTCTACTCGCTCGCTGATCGCTATCCCCAGGTGCACATCACCGCGGTGACGATGCGGGCCGAGCCGATCTGGCCGCATACCATCGTGGGCCGGCCACCGATGGAGGATTTCTGGCTGGGTCATGCGACGGAGCGGATCTTCCTGCCGCTCCTGAAGCTCACGTTGCCCGAGATCGTGGACTATCATATGCCGGCCGAAGGGATCTTTCACAATCTCGTATTCGTGAGCATCGACAAGCAGTACCCCGGCCAAGCGTTCAAAGTGATGAACGGACTCTGGGGCCAGGGGCTGATGTCGCTCGCGAAAGTGATCGTCGTGGTCGACAAGGACGTGAACGTGCGCGATCCGCAGGAGGCGTGGTGGGTGGCGCTGAACAACATCGATCCCGAGCGGGACGCGCGCTTCACGCGGGGACCGATCGACGTGCTCGACCACTCGAGTCGGGCGTTCACCTACGGCTCGAAGATGGGTCTCGACGCGACGAAGAAGTGGAAGGAAGAAGGGTTCGACCGCGACTGGCCGGACAGGATCGTGATGGACGCGGATACGAAGCGCCGCGTGGACGCGATGTGGCGAGATCTGGGCATTGAGCACTGAAGGCCAGACGTTCGCCGGCGAGTCGCTCCTCGTCCGCTACGCCAACTTTGTCCGCCTGCCGCACACCGTCTTCGCCCTGCCGTTCGCGCTGCTCGGCGTGGTGGTCGCGTCGCGTGTCGCCCCGGTCAACTGGGGTACGATCGGGCTTGTCGCCCTGGCGTTCACGGCGGCCCGGTTCGTGGCGATGGGGTTCAATCGCATCGCCGACCGGGAGCTCGACGCCCGGAATCCGCGCACCCGCTCGCGTGAGCTGCCCTCGGGGCGGCTCAGTGCTGCCCAGGCGTGGATCGCCGTCGCCATCGCCGCCGCCGTCTTCGAGTTCGCGGCGTGGGGACTCAACCCGTTGTGCTTCGCGTTGTCCCCCATTGCCCTCGCTGTCGTGACCCTCTACAGCTATGCCAAGCGCTTTACCTGGTGGTCGCACCTGTGGCTCGGTTTCGGGGACGCCATCGCGGGCCCGGCTGGGTACCTCGCCGTGACCGGACGCTGGAGCGAGCCCTGGTGGCTGCTCTGGGCGCTGGCCGCCGCGGTGACGTTCTGGGTCGGCGGCTTCGACATCTTCTATGCCCTGCAGGATGAGCAATTCGACCGCGCCACCGGTCTGCATTCGGCGATCGTCCGATTCGGGGCGGCGCGCGGCATCCTCCTCGCGAAGGCGCTCCATGGTCTCGCCCTCATCGCCCTGTGCGCCTTCGGGTGGGGCGCCGGGCTCGGGCTGGTCTATTACGTCGGCGTCGGCGTCGGCACGGCGCTGATCGCGTACGAGCACCAGCTGGTGCGGCCGGGCGACCTGCGCCGGCTCAACGCGGCGTTTTTCACGATGAACGGCATCGTCAGCATCGTGGTGTTCCTCGGGGCGATGGGGGATCGGATTCTGTGACGTGCGGAGTGCGGATTGTGGATTCGGAAGTTGATATGGGATTCCGGTCGCCGCGCCGGAAAACCGCGCCCTCACCTCATCCGCAATCGCCAATCCGCAATCCGCAATCGCCTCCCCCCCGTCCTCCGGCGCATCCCAAGCGCAGCCCCACCCCCAATCGCCGCGGGCGATGAGCAAGCTCCCCGTCGTCCTCGCGATCACCGGCGCCTCGGGGGCACCGTATGGCGTCCGCCTGCTCGAGGTGCTCGCCATGCACGCCGTGCCGACGTGGCTGCTCGTCTCGGCACACGGGTGGCGGCTGCTGGAGGAAGAGTGCGGCATCGAAGGCGAGCCCGCGCTCCGCAAGGCCACCGGCGGCGAGTGGCACAGCGTACGGGTGTTCGATGACAGGGACCGCGGTGCGGCTCCCGCGTCGGGATCCGCCCGGACGGGCGGGATGGTGGTGTGCCCCTGCTCGATGGGGACTGTCGCGGCCATCGCGCACGGGACGAGCCGCAGCCTGATCGAGCGCACGGCCGACGTCACACTCAAGGAGCGCCGGCCCCTCATCTTGGTGCCGCGCGAGACCCCGCTCTCCCTGGTACACCTGCGTAACCTCACCCAGGCGACCGAGGCCGGTGCCATCGTCCTCCCCGCCGCGCCGGGATTCTATCACCGGCCTCAGGCGGTGCGAGACCTAGTCGATTTCATCGTGCAGCGGGTGCTCGACCACTTGGGACTCGAGATTCCGCTCGTCAGGCGCTGGGGAGGGGAGTAGCCCCTCCGCGATGCGTCTCGGCGTCATCTCCGATACCCACGGCCAGTTGCGTCCCGAAGTCGTCGAGGCGTTTGCCCAGGTCGATCACATCCTGCACGGCGGCGACCTCGGGAAATGGGAAATCATGATCGAGCTGCAGGCCCTTGCTCGCGTCACGGCCGTGTACGGCAACACCGATGGCCCCGACATCCGAAGCCGGCTGCCCCGGGTGGCGACGGTTCAGCTCGACGGTTTCGACATCACCGTTACCCACGGTGACCAGTACGGCTCACCGACTCCCGCCATTTTGCACGACGCCTTTCCCGCGGCGGAGATCATCGTTTTCGGGCACACGCACAAGCCGTTGCTCGAGCTGGTCGACCGCACGGTGACCGTTGTCAACCCCGGGAGCGCGGGTCCGCGCCGCTTCGACCTGCCCACGACCGTCGCCATTCTGGAGCTCGAGCCGGGTATCCCGCCACGGGGCAGGATAGTTCCCCTAATGAATGCGTGAGAGGTGAGGAGTGAGAGGCGAGAGGTGTAGCGGTGATTGCCTCTCACTTCTCACGCCGTTGGGTTTCACCGCTGGCAAAACGCGCACAGCGTCGTCTGCCGCCCGTCGATGGCATGCGTCGTCACCAGGCGATGACCGCAGCGTACGCACGGCTCGCCGCCCCGGTCGTACACCTTCAATTCGAGCTGAAAGTTGCCGGGTTCGCCCGTGCCGGTGCGGTAGTCGCGCACGGTCGTTCCCGACGCGCGCAATGCGCGCCGCAGCACGTCGAGGATTGCGACGTGCAGGTCGCGAATTTCCGGCCTGGTCAACCGGTTAGCGGGGCGGGATGGGTCAACGCTCGCGTCGAACAGCGCTTCGTTGGCGTAGATGTTGCCGACCCCCGCGAGCCGGCGCTGGTCCATGATGGCCTTCTTGATCGCGGTCCGGGTTCCCGTGAGCGCCTGCGCGAAGCGCTCGACGGTGAAGTCGGGCTCCAGTGGCTCCGGGCCGATGCGCGCGGTATAGCGCGCCCAGCCCCGGTCATCCAGCAGCCAGACGGTGCCGAGGCGCCGCACATCGCGGTACACGAAGTGATGACCGCCGGCCAAGGTGCAGGTGAGGACGGCGTAGCGGGTCTCGTCCGCGGTCAGAGGCCGGTCGTACACGATCAACGATCCGGTCATGCGTGGCTGTACGACGAGCCGGTGTCCGCTCTTCAGCAAGAAGACCGCGTGCTTGGCGCGCCGGTGTGCGTGGACGACGGTGTTTCCGGTGAGGGTCTCGACGAGGCGCCGCCGCGACACCCCGCGCAGCACGTCGCTCTTGGTCAGGCGGGCGGCCCCAATGCGGCGCCCCACGAGCCGCGGGGCCACGTCGCGGACGATCGTTTCGACTTCAGGCAGCTCCGGCACGCGCGACCTCCCGCCACCCGATATCCGAGCGGAAGACCTTACCGTCGAAGGCGATCGCGGCGCAGGCCGCCCGGCTCGCGGTCGCCGCCTGACCGACACTTGCCGCCACCGCGGTCACGTTGAGCACGCGTCCGCCCGCGACGCGCAGCGTACCGTCGGCGTCCCGTGCGGTCCCCGCATGAAACAACAGGATATCCGTACCGAGCTGCGGGATCGTGATGGCAGCGCCTTTCTCCGGGTGGTCGGGATAGCCGCGGGCGGCGAGCACCGTGGTGACGGCGGCACGCCGGGCGGCCAGCACGGGCGTGCCGGCGCGCCATTCGTTCCGCGCGATCGCGTAGAGGTGGCCGCTCAGCCCGCCGGCAAGCGCCGGGAGCACGACCTGTGTCTCGGGATCACCGAAGCGGCAGTTGAACTCGAGCACAGATGGGGTGCCATCGCTCGCCACCATCAACCCGGCGTAGAGCACGCCGCTGTACGACGCACCTCGCGATCGCATGGCGGCGAGCGTCGGCTCGAACACCTGCCGCCGCACCCGCTCGAGCAGCGAGGTAGTGGCGAGGCTCACCGGCGTGTAGGCACCCATCCCGCCCGTATTGGGGCCGGTGTCGCCCTCGCCCAGGCGCTTGTGGTCCTGGGCGGGGGGCAGGATCGCGATTTGCTCGCCGTCGGTGAGCGCCAGGACGGACAGCTCCTCTCCCACGAGGAAGTCCTCGACGACGATCTCCTCGCCCGCGGTCCCCAACTTGCCCTCCAGGAAGGCCCGCGCCGTATCCGCCGCCTCGGCCCGCGTCGCGCACACCACGGCGCCTTTCCCGGCGGCGAGTCCCGAGGCTTTGACGACGAGTGGCTCGGCGTGGCGCGCGATGAAGTCCAGCGCCGGTGCGACGCTCGAGAATGTCGCACTGGCCGCCGTCGGTACGCCTGCCTCGGTCATGATGGTCTTGGCAAACGCTTTCGACGATTCGATGCGGGCGGCGGCCGCCCTCGGGCCGAAGGCGGGGCGGCCTCGCGCCTGCAGCCGATCGACGAGACCCGCGGCGAGTGGTGCCTCTGGACCGACGACGACGAGGTCGACGCGATTGGCCACGGCCGCGTCGACGAGACCCTCCAGGTCGGTCGCGGCGATGGGAAGGTTCTTGGCGAGCGGCGCGGTCCCCGGGTTGCCGGGGGCCGCGAAGATGGTCGTGGCGGGGTCGTCCTCGTGCAGTTGCCAGGTGAGTGCGTGCTCCCGGCCCCCCCCGCCGACGACCAGGACCCTCACTTCTTCTTCATGGCATCGGAGAACGCCTGGGCCGCACGCTTCGCCGTGTCGACCACGTCGTTCACGACCGCTTTCGCTTCCTTCATGTAGTGGTCCCGCGCGTCGTCGATGTCCTTGTCGAGCGGGCGCTGCTCCGCGTCCGTGCCGCGGCGCGTGTATTCGCCACGCAGGATGCGGTCGTAGTCACCGCCCTCGATCCAGCGCTGCAGTTCCGCCGCGCGCACGGTATTGAAGGGATGGGTGCGCATCAGCACGCCGAGGATCTTGAAGACGCGGTCGATCGCGCCGCCGCCTTCTTCGAACTCCCGGGCCTGGACCAAGAAGGCGTTCAGGTCCATCTGCTGGATGTCCCCGCCGCCGGCGAACTTGAGGTTCATCCGCAGCGACGCCATCGGATCCTGTGTGGCGAGGAGCCCCGCACGGTCGCTCGACAGCTCGCTCTTGCGGAACCACTCGAGCAGGGCGAGCTGGATCGGCAGGATCGCGATCCCGGCGAGGAAGGGCAGCGCCGAGAAGCTCACGTTCAGGAGCAGCACGAGGAGCGTGTGGTAGAGCGCGTGTCCGCTCATGACGTGTCCCAGCTCGTGCCCCAGGAGGGAGCGCATCTCGTCGTCGTCGAGTAGCTTCACCGCCCCCGAGTTGATCACGATGAACGGCTTGTCCATCCCGAACGCCCCGGCGTTGGCGAACGGGGTCTGCGAGACGAACAGCTCGGGGCGCACCGTCCAGTCGAGCGTCGTGAGCACGTCGGTATAGAGCTGCTGGAGGCGGGGAAACTGCGTCGGTCCGACGCGCACTGCGTCGGCCTGGAACAGGAGCCGTACGCCGCGCTCGCCCAGGAATCCGTAGATCTTCTTCAGGACCTCGTCGAACCCGGGCACCGAGCGCAACGACTGCAACGCGGCGCGGTCCGCCGGGTGCTCCCACGACACGGGGGCGATCTGGGTGAGAATCTTGCGGGGCCGTGCCGCCGGCAGCCCGCTCGTGGCGTCAGTCATGGGAAACTCCGAACGTTGGAACCGTGAACTACGTACGTCATGCCGCTGCGGGTTTCGAAGGCGGTCATCCCGCCGCCAGGGCCTGATCCAGGTCCTCGATCAGGTCCTCCACGTCCTCGATCCCGACCGACAGCCGGATCAGGCTGTCGGTGAGCCCCATCTTGCGTCGCAGCTCCGGCGGGACACTGGCGTGGGTCATGCTGGCCGGGTGGCCGATCAGGCTCTCGACGCCGCCCAGTGACTCGGCGAGGGCGAAGACCCGGGTCCGCTCGACGACCCGCCGCGCGAATGCGGCATCGCCCAGCTCGACCGACATCATGCCGCCGTAACCCGTCATCTGACGGCAGGCGAGCTCGTGTTGGGGGTGGGAGAGGAGTCCGGGATAGTTGACGCCGCGCACGCGCGGGTGGTGACTCAGCCACTCGGCGATGCGCCGGCCGTTCTGGTCGTGTTGGCGCATGCGCAGCGGCAGCGTCTTGATGCCGCGCAGCGCCAGCCAGCAGTCGAGCGGCCCCGGAACGGCGCCGGAGCCGTTCTGGATGAATGCGAGACGCTCGGCGAGCTCGTCGCGGCTCGTGACCAGCATCCCGCCGACCATGTCGGAATGCCCGTTCAGGTACTTGGTCGTCGAATGCAGCACGATGTCGGCGCCGAATTCGAGCGGCCGCTGGAAGCATGGTGTGGCAAAGGTGTTGTCGACCACGAACAGCGCGGCGGCGCGTTTGGCGATCGCACCCGTGGCCGCGAGGTCGCACAGGTGGAGCATCGGGTTGGTCGGCGTTTCGGCGTAAATCATCTTCGTCGCGGGCGTGACGGCGCTGGCCACGGCATCGAGATCGCCGCCGTCGACGAAGGTGAACGTCAGCCCGAGCCGGGCCCAGATGTGGGTCATCTGGCGGTGCGTACCGCCGTACACATTCTCCCCGCTGACGACGTGATCACCAGCGGAGAGGAGCTTGATGACCGCGTCGACCGCCGCGAGTCCTGATCCGAACGCGAATCCGTGCCGCGCGCCTTCGAGCGCCGCGACGCTGCGCTCCAATGCTTCGCGTGTGGGATTTCTGGTGCGCGCGTATTCGTAGCCCTTGTGGCGGCCGAGCCCTTCCTGGACATACGTGGAAGTCTGATAGATCGGCGGCATGACGGCGCCGGCCAGCGGATCCGGTACCACACCGGCGTGCACGGCACGTGTGCCGAGGCGCCGCCGCACATCGTCGTCTGAGCCCCGCGTCATGGCCGGAACGTACCGATGCCTTTCGCCGCGGGCAAGCGAGCTTTACGTTAGCCACGTATGTCCGTCAAGAACGGCCTTTCCTGCATCGTGGTGGATGACGAGCCGCGCCTGCGGCGTGTCCTGGTGCAGCTCCTCGAGGGCACCGGATACCAGGTTCGTGAGGCCGGCACGGGGGTCGAAGCCCTCGAGGCCATGGAGGCGAACCCGGTGCCGCTCGTGATCTCCGACCTGCGCATGCCGCAGATGGACGGCGCCAACCTGCTGCGCCATCTCACGGAGCGCTGGCCGGATACGGCGGTGGTCATGGTGAGCGGCGTGGCCGACGTGGAAGTCGCGGTCAAGTGCCTGCACCTCGGGGCCCTCGATTATGTCAGCAAGCCGTTCAACCTCGAGGAAGTGCGCGCACGGGTCGAGCAGGCGCTGGAGCGTCGGAAGCTCAAGCTGGAGCTGAAAGCCTACCAGCAGGAGCTGGAGGCGCGCGTCAAGATCCAGGCCGGTCGGATCGAGGAGCTCTTCCTCGGTGGCGTCCAGGCGCTGGCCCAGGCACTAGAAGAGAAGGATGCCTACCTCCGCGGCCATTCCCTGCGCGTTGCGGAATACGCCGTGCGCATCGGCAAGCAGATGGGCCTCGACACTCAGGCCATCCACGCCCTGTCCCTCGGCGGCCACCTCCACGATATCGGCAAGATCGGCGTCCGCGAGGAGATCCTGCACAAGCCGGGCGGGCTCACCGAGAGCGAATACCGCCACGTCATGGAGCATCCGGTGATCGGGGCCCGCATTCTCGCGCCCCTGTTGCGCGACTCCCCACTCATCATCGCCATCGTGCGCTCCCACCACGAGCGGATGGACGGGAAGGGTCTCCCCGATGGTGTGAAGGCCGAATCGCTGCCGCTCGTCGTGCGGATCGTGTCCGTGGCGGATGCGTTCGATGCGATGACGAGTGAGCGACCGTATCGTCACTCCCTTTCGCTCGACCGCGCCCTGGAGGAGCTGCGACGGCAGCGCGGGATACAATGGGATCCCGCGGCGGTGGACGCCTTTTTCGACGCGTTTCCGGACGTCCACCAGCTGCCGATTCCGATCCCCGAGTTCTCCGTCCCCACTTCCTCGCCAGTCGGTTGATCATGCCCGATACTCTGATGATCGGCGTTTCCGGCATCCGCGGAATCGTCGGCAAGGACCTCACCCCCGAAATCGTGGCCCGGTACGCGGCGGCGTTCGGCGCATGGGCGCGCACCGGTGGCGCGCGGCGACCGCGCGTCGTCCTGGGGCGCGACGCCCGCACGTCGGGGCCGATGTTCGCCCAGGCCGCGACCGCGGGGCTCGTCTCCGTCGGCTGCGACGTGATCGATATCGGCCTGACCACGACGCCGTCGGCGCAGCTGGCGGTGCAGCACCATCGCGCCGCCGGAGGCATCATCCTCACGGCGAGCCACAACCCGATCGAATGGAACGCGCTCAAGTTCGTCGGTCCCGACGGCGTCTTCATCGACGACACGTCCGGATCGCAGGTGCGGGCGCTCGCCGCCGAGGGACCGATTCCCCGCGCCGATCACGGGTCGCTGGGGTCCATCACCACCGACGGCGACGCCCTGCGACGCCACCTGGCTGCCGTCGTGCAGCTCCCCGGTGTCGACGCCGCCCGGGTGAAGAAGCGCAAGTTCCGGGTCGCGCTCGACACCTGTCGCGGCGCGGGCGGCGCCATCATGCCGGCGCTGCTCGAGCGGCTGGGGTGCGAGGTGGCGGGGATCAACCTCGAGACCGATGGCCGGTTCCCCCGTCCCCCCGAGCCCGTGCCGGAGAACCTCGGCGCGCTGGGCGCCGTCGTGCAGCGGGTCCAGGCGGATCTCGGGATCGCCGTGGACCCCGACGTGGACCGGCTCGCGATCGTTGATGAGCAGGGAGAGGCGATCGGCGAGGACTACACCCTCGCGTTCGCGGTGCGCGCCGTGCTCGGGGACGCCCGCACGAACGGGAAGGGGGCCCGCAAGCGGCGTGGGTCCGGGAGCTATGTCCCGCCCGAGCAGGCGAAGGCGGTGGTCGTCTGCAACTTGTCGACCAGTCTCGTCGTGGAGGACGCCGCCAAGGACTGCGGCGCCGAGCTGGTGCGGGCTCCGGTCGGCGAGGCGCACGTGGCGCGGACGATGATCGAGCTGGGCGCGCCGATCGGGGGCGAGGGGAACGGCGGTGTGATGTACACCGCCCTGCACGTGGGGCGCGATGCGCCCGTGGGGGCGGCGCTGCTCCTGACGCTCCTGGCGCGTGACGGCCGCAAGGTCAGCGAATTGGTAGCCGCCTCGCCGCGCTACGCGATCGTGAAGGACAAGGCGCCCCGCGCCCGGGCGGCGGCGCTGGCACCCGTCTACGCGACGCTGCGCGAACGGTTCCCCGATGCGCAGGTGGACGAGCGCGACGGTCTGCGGCTCGGGTGGGGCGATCGTTGGCTGCACGTCCGGCCCTCCAACACCGAGCCGATCGTGCGTCTCATCGCCGAAGCTCCGAGCGCACCGGAAGCGCAACGGTTGGTCGACGAAGGACGCGCGCTCTGTGCCGGGTAGCCCGCGGCGTCGATGCGCGTAGTGCTCCAGCGCGTCAGCCGCGCTGAAGTTCGCGTGGACGGCCGGATCACGGGCAAGATCGGCTCGGGATTCGTGGTCCTCGCCGGCTTCGCGCCGGGCGATACCCCCGAGCCCCTGGCCTGGATGGCCGACAAGATTCTCTCGTTACGGCTGTTTCCCGATGCCGAGGGCAAGATGAACCGCGGCATCGAAGAGCTGGGCGGGGGTGGCGTTCTGGTGGTCTCGCAGTTCACCCTCTACGGTGACGCGCACAAGGGCCGACGTCCCAGTTTCATCGCTGCGGCACCGCCCGATGTCGCGATCCCGCTGTATGACCGATTCGTGGCCCTGCTCACCGAGCGCGCCGGTCCTATGGGCGTGACGGTGGCCACGGGAGAATTCGGCGCGATGATGGACGTGGAGCTCGTCAACGACGGGCCGGTGACGCTGATTCTGGAACGTTAGGAGACTCGATCCATTATCTGGAAGATCGTGCGCTGGGTGGGTGGTGTGCTGCTGGTGCTCGTTCTCGGGCTCGTCGTCACGGTCCTGCTGCGGTGGCGTCGCACGTTCGACGTGCCGCTTCCGGACATCCACGCCAGCACGGACTCCGCGGTCATCGCCACGGGTCGCTACCTGGCGTATGGCCCCGCGCACTGTGCCTATTGTCATACCACCGCGGAGACCGCACCGGCGCTCGACCGCGGTGAGCAACCGCCGTTGTCGGGCGGATTCATCTTCCAGATTCCGCCTGGCACGTTCCGTACGCCGAATCTCACCCCGGACCGGGAAACGGGGATCGGGGCTGTGACGGACGGCCAGCTGGCCCGCATGCTGCGCTACGGTGTGCGGCGCGATGGCCGTGCCGCCGTGCCGTTCATGAACTTTCACCTGTTGAGCGACGCGGACATTCGCGCGCTGATCTCGTTTCTCCGCTCGCAGCCTCCGGTGTCACACCGCGTTCCGCCCCACGATCTCGACTTCCTCGGCAAGGCGGTGATGGCGTTCGTGATGAAGCCGATCGGCCCGTCGAACCCGCCTCCCGCTGAGAGCCCCCCGGCGGGGACGACCGTGGAGCGCGGCGCGTACCTGGTGACGGCGGTGGCCGAATGCGCCGATTGTCACACCGAGCGCAGCATGGTCGACGGCCACTTCACCGGTGCTCGGCTCGCCGGCGGCAATGCATTCGAGGTGACGGGGAAACCGGACGAGGTGGTGGTGCCGCCCAACCTGACGCCGGACCCGAAGACCGGGCGGATCGCGTCCTGGACCGAGGACCAGTTCCTGGCCCGCTTCCGTCAGGGCACACTGATTCCCGGGACTGCCATGCCGTGGAATGCTTTCGCGCGTATGACCGACGACGACCTGCGCGCGATCTACCGTTACCTCCGTACCGTTACGCCGGTCCAGCATGATCCCGGACCGTCGCTGCGACACAAGGAGTGAGCACCCCCATCGTACTGGCGAGCTCCTCCCCACGACGCCGTCAGCTGCTCGAGATGCTGCACATCCCTTTCGAGGTCGACGCCTCGGGGATTGAGGAGGTCGTCGCTCCGGGCGAAGCACCGCGCGATTACGTGCGACGTGTGGCGCTGGAGAAGGCCGAGGCCGTGGCGGCCCGGCGGCCTGGGACGATCGTACTGGCGGCCGATACCGAGGTGGTCCTGGACGGCGAGGTGTTCGGGAAGCCGGCCGATGCTGCCGAAGCGCTCACGATGCTCGAGCGACTGCAGGGGCGCACGCACCAGGTGTTGACGGCGGTCGCGGCAGGGCGCGATGGCCGGTTCGAGTCGGCGCTCGACGAAACCCTCGTGACCTTTCGCCCCGCGGACCACGGCACGCTCGCCGCGTACGTCGCGACGGGCGAGCCCCTCGACAAGGCCGGCGCCTACGCGGCGCAGGGGCTGGGTGCCCCGCTGATCGAGCGGATCGAAGGGGACTTCTTCGGCGTGATGGGGTTGCCGCTCCGGCTGGCGATCGACTTGCTGGGGCGCTTCGGACGTCCTTACCGCTTTACGCGGTAGACCGGAACCTTCTTCGCCTTGCCTTTGAGCTCCACGGTGCCGCGCGCCTCGACCTCGGGTGGCTTCTTGAGCGCCTTGTAGAACGGCTCGGCGATCAGGATCTCGTTGGCACCGGCCGTAGAGCAGAGGCGGCTGGCAATATTCACTGCGTCGCCGATGACGGTGTACTCGAGGCGCCGGTCGGAACCAAAGTTGCCGGCGAACACCTCGCCGAAGTTGATCCCGATGCCGATGTTGATCGGCGCCCGCCCCTGTTCCGCCCACTTCGCGTTCATCTTCTCCAGCACCGTGAGCTGATCGATCGCGCATTGCATGGCGCGGTCGGCGTCGTCCTCGTGGGCGATCGGGGCGCCCCACAGCGCCATGATCGCGTCGCCCATGAACTTGTCGAGCGAGCCGGAGTGCTCGAAGACGATCTCCACCATCTCCGTGAAGTACTCGGTCAGGAGCTTCGCCACCTCGTCGGGGTTCATGTTCTCGGACATCGGCGTGAAGCCGCGGATGTCGGAGAAGAAGATCACGACCGGCCGCTTGTCGCCGCCCAGGGTGACGGCGCCCTCCTGCTGCGCGATCTGGGCCGCCACGTTGGGAGCGAAGTAGCGCTGGAAGTTCGACAGCACCATCGCCTCGCGCCGGATGCGCTCGGAGAGCTGCGAGTTCTCGATGGCCACGGCGCACAGGCCGCCGAACGTCATCAGGAAGTCGAGGTCTTCATCGGTGAACGACTGGATGGCCGTCTGGTTGTCGACGTAGAGGATACCGAGCACCGTCTGGTCCGAGGCGAGCAACGGCGTACACATTGCGCTGCGCACGCTCTGAATGAGAATCGACTTGCCCTTGAAGCGGTCGTCCGCCGCGGCGTTGTCGGAGAGGATCGCCACCCGATCGTCCACCGCCTTGCGAGCGATCGATTGGGGGACGTGCCGGGCCGCGTTGCTGTCGCCGGTGCGACTCTTGGACAGGCGAGGCACGAGCTCGCCGGTGCGCGGATCGAGCAGCAGAATCGACACCCGGTCGACGTTGAAGATCTGGAAGGTGACGTCGACCACCTTGTTGAGCACCTGATCGGGCTCCTGCTGGCGCGACAGCTCCTTGGCGATCTCGAAGAGCAGGGAGAGCTTCTTCTCGCGCCGCTCGGCCTCCGACTGCGCCGCAACCTTCAGGTGGCCCCCGCCCGAAGCGGATGCCGCCGTGCCGCCCTGGACGATCGCCGGCACGCCGCCGGACGACGGACCTACCGGGAGCTGGCGGACGATGGTGCCCTGCGGGATGCCGCGGGAGCCCGAGGTCTGTCCCGAATCGGGGGTGGGAGCCGAGGGACGAGCCGGGGGCGTGATGGTCGCCACCTTGAAGGCGACTTTCCCGAAGGTGATGACGTCGTTGGTGGTCGCGTCGGCCTGGGTAATGCGGGCGCCGTTCAGGAAGGTGCCGTTGGAGGACCCCAGGTCCTTCACCCGTACCCCCGCGGGAGCCAGCGAAAGCTCGGCGTGCCGCCGGGAGATCGTCGGATCGTAGATGGGAACGTCGCTCGTGACGGCGCGTCCCACGACCAGGGTGCGACCCGGGGCCAGGTCGATCGACTGGTCGCCGGAAGTGCTCAGCAGCTTGAACACAGTCGAAAAGTATACCCCGGGTAAAGGGGGCGGAATCGCCGACTCAGGCGAGCGCCAGCGCGAGCGCCCGCAACACGGCGGCGGCCTTTGCCTCGGTCTCGGCGTACTCGCGCGCCGGGTCCGAATCGGCGACGAGTCCCGCGCCCGCCTGCACGACGACCCGGTCAGATTGCACCACGGCGCTGCGGATGGCGATCGCCGTGTCGAGGCTGGTCGCGCCCCAGCCGACGTAGCCCACCGCGCCGGCGTAAGGGCCCCGCCGCTCCGGTTCCAGCGCGTCGATGATCTCCATCGCCCGCACCTTCGGCGCACCCGTGACCGTGCCGGCCGGAAAGCAGGCCTTGAAGGCGTCAAGGGCATCGTACCCCTCGCGCAGCGTGCCGCGCACTTCGCTCACCAGGTGCTGCACGTGGGAATACCGCTCGATCGCCAGCAGCTCGGTGACGCGCACGCTGCCGTAGGCTGCCACCCGCCCCACGTCGTTCCGCCCCAGATCCACCAGCATGCGGTGCTCGGCGATCTCTTTGGCGTCCTCCCGTAGCGCCCGGGCGAGCCTGTCGTCCTCTTCCGGCGTGCGCCCGCGGCGCGCCGTGCCGGCGATCGGGCGAACGGTCACCTCGTCGGCGATCACGCGCACGAGCACTTCGGGCGAGCTGCCGACCAACGCGAAGTCGTCGAGCGACAGATAGAAGAGGTACGGGGCGGGATTGAGGGCGCGCAGGCAACGGTACAGCCGCAGGGGGTCGATATGGACCGGGACCTCCTGTCGCCGCGACAGCACGGTCTGAAACGTGTCGCCGGCCCGGATGTGCTCCAGCACGCGCCCCACGTCACGCTCGAACGCGTCCTGCGGGTAGCGGGTGGTGGTGCGCGGGACGCCGGGGCTCGCCGGCAGCGCCAGGGGAGCGAGCGGGTGCGGCCCCTCGAGGCGGCGCACCAGCTCGTCGAGGCGCGCCTCCGCGGCCTCGTACAGCTGGACCCGCTGGCGGCCGGCGGCGTCGCCGGGCACCTCCACATTGGCCACCGCGATGGCCCGGCCATAGAGGTTGTCGAGGATCACGAGACTGTCCGCGATCATCATGACGGCGTCCGGGAGGCCGAGCGTGTCCTGGGGCGGCGACGGGAGCCGCTCGATCGAGCGCACCAGGTCGTAGCCGAGGTAGCCCACCGCGCCACCGGTGAACGGCGGGAGGCCGGGCACGGCGATCGGGACGAGGGCGCGCAGGCGCTGGGCCAAGTGCCCGATGGGATCCGACGTCTCGCCAGCGCTCCGCCAGCCCTCCGACGCGGTCCAGCGCTCCACCTCGCGGCCGCGATAGCGCCATACCTCGCGCGGCTCGGTGCCGAGGAAGGTGTAGCGCGCCCAGCGCTCGCCGCCGGTCACCGATTCCAGCAGGAAGCCGTACGGCGCGCGGGCGATCTTGGCATACGCGGCGAGTGCCGTATCGGCGTCCAGCACGATCTCGCGCGCCAGCGGCACGACGCCGCCGCGGGCCGCCAGGGCGAGGAAGTCCGACCGCGGATCGCTCACGTCACCACGGCGGCGGAAGCATTGAGGCCGCTCCGGGGGTATACGGAGGGGTCCCGTGGACACGACCCGAGTCCGCGGCGCTTGCCGGCGCCGCCAGCCGCCAGGTAGCTTCGCCGGCGTGCGTCATGCGCCGCTGGCGCTCGTCCTTTTCCTGCTCCCCGCTTCCGCCCGGGCCCAGCAGTGGAACTCGCCCGACGCGCGCGCGCTCGCCGACCGCGCCATTGTCCGGCGCGTCGGTGCGGCGGCCGACACCACGCTCCATGATTACCGTGCCCAGGCGCATGGCTTTCTGTTCTTCCTCGGCGCATTCGGTGAGGGATTGACGGAGCCGCCGCGACTCATCAAGGCGGACCAACTCGAGTTGGAAGTGTACTGGAAGGCCCCCGGCGCCAGCAAGCAGCGCATCGTCGGCTGGCGCGATCGCGCGGAGCTGCCCACCGACATAGTCTATCACCAGGATCACCTCGGCATCGTCCAAAACGGGTTCGGAAAAAGCATCCGGTTGGGCGGCGGGGACGAGGTACAGGACGTGCCCCACCCGCTCGCCGTCGGCGGCCCGCAGCTGTACGACTACGCGATCCAGGATACCCTCACGCTGACCTTGCCCGATCGCCAGGTCCGGGTCGTGCAGCTCGCGTTTCGCCCCAAGGAATTCCGCGCGTCCCGGATCGTCGGCACCGCCTACCTCGACCTCTCGACGGGGGATCTGGTGCGTCTCGCGTTTAACTTCACGCCCGCGGCCTATCGCGATGCGTCGTTGGAGGACGTCAGCGTCGTGCTCGACAACGCGCTGTACGCCGGCCGCTGGTGGCTGCCGCGTCACCAGGAGATCGAAATCCGGCGCCACGCCATGATGCTCGACCTGCCGGCGCGCGGCATCATCCGTGGCCGCTGGGACGTGGACGGCTACCAGTTCAACACCGGCCTGACCGCCGGGCTGTTCACCGGACCCGAGATCACGGTCGCGCCCAAGGCGGTGCGCGACTCGTTTTCGTGGCGCCAGAATCTGGATTCCGCGGAAGCGGCCGTCGCCGAACCGGTGCGCAAGAATGATCTCGCCGCGCTGCGCTCCGAGGTCGCCCGCGTCGCCGGACGGCATGCCCTGAGCAGCTGGCGGCGCAACGGCCTCGCGGTCCGCAGCCTGAGCGACCTGCTGCACGTCAACCGCGTGCAGGGCGTCGTGCCCGGAGCCGGATGGATATGGCGCGGAGACGAAGGGACGCTCGAAGGGCGCGTGCGCGCCAGTTACGGATTCGCCGACCGCCACGTCGACGGGGCCGTGTCGGTCCGGCTCGCGCTCGGCGGGCGCCAGGTGTCGGCGGAGGCGTACCGGGAGGTGCGGGACGTCGCCGACCGGCCGGTCGTGTCTCCTGTCGTGAATTCGATCGCGTCGCAGGAGTTCGGCGACGACTATGGGGACTATGCCCGGGTGAGTGGAGGCCGGGTGACGCTCGACGGCTCGCTCGGTGGTCGGGCGACGTGGCGGCTCGGCCTCGCCCGGGAGACGCCGGCCAGTTTGATCGTGCGTGCCGCGCCGATGAGCGGGGAGTACCGGCCCAATCCTGCGCTAGGTGGACCCACCGTGAACCTCGTGACGGTCGCCCTCACGCGTGCCGGCGCCGGTCTCGCGGTGCGTCGCGACCATGCTTTCGACCTCTCGCTCGAGGCGGGTGGTATCGAAGGGGGCGGGCAGTATGCGCGCGTCGCGGGCGCGGGCCAGCTGCTGCTCCCGCTCGGGGGAACGCGCCTGCTCGTGCGGGGAGAGGGCGGCGCGGCGAGCGCCGCGCTCCCAGCCTACCGCACGTTCGTCCTCGGCGGTCGCGGGACGCTCCTGGGCGACGACTTCCGTGAGTGGGGTGGGCGTCGCGTCGCGCTGCTGCACGTCGAGTGGCGCATTCCCGTGCCGTTCCCGAGCATTTCGCTCGGTGCCGCGGCGCGCACGCCGGGTTCCATCACGGTCGCCCCGTTCATCGCCACGGGCTGGGCCGACGCGCCGGTCGCGAACACGCCGTGGGGCGCTACCCCGGGCACGCGCCTCACCTCGGGTGTGGGCCTCGAGTGGCTCGGCGTCTTCCGGCTCGAAGTGGGCTACGGGACGCAAAGCCGGCACACGCACGTCGCACTCGACGTGACCCGCGACTTTTGGAGCGTATTGTGACGGCGGTCTAGCTTCCTGCCGCGCTCCCCCACTAGGTTATCCTGAACTTCATGCCCGAAACCCTCTTCCCCGACGAATGGCTGGCCCAGATGCTCGAGGTGCTCACCCCCGAGCGCCTCGCCGAGCTGCGGGCCAAGGCCGAAGCGGGGAAGACGCTCTGGGAGACGGTGGTCCAGGAGAAGATGGCGACGGACGGCGAAATCCTGGAACGACTGGCGTCCCGCTTTCGCCTGCCGATCGCCGACCTGAGCCAGCTCGAGCCCGGGGCGCGCACGGCGCTCCCCGAGGCGCTGGCGCGTCGTTACCGTGTGCTCGCGGTGCGGGAGACCGACGCGTACCTCGAAGTCGCGACGGCCAATCCGACCGACCTCGACATGGAGAAGACGCTGGCCTTCGCCACCGGCCGCGAGATCCGGCTGTCGCTGCTCGCCCCGTCGAAGATCGCCGAGCAGATCGAGCAGCAGTACCGGCCGGAGAAGACGCTCGATCGGATCATCGAGACGATGGGCCAATCGGCGGAGCTGGTCCAGCTCGAGGAAGAAAGCGAGGCCGAGGAGTATAACATCACCGAAGCGGCCGCGAGCGAGCGGCCGGTCGTGAAGCTGGTGGACCTGATCCTCTCCGAAGGCATCCTCTCACGCGCGAGCGACATTCACATCGAACCCGAGGAGGGTGGCGTCGCGGTGCGCTACCGCATCGACGGCGTGCTGCGACAGGTGATGAAGATCCCGCGCGCCGCCGGGCTGCCACTGATCTCTCGCATCAAGATCATGTCGTCGCTCGACATCGCCGACCGGCTGCGGCCGCAGGACGGCCGCGCGCGGGTCGCGGTGAACGGGCAGCCGATCGACCTGCGTGTGTCGACGCTGCCGGCGGCGCACGGCGAAAAGGTCGTGATCCGCATCCTCGACTCGCGCGCCACGGTCAAGTCGCTCGATACGCTGGGGCTCATGCCCAATGAATCGGAAGCGATCACGAAGCTGCTGCAGTTTCACGAAGGCATCATCCTGGTCACCGGGCCGACCGGATCCGGCAAGACGACCACGCTCTACGGCATGATCAATCAGATCAAGAGCGAAGGCGTGAACATCGTCACGGTCGAGGATCCCGTCGAGTACCGGGTGCCGGGGATCGTGCAGGTGCAGGTACAGGAGAAGACGGGGCTGACGTTCGCGGCCGCGCTGCGCTCGATTCTGCGGCAGGATCCCAACGTCGTCCTGGTGGGAGAGATTCGCGACAAGGAAACGGCGCAGATCGCGACGCAGGCATCGCTCACCGGCCACCTCGTGCTGTCGACGCTGCACACCAACGACGCCGCCAACGCGGTCACGCGTCTCGTCGATATCGGCGTGGAGGCGTACAAGATCGCCGCCGCGCTGCGGGGTGTGCTGGCGCAGCGTCTCATGCGGAAGCTGTGCCCCACGTGTCGCGAAGCCTACACCGACGCCCCACCCGACAACCTCAAGAAGTGGATCCCGCACGGCACGACGCTCTACCGCGCGGCCGGGTGTCCCGATTGCGCCATGACCGGATACCGCGGCCGCTTCGCGATCGTCGAGGTCCTGACGATGACGCCGGAGGTGGAGCGGCGCATCGCGGCGGGGGACACCGCGGACCGCATCGCCGAAGCGGCCCGGAAGGGCGGGATGATGGGGTTGTGGCACTCCGGCCTGACCCACGTGTTGCGGGGAGATGCATCGGTGGACGAACTGCTGCGGGTCGTGGACGTCCCGATGGAAGACCGTCCCGCACCCGAGCCGGTCCGTCGCAGCGGCGGCGCCGCGACCACGGCTCAGGGCGCGCCGGCGGCCCCGGCGGGTCATCCGTCGCCGGCGCCTCCGCCACCTGTTACCGCCCCGCCCGAGCCGTTCGGGGTGAAGTTCGAGCTGCTGGACGAGGTGGGCGGGGGGCCGGAGGGCCGGGAAGGGCCAAGCCGCAAAGTGCTGCTCGTGGACGACGAGGACAGCCTCCGCAAGGTCCTCAAGGATCTGCTGGAACGGGACGGATACGAGGTGGCTGAGGCGCGGGACGGCGTCCAGGCACTCGATCAGGTCGATCGCGTCGGTCCGGACATCATCGTGCTCGACCTCAATCTCCCCGCGCTCGACGGCTACGGCGTCCTGTCGCAGCTGCGCTCCCGGCCGGCGACCGCGGGGATTCCCGTGATCGTGCTGACCGCCAAGGGCGACGAAGACAACGAAGTGCGCGTCTTCGAGCTCGGCGCCGATGACTTTCTCCAGAAACCGTTCCGCGCGCGCGCGCTGTCGGCGCGGCTCGAAGCGGTACTGGGTCGGCGCCGGCCGGCGTGACGTCGATTCACGTCCGGTTCGTCGACACGTTCGTGCTGCGCGGGGCAGGCGCGCGGCTCGAGGTGCTGCTGCTCCGGCGGGCGCCCGGCGGGCGCAATCCCGGATCGTGGGAAACGGTGCACGGCACGATCGAGCCGGGCGAAACGCCGGTGCAGGCGTCGTTGCGTGAGCTGCGCGAAGAAACGGGATTCGTGCCGCAGCAGTTCTACAACCTGAGCCGGATCGAGGGATTCTACCTGCATGCCGTCGACGAATTGGCGATCATCCCCGCGTTCGCCGCGATCGTCCCCGCCGACCAGGAGCCGCGACTGTCCGATGAGCACGATGCGTTTCTCTGGCTGCTCCCGCCGGACGCTGCGCGACGGTTTGCGTGGCCCAGAGAGCGCAGAGCACTGGACGACGTTTTGTCAATAGTGGGGGGTGGCGGTGGGGGCTTGCTGGACGATGTGCTGCGGGTATCCTAGGCGAGCCTCCTCTCCGACGGTTGATCATGGTGCCGTCCGCGCCGAACAACAGATCCTGCGTTCGCTCGCCTCACACATCGCTCGTCGTGTGAATCCGTTCTACCACCGCATCTATCGCATTGTCCGACACATTCCCAAAGGCCGGGTCGCGACCTACGGGATCGTGGCGCGGCTCGCGGGACGCCCCGGCGCCGCGCGCACCGTCGGATGGGCCCTGTCGGCGCTCCCCGAGGACGCGGACGTCCCGTGGTGGCGCGTGATCAACGCCGCCGGTCGTATTTCCCTGGCGAGCGATCACAGCGCCGTGCTGCAGCGCGCGCTGCTGCTGCGGGAGGGCGTGAAGTTCGTCGCCGGCGGAGCGGTGAATCTCTCTACCTACGGTTGGCCGTCGGAGGCCTACGACAGCACCGCCGCCCACAGCCGGGCGGCTTCCTCGCGCAGATCGCGGAGATTGAAGGGCTTCCGCACGTAACGCAGTCCGAGGCGCTCCAGCGCCTCCTCCGTCGCGGGGCGCACGTCTCCCGTAGCCACCAGCGTCCGGGTCTTCAGCTCCGGGTGCCGCACCACGAGCTCCTCCACGAACCGTCTTCCCTTCGCGCTCACCTGTCCGTCGGCCAGGACGAGGTCGAAGCCGCGCTCGCGCACCATGGCAAGTGCCTGCTCCGGTGTCTTGGCCACGTGGACGTGGTGCCCTTCGCGGCCGAACAGCGCCTGCACGAGGCGACGCACCGCCGGGTCGTCGTCGACCAGCAGGATCGAGCGCTTGGCGAACGACGGCGGCAGCTGCGGCTCGGGTGGCGGTGCGGGCGGCGGTGGCGCGGGGCGCGCCGCAGGCGCGGGGGGCAGGTCGATGCGGAACGACGCCCCGCCCCCCGGCGCCCGCTCGTAACTCAAGTGCCCGCCGTGCGATTCGATGATCGAGTACGAAATCGAGAGCCCCAGCCCGGTGCCGTGTCCCGGCTCCTTGGTCGTGAAGAACGGCGTGAACAGATGGCGCTCGAGCCGCTCCGGGACGCCGGGTCCCGAGTCGCTCACGCGCAGGTGCACCTGGCCGTCGGCCCAGGTATCGATGCGGATCGTGCGAGGACGGTCGTCGGGGAGGTCGCCGACGGCCTGCGCGGCGTTGGTGAGCAGGTTGAGCACCACCTGCTGCAGCGCGTGCCGGTCGCCGATGACCTCCGGGAGGCCTTCGGGGAGCACGACCCGGGTGTCGACATCGCGTAGGCGCAGGTCGTAGCTCATCAGGAGCAGCGTGCGCTGCACCAGATCGTTGATGTCGAGCCGGACGCGCTCCGCCGGGCCCTTGCGGGCGAAGGTCAGGAGATTGCGCACGATCCGTCCGGCCCGATCGGCCTGCTCGTGGATCACCTTCAGATGGCCGCGATCGCCCGCGCCCAGCTCCTTCTGCTCGAGCAGGAACTCGGAGAGACCCGCGATCGACGTGAGGGGGTTGTTCAGCTCGTGGGCAACCCCGGAGACGAGCTGCCCGACCGTCGCGAGCTTTTCACTCTGGATCAGCTGCGCTTCCATCGCCTGCTGCTCCGTGACGTCCTGGACCAGCACCACCGCCGACTGATCGACGGTGGCGTCGGCCAGGCGCGCCGCGTTGATACGGAACGTCCGGCCGCTCACCTCCGAGCGTTCGATCAGCGGAGCGGGGCGTTCGCCGCGATGCACCTCCTCCAGCATCTGCGCCAGGGCGTGCGAGCGGCCGAGGAGGGCGTGGGAGAGGTGGGTGCCGATGACGTCGGGCAGCTGCTGGCTCAGCATCACGGCGAGCGAGCGGTTGG
Source organism: Gemmatimonadales bacterium (assembly GCA_033853695.1). GTDB lineage: Bacteria > Gemmatimonadota > Gemmatimonadetes > Gemmatimonadales > GWC2-71-9 > DASTHG01. The sequence goes on along the minus strand of JAWOLH010000007.1, from coordinate 85,606 downwards.
CCCGGCGGATCTGGCCCATCTCGTCCACGACCGCGAGCCCTTCGGAGAGGGCGTCGAACGTCGTTTCCCACTGCTCTTTTCCGCGGCGCACGAGATCGAAGAAGCGGCCGTTGGCGAGCGCCACTGCGGCGTGCGTGGCCACCGTGGACAACAGGCGCACGTCGTCGGGAGCAAGCGCACCGCCGCGCGGCTCCGCGACGACCAGTGAGCCCACGACCACGCCGTGCGCGCGCAGCGGCACGGCCGCAGCCGTCTCGACGCGGGCGCCGCTCGCGAGGGCGGCGCCGGTCTCGCTGTTCCGGATCAGCTCGAGACGTTCGCTGCGCGACGACCGCGCCACGAGTCCCGCGTCTCCGGCGGGAACCGTCGTCCCCTTCAGCTCGGCGAGCGATCCTTCCGCGGCGGCGATGGTGAGGGGATCATCGGGATTCTCACCCGCGAGCGCGACCAGGGCGCCGCGCGCGTCGATGAAGCGCATGGCGTAGCGCACGACCTGCTCCACGATGCGCTCCAACTGGATCGATTCGGAGAGCACGTAGGAGAGCTCTTGCAGCCAGAACAGCTCGGAGAGGCGGCGGTTCAGCTCGTCGGCGGTGCGCTGGCGGTCCCGCTCCACCGCGCGAAATCGCTGCCGGACGCGGTGAACGCCCCAGACTACGATGCTGCCGGCCGCGCCGACGCCCAGAACCCCGACGACTGCTACGAGGGACACGCGAATAAAGTAGGAGGTGCGGTTGCCCGGGAGAATCGTGGTTCGTATCGTCCAGCTGCCTGGGTTTGAGCCATTCTCATCTAACTCCATGCGGGGCTATAGGATCGACCGGTCACGAGAGGGTCGCCGCGGGCGCGGGATGCGCCGCTTCCGGCTCGCCATCGCACTCTGGAGCGCGGCGGGAGTCGCCTGCGGCCACCGGCCGGCGCCCTATGTCGCCCGCGTCCGCGAGGCGAACGGCGTGCTGGTCTCGATCGCGGCATGGGGGCCCGATTCCCTCCGCCTGGATCATGCTGTCGGGGCGGCGCTCGATTCCGCCGCCGGCGTCGCGGCGACGCTGGCCGATCTCGGCGGCCGACCCGGAACCCAGGAGGTCTCGCCCGGGCTCGCCCGCCTCCTGCTCCGCGCCGCCCTGCTGGCGCGCGCTTCCGGCGGAGCGTTCGACCCGACCGGCCGGAATTTTCGCGGCGTGTCCATCGATACCGCGCGGCACACCGTCACCTTCTCCCGGAGCCTGCCTCTCGACCTGGGCGAATTCGGCCGCGGATACGCACTCGATCGCGCGCTGGTCGCGCTGCACGGCAGCGCCGACAGCGCCGTGATCAGCTCGGGTGGGCAGTTTCTCGTCCACGCCGATTGGTCCGGTGCGCGCGTCGTCGGCATCGTCGACCCCGACAACACGTTGCAGCCGCTGGCCCGGCTCACGCTCCCGGCCGGGACGTGGGCGGTGAGCATGGTGTCGGTCGCCGAAGCGCGTGACGAGCTGCTCGACCCGAGAACGGGGAAGCCGGCCGGGCGCACCCGCGTCGTCGCCGCGATGGCGCCGGATGCCGCGGATGCGGGTGCCTGGTCGACGGCGTTCTATGTAGTGGGATGCGACAGTGCGCTCGCCCTCGCTCCCCGCGTGCGGACGTCGGTGATCTGCGCGGACGGGGGCGTGCGCTGGAGCCCGGACCTCGAGGGCCGGGTGACGCGAGACTCAACCGACAAAGGCGCGGGCAGTGAGCGCTCACGCAGTTAAGGTTTCGGCTCCGACATCGCCCGCGCTCGAACCCGAGCTCTTTCTTGTTGCAGCAGCTGGAATGAGTGACTCCACGCCGCCTGCGAGCCCTGATAGTCGGCACTCGCGTCTTCCGACCAGGTGAGACCGTCCTCGTACAGGTAGATCGCGACGGCCTGCTGGCGCAGGTCGAGCTGCAGCGTTCCCCATGTAGGCGACAGCGGCACGGTCGCCTGCGGCCGGAACAGACGGCCGCGACTCTGGATCTGGACGTCCTCGGGGGAGAAGCGGGCGCCCGGCGCCTGGCCGTAGAACGTCACCAGTACCAGCGTGGGATTCGCGAGCCCCGCGTGGGCCGCCGCGTCGCTGATTTCCTTTTGCCTGCTCTCCATCAGCTGTTCGAGGGATCGATAGGTGTCGGGGGCGAGCAGGCGAATGACCCGCTCGTCGAGCGGCAGGATCTGGAGCTGCAGCTGCGTCGTTGCGAACCGGAGCGTGATGTCGTCGCGCCGCAGCGTGCCGAACCCGGGTGGGACGGTGTCGCCCAGGCCGGGGGGGGGCGCGCCCTGGGCTCCGGCGTGCGCTCCGGGGAGGCACGCGCCCAGCGCCAGCAATGCGACGAGCGCAGCGTTACGGCACATGATCGGAAGTCTCGATCCAGCCGGTGCGGGCCGCAAGAGAGCCGCGCAGCACCTGTCCCAAGAATGCTTCCACCGCGCGCGCCTGCGTCCGGATGTCGTACCGCTCTCGCGCGCTGCGCAGTCCCGCGGTGCGCATCGCGGCCAGCCGCTCGGGCGAAGCCGCCATCAAGCCTTGCACGGCCGCGGCAATCGCGTCGGGAGCACGCTCGGGAACGAGGATGCCGGTTTCCGGTGTGAGGGCCTCGCGGTTGCCGCGAATGTCGGTTGCCACGGGAACCGCGCCGCTGGCCATGCCCTCGAACAGCACGCGCGACAGACCCTCGGTATCCTGATGTGACCCGCTGACGAGCACGTCGGCGGCCTGCATCCACCGCTGGACGTCGTGCTGTTGCGGGAGTACTCGGACGTCGTCGACGATACCCTCTGCCTGCGCACGGCGCGCGATCTCCTCGAGGATCGCCGGCGGGTCCGGTGTGCCGATGATGAGCAACAACGGTCCCTGCCCGGGGAGCGTGATCGCCCGGAGTCGTGCCACCGCATCCAGGATGTCGAGCACTCCCTTTCCCACCTTGATCTGGCCCACGAACACGAGTACGAAGCGATCCAGGGGAAGACCGAGCGTACGTCGCAGCATCGCGCGATCCGCTGCCGGCTGAAATCGCTGCAGGTCCGCGCCGTCCAGGATCGTGCGGTAGCGGTTCGCAACGCGTCCCCAGCGGGAGAAGCGTCGACGCACGTCGTCCGAGACGCCGATCAGGCCATCCGCCATCCGCACCAGGATCGGGTCGAGATTGTGAGGCACCGTGAGTCGCACGAACCAGACCATTTTCGTGGGGGTGCCGGCCTTGGCGAGGCCGCACGTGAAGGCGTCCCGCGGCGCATCGGGCGCGATGATGTCGACGGCGCGCTCGCGTAGCGCCGCCCGGATGCTGCGGCTCGATCGCCACACGGCCAGGAGCGTGCGTGGCTTGATATGGTGCAGCGGGATGTGCACCACCGGGCACCCGAGGGTGGTGAGGTGGTCGGTCAGCTCACCGGGCCCCGGACAAATCGCGAGCGGCTCGACGACGCGGCGGTCGAGGTGCTCGATCAGCAGCACCATGCTGCGTTGCCCGCCCATGCGCAGGTGCGGATGGTGACTGACGAAGGCGACGCGGATCGGCGTGGGAGCGGGTGGCGTCACGACACCAGTGCGGTGACGGCTTCCCGCAGCTCGTCGATTCCATCCCTGGTCTGCGCGCTCGTCACCACGAGCTGATCCTCGTCGAGCTGGAGAGCCTGCCGCAGGGCGCGGGCCTGCGCGTCGCGGCGGGTACGCGAGAGCTTGTCACTTTTCGTCGCAGCGGCGAGTACGCGGGCCCGGGAGCCTGCGAGCAGGTCCTGCATGTCGCGGTCGCCCGGTTGCGGCGGGTGACGGATGTCCAGCAGCCAGACAACCCCGACAAGGCGGGGGCGGAGCAGGACGTGGCGGAGGAGAGCGGCGAAGGCGGCGCGCTGGGCCTTCGAAGCTCTCGCGTAGCCGTAACCCGGGAGATCGAGGATGTAGAACCGCTGACCGATGACGTATACGTTCATCGCGCGAGTCTTCCCGGGGGTAGCGGAGGTTCGCGCGATCCGGTGACCCACGAGGGCGTTGATCAGACTCGACTTCCCGACGTTGGAGCGGCCGACGAAAGCGACTTCGGAGAGCGGTGGATCGAGCGAGACGTCCGCGCGCGGGAAGGCGCCGATGAAACGGGGGGCAGGCGACTCGGTCAGGCTTCTTTCTTGTGGCGGGCCCGCTCCGTGACGAGCAGCGGCGGGCGGCCCTCGGTGACCGTTTCACGGGTCACCGCCACTTCCCGCACGTCGTCGCGGCTCGGCAGGTCGAACATGATGTCGGTCATCATCTCTTCGAGGATGGCCCGCAGGCCCCGCGCGCCGGTGCCGCGCTTCAATGCCTTCCGCGCGATCTCGCGCAGCGCTTCCTTCTCGATCGTGAGCCGCACCGTCTCGAGCTCGAACAGCTTCTGGTACTGCTTGGTGAGGGCGTTCTTCGGCTCGACGAGGATACGTACCAGCGCCTCTTCGTCGAGGGCGTCGAGCGGCACCGTGACCGGCAGCCGGCCCACCAGCTCGGGGATCAGGCCGTACCGGAGCAGGTCGTCGGGCTCGACGTCGGCGAACGGGTTCTTCTTCACCTTCTCGACGACCCCGGCCTCGATGTCTTCCTTGGTGAAGCCGATGCGCCGCCGGCCGGTGCGCGCTTCGATGATCTTCTCCAGGCCGTCGAACGCGCCGCCGCAGATGAAGAGGATGTCCTTGGTGTTGACCTGGATGTATTCCTGCTGCGGATGCTTGCGCCCGCCCTGGGGCGGCACGCTCGCGACGGTACCCTCGAGGATCTTGAGCAGCGCCTGTTGCACGCCTTCGCCCGATACGTCGCGTGTGATGCTGGGGTTCTCCGACTTGCGCGCGATCTTGTCGATCTCATCGATGTAGACGATGCCGCGCTCGCAGTCGGCGACGTTGAAGTCGCCCGCCTGGAGCAGGCGCACGAGGATGTTCTCGACATCCTCGCCCACGTACCCCGCCTCGGTGAGTGTCGTCGCATCGGCGATGGTGAACGGGACGTCGAGGATGCGGGCCAGCGTCTGCGCGAGCAGCGTCTTCCCGACCCCCGTCGGCCCGATCAGGAGGATGTTGCTCTTGTCGAGCTCGACCTCGTTGTCCTTCGCCGAGTGGGAGTTGATGCGCTTATAATGATTGTAGACGGCGACGGCGAGGGTCTTCTTGGCCTTTTCCTGCCCGATGACGTACTGGTCGAGCACGTCCTTGATCTCGGACGGCGTCGGGACCTGGGTGATCGCTTCGGAGACTTCCCGCTCCTCGTCTTCGGCGAGAATCTCGTTGCACAGCGCGATGCACTCGTTGCAGATGTAGACGGACGGGCCGGAGATGAATTTCCGGACCGAGTCCTTCGACTTTCCGCAGAACGAGCAGCGCAGGTGCTTATCGTGCGACATGGGACTTCTAGTATGGGAAGGGGGGGCCCCCGGGCGCAAGCTCAGGGCTTCCGCTTCCCGTCATCCATTTCCTTGAAGTTCGTGATCACATGGTCGATAAGGCCGTAATCCCGGGCCTCTTCGGCCGACATGAACCGGTCCCGGTCCATGTCCTTCTCGATCACATCCAGCGCCTTGCCGGTGTGCTTCGCGTACAGCTCGTTCAACTTGGAGCGCAGGTAGAGAATTTCGCGGGCCTGGATCTCGATGTCGGCCGCGGTGCCCTGCGCACCACCCGACGGCTGGTGCATCATGATGCGCGCATGGGGCAGCGCCGAGCGTTTCCCCTTCGTTCCCGCAGTGAGGAGGAACGATCCCATCGACGCCGCCATGCCCATGCAGATCGTGTTCACCGGGGCGCGCAGGAATTGCATCGTGTCGTAGATGGCCATGCCGCTCGAGACGAGCCCGCCGGGCGAGTTGATATAGAGATAGATGTCGCGCTCGGGGTTGTCGGCATCGAGAAACAGAAGCTGGGCGATGATGATGTTCGAGACGTCGTCGTTGATGCCGGTCCCGAGGAACACGATGCGGTCCATCAGGAGCCGGCTGAAGATGTCGTAGGTGCGCTCGCCACGGCTCGAGCGTTCGATGATGTACGGCGGATAGATGGTGCTCATCACGGTCAAGACTCCACAGTGGACTGAGACAATAGGAACGCGAACACCTTGTCCTCGGTCAGGCTGCGCTCCAATTCGCGCAGCCGCCGGTTCTTCTCGAGCGAGGCTCTGAGCTCGGCGGGCGCAATCTGCCGCCGCCCCGCGAGCTCGGCGATCTTCTGGTCCAGCTCCGCCGGGCTCGCCTGGAGGCCGTGCTTCTCCACCATCCAGTCGAGCACCAGATCGCGCAGCACCTGCTGCTCGGCGAGCGGCCGGAACTCGGTCGCGAACTGCTGCAGGCGGTCCTCCCCGATTCCGTACGCCTGCGCGTAGGTGAGCGTCACCCGTTCGACGAGAGGCCGGGGCGCGGTCACGTTGTTGGCGGAGACGATCTGCGCGATCAGGTCGGCGCGCACGCGGGCGTCGGCCTCGCGCGTCGCATCCGCCTCGAGGTCCGCCCGGACGGCGCGGCGCAGCGCATCGAGCGAGTCGAAGTCGCCGATCTCGCGCGCAAACGCATCGTCCAGTGCCGCCAGCTCCTGACGCTTCACCTCGTGCAGCGTGAGACGGATGTCGCGCGTCTGGCCGCGCTTGGCCTCCTCGGGGAAATCGTCGGGGAAGCGCACTGTGGCGTCGACCGTCTCGCCGGGGCGCATCGCGAGGATGCGCTCCTCCACCTCCGGAATCGCGCGACCCTCTCCCAGCACGAACTGGTACGGCTGCGCGTCCTTGGCGGTCTCGCCTTCGCGCTGGGCGATCGTCACGTGGACGAGCTCCTTGGGCTTCGGCTGCTCGCCCGTCACCGGAGTCCACGTGGCCCGCTGCTCGCGCAGCGTCTGGAGTTGCTCCTCGACCTGCGCGTCGGTCACGGGCTTCACGTCCCGCTTGAGGGTGAAGCCGCCGAGCCGCGACAGCGTGATCTCCGGCTTCACTTCGACGTGGAAGGTGAAGGTGACCGGCGCCCCGTCTTCCCACTTGAGGTCGTGGATGTGCGGGTCGGCGATCGGCTTCAGCGGCTCCTGCTCGAGCGCCTGTTTCCAGCTGGCCTGGATCAGGTCACGCAGCGCCTGCTCGCGGATGTCGGCCGCGAACTGCTTCTTGATGATCGCTTCTGGAGCCTTCCCCTTACGAAAGCCGGGGAGGCGCGCCCGGGCCTGGTAGGCGCGGGTGGCGCGGTGCTCCGCCTCGCGCACCCGGTCGGGGGGCACGGTGACGGCGAGGGACGCGGCTCCGGGCTCGGACGCAGTCTTGGTGATCTGAATGTCTGGCATTTCAAAACGAAATCTAACCCTGCCGCAAAGTGGCCGGTGGCCGGTGTCGGGTCGCGGGTGCCAGAGTTACTTTTTCCGCCCTTGTTTCGTCGCTGCCACCCGACACCCGGAACCTGAGAGGTCCCCGTGCTCGCCCGTCATGTCTCGCCCCTTTTCACTATCGCCGCGCTCATCTGCGCTGTTCCGGCATCCGCGCAGACGACCTACGACAGCACCGTCTTTGCCGGTCTGACCTGGCGCGAGATCGGCATCTTTCGCGGGGGGCGGACAGTCGCGGTCGCCGGCGTGGCGTCACGGCCCAAGGAGTACTGGATGGGGACGACGGGCGGCGGCGTCTTCAAGTCCGTCGATGGCGGCGACACCTGGACGCCGGCCTCCGACAAGTACTTCGGCGGGACGATCGGCGCGTTCGGGGTGAGCGCCTCGAACCCCGACATCGTGTACGTCGGCACCGGTGAATTCCCGATCCGCGGCAACGTATCGCGCGGCGACGGCGTCTTCAAGACGACCGACGGCGGCAAGACGTGGACGTCGCTCGGACTCGCCGCGACCCGGCAGATCGCCCGGGTGCGCGTCCACCCCACGAACCCCGACATCGTCTATGTGGCGGCGCAGGGCGATCCGTTCGGCCCGTCCCCCGACCGCGGCGTCTACAAGTCGATCGACGGTGGGAAGACGTGGTCCAAGATTCTCTTCCGGAACGATTCGACCGGCGCGTCCGACCTCATCATGGACCCCGCGAACCCCGAAGTCCTGTACGCCACGCTGTGGCAGGCCCATCGCAAACCGTGGACGCTCATCTCGGGAGGGGCGGGGAGCGGGATCTTTAAGACCACCGACGGCGGGGCGCACTGGACGGAGCTGACGCACAACCCCGGTCTCCCCGCGGGGCCGCTCGGCAACATGGGCATTACCGTCTCGCCGGTGATGCCGTCGCGCGTGTGGGCGCTGATCGAGGCCGACTCGGGCGGCGTGTATCGCTCCGACGACGGCGGCGCCACGTGGTCGTGGATCAACCGCGACCACAAGCTGCGGGTCCGGGCCTGGTACTACATGAAGATCTACGCCGACCCCAAGGACTCGAACGAGATCTACGCCACCAACGTGATCTTCTACCGGTCGAAGGACGGAGGCCGGACGTTCCAGCACATCGACGTGCTGCACGGCGATACGCACGATTTGTGGATCGCGCCCAACGATCCGGACCGGATGATCATGGGGGACGACGGCGGGGCGACGGTGTCGATCAACGGCGGCAAGACCTGGACCGACCAGGACTATGCCACCGCCCAGTTCTACCACGTGGCCACGACGAACCACTTCCCGTACAAGGTCTGCGGCGCGCAGCAGGATAACTCGGGCGTATGCGGGCCCAGCCGCTGGCCCGGGGGCATCGACCGATCACAGTGGTACGACGTCGCCGGTGAGTCGGGATTCATTCAGGCGCGCAGCGACACCCCCGATGTCACCTTCGGCGGCGACAACTCGGGCTTCCTGATCCGGGTCGACCACCGCACCGGGATGGGGCAGCTCGTGAATCCCTGGCCCGACTCGCCCGATGGGCACCCGGCGTCCGAGGGGCGCTATCGCTTCCAGTGGACGGCGCCGCTTCTGATCTCGCCGCACGATCCGAACACGATGTACATCGGCGGCAACGTGCTCTTCAAGACGATGGACGAGGGAAAGAGCTGGAAGGTCATCTCCCCCGACCTGACGCGGCACGACCCGGCGACGCTCGGTCCGTCGGGCGGCCCGATCACCCTCGACCAGACGACGGCGGAGTACTACGGCACGATCTTCGCGCTCGCCGAGTCGCCGACCGTCAAAGGCCTCATCTGGGTCGGATCGGACGACGGGTTGATCCATCTGACCCGTGATGGGGGTCTCCATTGGACCAACGTGACGCCCGCCGGGTTCGGTGATTTCACCCGCGTGTCGATCGTCGAGCCGTCGCACTACGCCCCGGGAACGGCGTACGTCGCGGCGAACCGGTATCAGCTGCAGGACGAGACGCCCTACATCTACAAGACCACCGACTTCGGCCGCACGTGGACCAAGCTCACGAACGGAATTCCGGTGACGGAGTTCGTGCGCTCGGTCCGTGAAGACCCTGTGCGCCGGGGCCTGCTGTTCGCCAGCACGGAGCGCGGCGTCTACGTGTCGTTCAATGACGGCGGGGTGTGGCAGTCGCTGCGCCGCAACCTTCCGATCGTCCCGGTGCACGATCTCGCCATTAAGGACGGCGACCTGATCGCGGCCACCCATGGACGGTCGTTCTGGATTCTCGACGACATCTCCCCGCTCGAGCAGCTCGCCGATTCGACCATGGCGGGCACGGCGCATCTCTACGGCCCGCGGCCGGCGTATCGCGTCGATTGGGGCGGCGGTTTCGGCTTTTCCGAGAACCCCGCCCATCCCGTGGGCAAGAACCCGCCCTCGGGCGGGTTGATCTACTACTGGCTGAAGATCGCGGGCCAGCCGATTACGCTCGACGTACTCGACTCGGCGGGCGCCGTGATACGCTCGTTCTCGAGCGCTCAGGATTCGTTGTCGCGCGCCGACAGCCTCGTCGCGGATTCCACGAAGAAAGCCCGCACCGACAGCCTGCATCGCGCCGGGATCACCGACAGCACGAAGGTCGACTCGATCCTCGGGGACACCTTGGCCGACGACGACAAGCCGTGGCCACACCGGCCGGCCGCCCAGCCGCGCCTGCCCGACAAGGCGGGGCTCAACCGGTTCGCCTGGAACCTGCGCTATCCAAGCGCGCAGTCGTTCTGGGGGAACCGGGACATCGGGACCGACGGACCGATGGCGCTGCCGGGGCGGTACCGCATTCGGCTGCACGTCGGAAACGACACCTACGTCCAGCCGCTACGGGTGCTCGCCGACCCGCGCGGTCGCGCGACCCCGGCCGCACTGGCGCTGCAGTTCCGCCTCCTCAAGCAGCTGCGCGACACGATCCACGCCACGACCACGACGATCGTGGCGCTGCGCAACGTGCGCGCTCAGCTCGACGACCGCCTGCCCAAGCTGTCGGGCAATGGCTTGACGCGGGCGCAGGCCTTGCGGGACCGATTGTGGGCGGCGGAGGACTCGCTCTACCAGGGCCGCCTGCAGGACGTCGAGGACGAGTTGGTCTACGCGTCCCGCCCGGTGGAGCGGATCGGGTCGCTCTTCGGGATGGCAGAATCGGCCGACGGGCGGCCACCGCAGCAGGTGTACGACGTGTTCGCGATGTTCGCCCCGGCGTTGCAGCGAGAGCTCCAGGAGGCGCATGCGGCGATCGCCGCGGCGGCGGGGGCGGGGCTGTCCATCGTTCCGGGGACGGTCGAGCTGCGCAAGCCGGCGCCCGTGGGAGGGAAGAACTAGATCAAATGGGTGTCACCCACGGAGTGAACTAACGATCCTCACCTCGCCGAATCGCCCGGATCCGGTGATGCGGCTGGTTGTGGGTGCCGGGTTTGAGATCGTCGAAGCGAATCACGCTGATCGCGCCGTCCGGCTCGAGCACACCGAGCCGGACGTCCGCGACGCGCCCCACTCCGTGCTCGCGCAGCGCCTGGAGCAGCTCGTCCATCGTCAGGCCCGAGCGTTTGAGGTGCTCGCCGAGCACCTGGCCCTGGTTGATCAGCATGATCCCTTCGCCCGCGATGAGCCGCGAGATCCGGCGACTGGAGCGCCGGACCCGGTCGATCACCCCTCGTAGGACGAGGAGCACCCCGGCCGCCACCAGGCCTCCGATGAGACTGGTGTCGGGGCCGACCATCGCGTTCTGTACCGCGTTGGAGATGATGAGTAGCAACACGAGGTCGAAGGGCGTCATCTGGCCGAGCTGGCGCTGGCCGGTGAGCCGGATGCCGATCAGCAGCGCGACGTAGACGACGGTCGTGCGGATCGCGATGTCGGTGATGGTGTGCCAGCTGGCCGTCATCGCGGTGGGATGAGTTTTTCGGGTTCCGGCCGTTTTGCGACCAGTCGCTCGGCGAAGTCGAGTCGCTCCTCGAGCTCTGCCACGCGTCGCTGGAGCTCTTCCAGGAGCTCGGGCTGTGGGGAGGACTCGCTCCCTGCGGCGTCCACGTTCATCCCGATCACCGTATGCGGTCCCCGGGTCTCCCGCTTATCCCGAGCATGCCGCGCTTGAGCCCGTCGCCCAGCTCGATCAGCATGGCCATGAGGCCCACGCCGCCCAGAATGGCGACCACCCCCAGTGCCCAGGCTGGAATCTGAAACATGTGGCCCTCGAACGCTTGGTCGCTGCCGCTACGCAATACGCGCCCGGAAAGTTACGCCATTCATCATGGATTGCTCACGGCGCTTTCAGGATTATCTGCCTAGGCTGCGAAGCAGTGGGTAACCCTGGTCGAAGGAGGCTGTGATATGAGACTCACTACTCGTCTCGCGGTGGCCGGGCTCGTCTGGGCGTTCTGCGCGACATCGCTCGCGGCGCAGGATCGGGCTCTCATCGTGAGCATCTACGGCGGCGGCGCCGACCATCTCGCCGATCTGCGCTCTTCGCCCCCGGTGTGGTTCCTGCCGGGCTGGAACCTCGGCGCGAGCGCAGGCGTGCAGATCAATCGGTACTTTGGCCTGCACGGGGATTTCACCTTCACGCGCAATCCGACGCGCGGACAGTCGACGTTCGCCGGGATGCCGACGTTCGCGGGGAATGAGGTGAACCGCTTCTACTACGGCGCGCATCTCGAGGGGCGGTATCCCTTCTCGAACGGGCTGGCGCCCTTCCTCTTCGCCGGGCTCGGTGCCGTGTCGGTGGATCAGAGCGGGACCGACGCGTTCGCGCCGTTCACACGGCCGGCGGCGATGTACGGCGGCGGGCTGTTCTACGCGATCCCGCAAACGCGCCTCGAGGTGTTCGGCGAAGTGAAGGGGTTGACGTATCGGTGGAATACGGCGGGATTCCGCCGCACGATGGTCGACGTGACCTATTCAGGTGGGTTGAGCTACCGGTTGCCGTTCTGAATCGTCTTCACCGGAGCCGGTAGACCGAAGGCGGCCCCCGGGACGAGGGCCGCCTTCGTGTATGCTCGGGAGAGGACTCGAACCTCCACGGGATCGCTCCCACTGGCTCCTAAGGCCAGCGCGTCTGCCGTTCCGCCACCCGAGCAACGGGTCGCGCGGTGCGGAGGTGGAACTTACGCCGTTAGCTTTTCCCGGGCCATGGACCCGCTCTCCGACCTGCTGCGCGTGTCCGCCTCGACGGCGCCTACTTCTACGCGGTCGAAGCGGTGGCACCGTGGACGCGGAAGGCGCGCACGAGAAGGACATCGCCGCGCAGGACCGCCACGACGCGAAGTACCTGAAGTACTGGTTCAACCGAGCGGTCGGGCGACGTCTTCTGCCTCGTCGAGGCTCCCGACAAGGAGGCGGCGATCCGCGTGCACCGGGAGGCACACGGGTTGGTCGCCGACGAGATCGTCGAGGTGCAGGAAGGCTCGTAACGGTGCATCTTGAATTCATTCTGCGCGCAACGGAGGCGCACCATGAACGTCACGGCATGGATGCTGGTCATCGGTGGTCTCGCAGGAGCGACGGTAGCGGGTGGGTGCAAGGGTGGCGCAAGCGGCGGGGGTGGGACGTCCACCACGGCGAATGCACCACCCGCCGATCTCGTGCCCACTTCAGGATCGGGTGGCGCCTGTGAGAGTCAGGGCGGCACGGTCCTCATCACGGTAACGAACAACGCCGCCGTCGACGCCCCGGCCACGTTCACGCGCGTCGAGTTCAGCCCGACGCAGGCGATGGCCTGGACGATGCCGACGCCCAAGATCCAGAAGGGCGGAAGCGTCCGGCTCACCGTTCCGATGCCGAAGGACTGTCAGGGCGCGAGCTGCAGCGTGAAGATCAGCACTGATTTCACGAAGGCGATGAGCAAGTCCGGCGGAAGGAACGCGGAGTGTCACGGATGACGACCATCTGGGTCGTCCTGGACTGGGTGGGGAGGATCGGCGCGTCGCTGATGTTCATCGACAAAGGGATCGCGCACTTTCGTAACCGCGTCGCGCTGACCGCATACACCCAATCGAAGCACGTTCCCGCGCCGGCAGCCGCGGTGCTCGTCTCCGGTGCCATGATGCTCGCCGGGGCCGTTCTCATGGTGAGCAACTGGCATCCGCACTGGGGCGCGGCGCTGTGGATCCTGTTTCTCCTGCCGGTGGCGGTACTGATGCACAACTACTGGATCGAAACCGATGCGATGACCCGGGCGGGGCAAAGCAACCACTTCTGGAAGAATCTGACGCTCGCGTTCGCCCTGGGGCTCTACATCATCCAGAGCCACCTTTACACCCTCAACCGGTAGCCATCACGAGGGCGCACCGAGCCCGGCGCATCACTCACGCGGAACGAGAATCACCGATCTCACCCGCAGGTCGGGCGGAAGGGGCGGCTCGCTCAGCGAGCCGCACTCGCGCTGCTTGCCGGGTGGGTACTCCATATGGAAGGCGAGTCCGGGCTGCGGATCGAACCAGATCCGGAGCTCGCAGTCGGACTCGGACGACTGATACTTCCCGTAAGCCCCCTCGAGCTGCGTGAGCGTCGACCCCACCCCCAGCCCTTCAGCCGTCCGTGGGCCGGGCTCCGTCACTTCGACCTTGCTCAACGTTGCCGATTCCAGTGAATCGCTCGCGAGCGCGGTGACGGTTGCACCGCCGAGCCGAGCAGCGACGGTTGGCACCGGATACCCATCCGATATCCCCGTCCAGCCGTACAGCAGCTTGGGACATCCCTGCTTCAACTCGGCGATCGTCTCGTTGATCCGGAAGGGACCGATGGAATCGCCGGTGATGCGAGTCGGCCCACTGCCGCAGGAGGGGATCTGGCCGCCACCCTGCGCCAGCTCCCGCTTGAAGCGCACCGTATCGCGATCCAACGGAAACGCGGCGAGCGGGCCTGGCGGCCGCTCGTTCGGCGGCAGGGGCGGGAGCGAAGCTCCACGTGCCGTATCGGGTGCGCGTGGCGGGGTTGGCGTCGAGTCCGGAGGCGGCGTGCGTCCACCACCCCGTTCCCGGCATCCGAGGACAAGGCTTCCCGCGAGGAGCAGTACCACGATCCGCATGCTGGAAATATGCCCCATCTCGTTGCCCGCCGGGGTGCCGTTCATTTGGATGGCGGGTGGAGCGTCGCGAAACGAGGGTGCCCGCGCAGCGGGTCGAGGTCGGAATCGTGCGCGATCCAGTCCCAATGACCGAAGCCGTTCTGGATCGCGCGCTCGAGGCAATCGATCGCCGAATCGAGAAGTCCGAGGAGCGCGTACACGCACGCGACGTTATACAGCACGGCGGAATCGTCCGGCTCCATCGCCACCGCGCGCTTGGCCCACTCGCGCGCGCGGGCGGTGTCGCCGAGACTGGAGAGACAGCTCGCGCCGAGGTAGAGTGCGCGCTCGTCGTCAGGGACGAGTTTCAGTCGCTGGTCGACCAGATCTACGGCCCGTCGCTGCGCCGCGACGGCTTTCTCCGGCTGCGCGAGACCGACATAGACGCTCGAAAGCAACGCGGGGGTGGCGTAGTCCTCGGGGCGGAGCCTCGCGGCAGACTCGAACCAGCGCGCCGCCTCCTCGAGGCGTCCGACGGTACTGCAATGCCTTGCATACTGGTAGTGAGCCTCGAAGTCGTTCGGCTTGAGCTCGAGCGCCAGCCGAAAGGCCGCCTCGGCCTCGTCATGCCGCTTGTTGAGCGACAGCGCCACGCCCCGTGCCAGCTGAGTCTCCGCGAGGGCGGGGGCCAGCTCTACGGCGCGGGCGCTCGCTCGGTCGGCGGCCTGCAGATGCTCGGCGGTCGACATCCAGTAGGCGAACAGCATCGAATGAGCGTTGGCGAGGCCGGCGTGCGCGAGTGCGAACGCCGGGTCCGCCTCGACGGCATCGCCGTACAACTGGACGGCGTATTCCTGGCTGGTGCGGCGGATCTGCGCCGACAGGTTGCGGGCGCGCAGGTAGGGGTCGACGGCGCGGGCCGCGCTCGTCGGGATGTGCTCCAGGGCCGGACGCTCGCGCTCGGTCGGCACTGCCCCCAACGAATCGAGCACCCGGGCCACGATCCCGTGCAGACCCTCGAACAGCTGCTCCGGCTTGCGGTCGAGCAGGTCGGTCCAGTAGGCGCTGCCATCCGCCGCACGAACCAGCCGCGTCTGCACGCGGATCTGGCCGCCCAGCGAGCTCACGCTGCCATCGAGGAGCGCGGCCACGTCGAGCATCCGGCCCTGATCGGCGAGGCTCACCCGGTCGAACAGCGCCGCCGTTGCCCCCCGTGAGGCGACACGCAGAGCGGCCACCCCGGTCAACGCGGCGTGCAGGTATTCAGTGAGGCCGTCGGCGAGGTAGTCCTTCTCGGCGTCGCCGCTCGTGTTGGCGAGCGGCTGCACGGCGAGCGAAGCGGCGCTCACTCGGCGCGGCGGCGGTTTCCCGCGGGACCGGAACGACGCTTGCGGGCGCGCCGCCCGTCGTCCAACGCCCGCGCCATCAGATCCTCGATCGCGCCGCTGGGATCGAACTCCGTGAATCCGAGATTGATCCGGAGCTGGTATTTGCGGATGGTGCGGTTGTTCCACTCCTGCACGTTGTACTGCAGGCGTGTGGCGATGATTGGTGCCTTGTCGCTCGTGGCGTCGACCGCCATCGCGGCGAAGGAGCCGCCTTCGATTCGCGCCAGCAGGTCGGAGTCGCGGAAACTGCGTTTCAGAATCTCCGCTACCGCCCGCAGCACCGCATCGCCTTCGTCATAGCCGGCGACGGTGTTGATCGTCTTGAGTCCGGCGACATCCGCCGCGACGATGAGGAACTGTCCTTTCTGGCGCTGCGCCCGCTTGATGTAGGGCTCGCCCAGGGTGACGAAGCCGCGGCGGTTGTACAGCCCCGTGAGGCCGTCGATGAAGGAGAGACTGCGCAGCGCCGTCTGCAGGTTCGAGATGTGTACCGCGGCGCGGATCGCGCGGGCGAGGATCTCAGAGCCGATCTTCCCCTTTTGGAGAAAATCCTGGGCGCCGGCCTGCAGCGCCTGGGTCGCCAGGTCGTCTTCCCCGCGACCGGTGAGCGCGATGATGGGGACCTCTTCGTGCCGCTCTCGGATCCGGACCAGGGCATCGAGCCCCGGTGCTTCCGGGAGCGACATATCGAGCAGCACGACGTCAAATTCGTGGGAGTTGAGGCGTTCCAGTCCCTCGGCGAGGCCGGGGACATGGGTGAGCGCGTACGGCTGCGACCCCGAGATCGCGGGGATCACCTCTCCCATCGTCTCCTGGAGCAGCTGGGCGTGGCGCTGGTTGTCCTCGATCAGCAGAATGCGGATCGCCTCGGTACCGATATCGGCCAACGCCGCCCGCGTCGCTCGGCCGGAAGTGCGCGTCAGGATTCCTCCAGGGGGTGTGGTCGGGCCTTCGACCAGCGGTAATTTCCGGGTTATCCCCCCTTGGCGCCAGTCGCGCGCAACGCCCCAGGACCCTCAAGTCTCCATTGGGAGGGACACGTCCCGCCCCATCTGCCCCGTCCGCGCATCGAAGAAATGTTCCGCCGTTACGGCCCCTACCAGCGCCATGATCTCTGGCTCGCTGAAATGGCGCCGCGCCCGCTGCAGGACGTCCGCCGGAAAGCCATGCTCCGCTTCAGAGAAGCGCGTGATGGCGTCGGCGAGGGCGAGCGCCGCCCGCTCGGGTTCCGAGTAGCCGGGGGCCGTCGCGAAGCGCGTGACACTGCCGATGTTCTCTCTCGAAATGCCGGCCCGCAGAGCGAGATGGCGGTTGCGGTGCGCGCAGTAGAGGCACCCGCAGCGCTCGGCGGCGAGCTGGCTGACGAGCAGACGGAGCCGTTGGGGAAGATCGCCGCCCGTGAAGCGGAGACGGGCGTAGGCGACCAGTCCCAGGGGCCCGGGTAGGGCGTAGTGAGACGACGGACGGATGGCGCCGAGGGACCCGGCGGCCCGGTCTGGAAAGGGCCAGAGCGTCACGTGCGGGCTCCGGCGAGCTGCGCGTGCAGGTCGTCGAGTACCGCGGCGCCGCGCTCCAGCCGAGCCGCGTCGTCACTATGGGCCCGAACGATCCCGTCGATGATGAGTCGAACTCCAGGGGTCTCGGCGCGACCGAACTTGTCGTCCTTGCAGTCGATGTCGTGAACCAGCTCGCCGATGGCCGAGACACCGCGGTCGGTGACCCCGAAGTGGCGGCAAAGTGTCTCGAAGGTGCATCTATCGCCGTCGTGCGTGAACTCTCCCTCGAACATGTCGAACCGCAGCTCGCCCGGCTCCGGCCTGTAGCCCTTGGGGCTCACGAACCGGAAGCGCGCCTCCCGATCTATGAAGCGGCGGATCAGCCACGCGCTGGCGATACGATCCACGTGCACGCCCACGCGCGTGACCCAGGTACGCCCCTGCATCGTTCCGAGAGCGGGGGCGCTGCGCTCGAATCCGATCTTCTTTTGGTCCAGTGCCATGATCGCCGCCTCCGCATCGGCCCGGCCGTGGGCCTCGAAGTGATCGAGTCTGGCGACTACGGCGAGGCGGTGCTTGAGCCGGTCCGGGTCGGAAGACTCGCGCTGCGCCGCGGCGGCGATCTCGGCGTATTCCCGGGCTCGCTCAGCCCGTGCCGCCGCGATCAGCCGCTCGTCGGTGGCCTGGTCGAGAAACGTCGCCTCGCAGAGCGTCGCCTCGCCCCCGAGCTCCGTGATCTCCCGCACCACCCACTCGAAGTCCTCGCGCGACTGATCGCCCGCCGGGAGTGCGTAGACGGTGCGCTTCACCGCCACGGCCCCGATGTCGCGGAGGCGCCGGCGAATTTTGATGCGCGCGTAATCGGGCTTGGGGGGGAGTTGATGGATCAAGAGGAGCCATGGAGGCGCTCGCTCTGATGATTCAATAGAATCAGACATGGTTCTACTGTATATAACTCCAATGGCCGCGTCAACCGTCTACTTGACCCGCGTCAGAAGTGGGGCGATTTCCCAAGTGTCACCAACGCCGTTTGCCCGGGATGGATCGGCGTAGCGCTCTCGGGTCGTCGGCCAACCAAAACCCGTCGATTACCTACATGGCACTCACCGCCCGGGCGTGTGGCACGCGGTCGGCGCGATGAAACGGAGGGAGATCTAATGGATCGCCGTGATTTTCTCGGGAGCCTAGCCGCCGCCGCCGTGCTGCCGCGTTTCTCGACCCCCGGCCTGGATCCCCTGTTCCGGGAACGCATCGCGAAAGTGGGCATCCAGCTCTACACCGTGCGCGATCTCATGAAGGCGGACTTCGAGGGCACGATCGCGAAGGTGGCGCAGACCGGTTATGGCGAGGTGGAGTTCGCCGGCTACTTCGGTCGCACGCCGGAGCAGGTCCGCGCCGTGCTCGACAAGAACGGCCTCGTGGCTCCTTCCACCCACGTCGGATACGAGCAGACGGGGGACGGATGGGATGCGACGCTGCACACCGTGAAAGCGGTGGGCCACCAGTATGTGGTGTGCGCGTACATCGGCGAGGAGGCGCGCAAGACGGCGGACGACTGGATGCGCATCTGCGAGCGCTTCAACAAGGCGGGTCAGGCCGCCCACGATGCCGGGCTGCAGTTCGCCTATCACAACCACAACTTCGAGTTCGCGCGACTGCCGGACGGCCGGGTGCCGTACGACATCCTGCTGGCCAACACCGATCCCAAGCTGGTGCAGCTCGAGGTCGACCTCTTCTGGATCACGTTTGCCGGCGCGGACCCGGTCTCCTACTTCATGAAGTACCAGGGACGGTTCCCGTTGGTGCACGTGAAGGACATGTTGAAGAAGCCCACCCCCGATGTGACACCGGACAAGGTGATGGTCGACGTCGGTAAGGGGAGCATCGACTGGAAGGGGATCTTCGCGCATTCAGGCCATGCCGGGATCCAGCATTACTTCGTCGAGCATGATCAGCCGCCGCAGCCGCTGGCCGACATCAAGGCGAGCTTCGACTACCTGCACGGGCTCGAGTTCTAGCGGCGCGGGGCGGCGCGCAGTCCCAACGTCCCGTTGATCCAGCGGACCAGCGGGACGAGCAGCTGGAAGTCGGCTTGGAGCAACGCGACGAGCCGGCGGCTCACCGCCTGCGCGTCCGTCAGGCGGCGGCCGGCGACGAACGATTGAAACCGGAGCCAGCCGCCGGCGGGATGATCGGGCGCGTACCCCCGGGGTACCCGCTTGAGCCGGCTTTCGTCGTCGAGACCGCCGAAGCGCCGCCTGACCGGTCGGGCGGCGGCGATTTTCTCGAAGGCCCTGGGGTTTTCCGCGATCGCGTCGCGGATCCTGCGGAGCGCGTCCTTCGGCGGCATCCACATGCCGCCGCCGATGAACGACTCGCCCGGAGCGATCTGGAAGTAGAACCCCGCGCCACCCCCCTCCGCCTCCCGGCCCACGCCGCGGGTGCCGTCGCGATGATAGAACCAGCACGAGGCGTGCGCCTTGTAGGGTGACTTGTCGGCGGAGAAGCGAATGTCCCGGTAGATGCGGAACATCGAGCGCTTCGGGTCGCCGACGATCTCCGGAGCGATGCGCGCCAACCGCACGTCCATCTCCTCGATCAGCGCCAGCATCGGCTCCTTGACCGCCGCCTCGTATTCATGCCGATGCGCTTCGAACCACGGCTTGGTGTTATGCGCCGCGAGGCCCCGGAGGAAGCGCAGTGTCGCGGGAGAGAATGTCATGAGGATGAACTTGCAGATCGACTGCGGCGTCGGCTAGCCGGTCCCCGCCGCCCGCCCTCGGAGCGCAGGATATTGGCGCGCTCGTCGATTGTCCCGGCGCCGTGGTGTCCGACGAAGAAAGCCCGAGCGCGCCTGGCGCGACGCGTCGGATTCGAAACCGGCGGCATCCCGTTCCTGGCAGTGACGCTGTTGCAGGCGCTGCAGCCCTGGCCGCCGGTGCCGTCCGCAGCGCCCGGCGCGCCCTCGCCGCCACTGAGCAGGTGGTGCTCGCCGGAACGGCCGGCGCCGATGGATTGGCGCGCGTTGCTGAGTTGCGACAGGGCTCGAGGGGTGGTCAACTCGTTGCCGGTACGAGGGGGTGATGCTACTTTCCGGTGCCTTTCGCACCGACTTCATGGGGGTTGCGCGACGCCGTGCCGCCACAACGACGACACCTCATCCTCCTCAGCACCCTCATCGGCCTCGGGTCGATCGTAGCGTGCGCGGGACCATTTCCCCAATCCACTCTTTCGCCGACGTCGGACTTCGGCCATTCGATCGACCACCTCTTTCGGGGGATTTTCTGGTGGGCGGTCGGAGTATTTGTGGTGGTCGAAGGAATGCTGCTGTTCTCGGTGCTGCGCTTCCGGGCGCGCGAGGGAGCGCCGGCGCCGGCACACCATCACGGCCATACCACCCTCGAAATCGCCTGGACGCTGGCCCCCGCACTGATTCTGGTGTTCATCGCCGTCCCGACGGTCCGGACGATCTTCGCCACGGCCGGTAACGCGCCGCCCGGCGCGCTGCGCGTCGAGGTGATCGGGCACCAGTGGTGGTGGGAGTACCGCTACCCGGATCTCGGCATCGTAACGGCCAACGAGATGCACGTCCCGGTGGGAAAGCCGGTTTCGGTGGACATCACCTCGACCGACGTCATTCACAGCTGGTGGACGCCCAGGCTCGGCGGCAAACGTGACGCGATTCCCAATCACCACAACCGCGTCGCGTTCACCGCCGATTCGGTGGGCGAGTTCATGGGGCAGTGTGTCGAATACTGCGGCTCGTCTCATGCCAACATGCGGCTGCGCACGTTCGTCGACACCGACTCGGCATTCCAGGCGTGGGTCGCCGACCAGAAGAGCGTGCCGGCGGTCCCTGCCAAAGGCAGCCCGGAAGAAGCGGGGCGGGCGGCGTTCATGAAGTACGGCTGCATCGGCTGCCACACGGTGGCGGGGTATTCGAGCGGCCCGATCGGGCCCAACCTGACCCACGTGGCCAGCCGCAGCATGATCGCCGGCGACATCATGATGAACACGGAGCAGCACCTGCATGACTGGATCGGCAATCCCCCGGGGATGAAGCCGGGGGCGATCATGCCGAACCTGCACGTCAGCCAGACCGATCTGAGCGCCTTGATCGCCTACCTGCAGAGTCTCAAATGAGCGAAGCCACCGGACTGAAGAGCTGGCTCACGACCACCGATCACAAGCGGATCGGGAAGCTGTACTTCTGGACGGCGTTCGTGATGTTCCTGATCGGGGGATTCGAGGCGGAGCTGATCCGCATTCAGCTCGCGAAACCCGAGAATACCTTCGTCACGGCCGACACGTACAACCAGCTGTTCACGATGCACGGCACGACGATGGTATTCATGGCGCTGATGCCGCTCGCCGCCGCGTTCTTCAACTACATCGTGCCGCTCCAGATCGGCGCACGCGACGTGGCGTTCCCGCGCCTCAACGCGTTCAGCTACTGGGTATTCCTGCTCGGCACCGTGTTCATGAACGCGAGCTGGCTGCTACCGAATCATCCGGCGCCCGACGGCGGCTGGTTCGGGTACGCCACGCTCACCGAGCGGCAGTTCAACCCCGGTCCGAACATCGATTTCTGGCTGCTCGGCCTGCAGATCCTCGGGGTCGCCTCCCTCGCCGCCGGGTTCAACTTCATCGTCACGATCCTCAACCTGCGGGCGCCCGGGATGAAGATGATGCGCCTGCCGGTGTTCAGCTGGATGACCCTCGTGACGTCGTTCCTCATGATCACGGCCTTCCCGGTGATCACCGTAGCGCTGGTCTTTCTGATGTTCGACCGCGTCTTCGGCACGCATTTCTACCTGCCGTCGGCGGGCGGCGACCCGGTGCTGTGGCAGCACCTGTTCTGGCTGTTCGGGCACCCCGAGGTCTACATCCTGATTCTCCCGGCGATGGGGGTGGTGTCGGAGGTGCTGCCCACGTTCGCCCGCAAGCCGTTGTTCGGGTACACGGTGGTGGTGTACTCGGGGGTGCTGATCGGCTTCATGGGGTGGGGGGTGTGGAGCCACCACATGTTCTCGGTGGGCCTGGGACCGATCGCCGACTCGGTGTTCGCGCTGACCACGATGCTGATCGCCATCCCTACCGGCGTGAAGATCTTCAACTGGCTGGCGACGCTCTGGGGTGGCCAGCTCAGGCTGACGACTGCGATGTGCTTCGCGCTGGGATTCATCGCCCTGTTCACGATCGGGGGCCTCTCGGGAGTGACGCACGCATCGCCGCCGGCCGACCTGCAGCAGACCGACACCTATTACGTGGTGGCGCACTTCCACTACGTGCTGTTTGGCGGCACGATGATGGGACTGTTCGCCGGGATGTACTACTGGTGGCCCAAGATGACGGGGCGGCTCCTGTCGGAGCCCCTCGGCTACGTGCACTTCTGGCTGATGTTCATCGGGATGAACCTGACGTTCTTCCCGATGCACTTCACCGGACTGCTCGGGATGCCGCGCCGCGTGTATACGTACTCGCACGACCTCGGCGTCGACGGCATGAACATGGTGTCCACGATCGGCGCCATCCTGCTCGGAATCGGGATGATCGTCTTCGTCTACAACATGTGGCGCACGCGCACGAAGGGCGCTGTCGCTGGCCCGAACCCCTGGGGTGGAGCCACGCTCGAGTGGTCGATTCCGTCGCCGCCGCCGGTGCACAACTTCGACGTCATTCCGACGGTGACGAGCCGGTTGCCGCTGTGGGATTCGCCGCCCGCGCCGAAAGCGCCGCCGGGGCACGTGCACGTCCCGGGCGGGTCGTGGTGGCCGATGGTCGCCGCCGCCGGACTCCCGATCATGGCGCTCGCACCACTCACCCGGACGCTGTGGATCGTGTTCGTCGGGGGAGCGGTCCTGATCTACGGTATCTATCGCTGGGCCTACGAGCCCTTTGAGGTTTGAGCATGAGCCACGCCGCCGCTACGACGCACTACACCAGCATGGGGCTGGACAGCCGCAAGATGGGCTTCTGGGCCTTCATCGGGTCCGAATGCCTGCTCTTCGGCTCGCTCATCTCGACCTATCTCGTGTACCAGGGTCGCAGCGTGGCGGGACCCACCCCCTCCCAGATCCTGAACATCCCGGTGACGTCGATCAGCACCTTCGACCTCCTCATGTCGAGCTTGTGGATGGTGCTGGCGCTGGCGGCGGTGCAGCGCGGCGACATGAAGTGGGCCAAGATCTGGCTGCTGGGCGTCGCGATCGGCGGCTCGATCTTCCTGGGCTTCCAGGTCTACGAGTTCAGCTCGTTCGTGCGCGAGGGGCTGACGATGCAGGCGAATCTCTTCGGCTGCACGTTCTTCATTCTGACCGGCACGCATGGTGCCCACGTGACGGTGGGCGTGCTCTGGATGCTGACCCTCTGGGTTCGGGCGATGCAGGGCAAGCTCGGGCCGGAGCATGCGATGACGGTGGAGATCGCGGGGCTGTACTGGCACTTCGTGGACGTGGTCTGGATCGTCATCTTTACGCTCGTCTACCTCCTCCACAAATGAGCGCTCATCCGATGCAGCCATCACCCGCGGTCGACCAGCCCCATCCGGTCGAGCATCCACACCCCACGGCGGGAACGTACATCCGGGTGGCCGTGATCCTCACCGTGCTCACGGTGATCGAGATCGGCGTGTTCTACGTGCCGGTGTTTCATCCCGTCCTGGCGCCCGTGCTGCTGAGCCTCTCGGCAGTGAAGTTCGCCATCGTGGTGATGTTCTACATGCATCTCAAGATGGACAGCAGGTTCTTCACCCTCCTCTTCGGCGGCCCGCTGCTGCTCGCGGCTGCCGTCATGCTCGGCCTCATGTTTCTCTTCGGGGTGCTGGCACTCGGGCATTAGTCATGTGGCGTCGCGCCAGGGGTGGGGGCGGCCGGACGCGTTGGACGCGGGGGCGTTCGACCCGGACCACGGTCCGGGTGGCATCGCCGGCCAGGGGCGATTATGTCCAGGCCGTGCGGCCCCCGCATCCCCGCGTCCTAGCCCCCATCCCTGGCGCGGCGCGCAATGGTGCGGAGCTCGCCTAACATGACCGTTGCCCCGAACGACTGGCAACACTGGGACATCCACCCGAGTGTGGCGATCGGCATCGTCGCCCTGGCCGCACTGTACGTGCGGCTGGGGGGTCTCGCGGCGCCGCGGCGGCGCGTGGTGAGCTTCGGCGCTTCGCTCCTCGTGCTGTTCCTCTCCTTGAACGGACCGCTGCACGATCTCTCGGACAGCTATCTCTTCAGCGCCCACATGGTGCAGCACCTGATCCTCACGCTGCTCTTTCCGCCGCTGTTCCTGTATGGTCTGCCAGCACACGTAGTGCGGCCGTTTCTACGCCCGCGGTGGCTGCGTGCGCTGGGGGAGCGCATCACGAGACCGTTGGCGGCTGCCATTGTCTTCACGGCTCCGATCGTGGTGTGGCATCTGCCGTCGTTCTACGAGGCGGCGATGCGCCATCACCCGCTGCACATCGTGCAGCACCTCGTATTTCTATCGACCTCAGTGGTGATGTGGTGGCCGGTGCTGTCTCCGGTGCCGGAGCTGCCGCGGGCTTCGTATCCGGGGCAGCTGCTCTATCTCTTCCTGCTCGGCATTCCGATGTCGATCGTCGGGGCGATGATCACCCTGGCCGACGCGCCGCTATATCCGTTCTACGTCGCGGCACCGCGCGTGTGGGGGATCTCCGCGCTCGATGACCAGCAATGGGGAGGCCTCATCATGTGGGTCCTGGGCGGTCTGGTCTTCTGGATCGCGATGACGGTGGTGTGGTTCCGCTGGTCGGCGCGCGAAGAGCGGGGCGACGCCGAGCGGCGCGTGCCACTGGAAGCCTACGGAGTGAGAGGTGAAACGTGAGGGGATAGAGGTAACTGCACAGTTAGGAATCCGATGTCGCGCCGAGCGGGTGCCGCTTGAGTTCCGCGGCGATGCCGGGGTGCTGGCGCCAGAGGAAGAATCCCATCGCGCTCGCCGCGATCACGTTGCCGATCGCGACGTTCCACCAGGCCAATGCACCCAACAGCGGCTGCGCCAGTAGCGCCACCAGCACGTAGAATCCCACCTCGAAGCAGCAGGCCAGCACGACCACCAGGAACAAGGCGGGTGGTGTCTCCTCGGCCTGCACCATCAGCGCCGCCGCGACCGTGCCGAGCACCACGAAGGCGCTGACATGGATCATGGTGTAACCGATGACGCGTGAGTATTCGATCACGACCTGCGTGGGGCTCGTGGCGCCCCAGAACACCGCGGAGCCGAGCATGGCAGGGGTGAAGAATGGCCGTCCGTTGATGAAGTCTACCACGAAGAACCAGGCCGCCACCGCGCCCGCTCCGATGCACCCGGCCCAGAACCCCTCGCGCAGGATCCGTGTGACTCGCATGCGCCGCTCCGTCCGTGGTCTCTCGCGAATATACCCCGGTGTCCATCGAACGATAGATTAGCCGCATGACGCGTCCATCTCCCTTCTATGGGCTGTGCCTCACCGCCGGTGCTCTGGCGTTCGGTGTGGCCGGGCTGTTCCACCCGATTCTCACCGGTGACGGGGCGGCGCAGCTTAGGACGATCGCCGCAACGCCCGGATGGCGCGCGATCCACTGGACGCTGCTCGTGGCGCTGCCGTTGATGCTGGCGGGGTTGGCGGGGATCTCGCTGCGTCACCAGGACACTGCGGGTGCGGGACCGGCCCGTGCCGGTGTGCTGATCGCGGGGTTCGCCTTCGCGGCGTGGATGCTCAACATCCTGTTCATGGCGGGGGCGGGCCGTCACCTCGCCGCGACCTATGCGGTCGCCGATCCCGGGCTCACGGCGACGCATGCGGTGTTCCTGTACGACATGATTCACCCGATGGGCCTCGCGGCCGAGCGGCTCGCGACGTTCACGCTGGGACTCGCGCTCTATATGCTGGCGTGGGGAATCTGGAACGGCCGGGTCTTCTGGCGCGGCTTCGCCTGGGGTGCGTTCGCCATCGGTGCCGCCTGCGTGGTGATCGGCCTCGTGGTGGACGAAGCGTCGGTGGTGATCTTCTACGGTCAGGCGGGGGTGGTGGTGTGGCTGCTGACGATTGGGGTGGCGATGTTGCAGGGGGGCGGTAGGGGACGACGCTAGGAGGCCAAATCAAGAGCGGTCGAGGCACGCAGCCCCGACCGCTCTCTTCTTACCACCACCGTTCCCTACTGTCCCGTACCGTCCAGCTATCTCGCCCTCACCCGGACGATCCCCGTATCCCACCCGTCACTCGAGCGACGCAGCACCTCGACGGTGACGATGTCGCCCGCTTTGATAGAGGCCAGCGCGGTACGGAAATCCGCGCGGGAGCGCATGGCGGTGCCGTTGATCTTGAGAATGATGTCCGGCACGGTGTTGCCCGGTGCCTGATCGAACAGCTTGCGATACGACGGGCCGTCGGGCGAAACGTCGGTCACGACCAGGGCGCCGCCCGAGCGGGACACGGCACGCTGCAACACCTGGTCCTGCGCCATATCATCCTGCGTCAGCGGGGATACGGCGATGCCGAGGCGGTTGCCGTCGGCGGTGCTGGCGACGTCCCCGTTGTTCTTGGACGGGCCGGTCGACGCGACTTCATCAGAGTCGTCGCCCGGCTGCGCGGCGAGACGCACGGAGTATGTCTTCCGCACGCCGCCTTGGCGCAGCACCGTCACCGACACCGGCTCGCCCGGCTTCTTGAAGCCGACGCGCTGCTGCAGCTGGGCCACGTAATCCACCGGCTGGCCGTCCAGGTCCACGATGACGTCGCCCAGCTGGAGACCGGCGCGCTCGGCGGGCGAGTCCTTGGTGAAGCTCTCGACTACCACGCCGTGGATGTCCTTCATGCCGACCGCCTCGGCGTCTTCCTGGCTGGCATTGTTGATGCCGATACCCATGACAGCGCGGGTCACGTGTCCCGTCGCGACGAGCTGATTCATCACGGTGCGGGCGAGGTTGATCGGAATGGCGAACCCGTAGCCCGCGTAGTAGCCGGTCTCGCTGGCGATCGCCGAATTGATGCCGATCACTTCGCCGTGGATGTTGACCAGCGGGCCGCCCGAGTTGCCGGGGTTGATCGCCGCGTCGGTCTGGATGAAGTCCTGGATCGAGTAGCGCGACTGCTCGAGGCCCTGCAAGAGGCGTCCCTTGGCGCTCACGATGCCGGCGGTCACGGTGAAGGTGAACGCCTCGCCGAGCGGATTGCCGATCGCCAGCGCCCACTCGCCGATGCGGGTCGAGTCCGAGTTTCCGAACGCGACCGTGGGCAGGTCGGTGGCGTCGATCTTGATCACCGCGACGTCGGTTTGCGGGTCGGTGCCGACGACGTGCGCTTCGAATTCACGCTTGTCGAGCAGCCGCACGGTCACCTTGCTCGCGCCCGCGACCACGTGGTTATTGGTGAGGATGTACCCGTCGCGCGACACGATAAAGCCAGAGCCCGACCCCTCCTGGATCTGCGGCCGCATGTTCTTGAACTGCGGGAAAAAGTCCTCGAACCCCGGCGGGAGGCGGCGGTTGTCGACCTGCTGTCGCACCGTCGAGCGAACGAACACGACCGCGGGCTTCACGTGCTCCGCCACGGCGACGAACGCATCGCCGAGCTGACTGGCGGGTCCCGCGGCCGGAATTGGGGGCGGCGGTGCGGCCTGGAGCGTGACCGCGGGTTGCGCCGCGGTCTTCTTCGGCAGATCGAGCGCCGACGCGAACAGCAGGCCGAACACGAACGCCAGTCCGACCAGCCCGATGAACTTCATCCAATCCTTTGTGCGTACCGACATCGTCTTGGTTCCTGGTGAAGAGTTTATTTCTTGCTCTTGTCGTCGTCGACGATCTCATAATCTGCATCGACGACGTTTTCCTTGCCCGCGCCAGCTCCCTGCGCCTCCCCGCCACCCGGCGCGGCTTCCGCCCCTCCGGGGGCTTCGGATCCGCGGGCGGCGGCGTACAGTGAGGCGCCCGCCGCCGAATAGGCCTGCTGCAGCTCATCCAGCGCCCGGCTGATGTCGTCGGGGTTCCCGCTGCGCAGGGAAGCCCGCGCGCCTTCGACAGCCCCGTCGAGCCGGGACTTCAATCCGGCGTCCAGCCGATCGGCCCATTCCTTGGAGTTCTTCTCGACCTCATACACCATCGAGTCGAGCCGGTTGCGACGCTCGATTTGATCGCGCCGCGACTTGTCTTCTGAGGCGTGCGACTCCGCATCTTTGACCATCTTGTCGATGTCTTTGTCACCCAGTCCCGACGACGCCTCGATCCGGATCTTCTGCTCTTTCCCGGTTGCCTTGTCCTTGGCCGAGACGTGGAGAATGCCGTTCGCGTCGATATCGAACGTCACCTCGACCTGCGGCACGCCGCGCGGAGCCGGCGGAATCCCGGTCAGCTGGAACTTGCCGATCGTCCGGTTGTCGAGCGCCATCTGCCGCTCGCCCTGCAGCACGTGGATCTCCACCGTCGTCTGCGAATCCTCGGCGGTGGAGAAGACCTCCGACTTCTTCGTCGGGATCGTCGTGTTGCGCGCAATGAGCACCGTCGTCACGCCGCCGAGCGTCTCGATACCGAGCGACAAGGGGGTGACGTCGAGCAGCAATATGTCCTTCACTTCGCCGGCGAGCACACCGCCCTGGATCGCGGCGCCGATCGCGACGACCTCGTCCGGGTTGACGCCCTTGTGGGGCTCCTTCCCGAAGAAGCTCTTCACGATCTCCTGCACCTTGGGCATGCGCGTCTGGCCGCCGACCAGGATCACCTCGTCGACCTGTCCGGGCTCGAGCCCCGCGTCCTTCAGGGCCTGCTTCATCGGCGGAATCGAGCGCTGAATCAGGTCGTCCACCAGCTGCTCCAGCTTGGCGCGGGTGAGCGTCATGTTCAGGTGTTTCGGGCCCGACTGATCGGCCGTGATGAAGGGGAGGTTGATCTCCGTCTGCATCACCGTCGACAGCTCCATCTTGGCCTTCTCGGCGGCTTCCTTCAGGCGCTGCAGGGCCATCGGGTCCTTCGACAGGTCGATGCCCTGGTCGCGCTTGAACTCATCCACCAGCCATTGGATGATCCGGGCGTCGAAATCGTCGCCGCCCAGATGGGTGTCGCCGTTGGTGCTCTTCACCTCGAACACGCCTTCGGCGAGCTCGAGGATCGAAATGTCGTAGGTGCCGCCACCCAGATCGTAGACGGCCACCTTCTCTTCCTTCTTCTTATCGAGGCCGTAGGCGAGTGCCGAGGCCGTCGGCTCATTGATGATCCGGACGACGTCCAGACCTGCGATCTTGCCGGCGTCCTTGGTCGCCTGCCGCTGTGAATCGTTGAAGTAGGCGGGGACCGTGATCACCGCCTTCTCGACTTTGTGGCCGAGGTAGTCCTCGGCCGTCTGCTTCATCTTTTGGAGGATCATCGCCGAGATCTCGGGGGGCGTGTACCGCTTCCCCTGGATCTCGACCGAGGCGAGATCGTTCTGACCCGCCACCACCTTGTACGGGACCCGCTTCATCTCCTCGGTGACTTCCCCGGTGCGGCGCCCCATGAATCGTTTGATCGAAAAAATCGTATTCTGCGGATTGGTCACCGCCTGGCGCTTGGCCACCTGGCCGACCAGGCGCTCACCGTCCTTGGTAAACGCGACGACCGACGGAGTCGTCCGGCCCCCTTCGGCGTTGGGGATGACGACGGGATCGCCACCTTCCATGACGGCCACGACCGAGTTCGTCGTCCCGAGGTCGATCCCGATGATTTTGTCAGCCATGTTCTACGACTCCTTATCGTGAGGGTGATGCACACACGAAACCGGACGTCGCAGAAGCAATGGGCGTGCCGAAAAAAGATGCCAAAAAGGCAGTTTGCGCAACCTACATGTCACTCATAGGATTAGCCAAGTGATCCCCTACCGGGACGAGAATCCCACCACGCTGCCACCGGTCGTGACGGTCGGCATCGTCGCTCTCAACGTGCTCGTCTGGCTGTTCATCGAGGGTGCGGGCGCCGGGCGGGCGGTCGACGCCGCCGTCTGCAACTACGGCCTGATTCCGGGAGAAGTTCTGCAACGCGTGCCTCCGGGGAGCGGCGTGGAGATGGCGCCGGGGGCGTTCTGCGCCGTGGATGCGAGCCCCCAGTACTGGACCGTGCTCACGTCGATGTTCATGCACGGTGGCTGGATGCACCTCATCGGCAACATGGTGTTCTTCTGGGTGTTCGGGAACAACATCGAGGACGCGATGGGGCACGTGCGATTCGCGTTCTTCTATCTCGTGTGCGGCGTCGCGGCGGCGGCTACCCAGATCCTGATCACGCCCAGCTCCACGATCCCCATGGTGGGGGCGTCCGGGGCGATCAGCGGAATCCTCGGAGCCTACCTGGTCCTCTACCCGCGCGTGCGGGTGCACGCCTGGGTCTTCCTCGGCTTCTACGTGACGTCCATCGCGATCCCCGCGTTCGTGATGCTGGGATACTGGATCGTCCTCCAGGTGCTCTCCAGCCTG
This sequence comes from Gemmatimonadales bacterium, assembly GCA_033853695.1. Lineage (GTDB taxonomy): Bacteria > Gemmatimonadota > Gemmatimonadetes > Gemmatimonadales > GWC2-71-9 > DASTHG01. The sequence goes on along the minus strand of JAWOLH010000007.1, from coordinate 54,965 downwards.
GCGGCGCTCGGGTCACGGGCGTCGGGCGGCACGGCGTTCTTCGCTCACATCGGGGGGTTCGTGGCGGGGCTGGTGCTGATCCGGTTGTTCGCCCGGCGCGCGTACCTGGAAAGGCATGATGTGCTGCCGGGCGGGTATCGCTTCTAAGAGTCGCTCCTTGCCTTACTTCGCCGCTTGCGCGATCTCCGCATGGTGCTTGATGCTTTTCCCCTCGACCAGAAACACGACGTCTTCCGCGATATTCGTCGCCAGATCGGCTACCCGCTCGAGATTGCGGCTCACCAGGAACAGTTCCATGGCCGCGCTGATGATGTGCGGCGTCTCCATCATGTGGGTGAGCAGGATGCGGAACACCGAATCGTGCAGCGCATCGACCTGGTCGTCGCGCTGGCAGACGGCGCGCCCCGCCTGGGCATCGGTCCGCACGAAGGCATCGAGCGCATCGGCGAGCATGCGCCGCGCCAGCCGGGCCATCTCGATGATTTCGGGCTCCGGCGCGATCGGAGGACTCACGAGCAGCCGTTCGGCCGATTGCGCGATGTTGACGGCGTGATCGCCCACCCGTTCCAGGTCGTTCGCAATCTTGAGCGCCGACATGAGCAATCGCAGATCGCGTGCCATGGGCTGCTGCGTGGCCATGAGCTTCACGACCATGTCTTCGATCTCGATCTCCAGGGCGTCGATCTTGTGGTCGCCCGCGATCACCTGGGCCGCCTTGGAGGCGTCCCGCTGCAGCAGCGCCTCGACTGCGGTCGCCAGGGCGGTCTGCGCCTCGGCGGACATGCCGAGCAGCGTGGACTTGAGCTCCGAGAGCTCGTCGTGAAAGTGCCGGTGAACGGCGCTCAACCAAACCTCCCCGTGATGTAGGCCTCGGTCCGCTCGTCCGACGGCGAAGTGAAGAGCTGTACGGTGGGCCCGAATTCCACCAGGCGACCGAGATAGAAGAAGCCGGTGAACTCCGAAGCGCGCGACGCCTGCTGCATGTTATGCGTGACGATGACGATCGTATAGTCCCGCTTCAGCTGCACCAGCAGCTCCTCGATCTTCTCCGTAGCGATCGGATCGAGCGCCGAGCACGGCTCGTCCATGAGCAGGATCTCCGGCTCGTTTGCGAGCGCGCGGGCTATGCAAAGCCGCTGTTGCTGCCCTCCCGAGAGTCCGGTGCCGGGTTCGTCGAGCCGGTCTTTCACTTCGTCCCACAGCGCCGCATGCCGCAGCGCCAGCTCCACCCGTTGGGGGATCTCGCGCTCGGCCGCGAACCCGTTGATGCGTGGGCCATAAGCGACGTTGTCGAAGATCGACTTGGGGAAGGGGTTGGGGCGCTGAAACACCATCCCGACCCGGCGGCGCAGCTCCACGACGTCGGTCTCGGGGGAGTAGAGCGACACACCTTCGAGCAGGATATCGCCCGTGTGGCGTGTACCGGCAATGAGGTCATTCATGCGGTTGAGTGAGCGCAAGAATGTGCTCTTGCCACACCCGGATGGCCCGATCAAGGCCGTCACCGCGCGGCGCGGGATCGTGAGGGCCAGGTCCGCCAATGCTTGGCGCTTCCCGTACCAGAACGCGAAGTCGCGCACGTCGACGACAGGGAACGGGTTGGTCGCTTCGGGCGGAATGGTCAAGAGTGTCGTCCCACGGTGAGCTGCGGGGGTCTGGGGCCGACTCTCGACCGCGGTCATCCAAACCTCCCGGTGAGGTAGGCCTCCGTTTGTTCCTTGGCTGGCTTGGTGAACAGGCGTGTCGTACGGTCGATCTCGATCATCTCGCCCATATAGAAGAAGGCAGTGTAGTCCGATACGCGCGCCGCCTGCTGCATGTTATGCGTCACGATGACGATTGTGTATTGCCGCTTCAGCTCGTGGCACAGCTCCTCGATGCGCTGCGTGCCGCCGGGGTCGAGCGAGGCGGTCGGCTCGTCGAGCAGCAGGACCTCGGGGAGCGGCGCCACGGCCCGCGCGATGCACAGCCGTTGCTGCTGCCCGCCCGACAGGGCCACCGCGCTGCTATGGAGCCGGTCCTTCACCTCGTCCCACAGGGCGGCCTGACGCAGCGCCCGCTCCACCATATCGTCCATTTCCGTCCGCTTGTAGCCGCGGTCGCCAACCCTGAGGCCGGCCGCCACGTTGTCGTAGATCGACATCGTCGGAAACGGCGTGGGGCGCTGGAACACCATGCCGATGCGGCGGCGAATCGCGACTGGGTCGACGGCGGGGCCGTAGAGGTCGGCGCCGTCGAGCAGCACCGAACCGGTCGACCAGCCGCCGTCCGACAGCTCGTGCATCCGGTTGAGGCAGCGCAGGAACGTGCTCTTGCCGCACCCTGACGGGCCGATGATGGCGGTCACGGTGTTTGTCGGGAAGAAGAGCGACGTCTCCTTCACAGCGATCTTGCGGCCGAACATGGCGCTCAACCGGCGCGTCTCGATGCGGATGAGTGCATTGTCGGGCCGCCTGGCATCCTCGGGATGCTCCATCCACGGGGATCCATGGGATGACGGCTCGACGCGCGCTGGGGGCGCGGCTAGCGCCGATGGCGGCGCGACTCCGATCCGTGCCACCTGCTGCTCAGGTCCCATAGCGTTGCCGGGTGGCCCATCGTGCCGCCAGGGCCAGGATCAACACCAGGGCCATGAGAACCAGCGCCGCCGCCCAAGCGAGGCGGTGCCACTCTTCGAATGGCCCCGTTGCGTACGTGAAAATCTGCAGGCTGAGGCTCTGCATCGGTTCGCGAATGGCGGTCGAGAAGTTCAGGTTGCCGAGTGCCGTAAAGAGCAGCGGCGCCGTCTCGCCGGCGATGCGCGCCACCGCCACCAGGCCACCGGTCACAATGCCGCCCATCGCCGTACGCGTTACGATCGCGAGCGACGTGCGCCAACGCGGATACCCGAGGGCAAGTGCGGCCTCGCGCAGGGAATTGGGGACAAGCCGCACCATCTCCTCGGTAGTCCGGGCGAGCATCGGGATCATTAGAATCGCGAGCGCCGCGCCGCCGGCGAGGGCCGAGAAGTGACCGACCGGCTTCACGAGCCAAGTCCAGGCGAAGATGCCGACCACGATCGACGGCGTGCCGTTCAGCACATCAGCAATGAAACGGACGATCCACCCCAGCCGACCGGTGCCGAACTCGGCGAGAAACAGTCCCGTCCCGACCCCGATCGGCATGCCGACGAGGCAGCCGAGCGCGACGATGATGATGGTGCCGACGATCGCATTCGCGACGCCACCACCGGCTTCCCCGGCGGGGACGGGGCTCTTCACGAAGAAATTCCAGTCGATCGAGCTGGCGCCCTTGTGGATCAGGTCGCCGAAGATGAAGAGCAGCGGGAGCACGGCGAGGATCGCAAGCGCGGCGACGAGCCCCGTCATTGTGGCGCTCTTCACACGGCGTCGAATCGAGCGTGCGCTCACAGCGCTTTGCTCCCGACCGCAGCGCCTTTGGCGACCCGCCAGACGAGGATCCGGGCGAGGGCGTTCACTGTAATGGTCACGATGAACAGCACGAGCCCGACCGCGACCAGGGCGGAGAGGTACATCGGCGTCGTCGCCTCACTGAATTCGTTGGCGATCGCCGCCGCCATCGTGTATGCGGGAGCGAGGAGCGAGGCACCGATATCGTGCCGGTTGCCGATCACCATCGTGACCGCCATCGTCTCGCCGAGCGCGCGCCCGAAGCCCAGCATGATGGCGCCGATGATCCCGGCTCGACCGTACGGGAGTACCGCGGTCCACACCGCTTCCCAGCGGGTGGCCCCGAGGCCGAGCGCCGCTTCGCGCTGCGCCGCGGGTACCGCCTGGAGCACCTCGCGCGACACGGCGGAGATGTAGGGGACGATCATGATCGCCAGGACGACGCCGCCTGCGAGCATCGAGGGGCCGTAGAACACACCCTGGAAGAACGGTGTCCACCCGAGCGTCGCGCGCAGCGGCGGCACGGCGATGCCCCGCAGCATCGGGATGAGGACAAAGATTCCCCACAGGCCGTAGACCACGCTCGGCACCGCCGCGAGCAACTCGACGAGGAACCCGATCGGCTGGCGCATCCACTTCGGGGCGAACTCGGTGAGGAAGATCGCCGTGCCGAGCGCCAACGGCACCGCGATGAGCAGTGCCAGGAACGACGAGATGACCGTGCCAAAGATCATGGGGGCCGCACCGTACACTTCGGCGACGGGATCCCATGTGCTGTTGGTGATGAATTTGAGACCGAACCTGCTGAGCGCCGGCCACCCTCCCACCAGCAACTGTCCGCCGAGCGCCAATAGAAGAAATGGGAGCACCAGGGCGACGAGGGTAAGGACCACGCGATACGCGGGGTCGCCGAAATTGCGGGAGGACCGCACAGCGGGGGCCGCCCCGTGTGCCGCGGGCCGGCCCGGCTCCAGTGCTTGGGGTGGGGCCTCGGTCATGCCGGTAGTCACCTGCGCAAGCTATGCCTGCCTCGACTCGGCTCCGTCACGACCCTGTAACGATTCGGTCACCCGATAGAGACAAAGAAAACCCCCCGCAAGGGAACGCCTTGCGGGGGTGAAACCGGCAGTCGTTCGGAGGGTTAACGAGCTGCCGAAGCCGTCCAGACTTTCTTACCGCCCGCTTCGATCGAGGCGAGCCGATCGGCGATCCAGGGACGCAACGCCGTGGGCAGCGGGGCATAGCCCAGCGAGGTGGCCTTGTCCTGGCCCTGGGTCTCGGCCCACCAGACGAACTTGATGAGGGCCTCGGTCTTGACTGGATCGTCGTACGACTTCCGCAGCAGCAAGTAGGTCATACTACAGATGGGGTAGGCATCCGCGCCATCGGGATCAGTGATCGAAACCCGGAAATCGGTGTTGGGCCCCATCGCGGCCATCGACCCGGCGAGCGCTGCGGTGGTAGCCGCGAGCGTGGGGTTGATGAACTTCCCGGCGCGATTCTGCAGCTGGCCGAACGGCAGCTTGTTCGAATTGGCGTACGCCAGCTCGACGTAGCCGATGGCGCCGGGAGTCTGGTTCACGGTGGCCGCGACGCCTTCATTGCCCTTGCCACCGAGCCCGACCGGCCAGTTGACCGACACTCCCTTGCCGACCTTGTCCCTCCAATCCGGGCTGACCTTGGAGAGGTAGTCGGTGAAGATGTAGGACGTCCCCGAGCCGTCGGAGCGGTGCACGACCAGAATGTCCTGGTCGGGGAGGTGCAGGCCGGGATTCACGGCGCTGATCCGAGCATCGGTCCACTTCGTCACCTTGCCGAGGAAGATGTCGGCGATGAGCGCTGGGGTGAACTTCAGCTGCTGATTGACCCCGGGCAGGTTGTAGGTGACGACCACGGCACCCAGGACCGTCGGGATGTGGAGCACGTTGCTCTGGATGGCGGCGATGGCGGAGTCGGTCATCGGGGCATCCGAGCCGCCGAAGTCGACGGTCTTGTCGGAGAACTGCCGGATGCCGCCACCCGACCCGATCGACTGATAGTTCAGCTGCACGCCCGGATTCGCCTGGTTGTAGGTCAGGATCCAGTTCTGGTAGATGATATTCGGGAACGTCGCCCCCGCTCCAGTGAGCTTCACCTGGGCGGCGGCCGGAGTGGCGCTCACGGCGAGTGCCGCGGCGGCGCCGAGCAAGGCAATGCGCTTCATGATGTCCTCGTGTCCGGTCAGAAGGTGAACTGAATCTGGAAGAACCCAGTCGCCCGGGCCGCTTCCGCCGCCGGCGTGGGCGAGCCGTTCTTGTACGAGAGCCAGTCGAGGTCGCCCAACAGGCGGAGATTCGGGCTCAGCTGGTACGACACCCCGGCGATGTACCGCGTGTTGGAGAAGCCGGCGGCGGTCGAAACCCCATTCTTGTTGGGTTTGGTGTAGTCGACGCGCGCGATGACGGCGGCCTTCGAGTTGGGGAAGTGGAAGACGCCGTAGCCGCTCGCGACCTGCCCGTCGAGAAGCGCTCCCGTGCCGGAGGAGTCCTTAGTAATCGCATACTCGCCCGCCAGCGTGACCTGCTTGGACCGGTACGAGACCATGCCGATGTACCGCTGCCGCTTGCCGCCGCCGGTTGGCTTGCCGTAATGGGCGTATCCGGTGATGCGCAGGCCACCCACTCGGCTGGAATCGCTCGTGTCGAGCAGGCGCACTGACAGGCGCCCTTCGATGTCCTTGCGCTGATCGCCGGTGCCGCCGCTGTAGCCCTCACCGTTCACGACCGTCACCTGCATGTTGACTTTGTCGGGTCCCCACTTGCCGTCCACGCCGAATCCAAAGTCCGATGAGGTCAGGTAGCCGCCGCGCTCGATCGCCATGCTCCCCTGCATGCGGTAGTCCCAGAGGGCCTCTTCCCAGTCGAGCCACGGTGTGTGAATCTGGCCCAGCTTGAATGTGAGGGCGCTGCCGGTGGGCGTGTACGTCGCGTACGCGTATTTCAGTCGGTAGCGCAGCGAGTTGTCTGTCGTCACGCCAGGCGGGCGGTTGATGTCGGCGGTGACCCGGATCCCGACGCCGCCGGCGAACTTGCCGATCAGGTTGATGTAGGCGCGGGTGACGTCGAAGCTGTTGTTGTGGTTGGCGGTGTCTTTCAGCAGATAGCCGTATTGGGCGTAGCCGACACCCGACACGGTGATCTGGGTCTGGTTCTGCGCCGCGGCGACCCGGGGCACGAGCAACGCGCCGACGAGCGCGAGGCTTCCGAGACCCACCGACAGTGAGCGAAGCACGGTAGTGACTCCTAGAGAGAGTGGACTGCGGGCGTTCCACGCCGCCCGGACGGCCCTTGCGAGCAAGAACAACCTCGGCCGAGGCCATCACGGGGGCCTGTCGGGCAAGTCACGATCCCGTAACAACGCAGATAGCGGAGCTGTACGAGCCTCCGCTACCTGGCACCCGAACGCCGACCGTGCGGCGGCGAGCGGATGAAAAGGACGGAGACGGCGCACGGTAATGCCCGAGAACCTCGTTGCGGGGCATCACACGGCGCTGTCGAGCGGGTCACGGTTCCGTAACGGCAGGGAACCGCCTCATTGCGCGGCTGACTGCGAGGAACGACGAGCTACAAGATCGCGGCGGCGGCGAGCGCGCCGCCCAGTCCGAGCATCATCCCGGCCAATACGTCAGTGGCGTGATGCACGCGCAACGCCAAGCGTGAGTAACTCACCAGCGCCGCGAGCGGCAGGGCGACCGGCGCGCTCCAGGGATGCGCGATCGCCGCCGTGGCCGCAACCGCCGTCGCCGCGGCGGCGTGGCCCGACGGAAACGAGAATTGATCGGGGAGCGGCACGAGCGCGAGTGGCCGGCCGTAGGCGTCGTTCGGGCGCGGCCGGGCGATCACTCGCTTCAGCAGCTGCACCGGAACATGCGACAGCAGATTGGCCAACAGCATCGCGGCGCCGAGCCGTGTCTGGCCGGCGGCCAGAGCCACCACCCCGACCCCGATCGTGGTCGACGCGTCGCCCAGGTGGGTGATGCGCCGCATCACAGCGGGGTCTCCTCGGGGACGAGTTCGGGCGCGAACGCTTCGAGCAGCGGGCGGCCTTCGTAGCAATCGGGTATCGGCGCCCCGAACCACCACAGCACTGTCGCCGCCAAATCGAGAATCGAGACCGGCCCTTCGAGCCGGTGCTCGCGCGCCACTCCCGGTCCGGCGATCACCAGGGGGATGTGCTCGTTGACCGGATGCGGGTGATGGTGCTCGGTGGCGAGGACGCCGCCGCCGCCGTGGTCCGCGACGACGATCAGCAGCGCGTCGTCCACGTGCTTCGACAGCACGCCTACGCCAGCGTCCAGTTCGGCGGCCGCGGCCAGGTAACGGTCCGACATCCACCCGCTCTCGTGTCCCGCGTCGTCGCAATCGGGGAGGTAGACGAACACCATGCCGGACCCGTCTTCGCCCGTCAGCCAGTCGGCCGCGGCGGCGGTGTCGCGCGCCCGCCGGCCGGCGGGGAGCAGCCGGCGCACGCCCGCTGCGGAGGCCAGCGCCCAGGCCACGGGGAGCGAGGCAAGCGGCAGCTCCGCCGTCACGACGTCCGCGGGGACGCCGTGGCGCCCCAGCTCCCGCGCCACGGGGCGCAAGCGGCCGATGCGCGGCAGAAAGTCGAGGCCCGGCTGGATGAGGCGGTGTGTGTCCGGCGCGACGCCGGTCGCCAGCGACGCCAGTGCCGCGACGGTCGCGCTGGGGCGAACGGTGTGGGCGGCCGCCGCACTCGTGTAGGCGGCGCGGAGGCCGTGCAGCGACGGCATCAGCGTCGGCGTGATCGCATCGGGGCGCAGCCCGTCGGTCAGGGCGAGAATCAGTCGGCGCATGGAATCACGCGGTGGGGTGTGCCCCATGCGTCCGGCCCAGCCGGTGGGCGAGCCATGCGACGAAGGGGATACCGAGAAGGACGTAGGCGACGAGTGACAACCAGATCAGCATCGGGTCAACGCTCCTTGCGTTTCGAGTGAGACGGCCTGGGTCGACGGCCGCGGATCGGCCGCTTCGCCCAGCAGTGCGCCGTATTGGCGCAACAGCTCCTGGTCTTCGTGTTTCACGTCCCGCCGCTCGGCGGTTTGGCGGGCGCCCGTGCCGAGGGCGTGTCGCCGGACTGCATCTCCCACGAGCGCGACGATCGCCTGGCTGAATCCGCGTGCATCATCGGGGCGTACCAGCAGCCCGTTCACCTCGTGGAGCACGCTCTCGCGCAGGCCACCGGCATCCGCCGCGATGACCGGGAGCCCGGAGGCCATCGCCTCGAGGGCCACGAGGCCGCAGGTCTCGGTGCGGGAAGGGAGCACGCACAAGTCGGCCGATGCATAGAGCCTTGCCAGGCTGTCCCGGTCGACGAAGCCGAGCTGGCGCGTGAACGGGAGGTGCGCGGCGATGTACTGGGCTTCGGGACCATTGCCCGCGATGACGAACACGGCGCGAGGTCCGAGGAAGCGATAGGCGCGCGTCCAGGCGTCGACCAGCACACGCAGGTTCTTCTCTGCGGCGAGCCGCCCGACATGCAACACGATGACCGTTTGGTCCCCGCCGCCGAGCCAGCGCCGCCACCCCGGATTTCGCTTCGCCGGGGTGAAATGCGACGTGTCGACGCCGCGGCCCCAGACGACGGTGTTCCGCAAGCCCCGTCGCACCAACTCGTCCCGGACCGCGGCGCCCGGCGTGTGAATCAAGCGGGCGGGCCGATGGAACCGCACCAGCCAGCGCCACACCAGCGGCGTGAGCATCGGCAGTCCGTAGTCCCGCGCGTACTGCGGAAAGTCGGTGTGATACGAGGTTACGAACGGGAGCTCGCGGCGCAGCGCGTAGCGTCGGGCGGCGACACCGATCGGGCCTTCGGTGGCGGCGTGCACGAGATCAGGGGCGAACCGGTCGAGAAAGCGCGCAACGTGGCGATCGAGGGGGAAGCTCAAGCGGATGCTGGGGTAGGGAGGGAATGGCAGCGAGAAGACCCGCAGTTCATCGTCGCGGCCGCCGCCTCCCCCGCCTCCCCCGCCTCCGCCGTCGTCCATGCTGCGCGGGTAGCGCGGCGCCACCACCGCCACGCCGTGCCCGGCCACCCGCACCGCCCGCGCGATGCGATGCACGACGGTCGTCACCCCGTTCACCTGGGGGATGTAGGTGTCGGACAGGAGAGCGATCCGCATGCCGGGAGGATCGCCCGGCGGTGTCAAGTTGTTGTGACGACTGAGTTACGGCTCGGTAACGGCGGTTGGCGATGGAAACACGAGGCGGATCGTGGTCCCGCGGCTGAGCGCGCTCTCGGCGGAGACCTTGCCCCCGTGGGCTTCGACGAGGTGCTTCACGATCGCAAGCCCGAGCCCGGTGCCGCCCTGCTCGCGGGAACGTCCGGTGTCGACGCGGTAAAATCGCTCGAAGATGCGGGGGAGGTGGTCGGCGGGGATCCCGCTGCCGTCGTCGCTGACGGCGACCGATACCCACCCCTCATCCCCCGGCACCGGATCGACCGACACGGCGACCCGGCCGCCACGCGGCAGATGGCGCAGCGCGTTGTCGTAGAGGTTGGTGAGGATCTGGCGCAGCGCGTCGGGATCCGCCCACAGCCGCTCCGCGGCGGGCGAAACCAGCACCTCCAATTCCACGCGGCCGTCGCGCGCGCGTTCGGCGAACGGCGCCCAGGCGTCGCGAGCCGCCGTCCCGACGTCGAGCGACGTCGGGCGGGGCCGCCAGCCGCCGGATTCGATGCGCGACAGGTCGAGCAGATCTTCGACCAGACGCTGCATGCGATGGGCGTGGGCGAGAATCGTCGCGGCGAACTTCTCGGTCTGCGATTCCGCTGGTGCCTCGGCGACGAGCGTCTCGGCGTAGCCCGTGATCGCCGTGAGCGGGGTCTTCAGCTCGTGCGACACGTTGGCGACGAAGTCGCGTCGCACGGTCTCGAGGCGGCGCAGCTCCGACATGTCGCGCAACACGAGCAGTGTGCCCCCACCGGGGAGCGGCCGGCCGGTCACCAGCACCGCACGATCGGCCAGCCGCAGCTCCCGTTGCCCGATGTCGCGCCCGAGCAGCACGTCGTCCACGAGCGTCCGGCCTGCCTTCTCGTGGAACAGCTCGGCGAGGGGTGGCAGCGGGGCGGTGGGGTCGAGGCGCAAGAGCCGTCGGGCGGCGGTGTTGCAGGTGAGGATCACGCCGCGCGCGTCGGTGGCCATCACTCCGTCGGCCATCGCCTCGACGAGAGCGGCGCTCTCCTCGCGCTGCGCACGCAGGTCGTTGAACCGGGTCATGAGCTGCCCGTGCATGGCCCGCAACGCCCGGGTGTGCTGCGCGATCTCGGGGATGCGCGAATCAGGGAACGTGGGAGTTCGCTCTTCCGCGATTGCCTGGGCCGCCGTGGTGAGACCGACGAGCGGGCGCGCATAGTGCCTGCTGCCGACCCACGCCAGCACGGCCGCGAGACCGATCGCGATGACGCCTGCGAGGGCGATCGCCCATGCCACCCCCTCGATCTGGGCGTCGATCGTGGCCAGCGGCGCCGACACGCGCACGATCATGAGCCCCGGCGGCCCGCCGTGGATCGCCACGTACATGCGGTTCACGTCGGTGGAGACGCTGTAGCGCATCGAGCGTCCCTCCCCGCTCGCGAGCGCCTGGAGCACCTCGGGTCGAGTGGCGTGGTTCTCGAGTTTGGGGAGCGCATCCGCCGGAAACTCGGTGTCGCCGCGCACGCGGCCGGTCGTATCGATCAGCGTGACGCGGTGCCCGATCAACCGGCCGAGTGAGATCGCGATCGAGGGCCAAGTGGTCGAATCGGGTGGGATGAGGCGCTCGACGAGCCGCGCCTCGCGATCGAGTGCGGCCGCGTATTCACTCTCCAGCTCCCGGCGCAGGATCCGGTCGGCCGCGACGATGAGCCCCAGGACCGTCGCCGTGACCAGCAGGCTGGAGGAGACAAAAAACCTCGTGGCGAGACGCACTAGCGCTGGCGGTCGCGCGCCGGCGGCACTCGAAAGCGGTACCCCACGCCACGCACCGTCTCCACGCAGTCACCAGCGGGGCCGAGCTTCGAGCGCAAGCGCTGGACGTGCATGTCTACGGTGCGTGTCTGGATGTCGGGCTGTGCCTGCCACACGGTCTGCAGCAGATCGGTGCGCGATTGCACGCGGCCGACCCGCTCCATCAGGAGCCGCAGCAGCTTGAACTCGGTGGCGGTCAGCTCGATCTCCGTGTCCTCGACCGTCACGCGGTGGGCGGCGGGATCGAGGCGAACCCCACCTGCCGTCAGCACGCCGCCTGCCGCGACGGGCGCCGCGGCGAGCCGCCGCAGTACGGCGCCGACCCGCAGCACGAGCTCCTGGGGCGAGAACGGTTTGGCGAGATAGTCGTCGGCGCCGAGCGACAGTCCGGCGATCCGGTCCTGCTCCTCCTTGCGCGCGGTCAGCAGGATCACGCCCATCTGGCGCGTGTCCTCGCCGCGCCGCAGGTCGCCCAGGACGTCGAGTCCCGAGCGGCCGGGCAGCATGAGGTCGAGCACCACGAGATCGGGCCGCTCGGCGCGGGCGCGGGCGAGCGCTTCCGGCCCGTCGGCGGCGGTCGTGACGCGATAGCCGGCTTTGGCGAGGTGATAGGCGACGAGTCCCGCGATGTCGGGTTCGTCGTCGACGACGAGGATGCGCTGCGCGGGCTCAGCCGGCATGGAGGGCGTCGTGCGTCGCAGCGTCCGCGGTGCTGCGATCGCGCTGGCGGGCGGCCGCGCGCTCGGCGCGGAACGCCGGGTCGGTGCGCACCGCGTCGAGCACCGCACGGACCATCCGGCCCGTCTGCCCCGGCGGGGGCATCAGGCGATAGATCACGCGGGAGGCGACGCGGCGTGCGTCGACGAGACCGAGCTCGCGCAGGACGCGAAGGTGCCGGGACACGGTGGGCTGGGGGAGCTGCAACACGTCCTGCAGGTCGGATACGTAGAGCGGGGCGCCGGCAAGCGCGCTGAGCACGCGCAACCGCGTCGGCTCGGCGAGCGTCGTGAGATAATCGGCCGGTGACACGGGCAGATAAGGTAGCGCGGAGCCCTTCGGCTTGGCAATTTTCCGTGGATCATGCATCTCCTGCTCGCGCTCACCCTCGCCGGACAGCATCCTCAGCAGCTCACCGCTTCCGACTCCGCGCATCTGGTGCTCGTCGCCACGACCGACGTGCACGGCCGCGCGCTGGGGTGGGACTACGTGCGCGATCGTGCGGCGCCGGGCGGGCTGTCGCGCGCCGCGTCGATCCTGGCAACGCTGCGCGGGCAGTATCCCGGGCAGGTCATCGTCGTCGATGCGGGGGATCTGCTCGAGGGCAACCTCTTCGCCGATTACTTCGCCCGTATCGAGCGGCGTCACCCCGATCCGCTGGTCGACGCCGTGGGGTCGCTGCAGTACGACGTGGCCACCCCTGGGAATCACGACTTCGATTTCGGCACGGACATGCTCACCGAGGCCGCGGCCGATGCGTCGTACCGCTATGTCAGCGCCAACATCGTCATGGGTCCGCGCGATTCCCTCGTGTTTCCGCCAACCATCGTGGTACAGCGAGGCGGGGTGCGGGTCGGGATCACCGGCCTCACGACGCCGGGGGTGATCGTGTGGGATCGCCAACAGCTGGGCGGGCGTATCCGCGTGCGCCGCATCGCCGAGGCCGCGCCGGGAGCGCTGGCCGCGCTCGACCGGGCCGCGGTGGACGTGAAGGTGGTGTTGATTCACAGCGGGCTGGGTGGCGCATCGTCCTACGACACCACCGGCATCGGCCCGGAAAACGACGCCGCGGCACTCGCCCAGCTGCCCTCGAAGCCGGACCTCGTGGTCGTGGGGCACACGCACCGCGAGGTCCGCGACACGGTGGTGAACGGCGTGCACTTCGTCCAGCCGAAGAACTGGGCGCTGAGCCTGGCGGTGGTGCACCTGTGGCTGGTCCGTGATCCGGCCACACGGCGCTGGCACTTGAGCGAAGTGCGCGGCGATCTGATTCCGCTCGCGACCGTTCCCGAGCAACCGGGTTTCGTGCAGCGCTTCGCGGACGCGCAGCAGCGGGTGCGCGCCTGGGGGGACGAAGCGCTCGGCACCGCCGGGACGGGATACGACGCCCGTTACGGGCGCGTGCAGAGCACGCCGCTCGTCGATTTCATCAACGACGTGCAGCGTCGTCACAGCGGGGCCCAGCTCTCCGCCACGCCCGACTTCGACCTCGGCGCGGGGCTGCCGGATGGCGCTGTGCACCGCCGCGACGTGGCTGGGATCTATCCGTACACGAACACCCTCGTCGTGCTCAAGATCTCGGGCGCGCAGCTCAAGGATTACCTCGAACACTCGAGCGCGTATTACCGGACGATCCCGCTCACCGGCTCGGTCATCGATCCGAGGGTGCGGGGCTACAACTTCGATGCCGTACGGGGCGCAACGTACCGGATCGATCTTTCCCGGCCGGTGGGGCAGCGCATCGTCGGACTGGCGGTCGGCGGGCGAGCGGTGGTGCCGGGGGACAGCTTTACGCTCGCGACCAACAGCTATCGCGCCGCGGGCGGCGGCGGTTACGAAATGCTGCGCGGCGCGCGTGTCGTGTACGACCGCGGCGAGAATATCGCCGATCTCATCGCCCAGGACATCCGGGCGGCCGGAAGCTTGCAGGGGATCCCCATGGCGCCGGAATGGTCGATCGTGCCGCCGGGCGATTCGCTCGCACGGGCGGCCTTCGCCCCTCCACCGCCGCCCGTGCCCCAGACCGACAGCACACTGCTCCGCGTCCTGGCCACCACCGACTTCCACGGCGCGCTCGAGCCGCACGTCTGGCCCTGGTCGGCGGGACGGCCGGTGGGCGGCGCCGCGGCGCTCAAGCCGTGGCTCGACAGCCTGGAGCGGGAGTGCGGTTGCACGACGGTGCGCGTCGACGGCGGGGACGAGATGCAGGGGACGCCGCTGTCGAACTTCGCATTCGGCCGGCCGGCGATCGCCGCCTTCAACGCCTTCGGGCTCGACGCCGCGGCGATCGGCAACCACGAATTCGACTGGACGGTGGACACCCTGCGCGCCCGCGAGCACGAAGCGCACTACCCGTTCATCTCGGCGAACCTGACGGATTCCGCGGGGCGGATCCCGGACTTCGTGCGACCGTGGGTCCGGATCAGCCGTGGAGGGGCCCGGGTGGCGATCATCGGCCTCACGACGCGCACGACGCCGGAGACGACGCGTCCGCAGAACGTCCGCGGCTTGATGTTCGGCGACCTGGCCGCCGCCGTGCGCCGTGTTCTGCCGGCGGCCCGGGACTCCGCCGACTTCGTGATCGTCGTGGCCCACGCCGGGGAGACGTGCGACTCCGCGGCGTGCGCGGGCGAGATCTTCGCGCTCGCCAATACCCTCGATTCCGGGGCGGTCGACCTCATCGTGGCGGGGCACACGCATCAACGCATCGACACCGTGATCCACGGGATCCCGATCGTGGAGGCGGCGAGCTCGGGACGGGCGATCGCGGTCGTGGATTTTGTCCGCCAGGCGGGCGTTGGTGGGCGCGCGGTGCGCGCCCGGCTCGAGACGCCCTGGGCCGACGCGGTGAACCCGGACAGGGACCTCGCCGCGGCGATCGCGCACCAAGAGCTGGCGCTCGACAGCATCACCGACCGGGTGGTGACGACGCTCCGCTCGCCGCTGCGGCGTCTGGGAAACGAGTACGCGCTCGGACGCCTCGTGGCGGACGCGTACCGCAATATCGGCAAGGCCGACTTCGGGTTGATCAACGACGGCGGGATTCGCGCCGACCTGGCGGCTGGCCCGGCGAGCTACGGCGCGCTGTTCGAGGTGCTCCCGTTTCAGAACCGGCTCGTCCGGCTCACCGTGCCGGCGGCGACGTTGCGCGGCGCGCTGGAGCACGCGCTCGATGACGGCGCGCCGCATGTGCACGTCTCCGGGCTCGAGGTGTGGTATGATCCTTCCCGCCCGCGTGGGCGCCGCATTACGCGGATCCGCCTCTTGAACGGCAAGGGGCTGGATGGACGCCGGACGTACACGATCGCCGTGCCGGATTTCGTCGCCGACGGAGGGGATGGATTCACGATGCTGGAGCCGCTGCAGCGCACCGACGCCGGAATGGTGGACCTGGATGCGCTGATCGCGTATCTGCGGGTGATCCCACAACCGCTGTCGCCGCCCGCGGACGATCGATTCCATGCGGGGGGCCGGTGATGGCCGATCCGCTTCGCGTGTTTGTGAACGAGCGGCCGGTTGACGTGGCGCGCGGCTCCACGGTGCGCGACGCCGTCGCGGCCTTCGACGGGTCGCTGGCGGAGCTCGTCGCGGGCGATGCCGCGTACATCACCGACGGTGTCGGACGGACGCTCGATGCCGCCGACCCGGTACGGGAGGCGGGTGCCGTCTACCGCGTCGTCGTTACCGCGCGACGGAGCCCGGCCGGGGAGCGGCTGTCGAAGGCGCAGCTGCGTGCCTGGCCCAAGGCCGAGCTGCACGTGCATCTCGACGGGTGCCTCCGCCCGCAGACGATGATCGAGCTGGCGCGCGCACAGGGTGTGCAGCTTCCGGCCGACACGCCCGACGCGCTCGCGCGCGCGCTCTACGTCGCCGGTGCGCAGAGTCTTGAGGAGTACCTCGAGAAGTATGCGATCACCCTCTCCGTCATGCAGACCCCCCAGGCGCTGGAGCGCATCGCCTACGAGTTTCTCGTCGACGCGGCGGCGGAAAACGTGCGCTACGTCGAGGTGCGCTACTCCCCGCTGCTGCATCGGCCGGCGCTGACGCTCGACCAGGCGATCGAGGCGCCGCTCACCGGGCTGCGGCGCGCCAGCGCCGAGACCGGGGCGCGGTTCGGTCTGATCGTCTGCGGGATCCGGACGCTCCCGCCCGCGAGCTCGCTGGAGCTGGCGCGGGCGGCCGCCGATTATCGCGCCGAGGGTGTCGTGGCGTTCGACCTTGCCGGCCCCGAGCGCGGCTACCCGGCGCACGAGCACCGTGCCGCCTTCGAGTTCGCGGCGAGCCGCGGGATGGCGTGCACGTGCCATGCAGGAGAGGGCGATGGGCCCGGGTCGATCGCCGATGCGCTGCACACCTGCGGCGCGCAGCGCATCGGCCACGGCACGCGACTCGGTGAAGACCCCGCGCTGCTCGAGGAGGTCGTGACGCGGCGGATCCCGCTCGAGATGTGTCTCACGAGCAACGTGCACACCCACGCCATCGCGGCGATCGGCCACCACCCGTTCCGGCGTTATATGGAGCAGGGGGTGATCGTCACGCTGAACACCGACGGCCGGCTCGTGGACGGCATTACGCTCACCGACGAGTATTTTACCGCCCACACTGCGCTCGGACTGAAGAAAGAGGAGTTGTCCCGCGTGATTCTCAATACCTGTGAGAGTGCGTTCCTGCCGGAGTTCGAGCGTGTCGCGCTCGTCGCGCGCGTACAGAGCGAGCTGGAGAAGCTGACGTGAGCGCCGCCGATCCCCGCGCGGCAGCGATCGAGGCGGCGGCGGAGGTCGTGCGTAGGCGCATCGGGACCACGGCGCCCCGCGCGGCGATCGTGCTCGGCTCCGGTCTCGGGGCGTTGGCCGACGCCGTGTCCAAGCCCGTCCGGATTCCCTACGCAGACATCCCGGGATTCCCGGCCACCGGAGTGGTGGGGCACAAGGGCGAGCTGGTCGCGGGATCGCTCGAGGGCGTGCCGGTGCTCGTGCAGAGCGGTCGATTCCACCTGTACGAAGGGCACCCCATCGAAACCACCGCCCTCCCGGTCCGCGTGTTCGCACGGCTCGGGATTCGCACGCTCGTGGTGACGAACGCCGCGGGCGGGATCCGGTCGACGTTCCGGCCGGGCACCCTGATGCTGATCTCCGATCACGTGAATCTCATGTTTCGCAATCCCCTCATCGGGCCGGTGCTCGACGGGGAAGAGCGGTTTCCCGATATGAGCGATCCCTACGACCGTGAGCTGCGGCAGCTGGCGCGTGACGTGGCGCGCGACGCCCGGATCGCCCTCGATGAAGGCGTGTACGTCGGTCTGCTCGGGCCTTCATACGAGACGCCGTCAGAGATCCGGATGCTGCAGCGGTTCGGGGTGGATGCGGTGGGGATGTCCACGGTGCCGGAGGTGATTGCGGCGCGTGCGCGGGGCATGAAGTGCCTCGGCTTGTCGACGATTACGAATCTCGCCGCCGGCATCTCGCCGACGGTGCTGTCGCACCAGGAGGTTCTGGAGGTCGGCCGGCAGGTGGGGGACGCCCTGGGCTCGATCGTGAAGGGAGTTGTGGCCCGGCTGTAACAGTGTTGTCACAGTGAAGGTCGGGTGTTCCACCGGCGGCTATCTTTGTCATCCCATGACTGACGCCACGGTCGTGTTGAAGCCCACCCGTCTCGCCGCGATCGACATCGGCACGAACTCCATCCGGTTTGTCGTCGCCGAAGTCGAATCTGGCGGATCCTATCGTGTGTTGGACGAAGAGCGCGAGATGACGCGTCTCGGACACGAGCTGTTCGAGCGGGGGCGACTCGCCGCCCTCCCGATGGAGCGCTCGCATGCGGCGCTCGCGAAGATGAAAGCGATCGCCGACGGCTTCCAGGTCGACGAGCTGCGCGCCGTCGCGACGAGCGCCGTGCGCGAGGCGGCGAATGGCCGCACGTTCATCCGCGAAGTGCGCCGTCGCTCGGGGCTCACCGTCGAGGTGATTTCGCCCGAGGAGGAGGCGCAGCTCGCGCTGCTCTCCGCGTTGCGCGCGTTCGATCTCGCCGGCCGCTCCGTCGCGGTGGTGGATATCGGCGGCGGGAGCGTCGAGGTCGTGCTCACCGCCGGCACCGTCGTCGATCAGGTTTACACGTTGCCGCTCGGGGCCGTACGGCTGACCGAGACCTACGGCGGGGCGGAGCCGCTCAAGCGCCGGCGCTGGAAGCGGCTGCGGCGCGCGATCGACCGCGCGCTCGACGAGCGCATCGGGGAGCCTCCGTTCCATCCAGAGGTGATCATCGGCTCCGGCGGCACGTTCACGAACCTGGCGGGCCTCGTCAAAGTGGAGCGCGAGGGACCCGAGAAGGGCATTCAGGGCTACACGATGCGGCGCGCCGAAGTGGTGCATCTGATGCACCGGCTGCGCGGCACGCCGCTCGACCTGCGCCGCGCCATGCCGGGGCTCAACCCGCAGCGCGCCGACATCATCGTCGCGGGGGCCGCCGTCGTGGCGCGGCTCGCGCGCCGGCTCGGTGCGCAGCAGATCGTCGTCAATCCGGGCGGGCTGCGCAGCGGCCTCCTGCTGTCGATGATCGCCGAGCGCCAGGCAGGGGTGGGTGGCGAGCGGGTGCGGAGCGTGGACCGGCTCGAATCGGTGCGCGTCTTCGCGCGCAAGTGCCACTCCGGCGAGCGGCACTGCGAGCACGTCGCCCTGCTCGCCGGACAGCTGTTCGACGGCCTGCGCGGGCCATATGGCCTGCCGCTCGAAGGGCGCGACATCCTCGTTGCGGCGGCGCTGCTGCACGAGGTCGGGTATCTCATCAATCACGCGAAGCATCACAAGCACGCCTATCACCTGATTCAGAACGCGGAGCTGCAGGGGTGGACGGCGCGCGAGGTCGAGCTGATCGCCAACGTGGCGCGCTATCACCGGAAAGCCGCGCCGAAGAAGCGGCACGGGAACTTCCGCCGGCTCGAGCGGGGCGATCGCCGGCAGGTCCGGCGGCTCGCGGCGATCCTCCGCGTCGCCGACGGTCTCGACCGCACTCACACGCAGCGCATCACGGCGGTGGGCGTGGAGGCGGGACGCGGGCCGGTACGGCTCATACTCGCGGCCGATTCCGATCCGCAGGTCGAGCGCTGGGACGCCGACCGCAAGGCAGGATTGTTCGCGAAGGTGTTCGACGGTGTGCCGGTGTTGGTATGGCGCCGCGCCGCGCGGCTGCGCCTCGCGGCGAGCTGAGCCATGGCCCAGGCGTACACCCCGGCGTTCCCGCCCGACCACTACCTGAACCGCGAGCTGTCGTGGCTCGAGTTCAACGCGCGCGTCCTCGAGGAGGCGGGCGACACGACCAACCCGCTGCTCGAGCGGCTCAAATTCCTCGCCATCTTCAGCTCCAATCTCGACGAGTTCTACGAGGTCCGCGTCGCCGGGCTGCAACAGCAGCTCTACGCCGGCATCGAGCCGCAGGATTACGCGGCCGACGGGATGGATCCGGCGCACCAGCTCAGCGCGATCGACAGGCGGGCGCGCGAGCTGGTCGCGGAGCAGGACCGGCTGCTGAACGAAGACGTGATGCCGGCGCTGGCTGCGAACGGCGTGGAATGGGTGCGCTACGGCCAGCTGACGGAGAGTGAGCGACACCACATCGAGTCGCTGTTCCGCTCGGAGATCGCTCCCGTGCTGACGCCGCTGGCGATCGACCCGGGGCATCCGTTCCCGTTCGTGCACAACAAGAGCCTGAACGTGGCCCTGCTGGTCGAGAGCACCGGGTCGGGCCAGCAGCTATTCGCGGTAGTCCAGGTGCCGTCGGTGCTCGATCGCGTCGTGCTGCTGCCCCGCTCCGAGGAGCGCGTCCGGTTCGTCCTGCTCGAGGAGGTGGTCGCGGCGCACCTCGGCGACCTGTTCGGCGGCTTCAACGTCATCGCGCACACGTTCTTCCGGGTGACCCGCAATGGCGATCTGACGATCGACGAAGACGAGGCCGAGGATCTGCTGCAGACGATCGAAGACACGTTGCGCCAGCGCATGCGCGGCGAGGCGGTGCGGCTCGAGATTCTGGCGGAGGGGGACGAGCGGTTCGCGCAGATGCTCACCGGCGCCCTCGGCCTGGGGGAGCGCGACGTGTTCCGCGTCGCCGGCCCGGTCGACGTGAGCGCCCTGATGGCCCTGCAGAAGCTCGAGGGGTTCCGAGCCTTGCGCGACGAACCGCTCGTCCCGCGGGTGCCGCCGGCGCTGGCGAGCGGCGGCAGCGTCTTCGATCTCATCCGCAAGCAGGACGTGCTGCTGCACCACCCCTACGAGTCGTTCGGCCCCGTGGTCGATTTCATCGAGCGCGCCGCCGACGATCCGCAGGTCCTCGCCATCAAGCAGACGCTGTATCGCACGAGCGGCGGCAGCCCGATCATTTCGGCGCTCGCCCGGGCGGCCCAGAACGGCAAGCAGGTGACGGCGCTCGTCGAGCTGAAGGCGCGCTTCGACGAAGAGAACAACATCGTGTGGGCGCGCGAGCTGGAGCAGGCCGGCGTGCACGTCGTGTACGGCGTCGTGGGGCTCAAGACGCACTGCAAGGCGGCGCTCGTGGTGCGGCGTGAGCCCGACGGCATCCGGCGCTACGTCCACCTCTCCACCGGCAACTACAACCCGGCGACCGCGCGGATCTACACCGACCTCGCCCTGTTCACGGCGAATCCGGAGTTCGGCGAGGATGTGAGCGCGATGTTCAACCTGCTCACCGGCTACTCACAGCGCCGCGACTGGCGCAAACTGTGCGTCGCGCCGGTCGACCTGCGCGACCAGGTGATCGCGTTGATCGATCGCGAGCGCAAACACGCCGAAGCGGGCAGGACGGGGCGCATCATCGTGAAGATGAACGCCCTGGTGGAGCCCGCGGTGATCGACGCCCTGTACCGGGCGTCGCAGGCGGGTGTCAGGATCGACCTCCTGATCCGCGGCATCTGCTGCCTGCGCTCGGGACTCCCCGGCGCATCGGAAACGATCCGCGTGACCAGCATCGTGGACCGCTTCCTCGAGCACAGCCGCATCTTCTACTTCGAGAACGGCGGCGATCCCGCCATCTTCCTCGGCAGCGCCGACTGGATGCCGCGCAACTTCTTCCGCCGCATCGAAGTGATGTTCCCGATCGAGGATGCGCGCCTGAAGGCCAGAATCGTGGAGACGATTCTGCCGATTCTCACGAGCGACAACGTCAAAGCGCGGGTGCAGCGCTCCGACGGGAGCTATCAACGCGTGCTTCGCGGCCCAGACGAGCCGCTGGTGCGCGCGCAGGTGGCACTGCAGGGGCAGGCGCGCGAGTCGGCGCGCGAGGTGGGCGAAACGCCGCACCGGTTGTTCGTACCCATCGTGCGGCTGGCGGGCCGGAACGGCGGTAACGGGAAGCAGCGCGGCGTGCGGCGACCGAAGCGTCCCGGGTCGCGAGCTCCCTCCCGGAAGAAGCCGGCTCCCGACTAACGCGGGCGCGCGCCGCGCCAGCGACGAGCCGCAGGGGGCGCGGCGGCGACCGGCACGGGGACCACCGCCGGCGGCGTGGCGACCGGCGACATCAC
This sequence comes from Gemmatimonadales bacterium, assembly GCA_033853695.1. Classification (GTDB taxonomy): domain Bacteria; phylum Gemmatimonadota; class Gemmatimonadetes; order Gemmatimonadales; family GWC2-71-9; genus DASTHG01. The sequence goes on along the minus strand of JAWOLH010000007.1, from coordinate 33,307 downwards.
GCGCTCGACGTCGCCCGCCCAGGAGAGCCCGCTTCCGAGCCACTCCCGCTTGAGCTGGTTGAAGAGGTCCGTTTCCCGAATCCGGATCCGCTTCGCGATCGCCACAAGTCCCGCCTGCCGGCCGCGACGGCGCGTCGAGCGTCCCGGCGGAGCAGGCGCGGCCTCGGTGAGGGTGGCATCGAGCAGCAGCTCGGCGCGCTCGGCCGCTGCCGCCCCGACCGCCGTACGCACGGTAGCCTCCAGCTCCTGGAGATCGTGCAGCTCGCCGATCAGGTCCTGGAGCTTCTTGAGGCGCTCGATCAGCGCATCACATCCGGCCAGCGTCTTCTTCACCGGCTCGAGCACGTAGCGCAGCCGCTTCGCCGCGATGCGCGTGCGGTGCGCGGCATCGTCGTCGATGCCGTGTATGCGTCCGAGCGTTTGATCGAGGTCCCGCGCCTCTTCGACCGCCGCGGCACGGAGGGCCATCGCGAACGGCACGTCGGTGACCGACGGCTCGGTGCCGACGGTCTGGCGATACGCGACGAGACCCTTGTGCAGCCGCTGAATCGCCTTGGGGAATGACCGGCGTACATCGGCGAGGCAGCGCTCCTGGTCCTTCGCGCGCCGCTGGTCGATGCGCTCGATCAGCCAGCTCAGGCCGATCCGCTCGCCCGGCGTCATGCCGGTGGCGAGCGGACGCAGCCACTCGAGCGCCGCCTCCGCCTCGCGCAAGCGGTTGGTCGAGTCGGCGATGTCGTGCAGGCGTTTATTGGGCTTGCCGCGCTGCCCATCCTCGAACAATGGGCGGTAGGCGCGCAGCGTCGTGCGCAGCCGCCGCAGCGCGACCCGGAAGTCGTGCAGCGCCCGGGCGTCCTCGCGGTCGGCCGTGCGCTCGAGGGCGCGCATGGCGGCATCGAGGTAGCCCTGGGCGATGAGGCGCACACTCTGCGCCGCCGGACGGGCCAGCAGGTCCGTGACCTGGTCAGTCACGCAGCCCCCGGAGCTGAGACGGGGTGAGCGCCCACAGTAGCGTGCCGGCCGCTGCTTCGACGGCATCGGGGAACGTCAGCAGCAGCGCCGCTCCTTTCTTGAGCTCGATGAACGACCGCTCACTTCCCGCCAGGAGCCAGCTGACCACGCGGCTGAGCCCCGGCTCGTGACCGACGATCGCCACGGTTTCGTGGCGCCGCTCGCCGGCGAGCCAGCGCGTCACCTCGGCGGCGGATTGAGCCGGGGCGAGGGTCGGCACGACGACCGGCTCTACGCCACCGTAGGCCGCGGCGAGGATCCGCGCCGTCTGCACGGCGCGAGTCAATGGACTGGTCGCGAGCAGCTGGATCTCCGGGACGAGGATGCGCAGTCCCAGGGCGACGCGTTTCATCTTTTTCTTGCCCTCAGGAGTCAGCGGCCGCCCCGCGTCGTCGGGGTGCAGGCGGGCGTACTCGGCCGCGTCTTCGGCGATCGCATGGCGCACCACGAGCAGCTGCCTCACGGGAAGATCCCCATCTCCTCGTAGGTGCGCGACACCTTGTCGATTGCGTTGATGAACGCTGCCGTCCGCAGGCTGACCTTGTCGGCGCCGTGACGCAGCTGGATCTCGCGCATCTGCTGGTATGCGGAGATGGTCGACTCCTCGAGACCCGAGTTGACGAGGTCTTCCTCGTCGGGCCCCTCCGTGAAGAACCCGATCTGCTGATCGGTGAACTCCTTGCCGGTGGATTGCGACACCGCCTGCAGGATGCGCCGCGCCGCCCCCTCTTCGTAGCGCTTCTGCATCCGCCCGAAGCGCACGTGCGACAGATTCTTGAGCCATTCGAAATACGACACGATGACGCCGCCCGAGTTGAGCCACAGGTCGGGCAAAATGAGCGTCCCGCGCTGCAGCAGCACGTCCTCCGCCTCGACGGTGGTGGGTCCGTTAGCGGCCTCGGCCACGATCTTCGCTTTGATGCGTGGCGCGTTGTCGGCCGTGATCACCCGCTCGAGCGCGGCGGGCACAAGGATGTCGCACTCGAGCTCCAGGGCCGCAGCGGTGTGCTCGATGTCGGTGGCGCCCGGGAAGCCAAGGATCGTCTTCTTCTCCTTGCGGTGGGCCATCACCTGCTCGAGGTCGAGCCCCGATGGGCGGGCGATCGCGCCCTCGTACTCGGCCAGCCCGACGAGGATCGCCCCCGCTTCCTGCAAAAACTTCGCCGCATGATACCCGACATTGCCGAGCCCCTGCACGACCACGCGCTTGCCGCTGAGACCCTGCTTGAGGCCGATGCCCTTCATGAGTTCGGCGGTCTCACACGCTTCGCGGATGCCGAAGTAGACGCCCCGGCCGGTGGCCTCGGTCCGGCCGCGGATGCCACCCTGGGCCAACGGCTTCGCGGTCACGCAGGCGAGTGCATCGAGCTCACCACCGGCCAGCGACACGTAGGTGTCGGCGATCCACGCCATCTCCTGGGGTCCGGTGCCGAAGTCGGGAGCGGGGACGTCGACGCCCGGCCCGATGAACTTCTTGCGCACCAACTCGAAGGTGAATCGGCGCGTGATGCGCTCCAGCTCGCCCATCGAGTACTGGCGGCGGTCGATCTTGACGCCGCCCTTGGCCCCCCCGAACGGCACGTCCACGATGGCGCACTTGTAGGTCATCAACGCGGCGAGCGCCATCACTTCATCGTCCGACATGTCGGGGCTGTAACGGATGCCGCCCTTGGTGGGGAGCTTGTGCTGGCTGTGCTCGGCGCGCCAGGCGTGCATCACCTCGATCGTGCCGTTGTCGCGCCGGACAGGGAAGCTGACGTAATAGACGCTGTTACAGACCTTGATCTGGCTGAGGAGCGTCGGGTCGTGCTTCGTAAACGCCGCCGCCCGATCGAATTGCCGGTTGACCTGGTCGAAGAACCCTGTGGACACGAAGCCCTCCTCTTCCTCACAGCCCCTCGCTCGGCGGCCGCGGCGGCGCGGGGACGAAGTGATTGAGTGGCCCATGACCGGCACCGAGTCCGGGAGCTGCGGCCAACGCGCGCTGCACAAAGTCTATCGCGTCTTCCACGGCGGACGCGAGCGGCCGCCCCTGCGCGAGTCCGGCGGCGATCGCCGCGGACAGCGTGCAGCCGGTGCCGTGCGTGGAAGTCGTCTCGATGCGGGGGTGGGTGAAGCGGTGCACGCCGCGCGCGCTCACCAGCACGTCGACCAGCTGATCGTCGGCGAGGTGGCCGCCCTTGAGCAGCACGACCTGCGCCCCCTGGTGCAGGAGCGCACGCCCGGCGCGCTCCATCTCATCGGGGGTGCGCACGTCGTGCTCGACGAGGATGCGGGCCTCGTCGAGATTCGGGGTGACGAGGGTGGCGAGGGGCACGAGGCGGCGGATGAAGAGCTTCACCGCGTCCGGCTTCAGGAGGGGGTCTCCGGAGGTCGCGACCATGACGGGATCGAGCACGATGTTGGGGAGCCGCCAGCGCGCGATCCCGTCGGCGACGGCCTCGAGCACCTCCGCCGTACCGAGCATCCCGGTCTTCACGGCGTGGGGCGGGAGATCCTCCGCGAGGGCGGCGAGCTGGGCCGTCACCAGGCTGGGCGCGACGGGCTCCCACGCGGTCACCGTCAGGGTGTTTTGGGCCGTGACGGCACAGACGACGCTGGTGCCGAAGACGCCGAACTGATGGAAGGTCTTGAGGTCCGCCTGGATCCCGGCCCCACCCCCCGAGTCCGACCCAGCGATCGTCAGGGCGATCCGCATGGCCGGCGGGGGGTCGCGAGGGGATACTCGCGCTTGGAGATGCGGGCCCGGAGCGCGAAGTTAGTGGGTCCACTCGGAGGGGTGCGCATCGCCACTAATCTGGCGTCCACGATCCGCGATCTCAAACGTCGCAAAGCCCGTGGTCGCCGCGGCCTCGCACTGCTCGAAGGGGTGCGGCTCGTCGAGGAAGCCCAGGGGGCCGGGACGCGATTCGTGGGTGCGGTGGTGTCGCCCGAGCTGGCGCGAACGACGCGCGGCAGCGCGCTCCGGGCCTCGCTCGAGAGCCACGCGGTGGCGGTGCAGGAGGTGACGCCCCGCGTGTTCGCGACGCTCGCCGATACCGATGCGCCCCAGGGCATCATCGCGGTGATCGAGCCGCGCCGCTGGTCGCCCGACGACGTCACGCTCGGCGCCGGTGCCGTCGTGCTGGTGATCGACGGCGTGCAGGACCCCGGCAACGTCGGGACGCTGGTGCGCACGGCGCACGCGCTCGGGGCGCGCGCCACGGTCACGCTGCGCGGCACGGCGGATCCGTGGGGGCCGAAGACGCTGCGATCGGCGATGGGGGCGACGTTCCGCCATCCGATTCTCGTCTTCGACGACGCGGGGTTCATTGCGTGGTCGCGCCGTCACGACGTCACGCTCTGGGCGGCCGCGGCCGACGGCGACCCGCTCGGGCGGGCGGTGGCGGCGCTGCACGGCGGGGATCAGCGCGGCACAGGCGTGATCGCCGTGATCGTCGGGAATGAAGGGGCCGGTATCCGGCCGCATCTGAACGCCGTCGCCGCGCGGCGGGTGGCGATCCCGCTCGCGCAGGGCGCCGAGTCGCTCAACGTCGCCGTCGCGGCGGGGATCCTCCTGTACGAGGTCATGCGTGGGCACTGACGTCATCGGTGGCATCGCCGCAGGCATGATTGGGCTCTGCTTCGGGAGCTTCCTGAACGTGTGCATCCTGCGCCTGCCGCACGATCAATCGCTCGTCACACCGCCGTCCACCTGCCCGCGCTGCGGCAAACGCATCGCCTGGTACGACAACATTCCGGTCGTGTCGTGGCTCGTGCTGCGCGGCAAGTGCCGCGCCTGTGGCGAGCCGATCTCCCTGCAATACCCGCTGATCGAGGCGCTGGTGGGCGCGATCTGGGTCGTCGCCTACCTGCTCTGGGGCGTCAGCGTGCATGGCCTCGCCGGCGCGGTGCTCGGGACGATCCTCCTCGGCATCGGGATCACGGACGCACGGCACTATCTCATCCCCGACGAATACAATTGGGCGGGACTCGTCGTCGGCCTCGCGGCATCGTTGACGGGGGGATGGCAGGGGTTTCTGCAGGCGGTGATCGGCGCGGCGGTCGGGTTCGCCCTGCTGTTCGCCGTCGGAGCAGCGGGCAAGTGGATGTTCGGTGAGGAAGCGATGGGGGGCGGCGACATCAAGATGATGGCGATGGTCGGGAGTTTCGTCGGCTGGAAGGGGGTGCTGCTGACGATCTTCTCGGGGGCCCTCCTCGGGACCATCATTTTCGTCCCCCTCTCGGTGCGCAAGAAGCGACTCGTGCCGTTCGGGGTATTCCTCGCGGTGGGCGCGGCAGTGACGTTCGTGTGGGGCGATGCGATCATCGAATGGTACCGGCGATTCGTGAGCGGCGCCTGAGGTGAGCGATCCGTTGGCGGGGTTGTTCGAAACCGGCGACGTGCTCGAGCGCGTGGGGATCGATCTCACCGCCCAGGCGCGCCGCGGGGATCTCGAGCCGGTGCGCTGTCGCGACGCGGAAGTGTCGCGCGTGATGGACATCCTGCTGCGCCAGAGCAAGAACAATCCAGCGCTGGTCGGCAAGGCGGGGGTCGGGAAGACGGCGATCGTCGAGGGGCTGGCGCAACGCATCGCCGCGGGCGAGGTGCCGCCGGCGCTGAAGGATGCCCGCCTCGTCGCGCTCGATCACGTCGCGCTGCTCGCGGGCACCGCGTTCCGCGGCCAGTACGAGGAGCGCGTCCGCCGTCTCGTCGAGGCCCTCGCCGCCGACCCCGATCTCATTCTCTTCGTGGACGAGCTGCACAATCTCATCGGCCAGGGGACGGCGGTCGGCGCCGCGATGGACGCGGCGAACATGCTGAAGCCCGCCCTGGTGCGCGGCGACATCCGCGTAATCGGCGCCACGACGGGTGAGGAGTACGACAAGTGGATCCGCACCGATCCCGCCCTCGAGCGCCGCTTCCAGCCGGTGCAGGTGACGGAGCTCGACGCCATCCAGACGTGGGAGGTGCTGGTGGCGCGCCGCCCGCGGCTCGAGCGCCACCACGCCGTCGCGATCACCGACGACGCGCTCAAGGCGGCCATCGTGCTCACCGACCGCTTCGTCCCCGAGCGCGCCCGGCCCGACAAGGCGATCGACGTCCTCGACGAGGCGTGTGCGCACGCCCAGGCGACGGTTGGCGTCGGCCCCGAGCTCGAGCGCCTGATCCGCGAGCGTCGCAAGGTGGACGCGATGATCCGGCGCGGGCAGGTGCGGGAGCAGGGCGCCGACGAGCCACTCCCCGACCTCGCGGCGGTGATCGATCGGATCGGGGCGGAGATCCAGAAGCTGCTGGGCGATGAAGGGCGGGGGAGGGCGGCGGAGGAGCCGACGCCCGCCACCACCGCTCACCGGCCTTCAGCGACGCTTGCCGAGCGTCGCGACGAGCTCGACCGTCTGCTCCGCGCCGAGCTCGAGAGTCACGGGGTCGTCGTGACCGGCCAGGACGTGGCCCGCGTCGTGAGCACCGCCGTCGGAAAAGGAATCGAATGGGCCGGTTGACGCTCGCACTCGCCGCGACGGTGGGGGTGGTGGTCGGTGGGTGGGGGTGTCGGGAGCGCGCGCAGGCGGTCCAGAGCGAGGCTGCCCTGCTCGATCTGGTCCACCAGCTGGAGACGCAGGCGGAGCGGATTACCGGCCTGCGATTCAAGCATCCCGTCGCCGTGCGATTGCGGAGCCGAGACCAGGTCCGCGACTATGTCACGCACAAATTCGACCAGGACTACCCCCCGGCGGAGCTCGCGGGCGCGGAAGCAGCCTACCGGCTGTTCGGATTGATCCCCGATTCGCTCGACCTCCGCCGCACCATGATCGCCGTGCTGACGGAGCAGGTCGCCGGGTATTACGACCCCGATTCCGCCGCCCTGTTCATTACGAGCGATCAGGCCGACCGGTCTCACGTGCGGGTGGTCGCGTCGCACGAACTGGTGCATGCACTGCAGGACCAGTACACGCCGCTCGACTCCCTCCTCAATCAGCGCCGGCAGAACGACCGCCGCTCGGCCGCCGCGGCGGTGCTCGAAGGCCAGGCGACCTTCTATCAGATCCCGATCCTCATGCCCGAGCAGCACCCCGAGACCCTCCCCGACCACTGGTTCTGGCAGCAGCGCGAGGTGATGGCGCAGCAGCAGGCGCAGATGCCGGAGTTCTCAAGCGCGCCCCTGTGGCTACGCCAGACGCTGATCTTCCCGTATCTCGGCGGCGCCGATTTCGTCGGCTGGTTCGTGCGCACCCATCACGGTCACGAGCCCTATGGCAGAGCGATGCCGGTTTCCACCGAACAGATCCTGCATCCCGATCGCTATGCGTCGGGGGACGAGCCGGTCGACCTCGCCTTCACCGGGGTTCCCGATACGGTGCGCTACGAGGACGACCTCGGTGAGTTCGAAATCGGCTTGCTGTTCGCGCAGCTCCTGGGCGACGCCAACGACGATCAGGGAAGCGTGTACGCGCAGGATTGGGGCGGCGACCGTTACCAGGTGTACGGCCCCAGCGCCGGAGCAAACGCCCTGGTCTGGTACACGGTCTGGGACACGCGGGGGGCGCGGGATCGATTCGTGCGGGGGCTCACCCGCCTTTGGCCGAAGCGCCCCGGTGCGGGCAAGGGGCGCAGCTACACGATTCAGGCGCTGAGCGTGGACGGCCTTCCCGGGGCGCGGCTGGTGGACGCCCCGGCGGGATGGAGCGGGTGGAAGGCGCTGCCGGGGGCCCGCGTCGTCCGCTAGCAGGTGCCTTGCCGCCACTTGGTTTCCCCAATCTCCCTAAGTAACTTGCGTGGCTTATGTTTACGGCCCTGACCGAGCGTCTCTCGGGTGTGCTGCAGCGCTTGGTCGGCCGAGGCGTGCTGTCGGAGCAGGACGTCGCCGACGCGCTGCGGGAGATCCGACGCCATCTGCTGGAAGCGGACGTGAGCCTCGACGTGGCTCGCGACTTCGTCGAGCGGGTGCGCGAGCGCGCGATCGGGACGCTGCAGCTCAAGACGGTGAGTCCCGGCCAGCAGGTGGTGAAGTTGGTGCACGACGAGCTCGCCGCGCTGCTCGGCGGCACGCGCCACCAGCTCGAGTTCGCCTCGGTCGGCCCGACGGTACTGCTGCTTGTGGGACTGCAGGGCTCGGGGAAGACGACGACCGCCGCGAAGCTGGCGCGTCGCTTGAAGCTCGAGCAGAAGGCGCCGTGTCTCGTCGCCGCCGACCTGCAGCGTCCGGCGGCGGTGGAGCAGCTGCAGCAGTTGGGGAGCCAGGTGGGCGTGCCGGTGTTCACCGGTACCGGGGATGTCGTCGGCGTGGTGCGGAGCGCCGTGCGCGAGGCGGAGAAGGCGCGCTGCCGCAGCATCATCGTCGACACGGCGGGCCGGTTGCAGATCGATGCCGCGCTGATGGATGAGCTGGCGGCGTTGAAGCGGGCCACCGAGCCGCGCGAGGTACTGCTCGTCGCCGACGCGATGACCGGGCAGGACGCGGTGCGCAGCGCGAAGGGCTTCCACGGTGGCGTCGGGCTCACGGGGGTGATCCTCACGAAGCTCGACGGCGACGCCCGGGGCGGAGCGGCGTTGTCGATTCACGGCGTGACCGGCGTGCCGATCGTCTACGTCGGCACCGGGGAGCGCCCCGACGCGCTGGAGCCGCTCGATCCGGTCCGCATGGCGGGGCGGATTCTGGGACAGGGCGACGTCGTGTCGCTGGTTGAAAGAGCGGCGGCGACGATCGACCGCGCGGCGGCTGAGCGCCTCGAACAGAAGGCCCGGTCCAGGCAGGGCATGGACCTGCAGGATTTTCTGGTGGCGCTGAAGCAGATGCAGCAGATGGGGCCGCTGAAGCAGCTGCTCGGGTTGTTGCCCGGCGTGCCGGCCAAGGCGTTGAAGGGCTTGCCGGCCGACGACAAACGGCTGCGGCACGTCGAGGCGATCATCCTGTCGATGACGCCGGAAGAGCGGTCCGATCCCAGGATTCTGAACGGATCGCGGCGCCTGCGTGTCGCCAAGGGATCGGGGCGGCCGGTGCAGGAAGTCAATCGCCTGCTGGAGCAGTTCCAGCAGATGCGCAAGTTCCTCAAACGGATGTAAGGGCAGACCATGGGAACTCGGATTCGGCTGCGTCGGGTGGGACGGAAGGGACAGGCGTACTTCCGGATCGTGATCGCGGATCAACGGGCGGCCCGGGACGGGCGCTCCGTCGCCACGATCGGCCATTACGACCCGCGCACCAACCCCGCCGTGCTCGAGGTAGACAAGGACCAGGCCACGCAGTGGCTCGCCAAGGGGGCGACGCCCACCGACACGGTCCGGTCGCTCCTCAAGCGGGCCGGGGTGTTCGGCACACGCACCGCGTAGTCGCGCGGCTGCGCCGTCCCCACGGCCAGCACGGGGAGGTGTCGGTGATTCCCCTCGTGGAGGCCCCCGGGGCGGTGTTTCAGCCAAAGACCGAGATGTACGTCGTGGACGAGGCGCGTCAGGTGCTCGCCGGTCCGTTGTTCGTCGCCCGACGGCGCGCGTATCACCGTGAGTGGCTGATCGGCTTCGCGGGTGTGACCTCGCGCGACGTGGTAGAGGGATGGCGCGACCAGCTGCTCGCGGTGCAGGAGACCGATGCTGGCGCTTAACGTCGTGACGCTGTTTCCCGAGTGGTTCACCGCGCCGCTCGCCGAAAGCATCCTGGGCCGGGCCGCGAAACTGGGCCTGGTGCGGTTCCGGATCGTGCAGCTGCGCGACTTCACGCACGACCGGCATCACACCGTCGACGACGCGCCGTACGGCGGCGGGGCGGGGATGGTGCTGAAGCCCGAGCCGTTCTTCGAGGCGGTGGAGAGCCTGGCCCCGCAGGCTGGATCGCCGGTCGTGCTGCTGTCGGCGCGGGGGCGGCCGTTCACGCACGACGACGCGGTGCGGTTCGCGGTGGCTGACGACGTGACGCTGTTGTGCGGGCATTACAAGGACGTCGACCAGCGCGTGGCCGACGGGTTGCCGGCGGAGGAGCTGTCGATCGGCGACTTCGTGCTGACGGGCGGCGAGCCCGCAGCGCTGTGCATCATCGATGCGGTCGTGCGGCTGCTCCCCGGAGCGCTGGGCGACCACGAATCGGCGTCCACCGATTCGCATTATGAGGGGATGCTCGCGGCACCGTCGTACACGCGGCCGCCGGTGTATCGCGGGCTGGCAGTTCCCGAGGTATTGTTGAAGGGTGACCATGCGGCGATTGCCGCATGGCGGGCGGCCGAGGCCCGGCGGGTGACGCGCGAGCGGCGCCCCGACTTGTGGCAGCGGTTGGCCGAATCGGATGCCGCGGATGCACGAGACCGTCATTGAGGGTACGGGTATGGAGAAGCTGAGCGCGCTCTCGCGAGAGGGCCTGAAGGAGAACATCCCGGCGTTCGATCCGGGCGACACGGTGCGCGTGATGGTGCGCGTCCGCGAGGGGGAGAAGGAGCGGCTCCAGGCCTTCGAAGGGGTGTGCATCGCGCGCCGCGGCGGGGGCATCAACGAGACGTTTACCGTGCGGAAGGTTTCGGCGGGCGTCGGGGTGGAGCGCATCTTCCCGTTGCATGCGCCCGCGATCGCGGACATCGAGCTGGTCCGCAAGGGCCGCGTGCGGCGCGCCAAGCTCTACTTCCTGCGGCGCCTGGCCGGGAAGGCGGCGCGCATCCGCGAGAAGCGCGGCGCGGCCGGGATGCCCGAAGCGGGGCCGGCAGCGGGGGCTCCCGAGACGTGATACGCCGCCCCACGTTCGAGCGCGAGATCGCGCTCTGGAACGCGGGGCGGACTGTCGTCGCCGGCATCGATGAGGCGGGCCGCGGGCCACTGGCGGGACCGGTGGTGGCCGCGGCCGTCGTGTTTCCGGTGGGGATGAAGCCGATCCGCGGTTTGCGAGACTCGAAGATCTTGCCGGCGGCGAAGCGGGAGCGGCTGGCCGCGATCGTGCGCGCGCGCGCCACCGCGGTCGGTGTCGGGGCCGCGAGCGTCCGCGAGATCGATCGTCTGAACATCCGGCGCGCCACGATCCTCGCCATGCAGCGCGCCCTGTTGCGGCTCGGCATCGAGCCCGCCGACGTGCTGGTGGACGGCGTGTGGCTCCCGGAGCTCGGTCGCTCGCACGACGCCATCATCGATGGTGATGCCCTCTGCCAGTCGATCGCCGCCGCCTCGGTGATCGCCAAGACGGTGCGGGACCGGTTGATGCGACTCCTCGCATTGCGCTACCCGGTGTACGCCTGGGAAGAGAACAAGGGGTACGGAACGCCCGAGCACCTCGGTGCGCTGCAGGTGCTGGGCCCCACACGGCACCACCGCATGAGCTTCGAGCCGGTGGCGCAGCTGACGCTCGCGCTCACCTGAGGATGCCCGACCGTCGTCGTGGCCGTTCGCGCTGGACCATGGAGCGATTCATCGAGGAGACCTTCGGCGCCAAGCCGCTGATGGAGGCCTCCAAGCTGTTGCACGAAGCGCACGAACAGGTCGAGGAGCTGCGCGGCGCCCATGGGACGACGGCGCAGCGCCGCATCAGGGGGTTGCTCGAGCGCCTGAATGAGATGGCGCACCTGCATCACTGGATCGATGAGTCGGACCTGATCGCGTCACTTCAGGTGCGCCGGGCGCGGAACCGCGCCGCACTGCAGCGCCAACTGCGGACGGGCCTGCGGGAGCTCGGGACCCTGCTGCACAATCGCCTGTTGGGCGCCGTGGTCACGCGGCTCGAAGGCCGGCGGCGCTAGCCGCGAGCATTTCGCTTAAGCCCTTTACGAAGCCCGGCGAGCGTCCGGGTGTTGAGGATGTCGGAGGCTTCGAGACCCGCCCGTCGCGCCAGGTCCACCGCGTAGCGCATGAACGCCAGGTTGCCGGGATGGTGGCTGTCCGTCGACAACACGAACCGGACACCGCGTGTCTTCGCCTCGGCCGCGAGCGTATCCGGCAGATCCATGCGCTCGGGATGGCCGTCCAACTCGAGCAGGCAGCCATGGTCGGCGGCCGCCTGCGCCACCGCGGCGAAGTCGAGGTGGTACGACTCGCGTTTCCCGACCCGCCGGCCGGTGGGGTGGCCGATGGCGTCGACCAGCGGGTGCTCGATCGCGCCGATCACGCGGCGCGTCAGCTCGCGCTCGCTCTGGGTCATTCCGTAGTGAATCGACGCGACCACGTAGTCCGCCTCGGCGAGCACGTCGTCGGGGAGATCGAGCTTGCCGTTCTCCAGAATGTCGAGCTCGATGCTGCGCAGGATCGTGAAGCCCTTCCCCCGGGCGTTCCACGCGTCGATCGCCTTCCATTGGGCACGGAGGCGTTTGGGGTCGAGGCCCAGCGCCATGGTGACGCGCTTGGAGTGATCGGTGATGGCGCAGTATTCGTAGCCTCGCGCCCGGCACCCCTCCGCCATCTCGTCCAGCGTCGCCTCCCCGTCGGTCGCGGTGGTGTGCATCTGGAGATCGCCGCGGATATCGTCGAGCGTGACGAGGGTCGGGAGCCGGTGGGCGCGGGCGAGGGCGATCTCGCCGCGGGCTTCGCGCAGCTCGGGAGGAATCCAGTCGAGGCCGAGCTTGCCGTAAACCTCCTCTTCGGTCTTTCCGGCGATGCGCCGTGTGCCGCGGTACAGCCCGTATTCGTTCAGCTTGTACTGTTTCTCCTGCGCGATCTGGCGCAGCTCGATGTTGTGCGCCTTGGAGCCGGTGAAGTACATCAGGGCCGCGCCGTACGCCGCTGGCTCCACCACGCGCAGATCCACCTGCAGGCCGCCCTGCAACTGCACCGTCACGCGCGTTTCGCCGCGGGAGACCACCTTGGCGACGTCCGGATACGCCGCGAACCGCTCGATCGCGGCCCCGGGATCGGTGGTCGTCACGAGGATGTCGAGATCACCGATCGACTCTTTGCGCCGCCGGTAACTGCCGGCGACATCGAGGTTGGTGAGTCCGCCTCCGGTCCGCAGATACTCGACCAACGCCGTGGCGTGCACCTCGACGTCGGAGAGGAGCAAGCGGTGCTCGACGTGCAGCGCCGCGCCGAGGCCGGCGCGGACGTTCGCTTCCATCTTCGGGCCGAATCCGGCGAGCTTGCGAACCTTGCCGGCATCGAGTGCCTTCTTGAGATCGGCCGCCGACTTGACCTTGAGCTTGGCGTACAGGGTTTTCACCCGCTTGGGGCCCAGTCCGGGGATGCGCAGCAGGTCGAGCAGGCCGGACGGGAGCTTGGCGCTGAGCTCCTTGTGGAGCGGCAGCGTGCCGGTGCGCACGATCGTGGTGATTTTTTCGGCGAGATCCTCCCCGATGCCGGGGATTTCACTCAGATCGGCGCCGTGGCTGACCTCGTCGCTCAACGGGCGGGGATAGTCCCGGACCACGCGCGCGGCGTTGCGGTAGGCACGTACGCGAAACGGGTTTGCGTTCTTGATCTCGAGGAGGTCGGCGACCTCGTCGAACAGGTTGGCGATATCGGGGTTTTGCACGGTGGGCGGTGAAGGGCGGTGAAGGGCGATGACCGCCCTTCACCGCCTGCGGTTCAGGACACCGTGATCTCCTTCATCATTCCATGCATCACATGTGGCTTGGCGTCCTTGATGTCCGGGACGAAGCAGACGAACACAAACTTGCCCGCGGGGAAGGTGGCGGTGAAAAAGCCGTGCTCGCCAGGTACGGGCATCGGTCCGACGAATCCGCCCATCGGCTTGGCGGGCGGTTGACCCTTCATGCCGCCGCCCAGCCAGGCCTGGACATCCTTCGCCGTCTTGCCGGGGGCGAGCTGGAAGATCTGGACCTCATGGACCTGTGGGCCCGCGTTCTCGACGCGGAAGGTGTGGGTGCCGGCGGTGATCGGGGCCGAGACGTCCCAGGTGTAGTCCTTCTCAGTGATCGTGATGTCCGCGGTCGGCTCGGCGGCCGCGGGACCGGTCGACGCGGTGACTTCGAGTGGCTTCACCATGCCCTTGGCGACGTGCGGCGTCCCATCGGGAGAGGGCATGAAGCACATCAGGAGGTAGTGACCGGCGGATAACGTTGCCGTGGCGTTGCCCGAATCGCCGGGGACGATGCCGTTCGCGCCCAGGGGAAAGGCCATCCAGGCGGGGACGGTCATGTTCGGGTTCTTCATCAGGGCTTGTATGTCGGCCAGCGTCTTCCCCGAATCGATCCGGACGAAGGCGACCTGGTGCACTTCCTTTCCTGCGTTCTGCAATTTGACCGTCGTCAGGCCTGCGGGAATCGTGTCCGGCGCAACGAAGCTGTAATCGTTGGCCGTGATGCTCACGACGTTGGCAGTCGGAGGCGGGGGCGGGGGGGGCGCGGGTTTCTTTGCACAAGCAAGCATCGCGCCGCCGGCCAGCGCCACGGCGATGGAGCAGCGGACCTTCATCATCACCAGCCTCGGTGTTGTGGGTGGTGGAATTCTAGCACGGTTTGCGCGACCGGCAATTCGGCTTGCGGGCCCCTCGGACCCGTGCTACCCTAGCCGCGCCCAAACGCACCATAACCCGGGAGGGGGTTGTCATGCTGCCAGTGCCGTCACGTCATTGGCTCGTCGGATCCTTGTTGCCCGCCGTCCTCATCGCGCTGCCGCTCGCCCGTCTGTCGGCTCAGGCCCAGGCGACGACCGGCATCATTCGTGGCGTCGTGGTCGACCCGAACGGCGCGCCAGTCAGCGGTGCGCAGGTCCTGCTGCACGAGACGCAGACCAACTTTCAGCACACGGTCACGTCGGACGCGGGCGGTAACTTCGCGGCGACGTTGCTCCCGCTCGGGAACTATGAGGTCACGGCGCGGGCGGTCGGGTTCAACGCCGTGACGCAGAAGAACATCACCCTGCGGGTGGGGCAGGACGTCGACCTGCGTCTCACGCTCGCGGCGATCACCTTGCAGGCCGTGAGCGTCGAGGCGACGCAGGCGGTGGTGGATCCCACGAAGACCGAGACCTCGCAGCGAATCCCGCTGCAGGCGGTGGAGGGCCTCCCCAACAACGGGCGCAACTACCTCAACTTGACGCTGCTCACCCCCAACGTGTCGATCGTGCAGGGGCCGGACGGTGACGAGCTGACGGTCTCGGGGCAGCGGGGGATCCACAACAACGTCTCCGTCGACGGAGCGGACTTCAACAACCCGTTCTTCGGCGAACAGCGTGGCGGGCAGCGTCCCGCGTTCACGTTCAATCTCGACGCGGTGCGGGAAGTCGTGGTGGTGAGTGAGGGGGCGAACGCCGAGTTCGGGCGGGCCTCGGCCGGCTTCGTGAACGTGATCACCAAATCGGGCACGAACGAAGTGCACGGCTCGCTGCACTACTTCGGCAAGTTCGACGCCCTCTCGGGCACGCCGGAGCACACCTTTGCCAACGGATCGGTCGAGAAATTCAACCCGGATTTTTCGCAGCACCAGTTCGGGTTCACGCTGGGCGGGCCGCTGAAAAAGGACAAGGCGTTCTACTTCATCGCCTACGATCAGCAGATCTACGATGAGACGAAGCAGACCACGCGGCCGCAGTCGGCGGCGCTGGATTCGCTCACGACGTTCCTCAGCACCGCGTTCAACGGCGCCCTGGCCAAGGATTTCGGACCGATCGCGCGTACCAACGACGCGCGGGCGGCGCTCGTCAAGCTCGATTTCCACCTGTCGGAGCGGCACAACCTGTCGCTCAAGTACAACTACACCTGGTCGCAGCAGCAGAACGGCACGTTCGACTTCGACACGTGGGGGGCATCCGCCAACGGTCTCGAGCGCGACTACTCCAACGCCGTCAACGGCAGCCTGCACTCCTTCCTCGGCTCCCATTCGACCAACGAGATCCGGTTCCAGTATTCGCGTGAGGACCGGCCGCGGCCCTATAACGGGCCGATCAACCCCGGCTCCGGGACGCCGTTCAAGGACACCGACATCGACTTCGTGAACGCATTCCGGTTCGGGATGCCGTTCTTTCTGCCGATCAAGGACCACGACAACCGGATCCAGGCGCTCGACAATTTCTCGATCGGCCGTGGCAACCACCTCTTCAAGTTCGGCGGCGAGTACAACCGCACCGAGACGGTCCAGACGTTCATCGGCTTCGCCAACGGGCGCATGGCGTTCAACAGCGTGACCGGGTTCATCAATTACGTCACGCAAGGCTCGGGCTACGTGGAGTGTTCCGACGGGTCTTCGAACAACACCGGCGCATGCCCCGGCGGAACGACGATCACGGGCCCGGTCGTGCTGTACCTGCAGTTCGCGGGCGTGCCGCCGCTCACCGTCGATCAGGCGGGCACGCAGTCGATCGTGCAGAACGAATACGCCTTGTACGCCCAGGACACCTGGAAGCCAAACTCCAAGTGGACGGTCAACTACGGGCTGCGCTGGGAAGCGCAGATCGAGCCGGCCCCGATCACGCCGCCGTCTCAGGTCTTCTTCGCGCCGTTCATCGGAAAGACCGTCAACGGGCAAGCATTCCCGTCGGATGGGACGATCCCGTCGGACAAGAAGATGTTCCAGCCGCGCTTCGGGTTCGCCTACGACATGCAGGGCGACGGGCGCTCGGTGATCCGCGGCTCGGCGGGTCTCTACTACGCCCGCATTCCGGGGCTGAACCTCGCGAGCTCCCGCAGCACGAACGGGTCGGTCGGGCAGACGCTGTTCCGCAACAGCGCCCTGATCCCGGTCCTCGGTCGCCCGCCCGCCTACGACAGCCTCCTGGCGTCGCCGGTGACGGGGCCGTTCGACCCCGACGTCTACGTGTTCGCCAAGGATTTCCAGAACCCCCGGACGCTCGGGGCGTCGATCGCCTACGAGCGGCGACTGGGCAATGAGACGGCCGTCTCGCTGAGCTACACGCACGCCAGCACCGATCACCTGACGCGTTTCATCAACCGCAACGACCCGGCATTCGGGAGCCCGTGGAGCACGGGCCTCGCTCCTGGCGGCGCCAACGGGATCGGCACGCTGTGGACAGTCGAGAGCACGGCGAAGTCGCGCTACAACGCCTTCACGATCGGGTTGAAGCGCTACCTCGATCCCCACGTCCAGTTCGAGGCGAACTACACCCTGTCGTTCGACAAGTCGGACGACGACAACGAGCGCGATCCGTTCACGCTGCGCTATGCGATGGTGGACTCGCTCCAGAGAGAGTACAACTGGAGTGACCGCGATCAACGGCACCGCTTCAACGGGTGGCTGCTGACGAGCTTCCACGGCTTCTCGATCAACAACCGCGTTAGCTTCTACTCGGCGCAGCCCACGTCGGCGAGCTGCGGGCCACGACTGGGGAATCCATTCGCTCCGCCTGCAGGACAGCGTGCCACCAGCCCGGCGGACCGCATTTGCGGCAGCATGACTTCGGCGACCACGGATTCCATCCTGACCCGCAATACGCTGCGCAAGGACAACGCCTTCTTCTCGTGGGACGTGCGCGTGTCGAAGTCGCTGCCGGTCGGCCGGCCGGGACAGCAGCTCGAGATCATTGCCGAGGTGTTCAACCTGACGGGCGCCGACAACTTCCGCGACCCGTCGTTCGCCACCTACCTCAACTTCGACGGCACGCTGCGCTCGGGGTTGGGCGACCCCCGGCAGCTGCAGGTCGGGATGCGGTGGCAGTTCTAGACTGAGCCGGACGACGGTGGGAGACGGTAGGGGATTTCCCCTACCGTCCTCCATTACCGTCCCTTACGGTCGCCTTTCCATCAACACGATCCCCGAAAAGCGCTTGAACGCTTCCCGCTTGCGGCGATTGAACAGCGTCATGGCCCATCCCAGGAGTTGCCAGAACCGCGCGAAGCGCATCGTCCGCTTCAGGCGGAGCGACTCCTCGAACATCGCGCGGTACTCGACCTCCTTCCACCCCGCCGGCTCGAAGAACGCCGTATCCTCCTCGGGCGCGAACTTGAACGGCGCCGACTGGGCCACCCCGTGCCCCCACGTCCGCGTCATCATCTTGAGCAGCCCGGGCGACGCGATGTCCAGCAGCCACCAGCGGACATTCGCGGAGGCCGCGAGATCGGTGGCGAGCGCCAGTACCTGTTCGCGCTCCAGGTAAATGAGCAAGCCTTCGGTGATGACGAGGGCGGTGCCGGGTATCTGGGCCACGCGGGCGAGCACCGCCCGGCGCGCCGCGGGGTCGGCGAGATCGGCCGGCACCCATTCCAGCTGGCACTGTGGCTGCTCGCCGTCGAGCGTCTCGCGCTTGTATCGCTGGATGTCGGGTAGATCGACGTCGAGCCAGGTGAGCCTGAGCGGCAGATCGAGGCGCCAGGGGCGCGCGTCGAGTCCCGCCGCGAGGTTCACTACGGTGCGCACACCGTCGCGATTCACGGCCCGCAGGATCAGCTCGTCCATCACCGCGGTGCGCACGATCATCGGCCACGCCCATGCACGCCCCCGCGGCATCGCCTTGACGATCGCCTCCCCGCGCGGACCGGCGAGCCGCCGTGCGTACGGATCCCGGAAGATGGGATTGCGCCGATCCGTCTCCATCGCCCGGTAGACGGCGACCCAATGCGCGGTATCGGAGACGTTGCGGATCTCGGAGTCGTCGGACATGGCGCGGCCGCTCACGCGAAGTGGAGTTTGTAGGACGCCGGAGGCTGCACCGTCATCCTCACGGGTTCGGGTGGATCAGATTATAGTCTTTCTGACCGTACACGAGAGGGGAGCCTGGACGAGGATGACGCCCGGAACACTGCCGCTCGCCAAGCGGCGCTTCGGGGAGACCGCGCGGCAGGATCGCTGGTGGCTGCGACCGGCGCTGGTGTTCACCCTGCTCCTGGCGTTCATCGTCTACGCCACGTGGGCGGCCTTGCAGGGTGCGCACTATCGCTCCGGGCCGTACCTCTCTCCCCTGTACTCTCCAGAACTGTTCGGGTCGGCCCAGGCCTGGTTCGGCGCGATGCCCGCCTGGTGGCCGGGGTGGCTCCCCTGGTCGCCGGCGATCCTGATTCTCTGGGCGCCGGGCGGGTTCCGTCTCACCTGCTACTACTATCGCGGAGCCTACTACCGGGCATTCTGGGCCGATCCGCCGGCGTGTACCGTCGGCGAGCCGCGCAAGACCTACCTCGGCGAGCGCTCGTTCCCGCTGATTCTGCAAAACGTCCACCGGTATTTCCTCTACCTCGCCCTCGTCTTCGTCGTCATCCTCGCGCACGACGTCTGGGACGCGCTGTGGTTCACCGATGCGGCGACGGGCGTGCGACACTTCGGGATCGGGGTCGGCACGCTGGTCCTCGCGCTGAACGTCGTGCTGCTCGGCGGCTACACGCTGAGCTGCCACAGCCTGCGCCACTTGGTGGGCGGCGGGCGCGATCTCTTGTCGCGCACGCCGCTCTTGCGCACAACCTACGCTTGCGTGACCTGCCTCAACAGCCGGCACATGATCTGGGCGTGGATGAGCCTCCTCTGGGTGGCGTTCTCGGACGTCTACGTACGGCTTTGCTCGATGGGGATCTGGACCGATGTGAGGCTCCTGTGACCGAGGGAGGGGGAGGGGGAGGGGGAGCGCTCAAAACGATCGAGCACGACGTATTGGTCATCGGCGCCGGCGGGGCCGGACTGCGGGCAGCGATCGCCGCGTCGGGTGCGGGGGTTTCGGTCGGCGTCGTCTGCAAGTCGCTGCTCGGCAAGGCCCACACCGTCATGGCCGAGGGCGGCGTGGCGGCCGCGCTCGCCAACGTCGACGACCGCGACAACTGGAAGGTGCACTTCGCCGACACGATGCGTGGCGGACAGTACCTGAACGATCCCCGGATGGCCGAGTTGCACGCGCGCGAGGCGCCCGACCGTGTGCGCGAGCTCGAAGCATGGGGGGCGCTGTTCGATCGGACCAAGGACGGCCGTATCCTGCAGCGCAACTTCGGCGGGCACGCGTATCCGCGGCTGGCGCACGTCGGCGACCGCACCGGCCTCGAAATGATCCGCACGCTGCAGGATCACGGCATCCATCGGGGCATCGCGTTCCACATGGAATGCACGATCACCCGGCTGATCACCGACAGCGGTCGTGTGGTGGGGGCGTTCGGCTACGAACGGGAGCGCGGCCGGTTCCGCGTGTTCCGTGCCGGCGCCGTCGTGCTCGCCACAGGCGGGATCGGCCGCGCTTACCGCATCACGAGCAACAGCTGGGAGTACACGGGCGATGGCCTGGCGCTGGCGTACGAGGGGGGCGCCGAGCTCGTCGACATGGAGTTCGTGCAGTTCCACCCCACCGGGATGGTATGGCCGCCGTCGGTGCGGGGGATCCTCGTGACCGAAGGGGTACGCGGCGAAGGAGGCGTTCTGCTCAACAAGGACGGCCGCCGGTTCATGTTCGACGACATCCCGCCTGCCTACCAGAACCAGACTGCCGACAGCGAGGACGAAGGGTGGCGCTACACGCAAGGGGACAAAGCGGCGCGCCGCCCCCCCGAGTTGCTCACCCGCGACCACGTGGCGCGCTGCATCAACCGCGAGATCAAGGCGGGACGGGGCAGCCCCCATGGCGGTGTCTATCTCGACATCGCCTGGATCCGGCAGCGCATCAAGAACGCGCCCGACCATATTCGCCGGAAGCTTCCCGGGATGTACCACCAGTTCATGGAGCTCGCGGGAGTGGACATCACCCGGGAGCCGATGGAGGTGGGGCCGACCACGCATTACATGATGGGCGGTGTGCGGGTGAACGCCGAGACCCAGATGTCGACCGTACCGGGGCTCTACGCCGCCGGCGAGTGCGCGGCGGGGCTGCACGGTGCGAACCGGCTGGGCGGCAATTCGCTGTCCGACTTGCTGGTCTTCGGAAAACGCGCCGGGGACCACGCCGCCCGCTTCGCGCGGGAGCAGGGGAAGGTGCGCCGGGTGCCCACGGAACAGGTCGATGCCGCGTCACGTGCGGCACTGGCTCCGTTCGAGCGACTCGCGGGCGATGGTACGAACCCCTACCAGGTGCAGCAGACGCTGCAGGAGATGATGCAGGACCTGGTGGGGATCGTGCGTACCCGGGAGGAGATGGAGCGCGCCCTGGACGGCCTCGCGGCGTTGCGCCAGCGGGAGGCACGAGTGGCGGTGAACGGGAACCGGGAGTACAACCCGGGTTGGCACACGGCGCTGGACCTCGCCAGTCTCCTGGTGGTGAGCGAGGCGGTGACGCGCTCGGCCCTGGCTCGGACCGAGAGCCGCGGCGCACATTTTCGTGACGATTTCCCCGCGAAGGACGAGGCGCAGGGCAAGGTGCGGCACGTCGTGCGGCGCGGCCCGGGCGGCGCGATGCACGTCGAGCGCATCCCCGTGACGACCCCTTCGCCCGAGTTGCAGCGCATCATCGAGGAGCAGCGCTGATGGCGACGGCCGCGTTCCGCATCTGGCGGGGGGATCGCGCGAGCGGCGCCCTGCGCGACTACACGACCGAGATCACGGACGGGATGGTGGTGCTCGACGCCGTGCATCAGATCCAGGCGGCCCAGGCGCCCGATCTCGCCGTGCGCTGGAACTGTAAGGCGGGTCGGTGCGGCTCGTGCTCCGCGGAGGTCAACGGCATGCCCCGGCTCATGTGCATGACGCGGCTCGCCGACCTGCCCCTCGGGCGGCCGGTGACGATCGAGCCGATGAAGGCGTTCCCGCCCGTGCGCGACCTCGTCACCGATGTCTCGTGGAACTACCGGGTGAAGACCACCATCGCGCCGTTCACGCCGCGGCCCCCCGACGCCGCGGACGGCACGTGGCGCATGGATCAGGGCGACGTCGACCGGGCGATGGAGTTCCGCAAGTGCATCGAGTGCTTCCTCTGCCAGGACGTCTGCCACGTGCTGCGGGAGCACCACCTCTATGAGCGCTTCGTCGGCCCGCGCTTCCTGGTGCACGCCGCCGCCCTCGAGATGCACCCGCTCGACGTCGCGGACCGGCGCGAGGCGCTGCGGACGACGCACGGCATCGGGTACTGCAATATCACGAAGTGCTGCACCACGGTTTGCCCGGAGCACATCACGATTACCGATAACGCCATCATTCCGCTGAAGGAGCGGGTGGCGGACCAGGCGTACGATCCGATTCGCGCGCTGCTGCGGATGGTGGGCCTCGCCTGACGGAGGGCCGTCCCTATGACCACGCTCAAGAAGATCTCACCGACTGGAATCGAGCGGGCGCTCGAAAAGGTGGACCGCTACCGCCTGCTCAACGAGCCGGGGGACGCCGAGAGCATCTGTCTCGACATCCTCGAGGTGGATCCGCAGAACCAGCGCGCGCTGGTGGCGTTGCTGCTGGCCCGGACCGACCAGTTCCAGCAGGGCCGCGGTGTGGTCGCCGGGGCCCGCGAGGTCCTGCCGCGGCTCACGAGCGAGTACCAGCGGGCGTATTACGCCGGCATCATCTGCGAGCGCTGGGCACGGGCGCGACACGCGCGCGGCGCCCCGGGCGCTCCCGCGACCGTGTACCAGTGGCTGCGTGAAGCGATGGAATGGTATGAGAAGGCCGAGGCGCTGCGGCCCGCCGGCAACGACGATCCGCTGCTCCGGTGGAACGCCTGCGCGCGCCACCTGGCGCGGCATCCCGAGCTGAAGCCGGAGTCAGAGGACCGCGCGGAGGCGATGCTCGAGTAGGATGTCCCGCTACGACTTTCTGGTCGAGACGTATCGCACCGAGCGCCTCAAGACGCTCGGGCTGTGGGCGCAGATTCCCGAGGCCCGGATGCGGTTCCGCCCCGAGCCGCGCGCGCGCTCGCCGCTCGAGCACATGGTGCATCAGTGCATGAGTGAAGACATCTGGATGCGCACGATGTTGGGGATCACCGTGAGTCGCGCCGCGCTGCCGGCGGAGGAATCGCGCGCGGCGTTTCTCGAGCACTACGCCACCTGCTCGGGCGAGCGCCTCGACGCGCTGGCGGGCCGCCCCGATGCCTGGTACGAAGAGGAAGCGCAGTTCTTCGACGTGCGCCGCTCGCGCGCCTGGATTCTGACGCGCCGCTTCACCCATTCCGCCCATCACCGCGGCCAGCTGACGGTCTACTTCCGTCTGTGGGGGCTGCCGCTCTACTCGACGTACGGTCCCACGGCGGATACCGGCGGACTGTTCCAGAACGGCGCCCGCGTCATCTACCGATTCGGTTCGGTGGAAGAGGCGCTTGGCCGGCCCACGACGCGGGGGCCGGACCTGGTTCCCCGGGGTGCGACGCCGGTCACGGAGCGGCCGTGAAACGGGCGCTCGGGGCGCTCCTCGTCGCGACGCTCGCGTCCGCTCAGGGCCCCGATCGCACCCTCACCGTCTTCGCGGCCGCGTCGCTGACCGAGGCGTTCACGGAGCTGGGTGACTCGCTGCATGTCCACGACCCCACGGTCGGCGTCCGCTTCAACTTCGCCGGGTCGCAGCTCCTGGCGCTGCAGCTCACCGAGGGAGCGGCGGCCGATGTGTTCGCGGCGGCCGACGCGCGGTGGATGCAGGCGGTCAGGGATTCGGGGCTCGTGGACGACCCGCGCTCGTTCGCCCGCAACAGCCTCGTCGTGATCCTTCCGGCGACGAACCCCGCGCACATCACGACGCTGCCGGATCTCGCGCGGTCGGGGGTGAAGCTCGTCCTGGCGGGAGATGCCGTGCCGGCCGGGCGATACGCGCGAGAGATGGTCGCTAATCTCGGGCGGCTCACGGGGTTTCCGCCACAGTACGCGCACCGCGTCCTCGGCAACGTGGTGTCGCTGGAAGAGAACGTGCGGGCCGTCGTCGCGAAGGTGCGTCTCGGTGAGGCGGACGCGGGAGTCGTCTACAGGTCGGACCTGTCGAGCGACGCCGGTCCGGATTTGCGAACGCTCGAGATTCCGGACACTGTCAACGTGATCGCGACCTATCCCATCGCCGTGCTGCGCCGGTCGAGGAACCAGGCGGCGGCCCGGGACTTCGTGGCCCTCGTACTCTCGCCGGCGGGGCAGCGCGTGCTCGCCCGGCACGGACTCGTCCCGATCGCGGGCCAGCCCTGAACAACCGCGACACGGCGTGGCGGGGCTTGCTGGCCCGGGCAGTGCTGAGCCTCACCGTCGCGACGCTGCTCTGCTTCATCGCGCTGCCGATCATCAGCCTGTTCGTGCGGGTGTCGCCCGTGACGCTTTGGACCCGGTTGGGACAACCGGTCGTCCGGCAGGCCCTGTGGCTCAGTCTCGGCACGAGCGCGGCTGCCACTCTTCTCGTCGTCCTGTTCGGCCTCCCCGTGGCGTACGTGCTCGCGACGCGGGAATTTCGCGGGAAACGCGTCATCCAGACGCTTGTCGAGATCCCGATCGTCCTGCCACCCACCGTGGCGGGTGTCGGGCTGTTGCTCGCGTTCGGCCGGGCGGGCCTCGCAGGGGGCGCGCTCAAGGCGGTCGGGATCGAGCTGCCGTTCACAACGCTCGCCGTCGTCGTGGCGCAGTTGTTCGTGGCGACGCCGTTCTTCATATCCTCGGCGACCGCCGGGCTCGCCGCGGTGGAGCGCCGCTACACCGATGCGGCCGCGACGCTCGGCGCGACGCCGGCGTTCGGCTTCATCCGGGTGCTCCTGCCGCTCGCGCTCCCCTCCGTGCTCGCCGGCGCGGCGATGTCGTGGGCCCGCGCGCTGGGCGAGTTCGGTGCAACGATCACCTTCGCGGGCAACCTCCCCGGCAGGACCCAGACCATGCCGCTCGCAGTGTACGCGGCCCTGCAGAACGACCTCGCGGCAGCGGTCGCTCTCTCCGTGCTGCTCGTCATCCTTTCCTTCTCCATCCTCCTGGGGTTGCGGTTCGCCCCCTGGGGTGCCGCGGTCGGAGGGGCTCCTGCTCGACCTCGCCGTCGCTAAGCGCTTCGGGGAGTTCGCGCTCGAGCTCGAGGCCGCTGTCGCGGAAAACGAGACGCTCGTCGTTGTGGGCGAGAGCGGCGCCGGCAAGTCGACGCTGTTGCGCCTCGTCGCCGGTCTCGAGCGGCCCGACCGGGGACGGATCGCGGTCGGGGGCCGGATCTACTTCGACTCCGCGACCGGCACTGACCGTCCGCCTTGGCAGCGCCGCACCGGGTACGTCGCCCAGGATCACGCCTTGTTTCCCCACCTCACCGTGTTCGAGAACGTGGCGTTCGGTCTTCGCGCGGCCCGGCGTTCGCCAGTCGACGTCATCGCACGCGTGACCGAGGCACTGGCGCGGCTCGAGGTCGGGGACTTGGCGGAGCGGCGCCCGGGGGAGATTTCCGGAGGACAGGCGCAGCGCGTGGCGCTGGCGCGGGCCGTCGTGCTCGATCCGGCAATCCTGCTCCTCGACGAGCCGCTCGCGGCCCTCGATGTCCGCACGCGTGCCCAGGTCCGGGGCGTGCTCAAGACGGTCCTCGGCACGCTGCCGACGCCCTGTGCCACGCTCTTCGTCACGCACGATCCGTTCGAAGCGATGGTCTTCGGCGACCGTATCGCCGCGCTCGAGAACGGGCGCGTGACGCAGGTGGGACCGCGGGAGGAGCTGCTGGCACATCCGCGCTCACCCTACGTGGCGGCATTTCTCGGCATCAATATGTTTCGCGGCCGCATCGTGAGCCGGGACGGTGGGATCGTGCGCATCCGGACGGGGGGCGAAGGGAATGAAGGCGAGCTGTCCGCCGTGGATCCCGGTCCGGGGGGCGCGGAGGTGATCGCCGTCGTGCACCCGCGCGAAATCGCCCTGTTCCGCCAGGCGCCGGGCGGTAGCGCGCAGAATACCTACGTGGGTGCGATCAGTGAGTTGGTCCCCGAGCCCCCGAATGGCGAGCGCGTGCGTATCGCGCTGGCGACACGCCCGCCGCTCGTCGCCGAGGTCACCGATCGCGCCGTGACACAGCTCGGGTTGCACGAGGGCCTCGAGGTCACCGCGATCTTCAAGGCCACTGGTGTGACGGTGTTTCGATGATCTGGGCCGTCCTCGCGTTTCATGTCGCCGCGCGCATCGCCTACGTCGGGTTCATCTGGGTCGGGCTGGTGCGCCAACAGGCGAGTGACTGGTGGACCCGGCGCTGGGGGACCGAGGGCGGTTTCGCGAAGTTTCGCCGCGGCGCGTGGTTCGTGATGTTGATCGACGGCGTCAGTTTCGTCGCGGTGTGCCTCGTGGACCGGGGAACGCTCCCCGCCACCGTGCCGCGCGTGCCGGCGATCGTGGTCGGGGTGGCGCTCGCCCTGCTGGGCATCGGGACGAAGCTGTGCGCCGCGGCGACGCTCGGCGACAAGGCGTACTACTGGTACAACTTCTTCACCCCCGCGGCGCGCGTCGCGCCCGCGGTCACCGGGCCGTACCGCTACCTGCGGAACCCGATGTACACCGTCGGCTACCTCCAGACCTACGGGTTCGCCCTGGTGACGGGATCGCTGGCCGGGCTCGCCGTCTCGTTGTTCGATCAGGCGGCGATTCTGGCGTTCTACTGGCGCGTGGAGCGGACGCACTTCGAGCAGGCGATCCGGCGCGCGGCTTGACCGGCGCCGGCCCAGGCTCCATCGTCGGAGTCGCTGTTCCATTTCCCCCTGAGGAGGTAGCGGGCATGGACACGCTGACCGCACTCGCGTTGAGCATCGGCGCTCTCATCGCCATCTGGACGTATCTCACCATCGCGGTGATCCCCGATTTGTCCCCGTGGGTCGGGATCGCCGCCTGGGGCTGCTTCTTCGCTGCGGGCGGAAAAGGTCAGGGCTTCCAGAAGACGGTCTTCGCGAACCTCTCCGGGCTCATCTACGTCTGGGTGATGATGCAGCTCGTGCCGCGGTTCGGAGGTGGCTCACTGGTCTATGCGATCCTCATCGGCGTGATCGCGTTCGCCATGGTCGTCCAGTCGAAAGTCTCACAGCTGTCGTTCATTCCCGGCGCCTTCGTCGGGGCCGCGGTGACCGTCGGCAGCGGGGCGGGAGCGGATCTCAACCACCTCCTCTACGTAGGCCTCTCCATGGTCATTGGCGCGGCGTTGGGTCTCGTTTCAGAGACCACCGCCGCATCCCTGGCGAAGCGGAAAGGCTAGTGGGGGGCCGGCCGGGTTACCTGTGGCGCCCGCGCCGGGTCTCTGGAGCGATGACGCCACTTCTTGTCCACCTTTTCCGGAGGTAGTCATGCCCCTTGTGACCCGCCGCTCCGCGATCGCGCTGCTCGGTCTGGCCGGCATCAGCATTCCGGCCGTGCTGCACGGGCAGCCCTTGGCGGTGCGACATTCCGAAGAGCAGCAGCCGCACATGAAGGCGGCGCTCGAAGCGCTGCGCAGCGCCAAGAAGCACCTCGAGGAGGCCGAAGCGGACAAGGCGGGACACCGGGTCAAGGCGATCGAGCACGTGGACGCCGCGATCACCGAGGTCGAGGCAGGAATCGCCGCAGGCGCGGGACACTGAGTCCTTGGCTGTGATGCTCAACGGACCCCGGCAGGTTGCCTGCCGGGGTCTGTCGCTGTGAGAAAGGCCGTGGTGATGCGCCGGATGGTTCGGGTGGACAGCCCGGGAGAGACGGCGTGACCCGCCGAGCGCAGCAGGAGCCCGAGCGCAGACCGGGGCCCCGGCCATGGGACGCGACCCACTGACACGGCGCAGGAGCGGTAGTAACGATCGGTGAACGCCAACATCAGGACTCCCGACGCCCGCGCCATACTCACCCGTCCGAACGGCAACGCCTGCATCATGCGCTGGTAGGCGGGCGCGAGCCGGAGCGCCCGCTGCAGCAGGTCATCCCGCACCGCGCGGATCCGTTCCGCCAGCGCCGAGTCATCGCTGCTCTTGCCCAGATCGGCGGCGAGTGCGGGATGGTAGGCGATTCCGCGCC
Organism: Gemmatimonadales bacterium; assembly: GCA_033853695.1. Classification (GTDB taxonomy): domain Bacteria; phylum Gemmatimonadota; class Gemmatimonadetes; order Gemmatimonadales; family GWC2-71-9; genus DASTHG01. The sequence continues at coordinate 5,678 of JAWOLH010000007.1, read as the reverse complement.
GCAGATCCTTCTCGATGTCGCGTGTGACGTTGGCGAGCTGCACCATCTCGCCCGCCTGCAGCGTGTCCTCGCGCAGCCCGTCCGTGACGGTGGCGTCACCCGTGCGGCGCAGGAGATGGAGCCGCACGGCGAAGAGAAACGGTAGCCCGATCACCGTGCGGCAGTAGCGCGAGAGCTGAGCGGCATCGGTCAGCACCCCGCCCTGATCGCGAAACGCCCGCGACGACCAGATCATCCCCTCGGCCATCGAGCGGACGAGATCGCCTGTGTGCGCGCGCACGACGGGGTGGAGCGACGTGAACACCTCGTCCACCAGACGGCAGCGGTTCACCAGGACGACGTGCGTCTGCTCGCGGGCGTCGCGGGCGCGCGCGCGGGGGATGCGGGGCGCGGGCGGCGGGGCGCCATCCGCTCCGGCGAACCGCGCTCCGAACGCCGCCAACGCGTGCTCCCGCTCGGCCGGGTCGGGGAGTAAATCCTCGTAGGTGTCGAGCATGCGGCAATAGAGGTAGGCGACGGCCATGGCCCGGGCCGAATCGGCCGGCAGCAGCGTGATCGACGCGGTGAAGGTGCGAGCGGCGTGCGGCAGGATGCGCCAGACGAACGACTCCGGGTCCGCGATCGCCCGCAGGCGCGCGAGGTCCGGGCGGGCGCGGCTCTGGAGCAAATCCCGCGTGATCATCCAGGGGCGGCGCAGGGCGAAGGGAATGGGGATCATCACCCGATCCGCTCGAGACGGCGCAGCGCCGGCACACGCCAGGCGATCGTGGCCACGACGAGCATCGGTACGAAGCCGCCGAGGAGCACCGCCGGAACGGCGCCGATCAACCGGGCAGCGACGCCCGACTCGAACGCGCCGATCTCGTTCGAAGAGCCGATGAAGATTGCGTTCACCGCCGCCACGCGCCCCAGCAGATGCCGGGGGGTGAGGGTTTGCAGCAGCGTCGAGCGCAGCACGACGCTCACGTTGTCGAACACCCCCGACGCGAGCAGCAGGAACACGGAGAGCGGAAAGTTACGCGACGCGCCGAAGCCGCTGATGCAGAGTCCGTAGAGGGCGACGGACGCCAGGAGCACCCGGCCCATCCGACCGCGCAGGGGGCGATAGGACTGATACAGGGACATCAACACCGAGCCGGCGGCCGGCGCGGCCCGCAGGAGCCCGAGCCCGGCGGCGCCGACGTGCAGGATGTCGGTCGCGAAGATCGGGAGCAGCGCCTCCGCCCCGGCGAACAGCACCGAGAAGAGATCGAGGGTCTGCGCCCCGAGCAGCACCGGTTGAGTCATCACGAAGCGCACGCCGTGGAGCAGGCTGGAGAGACCGCCCGGGTCGACGGACACTTCTGCTTTCGGCACTGGGTGCGGCGCGACGCGAACCAGCGCGCCCCACGCCGCGGCGAGCAGGAGCGCCGCCACGCCGTAAGTCAGTCCCGGTCCGCCGAGCGCCACGAGCACTCCGCCCAGAGCGGGTCCGGCCACCGCCGCCGATTGCCACGTCGAGCTGCGCCAGGTGATCGAGTTGACGTACAGCTCGCGCGGCACGAGATCCGCCGAGAGGGCGGTGCGCGTCGGCTGCAAATAGCTGCGGGCGATGCCGCTCACGAAAATCACGGCGTACACCGTCCATGCGGTGTCCACGTGGATGAGGTGGAGTGTCGTCAGGGCGAGCAGCGCCATGCTGCACAGGGCCAGGACGAACAGCGCTGCGAGCGAGAGACGGCGGCGATCCACGCGATCGGCGAGGTGGCCGGCGGGGAGGGCGAAGCCGATGAATGGCAGCGCCTCGGCGAGCCCGACGATGCCGAGTGACAAGGGGTCGCGCGTCACTGTGTAGAGCTGCCATCCCACCGCCACCCCTTGCATCATGGTGGCGAGTGTCTGCGCAGCGAGAAACGCGATGAAACGGCGGAAGTCGGGAACCCGGAGCGCGGCGTAGGGGTCGCTCATGTCGCGGGAACGATAATAGCGTCACCCGGGTCAGATTGGCGCCGGGCTTGAGTCGGGGAACCCTGGAACCGGAAACGGGTTGTGTGACCCCTTACTGATTGTTCAGGTCGCGGGAACAGGGGAACACGATCCAACGCCCGAGGGGCTGGGTACTACGAGCCATGAACAACCTGCTGCGGTTTCCTGCTGTCATCGCGCCGGCGCTGCTCCTCGTTCTGTGGCCCGCCCAACGGCCCGACGATCGCGATGGCGATCCGCCCGGCCGCGTCGCGCGGCTCAGCTACATCACCGGCTCCGTGTCGTTCCGTCCCGGCGACGTCGATGACTGGACCGACGCCACGGTCAACTACCCGCTGCGCACCGGTGATCATCTCTGGACCGACGCCGACGCACGCGCCGAAATCTCACTCGGCTCGACGGCGATTCGGCTCGACCAGTGGACCGAGTTCGGGTTGCTGACGCTCGACGATCGGACCGCGCAACTCCAGCTCTCCGAGGGCACGCTCGATGTGCGCCTGCGTCGCCTCGACGATCGCGCGGTGTTCGAGATCGACACGCCGAACGGCGCCGTGACCCTTGAGCGTCCCGGGACCTACAGGGTGGATGTCGATTCGAGCGGCGACACCACGGTGGTGACGGTTCGGGGCGGGGAGGCGGAAGTCACCGCGTCGGGGTCGGCATTCTCGGTCGAGGCGGGTCAGGTGGGCATCCTCTCGGGAAGGGACGCGCCGAGCTACGACATCACGAGCGCCGGCCCGCCGGACGACTGGGAGGGCTGGTGCGCCAGCCGGGACCGCCGCTGGGATGAGTCCCGATCGACCCGCTACGTCTCGCCCGACATGGTCGGCTACGAGGACTTGGACGATTACGGGGACTGGCGCGACGGCGGCCCGTACGGACCGGTGTGGGTGCCGCATGAGGTCGAGGCGGGGTGGGCGCCGTACCGCTACGGCCACTGGGCATGGGTGGACCCGTGGGGGTGGACCTGGGTCGACGACGCCCCGTGGGGCTTCGCTCCGTTCCACTACGGACGCTGGGTCTGGCTCTCCGACCGCTGGGCGTGGGTCCCCGGCCGTGTCGTGGCGCGCCCCGTGTACGCGCCGGCGCTCGTCGCGTTCGTCGGTGGCCCGAATTGGAGTCTCACGCTCGCGGCCGGCGGTGGCGGTGGTGTCGCGTGGTTCCCACTCGGCCCGGACGAGGTGTACGTCCCGGCCTACCACGCGTCGCCCACCTACATCCGCAACGTGAATGTGACGAACGTCAACGTGACCAACATCAACGTCACCAATATCGACGTCACGACCATTCACTACCGCAACCGCGAGGCCCCGGATGCGGTCACGGCGGTCTCGGAGGAGACGTTCGTCGGGGCGCGTCCGGTCGGTCGGAACGCGGTCATCGTGCCGCGCGAGCGGCTGGCGGGAGCGGCGGTGGTAGGGACGGCGGCACCGCTCGCACCGACGCGTGTGAGCGTGCTGGCGCAGCCTGAGCCCGTCCGGGCGCATCGGCCGCCAGAGACGGTGGTCGAGCGCCAAGTCGTGGTGCGGACGCCTCCGCCTCCCCGGCCGGTTCCGTTCTCGGCCAAGGAACCGGTGCTGCGCAGTCATCCGGGCCGTCCACTGGGTCAGTCGGACTGGGCGCGGCTGCGAGAAAGCATGGGCGCGCTTCAGCCCAGCGCCCCGGTGAAGCCTGCTGTGCCGCCATCCGGCACGGCGCCCGAGCTGCGCCCGGTGCGGAGCGGGTTGCCGGCTCCGCACAAGCCGCCGCCGACCGGCGTCATCGTACCGAACCCACAGGCTCCGGCCGTGAATGCGGCTCCCGCTCCCGAATCAGCGCCCGCGCCACCGCGCCGGCGTGGGCCGCCGCGACAGGAGAACCCTCCGCCCCCGGCTGCGAATGCACCCGTCAATCCGCCGCCGAGTAACGCGCCGCCGATGGTGCCCCGGCGTCCAGATCGGGGCAAGGATCGTCAAGCCCAACCGGACACCGCCGCGCCGCGCGGCCAACCGCGTTCCGACAAGGACAAGAAAGCGCCGCCCAAAAAGCGGCCCCCACCCAAGCCACCTCGCGAGCAGGGGGATACGACGAAGCCCCAGCGGCCTGAGTAATCCGAGCCCTATGGCCGGATGGCTCGCCACTCGCAGGGAAACAGCGTGCCGTCCTGGACGATGACGTAGGTCGAATCGGCGACGGGGCAGTAGTGGTGTTGCTCGGAGAACAGGACGCGCCAGGGGCCCGCCTGGGGATCGGCGCCGAGGTGGCGGTATGCCGTCGGGGCGAGCTGGATGTCGAGCCATTCGGCGCGCCCGACCACTCGTTCAGAAGGCAGCGCCGGCTCAGCGGTCTTCGGTCGGATCGCTGCATGCGTGCTACAGCCGGAGACGATCCCGAGCAATAGCAGACGGCCCAGGAGCTCGCGCATGGGACGCATCGTGAGGACTCCGGATGAAGGGAGCATCACGCCGACTTCACGCCGCTCGGCGGTGAGCGGGAGAGATTTCGATTCGTAGTCAGGACAGTCAAGTCCCCTTCCGGAGCATCACATGGCGGGTTCCGGCAGCAGGTCGCCGATGATCGTTACCCACGAGGGCGGCGTGCGTTTCGCGGCGCATATCCGCCAGCATCGTCTCATCGTCGACCAGCCCGCGAGTGGCGGTGGCGAGGATTCAGGCCCGATGCCGCTCGAGCTCCTGGGCGCGTCCCTCGGCACCTGCGTGGCGCTCTACGTGCAGCAGTTCTGTCATGCGCGCAGCCTGCCATACGAGGGTATGCGGGTGGAGGTCACTCCGCAATTCGCCGATGGACGGATCGCCCGCTTCGAAGTCCGCGTGATCCTCCCGGAGCCCTTGCCGGCGCACTATGCGAAGCTCCTGGACCGCGTCGCGCGCAGCTGCCCAGCGCACAGCACCCTGGCGCACGGTGCTGAGATCGGGGTCACGATCGAGCAACCGACTCCCGTCGGCGCCGGCGATCGGTGACTCCTACTGGGAAGTCGAAGCGGTTCGCCGATAACCCTCCAGCACCGATTGCGGGTAGCCGTTACCGGGGTTCCGGCCCGCACTGAGCAGCCCCTCCACTTTCGACGGACCCCGATTGTAGGCGAGCAAGGCCCGCTCGAGGTCGCCGTCGTAGCGATCCAGCAACTCGCGCAGGTAGCGGAATCCGAGCCGCAGGTTGGTGTCCCGGTCATAGAGCCGGACCGGCACGAGCGCAGCGTCATACAGGCGCGCCGTGCTGGGGAGGATCTGCGTCAGGCCGAGCGCTCCTGCCTGGCTCGTGGCGTGGAGATTGAAATGCGACTCCACGTTCACCAGCCGGAAGGCGAGGCCCGGCTGGATTCCTTCGACCAGTGCGATGTCGTAGATGGCGGCCGCGAGGGTCGCGGGGATCTCGTAGCGTCCCGAGTACTCCATGATCGCTTCGGCCCGATCGAGCTGCAGTCGCGCAACCGAGAGGTCGCCCTGCAGTGTTTCGAGCTGCTGCAGCAGGCTGCGCGCTTCCGGGGTGGCGCTCGAGGGCTGTGGGTGGACCCAACCGATGTCGGCGAGCATCGCCGAGGTGAGGACGACGAGCCATCCCTGGTGGTGCACTCTTCGAGAGGTGTGCATACCCCCTCCTCGTTTTCCAACGGGGATGAGTAGCGGTGGGGGAGTGAAGGGAAGATGAGTTGGTGGTGAGCGCGTGATGCAGACCGACCTCACGATATCTTCAGCTCGACGAGACTGCCCCTT
>JAWOLH010000006.1:0-15753 GCA_033853695.1 Gemmatimonadales bacterium | reverse complement strand
TTCACGGTTGGGATTGAGGGTGTGCGCGAAAGCTAGAGTGCAAGCCATGACTAGCGGCTTACTCCGCACCGCTGTGACCGGGGTTGTTGCGCCGACGACACGGATCCGGCTCCGTGAAAGCTCGCGGACAGCTTCGTTGCCTTGTGCGCGCTAGTCCAACGCGGTCCGAATGTTGCACGCCGACAGCAGGCCCCAGTGTGGAGATCAGCACGACATGATCGGGCGTCCCAACCGCCTCTTCGTTCCCTCAGCGCTCCTGACCCTGGCACTGAGTCTCATCGCTTGCAACGACACCAATAATCTGACACAACCCGGGATCCGGGCGCTCTACACGACGCCGACCGGCCTCGTCACCGCCAATCCTCCTCAGGTCTTCGTTGGTGCGGGCGACATCTCCAGCTGCTCGACCAACAACGACGAGAAGACGGCGGAGCTGCTCGACAGCATTCCCGGTACGGTCTACAACATCGGGGACGATGCCTACAACGACGGCACCGCGTCGGAGTTCAGCAACTGTTACGATCCGACCTGGGGACGGTCGAAGTCCCGCACCCATCCGGTGCCCGGCAACCACGAATACAACAGTTCGGGTGCGGCGCCGTACTTTGCCTACTTCGGCGCCGCGGCGGGTACGGCCGGGCAGGGGTGGTACAGCTTCAACCTCGGTGCCTGGCATATCATCGCGCTGAACAGCAACATCTCCACGAGTGCCGGTAGCGCGCAGGATACATGGCTGAAGGCCGACCTTGCCGCCCATCCGAACCAATGCACCCTCGCCTACTATCATCACCCGCTCTATTCCTCCACCGGGGGGACGGGAACCGGCGGCACGACGTATTCCAGCGTGCGACAGTTCGTGAACGACCTGTATGCGGCGCACGCCGATCTGATTCTCAACGGGCATCGTCACTTCTATGAGCGGCTTGCCCCCATGAACCCGAGTGGCGGGTACGACTCGACCAACGGGGTGCGCGAGCTCATCGCGGGGACTGGTGGCATCGGGGGCGGGAGCGAGACCAACCTCTTCCCCCTCCACGAGGCCGGGAACGGCAGCACGTTCGGCGTACTGAAGCTCTGGCTGTACGACGACAGCTACGCGTGGAAGTTCGTCCCGATCGCCGGCCAGACCTACACCGACTCGGGAACCACCCCCTGCCACTCGGCGAGCAGCGGCACCACCAGCAGCGGGGTCTCGGCGACCAATTCGACGGTCTCCGCCGCTCCGACATCGTTCACCGCCGGGGCGGGATCGTCGACGATTACCGTGACGGCGAAGGACGGAAGCGGCAACCTGATCAGCGGGGCGAGCGTGACGGTCACCGCCTCGGGCAGCGGCAACACCCTCACGCCCGCGTCCGGGACGACGAACAGCAGCGGTGTCTTTACGAGTACGCTGACGTCGACCGTGGCAGAGGTGAAAACCGTCTCGGCGACCATCAACAGCACCGCCATCACGCAAACGGCGTCGGTGACCGTCAATCCGTCGTCAACGGTCTCGGCATCGCTCTCCACCGTCGTCGCGTCTCCGGCGTCGTTCACGGCCGGCGGCTCGAGTACGATCACGGTCACCGTGGTCGACGGCAGCGGCAATCCGCTGAGCGGCATTGCCGTGACGCTCTCCGCCACCGGCAGCGGCAATACCATCACACAGCCCGCCGTCACGAACTCCAGCGGCGTGACGACCGGCACCTTCGGCTCGACGGGCGCCGGCTCCCACACGGTGACGGCCGTGGCCGGCGGGGTCACGCTTACCCAGCAGGCGGTCGTGAGCGTGACCGCAGGGCCGCCCGACGCAACGCAGTCCACCGTCGCGGCCTCTCCCACGTCCATCACCGCGGGGACGGGGACGTCGACGATTACGGTCACGGTGAAGGATGCGTACGGCAATCCCGTGAGCGGGTCGACGGTGGTGCTGGCGACGTCGGGGACGAATTACACCCTCACGCAGCCGACCGGGCCGACCGGGACAAACGGGGCCGCCAGTGGCACGGTGAGCTCGACCGATGCGCAGACGTTGATCGTCTCGGCGACCGCTGCCGGAACGGCGATTACCCAGACGGCGTCGGTGACGGTGACGCCGCCCGGCTCCGGCATCACGCATACGTTGCTGACGTCAGGACATGACACGACCAACACGCAGAAGTACACCACGGCGTCGATCGCCCCGGCGCCGAACACGCTCGTCACCGTCGCGGTACTGATGCACCGCGGCTCTTCGACGCCGCCGACCCCGACACTCTCGGGCGGCGGGATGACGAGCTGGACCCTGGTCGCGAGCGTGGCCTATGACGGCAGCACACCGACCGATCTGCTCACGATCTACCGGGCGATGAGCACCGCTCCCGGGACCGGGCCGATCACCATCACCTCGAGCGCGACCGTCTCCAACTGCCAGTGGATCGTCTCCCAGTGGAGCGGAGTCGACGTGTCCGGCACGAATGGATCCGGGGCCATCGTGCAGACGGCCTCGGCCAGTGGGGCGGCGGTCACGACTCTGACGGCGGCGCTGGCGGCGTTCGCCAATACGAACGACGTGGCCTACGGCGCCTTCGGCGTGGCGAGTAACACGGCGGTCGTCGCGCCGGGCTCGGGCTTCACCACGATCGACCAGCAGCCCTCCGGCGAGACTACGATCGGCGATCTGTTTGCTGAATGGGCGCTCGATCTTCCCGCGGTCACGGCGACGTGGCCGAGTAAGAATGCGGGGGCGATCGGAGTGGAGATCAAAGCCGGACCCTGACGCCCGCCGGTCGACCCCACCAAACCGACGGCCGGTCGCGCTGATGGTTACGCGGCCGGCCGTGAGCGTTCGTTTCATGCCGCGTTCTCCGTCAGCGGCATGCGTCGAGTACATTCACGAGGTCACTGGGAGAGCATTACCTCGGAGGCAGGTATGACACATCGACCTCATCCCGGCAGCGAGCGCCCGCTCGCCGCGCCGCTCTTGCAGTTTCGACTGGCAGACGAGGTCGCCCGTCTGCAGGGAGAACAGGGCTGGACGGCCGGGAAGCGGGCCATAACCCTGGCGAAGCAAGGCGGCCTGCGCGTCGTGCTCATCGCGCTCCGTGCCGGAGCAGCGCTGGACGAACACCTCGCCGCGGGCGCATTGACGTTGCAGGTACTCGAGGGTCGGGTCGGCTTCGACGCGGGCGCGGAAACCCGGGCGCTTCTCCCCCGCGAGCTGCTCGTGATCGAGCCCGGGCTGCCGCATGACGTTCGGGCCCTGGACGAGAGCGTGTTCCTCCTCACGCTGGCGCAGCCGATCGAGCGCTGAAGTCGGGGTCTAATGACCCGGCACCCGCCTCTCGTACGGCGGCCGCTTCGGTGCCAGTGGTTCGCGTGCCTGAATCTCCTTCAGCGCCTCCTGCACGGCGGCATCGAGCTGCGTGTCGTCTCCCCGGGCCAGCTTCGAGGGATCCTCCGGCACTTCGATGTCGGGATCCACGCCGTGGCCCTCCGCAAACCATTTCCCGCTCGGGTCGTACATGCGGAAGGTCGGTACCGTCACCGATCCGCCATCGATCAGGTCCGGTGCGCCGCTGATGCCGATCAATCCGCCCCACGTGCGCTGCCCTACGAGGGGGCCGAGTTTCGCTTCGCGGAAGTAGAAGGGGAACGCGTCGCCGCCCGAGCCACTCCAGCCGTTGATCAACATCACTTCCGGGCCGAAGTGCGCGAACGGTGGCCACTGCCAGTCCTTGCTGTCACGCACCGCCCACCAGGCGAGCGGCGGCCGGTGGAGCAGCTCGATGAACCGGTCGGGGATCTGGCCGCCCGAGTTCCAGCGCTCGTCCACGATCAGCCCGTCCTTGGGGTACTGAGCGGCGAACTGACGCTCGAGCTCGGTCTGGCCATCCGTGCCGGTAGAGGGGACGTAGATGTAGCCCACGCGCCCGCCCGACACAGAGTCCACGTAGCGGCGGTTCGCCTCGATCCAGCCGAGGGTACGCAGCCGGTCGTCCGCCGCGAGGGTGTGCACGACCACCTGGTGGGCCCCGGTGAGGGTCGGCTGGGAATTCACGGTGAGCGTCACCGTCTTGTCGGCAAGGCCGTCGAAGGCGGCCCATGGATCTTGAGCGGTGTCCAGCGGCACGCCGTTCACGGCGAGCAGGTAGTCGCCCTGGCGCACGCGGAGACCGGGCTCGACGAGCGGTGAGCGCACCTCGTTGTCCCAGGGCGCGCCGTTGATGATGCGGGTGATGCGGTAGGCGCCGTTCTCGAGCGAGAAGTCCGCGCCCAGGAGTCCCACGCCTCGCTGTGGCGGGCGCTCGACATCGCCGCCGCCGCGGTAGGTGTGCGACGACGACAGCTCGGAGATCAGCTCCCCGATCACGAAGTTCACGTCCCAGCGGGTGACGGCGGCGTCCACCAGCTTGCCGTATTGGACCCGCATCGCCGCCCAGTCCACGCCGTGCATGTTGGGGTCGTAGAAGAAATCGCGTTCGAAGCGCCACGCGTCGGTGAAGAGCTGACGCCATTCTGCGCGCGGGTCGACCAGCGTCATCATCTCGGCCGTGCGTAACGGTTTGTCGAACTTCTGGCCGGGCTTGGCATCGACGATGGCGAGGCGTCGACGCTGCCCGACGAGCACCCTTTGCCCGTTCGCCGACACCATGAACCGGTCGACGTTGTCGAGTACCGTGTCTTCCTTGCGGTCCTTGACGTCGTACATGACCAGAGCGGCGTGCGCCGCCGTGTCGGCGCCGGTGCGAGGCTGGCGCAGGTAGAACAGCTTTCCGGACGCCGCCGCGAGGCCGTCATAGTTGCCCGCCGGCGCGGGCAGGACGACGAGGCGTTGCTCGAAGCCGTCGACGTCGATCGTCACGGAGGCGGGCGTCCTGGCGGTGGTGTCGCGCTTGCCGCCCTTCGCGCCTGTGTCGGACGCCGCGGACGTCCCTTCCTCGTCGTCCTTGGAGGCCAACGGTGACGCCACATCGGTGCGCAGCGGTACCGCCACGACGTTCGTCGTGTTGGGATAGATCCAGGTGTTCTCTACGTCCGAGTAGATCGGTGCAAAGGTGCGGTTGGTGAGAAAGTAGAGGTACTTGCCCTCGGGATCGAACGTCGGCTGGAAGTCGTCGTAGTAGCCCGCCGTGACTTGCCGGCCGGTGCCCGTCTTCGTGTCATAGAGATGAATGGCGTGATGCCGGTTGTCCTCGTCGCGGGCGTAGGCCAGCCAGCGGCTATCCGCCGACCAGGAGGGCACGAAGCCCTCGAGCTGACCCTCGTACATGTACAGTCCCTTGTCCACTCTGGTCGCCCGTTTGGCATCGCGGTCGTAGATCCAGATCGTCATCGTCTGGTCCACGAAGGCCAGCTTCCGGGAGTCGGGGGACCACCAGGGCCGGTAGCGGAAGCCCGGCCCGAAGCTCGTGACTTTCTCTTCGGTGCCCGATCCGTCGGCGTTGCGCAGTGTCAGCTCGTACTCACCGGAGCGGTCGCTCCAATAGGCGATCGTCTTGCCGTCAGGCGACCACGCGGGGAAGCGCTCGGCGACGCCCGAGCTGTTGGTGAGGTTCACCACCGGTCCGTCTGCGGCGGGGAGGGAGAACACCTCCCCGCGCGCTTCGATGAGCGCGCGCTTGCCTGAGGGCGAGATCGCCGCGTTCTCGATCTGCTCCGCCGCGGATTCGAGGCGCGGCTTCAACGTCGCCTCGTCGGTCGTGACCTGGACGGGTACTTCCCGCGATTGTTCGCTCGCGAGGTCGAGCCGGTACAATCGCCCTCCGGCCTCATACACGATGTCCGCGGGGCCGATCGAAGGAAAATGGATGTCGTAGTCGGAGAGGTGGGTGACCTCGCGACTCGAATCTCTGGCCGGGTCGTACACCCAGATGTTGGCGCGCTGGTGCGCGTCGGCATCGGACAGGAAGTACAGCAGCTTGCCGCTCCACATCGGCTGGCCGACATTGGCGTCGCCCAGCGCGACCCGATGCGCTGCCCCGGTGCGCAGGTTGTAGATCCATACCTGGGATGCCCAGCCACCACGGTACCGTTTCCAGGTGCGGAAGTCCTGGCTCATCGGCATGTAGGCGAGGTAGTCCCCATCGAGTGAAACCGCGCCGAATTCGCCGTAGGGCACCGGCAGTTTTACGGGGAGCCCGCCCGTCGCGGCCACGCGGTACAGTTGGTTGAAGCGCTGGCGTCCGCTCTCACGCGGCGAGGCGAACAGAATCGACTTGCCGTCCGGATACCAGCCGAGCACGCGATCGGGCATGGGGTGGTGGGTGATGCGTCGGACCGGGCCGCCGAGCGCGGGCATCACGTAGATGTCGTCGTTGCCGTCGTAGTCGGCGGTGAAGGCGAGCTGCGATCCGTCGGGTGAGAAGCGGGGGAACTGTTCCTCGCCGCGCGCCGAGGTCACGCGCATCGCGACGCCGCCCGTCTTGGGCACGATCCAGATGTCCCCTGCGTAGACGAACGCGATGTGCGTCGCCGAGACGGCAGGCTCGTGCAGCATGCGTGCGTCGATCTGGGCGGCAACGGGCGCGGGCGAAATGGCGGCAGGGATGAGCAGTGCCGGGACGAACCACGAACGGAGCATACGTTCCTCGATTGCTCAGGTCTCGATCAGCAGATTTCCTTCCTGGCCGGCCAAGATAGCTCTGCCCTGATCACCACGTGTCAGCGAAGAGTCAATTCGCTCCGACACCGAGCCCTCCGGCTTCACCAGGTCTTCATGGGTGTTTCAAGTCGTCGACGCTAGGATAGGATGTCATCGACCGGCAAGGGAAGAAGCATGAGCGGCAAGACGATCCTCGTGCTGGGCGGTGGAGTAGGGGGGCTGGTTGCCGCCCGGCGGCTGCGAGCGCTGCTCCCGTGCGACGATCGCATCCTGCTGATCGATCGCGAGAGCTACCATCTCTTTCAGCCGTCGTTGCTCTGGCTCGCGATCGGGGACCGGCGTCCTGAGCGAATTCAGCGTCCGCTGGCCCGGTTACGACGGAACGGGATCGAGGTCATTCAGGCCGAGATCGAGCGGATCGATCCGGTTGCGAAACGTGTTATCGCAGAGGGCCGCGAGTTCGTCGGTGACGCGCTGATCGTTTCTCTCGGGGCCGCCCTCACGCCGGAGTCGATCCCGGGGCTGATAACCGCTGGCCACAATTTCTTCACCCTGGCGGGCGCCACCTCACTTCGGGACACCCTCCGGTCGTTCCGGGGAGGGCGGATCGCCCTGCTCACCGCCGTGCCGGCATACAAGTGTCCCGCCGCTCCGTACGAGGCGGCGATGCTCATCGAGTATGCATGTCGGCGCCGGGGCATTCGCGATGCGGTGGAGTTCGACTTCTACGCGGCCGAGCCGGGCCCGATGGGGGTCGCGGGTCCCGCAGTGTCGGCGGCCGTCCGGCAGATGGTGGAAGCGAAGGGCATCCGCTATCACCCTGAGCATCAGGTGACGGCTGTAGATCCAAACGCCGGTCAATTGAATTTCGCGAATGGGACGACCGCGCAGTACGACCTCCTGGCCTACGTTCCGCCCCATCGAGCACCGGCGGTCGTGCAGCAGGCCGGGCTGACGGGTGAGAGCGGCTGGATCGCTGTGGATCGACGAACCTTCGAAACGCGCTTCCCCGGTGTGTTCGCCATTGGAGACGTGACGGTGGTTCCCCTGAAGATGGGGAAGCCATTGCCGAAGGCCGGCGTGTTTGCCCATGGTGAATCCGAAGTCGTCGCGGCCAATCTGGCGGCCGCATGGGCGGGCAAGGCGTCGCGGCGGGCGTTCGACGGCTACGGCGAGTGCTTCGTCGAGACGGGAGACGGTCGGGCCGGGTTCGGAGCCGGCGACTTTTATGCGGAGCCCGCGCCGGATGTGCGGCTCCGCGCGCCGAGCCGCTGGTGGCACTGGGGGAAAGTGCTCTTCGAGTGGCGCTGGCTCAGGCGGTGGTTCTAGCGGCGTGCGCTCGACGTCCAGGCCGTTGCAGCCACGGAACACTCCGTTCCATTTCCTCCGGTTTGCGGTGCGAAGACTACGGCATGTGCACCTGCGGCTGGTCCGGCAGGGGCCGCACCCAGATGTTGCGGAAACTGATCGGCGCGCTGGGATCGCCGTGCGCCTGGAGCTTGATCGGCTCCGGCCCGTGCGCCTGGTACGAGGGCTTGCCGATGTAGAGCGTCGGCCCGAGCAGGGCCACGTGGTCCTGCACGAGCACGCCGTTCTGGAAGGCGGTCACGTACGCCGGCGTGGCGAGCGAGCCGTCCGCCTTGAACGTGGGCGCCGTCCAGACGACGTCGTACACGTTCCATTCGCCCGGCGGCCGCATGGCATTCACCAGTGGCGCATACTGCTTGTAGATCGCGGCTGCCTGGCCGTTCACGTACGTGGGATTGTTATACGAGTCCAGGATCTGGATCTCGTAGCCGAGGTCACCAGAACCGGTAGAGGCGAGGAACAGGCCGCTGTTGCCGCGCGCCTGGCCCGAGCCGGTGATCCCTTCCGGCACGCTCCATTCGAGGTGCATCTGGTAGTTCGTGAACGAGCGCTTGGTCTCGATGTTGCCCGCCTGCTTGTTCACCGTGAGGACACCGTCATGCACGACCCACTGGGCGGGCGAGTGGTCCTGGGCCGACACCCACTGGGTCTCGTCGTGGCCGTCGAACAGGATGATGGCGTCGGAAGGCGGGTCGAGGTCGGAGTGGCCCGGCGTAACGACGCCGGGGACGGGTTTCCAGACCTCCGTCTCTTCTGGTTTGGGGGTCACGGCCTGGGCAGACGCCGAGGCGACGGGCCAGACGAACAGCGGGATGGCGATAGCCGAAAGCGCCTTCATGACAGGACTCCCATGGAGTGGGCGCGGGTGCGCGGGGACCCGTGCATCCTGCAGCCGATACGCCGTCCGCGCAACCCACCTTGATCAGCTGGGCGCCCGGTCGAGTCGAGCACTCGAATGCGGCCGAGCCATCATGACGTTACGCGATACAGCACCGCCATTCCCGCCGCGTTGTGAAACGATACGTGGCAATGGAGCAGCCACGTCCCCACGTTGTCCGGCACCATGTTGGCTGTCACCATCCCCATGAACGAGAGCGTGAGCACGTCGGTGCGCATGCCGCCGACCAGCACGGTATTGCCGTGCCAGTGCGGTGCGTGCACGTCGAAGTCGTTGGTCGAGGACATCACGTACCAGCGCACGCGCTGCCCCCGCTTGAGGGTCAGCGCGCCGAGCGGCATGCTGCCGTGGATGAACCCGTTGATCGTGAACTTCACGTACCAGGGATAAGCGGCATCCGTCTCGGACGGATTGGGAATCGGGTTGAGGTGCTGGATCGAGTCGTGCGGCGGCAGGTTCTGCTCCGCCAACCAGTTGAAGTTCTCCTCTACCTGCGCGAACGCCACCACGAGCTCGCGATCGACATCCTTTGGTGTGCCGTCGGGCCGCGCCATGTTGCGCGCCGTGATGATCATCGCTCCGAGCAGCCCCGAGTTGATATCGCGCACCTCGTCCACGTGGGAGTGGTACATCCAGAGGACCGAGCTGCCGTCCATCGGTCCGGGACCAGCGCGCGCCGGCACCGGCCACACGTACACGAACGTCCCACCCGGCGGCACGCCGTTGCCGGTGCGCCCGGCAGCGGCGCCGTCGTTGTAGGGCGCCCCTTCCGAGCTCTTCTCGTAGAACACGCCGTGCGGATGCATGCTGTAGGGCCGGTGGCCGTTGTTGCGGAATACGACCCGGATCGTATCGCCCACCACGGCATGGATCACGGGCCCGAGGAAGCCCAGGTGCTCCCACTCGGGGCCGCGGGGCTTGAGCGTGCGGAACGTGCTGTCGGTGTACTCGCGGTAGAGCACTTTCCTGTACACGGTGCTCACCGGCCGCGCGGGGGCGCTGGCGAAGAAGGCCGAGTCGGCATACGACCGGCCGGCGATCTCGTCCCGTCCGCCCGGATCGTAGTCCCACGCCACCTCGTCGGCGGCGATGAAGTAGGTCCGGGTGCGAGGCGGCACGACCGGGCCATGTCCGGTCGTCCGAGCCAGGAGCGGGAGAATCGCGATGCAGAACGTCACAGCTGTGCGCATATGACCCCCAGGAGTGCCTTCGCCTTCTCGTAGTCCGCCGCCGCGAGGTTGATGCCCACAAGGACGTCGCCCTTCACCGCCATGAGCAGCGTGCCGTGCAGCAGCGCCGCATGGTCCCACGGCCCTGTGAGCGCCGTGTCGGTGCGGACGCCCTCCGTCGCCGCGGCACCCGCGCTGCCGGTGACCATCTTCATCAGACCGCTGATCGCCGCCCCCATTCCGGCCGACGGATGCATCGTGTCGAGTGGCGTGCTCGCGGGCGTCCCCAGGATCCCGGCGACCGTCGCCATGTCGTGGGTGAGCATGCGGTAGCTCTTCTGGCCACCCTGCCAGGTGAATTCGACGGGGTAGGTGCGATCGCCCTCGGCCGCGGTGACGCGATACATGCACAACGTCGGCGGCGATTCGGACGACGGGGCCGCCGCGAGCGGCCCGATGGCCGCCTCCACCTCGGCGCGCGGCACGAGATCGCAGGCGGCGGCGGGATGCGCCTTGGGTCGGGGCGCCAGGGCCACGGCCTTGGCGCCGTCATAGGCGAGCGGGCGGACGAAACGCGGCATGATGATCCGGGCCAGCGCCAGCGCGTCCTCCTTCTGGCCGCTGGCGCCGCTCATGTCGATGCTCACCTGGGCATCGCCTTTCGATGCGAAGAGCGACCCGCCGGGGATCCAGGTCGTCTGATCCCAGGGACCAGCCGGGCCCGGCTGCATCACTCGATGGACCAGCGTGTCGAATCCCGGGTCGGCCTTGGAGAGCACACCGCCCAGAGCCGCGGGGACTCCTTGCAGTACCTGGCCCACGGCGCGGCCGCCGTGCCACATTGGCCGCACCGTGATTTCGCGTCCGTCCCTGCCGCGGTATAGGCATTGGTCGCCGCGCGCGTCGGCCGCGCCGTCGCTGGTGCGATAGGGCGGCACGGCGAGCGGTCCCACGTAGGGCTCTGCCTCGGCCGCCGCCAGGAGCGTACAGGGGTCGTGCGTCGTTGCGATCTGCATCCCGCCGCAGCCCGCGCAAAGCGTCGCGGCCATCCAGATGGAAAGGGGTCGTTTCATGGGCGGCCAATCTGGGAGCGAGCCGTCTCCCGAGCGTTGGCGCGCCGTTGATTGCTGCGCGACAGGGGGGTCTCTACATTCGAACGCTCATGATCGAGCTCGGTCTGCTGGGGCCGCACGCCCTGAAGGACACCGCGGGAAGGGAGCTCTCCTCGTTACTGGCGCAGCCGAAGCGGTTCGCGCTCCTGGCGTACCTGGCCATCGAGGGCGGCGCCGGCTACGTGCGGCGCGATACCCTGGCTGCCATGTTCTGGCCCGAGCTGGACCAGTTCGCCGCCCGCCGGGCGCTGCGCAACACGCTCTATCATCTGCGCGAAGCCCTGGGCGAGGGCGTCATCGTCACCTGCGGCGACGACGGTGTGACGATCGACCCCGCCCGGCTCACGTGCGACGTGACGCGCCTCCGAGCGGACGTCCGGGCGGAGCGGTACGAAGCCGCGGTCGCGGGGTTTGGCGGGGAGCTCCTGGCCGGGCTGCATTTCGCGAATGCGGGAGAGGCGTTCGAAGAGTGGCTCTCCGCTGAGCGGCGGCGCGTGACGGAGCTGGTGATGCGCGCGGTGGGGAGCCTCATCGAGCGCGAGGAGCGCGCCGGCAATCTCGCCTTGGCGGCCCGCTGGGCCCAGCGGGCCCGCGCCCTGGCGCCGGGCGACGAGAGCTGGCTCCAGCTCCATGCGACACTTGCGCGGCGTCTCACCTCGGCGCTTGACGCCCAACCGATGGCGCGGCCCGCGCCGGCACCGTCAGGCGTGGCGCTTGCCGTCACGGCGGCGCCGCCCGCCCCGCCCGCCGTCAGGAGCCGGCGCCGCACCCTGGTCTGGGCTCTGGGGGTCACCGCCGTTCTCGTGGCGGCGGCCCTGGCGCGCGCCGCGAGCGCGAGTTACCGGCACGCGACTACCAGCACCGCTCCGAAGCGGGTGCTCGTCCAGGTGTTCGACAACCGAACGGGCGATTCGGCGCTCGGCGCGTTGGGGCGGATGGCCCAGGACTGGCTGACCCAGGGAATCCTGCGGACCCACCTCGTGGACGTCGTCGACCCGCGGGCCGTGTTGCAGCAGAGCCGCGCGGCGGGAAGCGCGGTAGATCCGCTCACGCTGGCCCAGCGCACCGGCTCGGCCCTCATCGTCTCGGGCAGCTACTATCGCGAGGCGGATACGGTGTTTCTCGATGCCTCGATCACCGACGCGCGCAACGGCCGCATTGCCCGCGTCGTGGGGCCGGTCGCCGCGAGCGCCCGGACGCCGCTGGCCGGGCTCGACGCGCTGCGCTCGCGGGTGATGACGGCGCTCGCGACGCTCGTCGACGCGCACTCCGCACCAGCGTTCGAGCTGAGCGCCGAGGTTCCGCCGTACGATGCGTACCAGGCCTACGTCGAAGGGAACGACGCCGCCTGGCACGGTGACGGACCGCGGGCCGAAGCCCTGTTCCTCCAGTCGGCCCATCGCGATCCGGTGTTCGCCGCGGCGGGGATCGCGGCGGCCGCCGTGGCCGCGAACGCCAATCAATGCGCCACCGTGGATTCGATCGATCAATCCTTCACGACCCGGCACCTGGAGCTCGACCGGGTGGATCGGCTGTCGCTCGCGATCGGGGTGGCGAAGTGCCACGGCCGCAATGACGAGATGCTGCGCCTGGCCCTCGAGCGCGCCGACCTGGCGCCGCGCACTTCGAGCTTTCAACTGAACGCGGCCGCGGCGGCGTTCTGGGCCAACCGACCGGCGCGCGCCCTCGACCTCCTCGAGCGGCTAGACCCGGAGACGGACCTCGGCTGGAGCACGGATACCACGCACTTTGACTACTGGAGCGGTGTCACGGAAGCGCTGCATCTCCTCGGCCGCCACGACGAGGAGCTGGCCGCCGCCGAGCGCGTACCGAACGCCGCGCCGCTGACGCGCATCTGGCTGCGAGGCCGCGCCCTGGCGGCGTTGTCCCGTCCCACTGCAGCGCTGGTCCTGCTCGACAGCGCGCTCTCGCTGCCGGTCGAGACGACGAATCGCACCGGGCTCGCGCCCTTTACCGACGGGCGGCCACAATACGATGCGACCCCCGGGTGGGTGGCCTGGTGGATCGCGCACGAGCTGGCGGTGCACGGCGACACCGTCGCGGCGCGCCAGGCGGCCACGCGCGGCGTGATCTGGTACCGCAATCAGCCCGCGCGTGACCGGGCGACGTTCGAGGAACGCCTCGTCGCGACCTGGTCGCTCGAGATCGTGGGCGCCTATGCGGACGCCGAGCGTCTTGCGCGCCAGCTCCTGGCGGAGGACTCGGCCAATGTGGACGTGCGCGGCGAGTTGGCGGGCCTCGCGGCGGAGCGTGGCGACACGGCGCTCGCGGATTCGCTCGACCGCTGGCTCGCCGCGCAGCCGGTGGCGCGCGCCAGTTGGACCGCCAGCATGTATCGCGCGCGCCTCGCGGCACTGCGCGGCCGCCTCGACGATGCGGTCGCGCGCATGGTCGAAGCTCGCGACGAGGGCGCGTGGCCCATGTGGATTCACCAGGACCCCGCCTTTGCGGCGCTGCGCACCCGCCGCGACTTCGTCGCGCTGACGGCACCGCAGAACTGAGCGACCTATCCCGGGTGCTCGCTCAGTGGCAGCGGTGCGGGCTACGTCAGGCCGGCTGCGCTTCTCGACGAGCTGAGAGTCGCCAATGGTTGGCCATACTAACCACCGCGAGCAGGAGCCACATGGCGGCCGGTGAGACGAGCAGGCTGGCCAGCAGGCGCGTACCGGTCAGCCCCTCGGGGCGGACGGTCAGCGTTACATAGGATACAGCTGCGTGCATCAGCATCACCACCGGGAGGCTCAAAGTACGGTCGTGCAACCAGACCAGGAGCACACGGAACGGCGGGAGCCAGGAGAACAGCATCGTCAGCAGGATGACGAGCGGGAGCGCTGCGGAGAAGCTGTCGGGCTGCCAGAAGAGCGGGAAGTGCCACGCTCCCCACACGACTCCCATGATCACCCCGGTCGTGAGGACGGAATGGCGCGACCGGAGGTGAGGAACGGCGAACCCGGTCCAGCCCATCTCTTCAAGGGCGCCAACGAGGAGGGCTGGGCCCAGGGCACCTAGCAGGATGCCGGATTTCTCGTTGGAGTCGAGAATCGCCGGGCGGAAGTCGGCGGACAGGAGCGAGAGCAGCAGACCTGTTGCGGTCATCAGAAGAGCGGGCAGCACCGCGACGGCGTACCAGGTCCAGCCCACCCGCCACCGGCACAGCCGGGCGCGCAAGTCGCGGAGGCCCGTTCGCCCGTCGACGATGACGGTTAGCAGAATGCCGGCTACGCAGGGCCCTGTCAGAATCACCGCGTATAGCAATGGTCCAAAGCTCGCGAATCGCGCCGCATCGAGCGGAAAACCTCCCGGCCCAACGACCAGGAGGAGGCCGCCGCCCGAGATGACGAAGACGAGGGCGAAATAGATCGGCGCTGAGTGCCGCTTGATGACGGCTCGGATGGTATCCATGAGGCACGTTTCGCGGTGCGGTCGCGCCGCAATAGACATGCATCCTAGCAGGGACTTGTTAAGGCTCGTTCAGATTCTGGTGAAGGTTCGCTTCGCGCCTAGAAGGCGCATGAAGGTCGATACGCTCGTCGTCGACAAGACCGGCACGCTCACCGAGGGCAAGCCGAGCCTCGTGACCGTGTTGCCGGCTGCTGGATTCGATGAAGCGACGGTGCTGCGCCTGGCCGCGAGCCTCGAGCGTGGCAGCGAGCACCCTCTCGCCGAAGCCGTCGTCCAAGATGCCGAGGCACGGGCGATCGCCCTGTGGGAGGCCAGAAACTTCGAAAGCCTCCCCGGGAAGGGAGTGCTGGGCACCGTGGAGGGTCGAGCGGTTATGCTCGGCAATCGAGCCCTGCTTGCCGACCGGCACGTGGAGCTTGGCGACTTTGCCGAGCAGGCCGAGGCGCTCCGTGGTGAGGGCCAGACGGTGATGTTCGTCGTCATCGACCAGCGCATCGCGGGCCTCATCGGTGTGGCCGATCCCATTAAGGAGAGCACGCCTGAGGCGATCAGCGCCCTGCATCGCGAAGGCATCCGCATCGTGATGCTGACGGGAGATGGCCGCACGACCGCGCAGGCCGTGGCCCGTAAGCTGGGGATCGACGATGTGGTGGCCGAGGTGTTGCCGGACCAGAAGGTCGACGTGGTCAAGCGCCTCCAGGACGACGGCCGGTTCGTCGCCATGGCGGGGGACGGGATCAATCACGCTCCTGCGCTCGCCCAGGCGCAGGTCGGCATCGCCATAGGCACGGGGACCGACGTCGCCATGGAAAGCGCGCCCGTCACGCTCGTGAAGGGCGACTTGCGCGGCATCATTCGCGCCCGCCGCTTGAGTCGCCTGACGATGCGCAACATCAGGGAGAATCTGTTCTTCGCGTTCTTCTACAACTCCGCCGGTGTGCCGATCGCCGCGGGAGTTCTGTACCCATTCTTTAGCTTGCTCTTGTCTCCGGTCATTGCCGCGGCCGCAATGAGCTTCAGCTCGGTCTCGGTCGTCGGGAATGCGCTCCGGCTGCGGCGGGCCTCGGTGTGACTCGGAATGAGGAAGGAGGCTCATGAGAAACGTGCACATGCCTGACCACGGGCCGATTCACGTCTCCGGAGCGGGGCCTTCCGGCCTGGCCGCCGCACTTACGGCAGCCCAGGCGGGACGCCACGTGGTTGTGTACGAACGGTCTC
>JAWOLH010000005.1:0-9124 GCA_033853695.1 Gemmatimonadales bacterium | reverse complement strand
CTCCACCGCCATCGCCTTGGGCAGACCGCACTGGTGCAGCCGCAGCTCCGGACCCACCACGATTACCGAGCGGCCCGAATAGTCGACGCGCTTCCCGAGCAGGTTCTGGCGGAACCGGCCCTGCTTGCCCTTCAACATGTCGGAGAGCGACTTCAGCGGCCGCTTGCCGCGCCCGCGGATCGCCTTCGAGCGGCGGCCATTGTCGAACAGCGCGTCCACCGCCTCCTGCAGCATGCGCTTTTCGTTGCGCAGGATGACCTCGGGCGCCCGGTGCAGGATCAGCTTCTGCAGCCGGTTGTTCCGGTTGATCACGCGCCGGTAGAGATCGTTGAGATCGGACGTGGCGAAGCGCCCGCCGTCCAGCGGCACCAGCGGCCGCAGGTCCGGGGGAATCACCGGCACGACGTCCAGAATCATCCACTGCGGATTGTTGCGCGCTTCGCCCGCCTGCCCCGAATTGCGGAACGCGTCCACGATCTTGAGCCGCTTCAGCATCTGCTTCTTGCGATGCTGGCTCGTCTCCGTGGCCACGAGCTCGCGCAGCTCGTCGGACAGCTTGTCGACGTTGATGCGCTCGAGCAGCGAGCGGACCGCCGGTGCCCCGATGTCGGCCTTGAACGCCGAATCGCCCTCGGCTTTCGCCTTCGCCCGCAGCTCGAGGTAGCGGTCTTCGTCCAGCAGCTCGCGCTCCTCGACCTGCTGCTCGCCCGGCTCGATCACCACGTAGTTCGTGTAGTAGATCACGCGCTCGAGGTCGCGCAGCGTCATGTCGAGCAGGTTGCCCATCGGCGACGGCAGCGTCTTGAAGAACCAGATGTGCGCCACCGGTACCGCGAGCTCGATGTGCCCCATGCGCTCGCGCCGCACCTTCGACAGAGTGACCTCCACCCCGCAGCGGTCGCAGATGACGCCGCGGTAGCGGATACGCTTGTACTTGCCGCAGTGACACTCCCAGTCCTTCACCGGGCCGAAGATGCGCTCGCAGAACAGCCCGTCCCGCTCCGGCTTGAAAGAGCGGTAGTTGATCGTCTCGGGCTTGGTGACCTCGCCCCACGACCACCAGGTGCGCTGCCCCTGCAGCTCCAGGCGCTCGCGCTCCTTGGAGTCCTTGGGCCCCCGGATCTCCTCGGGCGAGGCGATCCGGATCTGGATGTAATCGAAGCTCGCGCTTTTCGGCTCGCGACCGCTCCGGAAGTCGATCATGTCGTGTGCTCCCTTCCCCTTACTCTTCGACGTCTTCGGTGGTGCCCAGGGTCACCCGCAACCCAAGGGCCTGCAGTTCCTTCACCAGCACGTTGAAGGATTCGGGGATGCCGGGTTTCGGCAGGTTCTGCCCCTTGACGATGGCTTCGTACACGCGGCTGCGGCCATTCACATCATCCGACTTGACCGTGAGGATCTCCTGCAGCGTGTGCGCCGCCCCATACGCCTCCAGTGCCCACACTTCCATTTCTCCGAACCGCTGGCCGCCGAACTGCGCCTTGCCGGCGAGCGGCTGCTGCGTCACCAGCGAGTACGGCCCGATGGACCGAGCGTGAATCTTGTCGTCCACCAGGTGCGACAGCTTCATCATGTAGATCGCACCGACGGTCACGTCGGACGTGAAGTATTCCCCCGACCGCCCGTCACGCAGCCGGGCCTTGCCGGTCGGCGACAGTCCCGCCGCCTGCAGGATCTCGTCCACCGCGCCGTCGACGTCTGCTTCGGACGCGGGGCCGAGCATGAGCCCGAGCTTCGGCCAGCCCGTTTCGGCGAGGACCTCGGCGGGCTTGTCGTGCTCGAGCAGCTTCTCGATGTCCTTGAGCGCCTTCTTCAGCGCCTCCTTCTCGTGCTTGCCGACCTCCTCCGACGCCAGCAGCGCCTCGTGGTGCTCCCGCTCGGCGCGCCGCTGGGCGAGGGTCCGCTCCGCCAGCTCCTTCGCCGCGAACTTCAGGAAGTCGACCAGCTTGTGGTGCACGTCGCGCGTCGCCGCTGCCAACGACCGCGAGCCGAGCAGCGCGACTCCCGATGTCGACACGTCGGGCCGCCCGCCGTTCGTATGCGGCAGGTGCCGCAGATCGGCGACGAGATCGCGCACCGTGTCGGAATCGATGACCGGCGGCCGCACCTCGAGCCGCAGCGCGTGTGCCGCCCAGCTGAGCCCGGACAGCCGCTGCAGCACGCCGATCTCCGTCTCGTCGGCGCCCTGGAACACGGGCGTCTTGGCGTCGAATCCGAGGATCCGGGCCGCCCAGCCGAGATGGGTCTCGAGGATCTGTCCCACGTTCATCCGGGACGGCACCCCGAGCGGGTTCAACACGATGTCCACCGGCGAGCCGTCGGGGAGGAACGGCATGTCCTCTTCCGGCACGATGCGGGCGATGATGCCCTTGTTGCCGTGGCGACCCGCCATCTTGTCGCCCACCGAAATCTTGCGCTTCTCGGCGATATAGACCTTCACCAGCTGGATCACGCCGGGCGGCAGTTCGTCGGGCTGGAGGATCTTGTCGATCTGATCCTCCGACTTCTCCTCGATCTTCGCCCGCTCCCCCGCCGCGGCGTCGAGCACCCCGCGCAACCGCTCGTTGACCGGCTTGTGGGCGACGCGCAGGGTCTTGAGGTCCACCTCGGCGAAGTCGATGTCCTGCAGCTGGGCGCGTGACAGCTTGGTCCCGGCGGGGAGGAACTCCTCCACCGTTCCCGCCTTGAGCATCAGCCCCACCTCCTGGTTCGCCAGGAGGTCGCGCAGCTCGGCGGAAGTCGCCTCGGAAATGCGGGCCTTCTCCTCGCCCTCGAGCCGGCGCACTTCGCCGATCCGCTCGCCGCGGTCCTTCTCCACGACCTGGTCCTCGATGCGCGAGAAGATCTTCACGTCGATGACCACGCCTTCCATCCCTGGCGGCACCTTGAGCGAGGAGTCCTTCACGTCCTTCGCCTTCTCGCCGAAGATCGCCGTGAGCAGCTTCTCCTCCGGCGACAGCTCGGTCTCCCCCTTGGGGGTGATCTTGCCGACCAGGATGTCGCCCGCCTTCACCTGGGCGCCGAGGCGCACGATGCCCCGCGCGGCGAGATCGACGAGCGACTCCTCGGCGACGGGCGGGAGCTCGCGCGTGTTCTCCTCGCGGCCCCGCTTGGTGTCGCGCACGTGGAGCTCGAGCTCCTGGATATGGATCGACGAGTACACGTCGTCCTTCACCAGGCGCTCGGAGAGCACGATGGCGTCCTCGAAGTTGTGGCCGTACCACGGCATGAACGCCACGGTGACGTTGGCGCCGAGCGCCAGCTCGCCGCGCTCGGTGCCGGCGCCGTCGGCCACGATCTGCCCCGCCTTCACTTTCTGGCCGACGTGGACCAGGGGCCGCTGGTTGATGGCGGTGTCCTGGTTGGTGCGCCAGAACTTCTTGAGGCGGAACCGATCGTGCTGCTTCAGCCGTGCGAGCGGATTGTCGGTCGCCCGCCGGTCCTCGTCGCCCGTGTCGATGATGATTTCATCGGCGGTGACGCGCGTAACGGTGCCCGCACGCCGGGCGATGACGACCGCCCCGGAGTCGCGCGCTACCTTCTCCTCGAGCCCGGTGCCCACGAGCGGCGCCTGCGGGAAGAGGAGGGGCACGCTCTGGCGCTGCATGTTCGAGCCCATCAGCGCGCGGTTGGCGTCGTCGTGCTCGAGGAACGGAATCAGCGCCGCCGCGATCGACACGAGCTGCTCCGGCGCCACGTCCATGAAGTCGATCTTGGACGGCGGCAGCATCGGGTAGTCGTCCCGCTTGCGGCACAGTACCAGGTCTTCCGCAAAGCGGCCGTCCTCGGTGAGCGGCGCGTTGGCCTGGGCCACGGCGTATTCCTCTTCCTCCGATGCCGACAGCCAGCGGATGTCGTCGGTGACCTTGCCGTCCTTCACCACGCGGTACGGCGTCTCCACAAAGCCCAGCTCGTTGACCCGCGCATAGCACGACAGGCTCGTGATCAGCCCGATGTTCGGACCTTCCGGCGTCTCGATCGGGCACATCCGGCCGTACTGCGAGTAGTGCACGTCGCGCACCTCGAAGCCGGCGCGCTCGCGGGTCAGGCCGCCCGGCCCGAGCGCCGAGAGGCGGCGCTTGTGGGTCAGCTCGGCGAGCGGATTGGTCTGATCCATGAACTGCGACAGCTGCGAGCTGCCGAAGAACGCCTGGATCACGGCGCTCACGGTGCGCGCGTTCACGAGATCGTCGAGCGTGATGCGCTCGGGATCGTTGTTGATGCTCATCCGCTCCTTGATGAGCCGCGCCATGCGCGACAACCCGACCGAGAACTGATTGGCGATCAGCTCTCCCACCGAGCGCACCCGGCGGTTACCCAGGTGGTCGATGTCGTCGGTATAGCCGCGGCCCTCGCGCAGCTCGATGAGGTAGCGGATGATGGCGATGAAGTCTTCTTCGGTAAGGACCGTGTGGTCCTTCGGCGTGTTGAGCTTCAGCCGCTGGTTGATCTTGTAGCGACCCACCCTCCCCAGGTCATAGCGCTTGGGATGGAAGAAGAGCCGCTCCAGCGCCTGGCGCGCCGTCTCCAGGTTCGGCGCCTCGCCGGGGCGCAGCAGCGTGTAGATCTGCTCCAGCGCCTCGGCCTCCGTGTGCGTCGGGTCCTTGAGCAGGGTGTTCTTGATGAGCGGCGACTCGCTGCGTCCCGCGGGGAGCAGCACGTCGACGACGTGCACCCCTTCCCTGAGGAGCTTCTTCTTCAGCGTGTCCGACAGCTCGCGGCCCGCCTCCGCCAGCACCTCGCCGGTCTCGGGATCGGCGACGTCGGTGGCGAGGATGTGCGGGCCCATGCGCTCACGCGTGCTCGTCGGCTGCGCCTCGTCGCGCAGGTCGTAGCTCGTGTAGCCCGCGAACACCTTGACCTTGGTGATCCCGGCGCGCCGGAAGGTGTTGAACTTGTCGAGCGTCAGCTCGTCGCCGATGCGCCCGAGCGGCTCACCCTTCTTGTTCTCGGGATCCGGAATGTCCGCGGCGAGCAGCGTCCCCAGGACCTCGCGCTTCTGCGCGCGGCCCTCGAGCTTGCCCGTGATGTCGATGTCCTTCGTGGCGTAAAACAGCTTCAGGATCTCGGCGTTGGTGCCGTAGCCGAAGGCCCGGAGCAGCGCCGTCGCCGGGAACTTTTTCTTCTTGTCGATGTGGACGTAGATCACGTCGTGGATGTCGATCGTGAACTCCACCCACGACCCACGGAACGGAATGATGCGCGACGAGAACAGCCGCTGGCCGTTGGGGTGGACGCTCTCCTCGAACACCACGCCGGGGGAGCGGTGCAACTGCGACACGATCACCCGCTCGGCGCCGTTGATCACGAACGTGCCGAGCGGCGTGAGGATCGGCAGCTCACCGAGATAGACTTCCTTCTCGATGATGTTCTTGGGGCGCTTCGTCTTGGTGGTTTCACCCACTTCTTCCATCACCACGAGCTGCAGCGTGGCCTTGAGCGGCACCGAGTAGGTCATGTCGCGCTCGATGCACTCCTCGACGGAGTACTTCGGCTCACCGAGCGCGTACTTCACGAACTCGAGGGAATAGTTGCCGTTGACGTCCTGAATCGGGAACAGATCTTTGAAGACCCGCTCCAGTCCGACGTCGGCGCGCTCGGCGCCCTTGCCGTCCGGCTGCAAGAGCGACTGGAACGCCCGCGTCTGGATGTCCAGGAGATGGGGCATCGGCATCCCCGTCTCCAGCTTGGCGAACGACACTACCGGGACAGTTTTCGTCATGTCTTTAGACCCTCGGCAAAACGCAAAAGGCCTCGCCTCCCCGGATTGGCGTCCAATCCGGGGTGGAGCAGCGAGGCTCGACGAATCGAGCTGGTGTGTGACCGTATCCGCGCATGTCGTCCGAACCGAAGAAGCCACGAGTGCGCCGCGCGCCGGAATTGGCGCGGGCGATCGCGGACTACTTCAGCTCGACGACGGCGCCCTGTGCTTCGAGCTTCTTCTTGATCTCTTCGGCTTCCTGTTTGGAGACACCTTCTTTCACCGCCCCCCCCGCCTCGACCAGATCCTTGGCCTCTTTCAGGCCCAGGCTCGTGATCGCCCGCACTTCCTTGATGACCTGAATCTTCTTCTCCCCGCCGCTCTTCAGCACGACGGTGAACTCGCTCTGCTCCTCCGCTGCGGGGGCCGCCGCGCCAGCCGCCGCGCCACCCGCCGGGGCCGCCGCGACCGGCGCGGCGATGGTGACCCCGAACTTCGACTTGAAGGCTTCGATCAGCTCCGCCAATTCAAACACCGACATGTTCCCGATGGCGTCGAGGATCTCGTCCTTGCTCATACTGGTCTGCGTGGCCATGTCACTCTCCTACTGTTGAGAAGCGCCGCCCTCGGCGCGCTGGTTCCGGAGCGCCTCGAACGCGCCCACCGTCATCTGGAGCAATCCCTGCAGGGCGCCGACCCACCCGGCCATCGGCGCCTGGAGCGCGCCACCCAGCTGGGCCAGCAGCTCCGTCTTGGGCGGCAGGGCGGCCAGGCGCTTCACCTGGTCGGCCGACACCGCCTTCCCTTCTACTAATCCGATCCGGATCGCCGGCCGCTCGTGCTCCTTGGCGAAGTCCGTGAGGACCTTGGCAGCGCTCACCGGGTCACGCCCGGCCAGCACCAGCGCCGTCGGCCCCGCGAGGTGCCCCGCAAGCTCGGGGATCGCTGCCTGGTCGAGCGCCCGCTTGGCCAGCGTGTTCTTCACGACCACGTATTCCACCCCGGCCGCGCGCAGCTTGCGCCGCAGGTCCGTCGCCTTGGCGACATTCAGGCCGGTGAAATCGGCGAGGTAGACGGTCTGAGACCGCTGCAGCCGCCCGACCAGCGCCGTAACCGTTTCCTGCTTCTGGGCTTTGGTCGCTTTCATACGTGGTACCCCGCCGGATCGAGGGCGATGCCCGGTCCCATGGTGCTCGACACTGTCACCGACCGCACGTAGTGGCCCTTGGCCGCCGCCGGCTTGGCGCGCACGATCGCGTCCATGAACGCCTGGAGGTTCTGCTCCAGTGCCTCTGCCGTGAACGACTTCTTCCCGATCGGGGCATGGACGATTCCAGCCTTGTCGACCCGGAACTCGATCTTCCCCGCCTTCAGCTCTTTGACCGCCCGACCGACCTCCATCGTCACCGTGCCCGCCTTGGGATTGGGCATCAACCCCCGCGGGCCCAGGATCTTGCCGAGCGCGCCCAGCTGCCCCATGACGTCCGGAGTCGCCACGATGACGTCACACTCGAGCCAGCCGTCCTTGATCTTCTGGATGTAGTCGGTGCCGACGAAGTCGGCCCCGGCCGCCTCGGCCTCCTTCGCCTTATCGCCGGCGGTGATCGCCAGCACGCGCACCGACTTCCCGGTCCCATTGGGGAGCGAGACGGTACCGCGCACGATCTGGTCGGCGTGCTTGGGGTCGACCCCCAGCCGCACGGCGACGTCCACCGATTCGTCGAACTTGGCGAAGGCGGCTTTCTTGACGTGCTCGACCGCCTCGCGCGGCGGATAGAAGCGCCGCTCGAGCGTCGCCGCGGCGCTCTTGAACCGCTTGCCGTGGGCGCGCATCAGTCCACCACCTCGAGCCCCATCGAGCGCGCCGTGCCCGCGACCATTTTCATGGCCGACTCGAGGCTCGTCGCGTTCAGGTCGGGCATCTTCAGCTCCGCGATCTTCTGCACCTGCGCCTTGGTCACCTTCCCGACCTTCTGACGGTTCGAGGTCGGTGAGCCCTTCTCGACGCCGGCTTCCTTCTTCAAAAGGACCGCCGCCGGGGGCGTCTTGGTGATGAAGGTGAAGGTACGATCCTTGTAGATCGTCACCTCGACGGGGGTGATCATCCCCATGGCGCTCTGGGTCTTCGCGTTGAACTGCTTCACGAAGTCCATGATGTTGACGCCGTGCGGACCGAGCGCCGTGCCCACGGGCGGAGCCGGAGTGGCCTGCCCGGCAGGCACCTGCAGCTTCACCATCGCCATGATCGGTTTCGCCATCGTCCTCTCCTCTCGCCTGCGACGGGCGCAAGCTCCCACGGGTGACCGGCGTGGTGGCCGGGTGTGGCTAGTGAGCTTTGAGCTGCAAGTAGTCCAGTTCGACGGACGTCGGCCGCCCGAAGAGCGATACCGACACCCGGACCTTTCCTTTATCCGAGAGCACTTCTTCCACCGTCCCGCTGAAGTCCGAGAACGGCCCCTCGGTGATCTCCACCACCTGGCCGACGAGGAACGGGATCTCCTCTTTCGGCTCTTCCTCCGCCACCGGCTCTTCGATGCCGAGCAGCCGGTTCACCTCGTCGGGGCGCAGGGCCATTGGCAACCGGCCCGTGCCCACGAACTTGATCACGCCCTGAATCCCGTTGATGACGTGGATCGTCTCCTGGTTCAGAACCATCTCTACCAGGACGTATCCCGGGTACATCTTCCGCTCGACCGTCACCTTCTTGCCGTTCTTGATCTCCACCACTTCCTGCGTGGGGACCAATGCCTGCCGGATCGGGCGCTCGGTCTCGGGACGCGGGTCTTCCTGGATCCGCCGCTGCACCAGGGAGCGGACCTTGTTCTCGTGACCGGCGGTGACCTGGATGGCGTACCAGCGGTGCTCGCTCACCGAAACAGGCTCGCCACGCCGGTCACGAAAATGAACTGCAGCAGCGTGTCCATCAGCCCGATGAACACGCCCAGCAGAGCCACGAAGATGACGATCACCGTCGTGGCCTTGCGCAGCTCTTCCCGCGTCGGCCAGGTGACCTTCTGGATCTCCCCGCGCACCTCGCGGAAGAAATCGATCAACCGGCCCACTACGGTTTTCTTGCGCTCGACGAGCGCTTCCGTCGCCACGGCTACTTCGATTCCTTGTGCGCCACCTGCTTGTTGCACCGCGGGCAGTACTTGTTCCACTCCGCCCGCTCCGGATGCTTCCGCCGGTTCTTCGTCGTGAAGTAATTCCGACTCTTACAGGCGGTGCATTCCATGATGATGTTTTCGCGCGGCACGATTTATCCTTTCATTCACTTCTTGATCTTCGTCACCACACCGGCGCCGACCGTCCGCCCACCCTCGCGGATCGCGAACCGCAGCCCCTCTTCCATCGCGATCGGCGTGATCAGCTCGATCGCCATCTTCGTGTTGTCCCCCGGCATCACCATCTCCACCCCCGCCG
>JAWOLH010000004.1:0-3833 GCA_033853695.1 Gemmatimonadales bacterium | reverse complement strand
TCCGGCCAGATCCTGGGGTCGTGTGACGGCGGCCCGCCGGGAGTCAGCACCTGCCTGTGGGACCATGGTCACGTGACGTATCTGGTTGGAGTGTCTGTTCCCGTAATCTTTCGCATGACGGACGTCCTGAACGATCGCGGCCAGGTGGTCGGATACTGCTCGTCAGGCGGTCAAGGCATGTGTGTCTGGAGCCACGGTGCGGTGACCGTTCTCGGCACGCTCGGTGGTGCGAGCATGCCCATGGCCATCAATCCGAAGGGCGAAGTCGCTGGCTGGAGCGAGACATCGACCGGCAATAGGCACGCATTCGTCTGGGAGCGCGGCGTACTCACCGATCTCGGCACCCTGGGCGGGACTGCGTCCGAAGCCAACGCGATCAACTCCGCCGGGCAGGTGGTGGGCTGGAGCGGGACCACCACGGGCGACACGCATGCGTTTCTCTGGCAGAAGGGCGTGATGCAGGATCTCGACACACTACCCGGGTATCCCAACAGCGAGGCATACCAGATCAATGCCGCAGGGGTGGTAGTCGGGCTGGCGCATGCGACCGATGGCGAGACGCACGTCGTGTTGTGGGCTCACGACACCGTGATCGACCTTGGCGAGCAGCATTCCGCAATCATGGAGTTGGATCGTCCGCTGCAGATCACAGCCAGGGGCCAGGTGTTCGAAACCGGCGGATGGGTGTGGTATCGGGGCACCTCCACGCCGCTTTCCAGCGACAGCCGCGTGCTGGAAGTTGCGGCCGTCAACCCGGCGGCTGTCGTTGTGGGGATCGATTGGGCCGCATCGCCCAGCGCGCGGGCAATCGTGTGGGTGCGGGGCGTAGTGACGGACCTCCCGAAGCTCGGGACGCTGGCCGGCGAGAATTGGGCCACGGCCATCAACCCGGGCGGTCAAGTGGTGGGAGTGGACTGGACGGTCGAGGACAACGCACACGGAGTGCTTTGGACTCGCTGACGACAAGGCGCACTGCGGCGCAGGTTTCGATCGTGTACTAGTTTTGCCGGGCCGTGGAAGATCCCCCGCGCTGGCTCGAGGCATATGGCGAGGTGCCCCATCACCTCACCTATCCCGCGTGCTCCCTGTCCGACACCATCATCGCCTCGGCTCGGCGGCAGCCCGATGCCGTGGCGTACGACTTTCTGGGCGCCACCGCCACGTACGGGGAGCTCGCCCGCTTCATCGATCGGGCGGCCGCTGGGCTGGCGGCCCTCGGCTTGCGTCCGGGCGACCGAATGCTCATTGCCCTCCCCACGTGCCCTCAGGGTGTGATCGCATTCTACGCCGCGAATCGACTCGGTGCCGTCCCGGCCATGATCCACCCGCTCTCGACCGCAGCGGAAGTTGAGCGGCTGATAACCCTGAGTCGCTCTCGATTTGCGCTGACACTGGACGCTTTGTACGATCGCTACCGGGCCGCGCGAGAACACGGCCTGCTCGAGACACTGATTCTCACCCGTATCTCGGACATGCTCCCGCCGCTGCGTCGCCTGGCCGTCTGGCTGGTGCAAAGCCGAAAGACTCCCCGCGTGCCACGGCACGCGCCGGTCACTTGGTGGAATCACCTGGTGCGCGGGCCACACCCTCCTGCACCGCGCCCGGCACTGGACCCCAACGCGATGGCCGGTATCCTCTTTTCCGGCGGGACCCTTGGCACCCCGAAGGGCATCATGCTCTCTCACCGCAACTTCATCGCTGATGGAATGCAGCTCGGTGCATGGGTGGGGTTGAAGGACGGCGACCGAATTCTGGCGGCGCTTCCGATCTTCCACGGCTTCGGTCTGGGCGCGCTGGTGAACTCGGGGTTCATCCACGGATGCACGGTCATCCTGGTGCCTCGCTTCTCGGCCGAGATCGTGGCAAAGCTCGTGCGCTCGAAGCGACCCAACATGATCGCCGGCGTGCCGACTGTATACGAGGCGATGACCCGTGACGCGAACTTCCGCCGAGCCGATCTCTCCTGCCTCAAAGCGGCGTTTTCGGGCGGCGACGCGCTCCCCGCGGCGATCAAGGAGCGGTTCGAGCGGACGGTGCGCGAGCGGGGCGGATCCGTGCAGTTGTTGGAGGGATACGGCCTCACCGAGTCGGTGACCGGGGTGATGGTCATGCCGCTGCACGCCACACGCCCGGGGAGCATCGGCGTTCCGCTGCCCGATATGCAGGTGATGATCTGCCGTCCCGGGACCGACGAAGAGCTCTCCGACGGGGAGGATGGAGAGATCTGTGTTCACGGTCCGGCGGTCATGCTCGGCTATCTCGACGACCCGTCCGCCACAGCCGACGTGCTGAAGCGCCATCGCGACGGGCGCGTCTGGCTCCATACCGGGGACATGGGCCGTCGTGACGCGGACGGTTACTTCTACTTCCGGGGACGGCTCAAGCGGATGATCAAGTCGTCCGGTTTCAACGTGTATCCGTCCGAAGTCGAGGATGTGCTCGGCCAGCACGGGGCTGTGGCGGAGGCCTGCGTCATAGGCGTTCCCGACCATTCACAGGGAGAGCGGGTCAAGGCGCTCGTCGTGCTGCGGGCGGGCCAGACAGCGAATCCGGCGCTGGCACGAGAGATCATGGAGTTTTGCCGGCAGCGCCTGATCAAATGGTCGTGCCCCCGCGACATCGAGTTCTTGAGTGATTTTCCCCGCACCCAGCTGGGGAAGGTCGATGTCCGGGCCCTGATGCGGCGGGAGCCACAGGGACCGGCGGCGACCTGATGCGGCGCGACGTGTTTCGGGGCAAGGTCGTCTGGATCACCGGCGCCTCCTCCGGAATCGGGCGTGCGCTGGCCCTCGCCTTCGCCGCCGCCGGGGCCCGGCTCATTCTCTCGGCGCGCCGCGCCGACACGCTTGAAGAGGTGCGGCGCGCCTGTGGCGCTGCGGGAGTTCGCCTCGTACCGCTCGACCTCGCCGATGTGGATACGCTCCATGGACGGGCCGCCGAAGCGTTGGCCTGCTACGGGTCGGTGGACATCATGGTGCACAATGCGGGACTCGCGGCTCGGGCCCGGGTGGTGGATACGGGCCGTGACGTGCTCGAGCTCGTGCTGCGCACGAACTACGTGGGCCCTGCGATCCTGACACGTGCGTTGCTCCCCTCGATGTTCGCCCAGGGCGGCGGGCGGTTCGTCGTCATCAGCAGTCTCTCGGGCATATACGGCGGGCCGTTGCTCGCCGCATACGCGGCCTCCAAGCATGCGCTGCACGGCTTCTTCGAAGCCCTCGAGGCGGAGGAGCACAACCGGGGCATCGCCGTGACCTTTGTCGTGCCCGGATTCATCAAGACCGACATCACTGCGCATGCCGTCACGGGGAGCGGCGGTAGTTACGGGCGCGTGCTTGCGATCTACCGGACGGCGATGGAACCGCAGGAGTGCGCCCGCCGGATTCTCCGGGCCGTTGCCCGGCGCCGTGCGGAGGTCCTGGTGGGTGGCGCCGAGGTCTGGACGGTACCATTGAAGCGCTGGTTTCCGCGCGCGCTCGCGGTCCTGGTACGAAGCCACCCGGTACGGGTGCGCAACCGACTGCTCGGCTGGATCCCCATCTTCGGAAGGCGGTGGCGGCTTCCGGACAACCGATAGGTTCCGTCGGTTCGTGCGAAGCGAATGGCCGACGGTCGCTCAATCCGGCCCGTGCAGCAGCTCTCGCAACCGGTCCCCGATCCGATCAAGGGCCAGGACCTCGGATGCTCCGCCAGTCTCGACGGCCGCTCGAGGCATGCCGTACACGACGCAGCTCTGCTCATCCTGGGCTATGGTGTGCGCGCCGGCGGCGCGCAAATCGACCATCCCCCGCGCCCCATCGCGCCCCATGCCGGTAAGCAGCGCCGCGGCCACC
>JAWOLH010000003.1:0-6879 GCA_033853695.1 Gemmatimonadales bacterium | reverse complement strand
TCGCGCGACGAACGATCGCGCTACGGTCCACCAAGCGGGCCGAGGGACCCCGGGTCGTAGTGGTAGAATGCCAGCCGGGGATCGGTCGCCCGGATGACCGCGCTGCCCAAACCGAGAGAGAGATAGTGAAGTCCACTGACCCCACTTTCATCAGCCATCGCCGGGACGGTCAGCCGTGTCGAGTCGGCGAGGAGTGCACTGAAGTTCGACGTTGATATGTCCGCTGTGACATCCTCCGCGGGCACGCGCCGGTTGCCCAACTGGTCGCGCACCCACAGCGAGAACGCATGAAGCGTATCGACGACCCCGGCAGCCGCCTGCCGGCCGTGGATCACGATCTGTGGGTGTCCGACATCCACCCGGATACTGTCGGGAGTCAATTGCGGACCCTCGGCGACTATCCACGCCGTCCCGGTCGTATCGCCCCCAATGATTTCGAGACTCCCCCCTCCCACTATCTGGAATTGCGATATCGCGGTGTGCGCCACCGCCGGCGCCGTACTCCGGAAGTGCACGGTCGCGATCCCGCCCACAGAGCCGACGAGCTGCACAAGGGGGATACTGTCACGGCTCATGGCTTGCCGCATTCCCAGGGCAACGTGGTCGACGGGGGCCTGCAGCCCCAATCCCCAAACAATCGCCGCGGGCGTCACGACGATCGGCGGCGTCACGTACGTCTTATAGATGCCCCGGGGATCGCTGAGGGTGATCGTGGCCGTACCGTAGCCCGGAAACACGAGTGTCCCACTGCTGCCGCATTGCGCGTCAATGATTCCAACCGTATCTGGCACCACCTGGAGGATGGTGGTATCACTCGATGTCGCGAGCGCGTAGGTCGGGACGAGTGGGGCGTGCATGCGACCAGCGGAGTCGGACGCCACGAAGCCTGGGAACGCGCGGCCGTCCGCGCGTATCGTCACGGGGAAGTTGCACACCTGATAGGTGGGCGTCGTGACGATGACGATGAGCGTGTCGGGAGTGTATCTAGGGGCGCTGGCCACGATCGTATCTGTACCCAACCCGAGACCCGCCCAGTCGACGCGGAGTGCCCCGGTTGGTCCCACGGTCTGAACCGTATCACTCGGGGGGATCTGCACACGCTCCGGGTGCCGTTGCCGCAGCGTGACCGTGAGCGTTCCCGTATCGGGTCGCAGCCCCGTGACGATGGCTGCATAGTCGAAGCCCTGGCCTACGCCGATCGTCGCGGGTGACGGCGACGTTCCTGAGGTCCCCCGGATTTTGAGCCGCAGCGGAACCACCGTGAAGAGCCCGCTGTCCGGAGTGTACCCCGCGGCGTCCACTCTCACCCACGCTTGGCCGGCGCTGCGTGGGGTAAGACCTCCAACCGCGCCGACACTCCCTGCCGGCACCACAATGGTATCTGAAACGGCCGCCAGCACCGTCGTGTCCCGCGAGGTGATCCGGATACTCACCGGACTCACCAGGTGGTGATTGCGCCCCAATGAATCCGCGACCTCGGTGCCTAATCCAACCGGTTCGTTCACTGCGATTGTATCGATTGTGGAATGATTCGACACAATCAACCTCGGGGTCGATACCCGCACCACGGCGGTCGCCGGGTTGTATCTGGGCGCCGCAGCCGTGAATGTGGTCCCCCCCGCTCGATGGCCCGAAAAAGTGAACGACGTGTAATTCCCATTCTGACCAGGGACGATCAATGACTCCGGCGGCGCGGCGATCGTGGTGTCCCCTGCCGTGAGGTGACTGACAAAGACCTGATCGAGCCCGGCCGAGTCGGCAACGAGTTCAGGTATGGGGAACCCGACACTCGTGGCAAACTGGCCCACGCCGAGAACCAGCGTGTCGGGACTGAAGTGCAAACTGGAGAGTGGGCTCACCTGCAGCAGCGCCCGTCCCGTCATCGTCCCGACCTGCGCGCGAATCGTGTCCGTACCGACCGCTATCGCTGTCGCCAATCCCGTCGAATCGATCCCGGCGATTGAAGCAAGACTGGAGGACCAGGCGACCTTTAGACCGGCAACGATCGTCGCCCCTGAATCCAGGGCAGTAGCGGTGAAAAGCTGCGTCCGGGCAACCGGCCTTGAGCTCGTCGCCGGGGCGACGACAACGCTGGCCACCCGTTGCTGCACGAATACGTGGGCTGAGTCACGGCTCCCGCCGTCCTCCGCCGCCACGATGAACGCGTCGCCAACTCCATGGGCGGTGACCACACCGACCTGATTGACGCTGGCTACCGTGGGGTTACGGCTGATCCAGGTGTACGAGCCGGCGATCATCCCGCTACTGTCGCTCGTTTGCGCCACGAGCTGGCTCGTCTCGAAGATGAAATTGAGTGAGTCGCTGTGTGGGGTGACGATCGTTGTGCCACGACTGCGGCCGACGATGAGCAGGCTGTCCATCGAGGCACCTGCAGCGGCAAGGATCCATGCTCGACCGCCATGGATCGCCTTGATCCAGCCGTCCGGCCTGACAGTTGCGATGCGGCCGTCCCTGCTCGACCACGAGACTGCTGAGGTGACGACGTTCCCGTTCACATCTCGAGCGGTCGCGGTAGCCTGAACCGAGTCTGCGACGTCCACGATAGCGCTGTCGGGGGAGACGGAGAGCGACGCTATCTTGATGCCTGGACTCGTTGACTCACTACACGTGACGAGGAAGAAGGCGGAACCAAGGACCAGCCACGAGCAGGTGTACGGTCGGCGCGCCATCATCGCAGACTCCCACGAACCAAGGAAGTGATTCCTTTTCGTACTGTCAGCCGGCTCGATCTCCTCTACTGCTTGCGCAACTCATCCAGCACGTCGGGCGTGAATGGGTTCTCGCCGGCCCGCAGCTTGCTGAGCCACGCCGCCCGCGTGTCGTGGAACGTCCCCTCATCGGCGTGATCGACGACGTAGGCGAAATCGACACGCGCGCCGTCCAGGTCGCCCGCGACCGCCCGCCCGAGCCCGCGGCTGTCCCGGTACGCGAGCACGGTGGTGTCCGGCGCGACCGCCGCTTCGCACGCATGCATGGCGCGCTGCGCCTGGCCATTCAGGCTGGCGTACCAGCAGAGGCCATTCCAGGTGGACGCGCCGAATCCAACGGGCGCATGCTCGAGCTGCGCGCTGGCCACCGCGCGGAACGCCCCCTCGATATCACGCGCATCGACCAGGCTGTCTACGGCGCGCTCGGCGTCGACGACGCGAGTCACTTGGGCGACGAGCGCCGGGGTCGGCGGCGTCTCGTTGGTTTTGGGCTCGAGCGCTCGCATGCGCTGCAGCATGTCTTGCGCGAGCGCGGTCGCCGCGGGGAGATCACTCGCTCCCAGCGGATGAGTGACGTCGACCGCGGCCGTGAGCTTGCCGCGCGCGAAGACGACCTCGTCGACGTCGACCTTCAGCATGCCGCGCAGCCGCGCCCGCACCGCCTGGGAGCGCGCGCCGAGCCGGGGCGTCACCACGGCCTCCAGGGCCGTCGAATCGCTGGTGGCAGAATCGCCGGCACTGGCCTCCTGAGCGAGGCTGCCCATCTGTCCCAGCCCCCCTCCCAGGGCGGATGCGACGAACTGGGCGCGGCTCGCGTGCTCGGCGGCGATCACCTGCTTGAGCGCGTCCGCTTCGGTCGGGTGTAGCGTCACCGTCAGCGCGACTTCGACCGCGCGCGAGTGGCCGAACGGGAACTCGAGCGCCCTCCCGCCGATGCTCAATTTGTAGGTCGGTGCCCCGTCCTCGAGGGAGAACGTGGCGGATCTCGTATGGATCGGGGCAGAGTCGCGCGGGAATGTCGCGACGCTGTTGAGCGCGAGCGGGGTAACGGCCGCGAGCGCCGAGTCGGCGATGGCCACGTCATCGGTGTCCGTCGTGTCCAGCGGGATCGCGCTGAGATAGGCGTCGTGACTGCGCACGCGCTCGTCCATGGTCCGCAACAGCGCCGCCAGGTCGCGGTCCTGCATGTCCTGCGTCCCGACCGCGATCACCGCCGTGTTGACGCGACCGCGAGCCGCCATCAACATGCCGATATTGAGGGTGGCGACGGGCGTCACCATTTCGAAGACCCACCCCTTCGCCCGGTCGCCGATGCCGTCCAGGTCCACCGCGTGGCTCTTGCCCAGCGACACTTGCTGTGCCCCGATCTGCTTCACGTACGCGGCCATGAACGATCGCAGGTCGACGAGGTCGAAGATGTCGGGCATCCAGCGGGCTTCGTCGGGTGTGTGGTAAGCCGCCGCGGACACCTGCAGGGCCGCGAGCCGCGACGAGCCGGCGCGAAACACCATCTGCTGCGCCCGGAACGTGCGATGATACGCCTCGACCGGCTTCGAGGACGAGAAGTTCAGGAAGTCCTCCGACGGGCCCGCGCCGCCCTCCTGGCCGACCTTGGCGTCGGCGAGGTCCCCGACGCCGAGCAAGACGTCGGGCAATGCGCCCACGCCGGCTTGCGAGTCGCCGCTGCCCGCGGCGACCAGGTCCATGCCGGTGCCGCGGTCCAGCACGATCATCCCCGCCCGGTCCTCCGCGACCGCGCGCAGCCAGGCGCGCAGGGCGGCGAGGCTGTCCGGGGGCAGGAGGCCGCGCAGCCCGCCCATCTCCCGCGACACGCGCAGGATTCGTCCCGCCTGGCTGTACTCGGCGCGATAGTAGCCGAAGGGACCTTTGACCGAGACGTTCTTCGGCAGCTCGGCGCTCCATCCTTCGGGGAGCTCGACCTGCAGGGAAGAGCGGTACACGGAGGGGCTGTTGACGCGGGCGATGTCGATGGGGAAGCGCCGCGGTCCTTCGGCCTCCAGGCGGGTCAGGTTTTCAGGGTTCGAGAACTTGTCGATGGGCAGATTGAAGTAGTACTTCGTGCCCATTTGCCCGATCACGTGGGCCGCGGTAAACCAGACCGTCACCTGCGCCGGCGCGGTGAGGTCGCGTCCGTTGCTGTAGTGCTGGCTGTCGACCGCGGCGGTCGTGTAGAGCGCCGTCGCGTGCTTGCGCAGCGTCGCGTCGCGATCCTCTGCCGACTGGTCGGGGAGGCCGTCGAGCTCTTCGCGCAGCCGGTCCTGCTCCGTCCCCGACGCGGAGATGGTGACTCGACCGGTGAAGCGGCCGTCGCGCCCGAAGGCGCCGACGATCGCTTCGTCGTGGCGGCTGCTGTCGGCCGGCGCGGCGGGCAGCACGACGACCCTGGCGCCCTTGGCGGGGATGGCGAGTCCGACTTCTCCTTGCAGGACGCCCGGCAGGTCGCCGAAGGGCGTGAGCTCGGCGGTGACGTCGAAGTAGCGCGTCTTGCCGGCGTGCTCCACCGCCGCGATCACGTGGTCGAACTGCTTGATGCTGGGCTGCAGGGAGTCGACAAAGCCGTCCGAGCTCACGAGCACGGGGTAGGCGGTCACGCCCATGTGGCGCGCCAGACTCACGAACAGCGTCGTCTTGTCCTTGCAGTCGCCGAAGCGCGACTCGAACACGTCGCGCGGCAGGCGCGGCTGATAGCTACCGTCACCGAGCGACAGCGACACATAGCGGAAATCCTGAGCGACCCAGCGGTACGTGGCGCGTAGCGAGTCATCAAGGGTTCTCGCGCCCTTGAGCTCGCGGGCGTGCGCCGCCACGATCTCGGTGGTGAGCTGGTAGCGGTCGCGGGCGAGGGAGTCGTACCATGCGCCCACGGCGCGCCACGACTCGGTGGTGCCGACGCGGATCGAGGCCGTCACCGCGTTCGGCGTCCCGGCGTAGCTCTGCCAGGTGATGGCGGGGACTTCGGCGACGCTCCAGCGGCGCACGCGCCGGCCGTCGATCACGCTGTCCGCCGCGGTGCCGCCGAGGTTGCGCACGCGCAGGCGGGGGGTCATGTCCTGCGGCGTGTCGAGGGTAAAGCGGGAGCGGCGCACGGGAGAGTCAAGGTTCACACGCCAGAAGAAGAGGAAGTCGCCCGGCAGCGCGGGTTTCACCGTTTCGAGGGTGTAGCTGTAGTCGACCAGCGTTCCGGGGGCGAGGCCAGCGAGGGTCACCTGAATGCCGCGGCGGTCAGTGAATACCGGATCGCCCGACTCGGCGGGCGGCGTCACCTCCTGCTGGTGCGCGGGCCCGTCGTGCAGCACGGTGCCGTCCGGTCCGATGACGCGGATGCGGTGAATCTCGACGCGCTGGCGGCCGGCGATGTACCAGAAGGTCAGCTCCCCCCAGTTCTCGACGCCCTTGGTGGTCAGCATCTGGGCCACCTGGCGTCCCGTATATGAGGAGCGGCCGTCGGCTTCGATGCGCACCGACGCTTCGTCGAGCAGGATCACCTCGTCTTCGCCCTGGTACTGCGCCGGGTCGACGCGGAGCGCGTAGATCGAGTCGTCGCGGACCGGGGCGGCCGCGGCGTTGGAGACGATCAGGGACTGGGCGTGCAGAATGCCGCAGAAGGCTGGCAGAATGAGGACGGCGAGACGGCGGACCACGTGGCACCCCCCTGGGCGAAGCCCCGAGTTGCATCAATACATGGTGCCAGTCAAGGCGGAGCAAATTTCGGGCGCGGGGGAGCGGTGTGTAGGACTTCTGCTGACAGGAAACACAACGGGGGAGGCCTCACTGCCACTTCACGCCTGTTTCACCTGACAGGAAGGATGATGGACGTGATGTTCACCAGGAGTGGTTATGCGTCTACAATTGGTTCTGGTAGTAGCCTTCCTCGCGGGTGCCTGTAGCGACACAGCGGTTGAACCGTCCCTGCCCGGTTCCCTCAGAGCTGCGGCGACGCCGGCCCGCGTGTATCAGGCGGTCGACCTCGCGCCCATTCGTTGGCCCATCGCCATCAACGCCTCCGGCCAGATCCTGGGGTCGTGTGACGGCGGCCCGCCGGGAGTCAGCACCTGCCTGTGGGACCATGGTCACGTGACGTATCTGGTTGGAGTGTCTGTTCCCGTAATCTTTCGCATGACGGACGTCC
>JAWOLH010000002.1:0-19296 GCA_033853695.1 Gemmatimonadales bacterium | reverse complement strand
TCCCCGCGAGAAAGCAGGGGACCTGTAGCGACGTCCGCGAGCACGGCTAGACGCGGATCGATTACTGGGTGGTTGCGAACCGAGCCAGCGTGAGGGTGCCGGACGCCCCGATGTCCGTCGACGAGTTGCCGACCAACACCTTGTAGATTCCCCGATCCGCACGCCATACCCGTCCGGAGACGTCGTAGTACGCGAGCGAGCGCAGCGTCAGCGGAACGCTGATCCGCTTGGTCTCTCCCGGCTGCAGGGCGACCCTGCTGAAGGCTTTCAATTCCTTGGGAGGACGCGGTACGGCGCTCGCCGGACTCGCGACGTACACTTGAGCGACCGCCACCCCGGCGCGACTTCCGCCATTCGTGACGTCGAAGGCAACCTCCCATCGCGGTGGTGCGCCTGCCGAGGTCGGGACCTGTGTCGCCGTGAGGTTGGCGTAGCTGAACGTGGTGTATGACAGGCCGTGTCCAAACGGGAACAGCGGCGTAACGCCGTTGTGCTCGAAGCCGCGATACCCGACGAACACCCCTTCCTTGTATTCGATGCGATTGGTGCCCGGCACCTCGAACCAGTTGGCGTAGGCCGGATTATCCTCCAACCGGCGCTCGAACGTCGCCGGCAGATGTCCCGAAGGGTTGACCTCGCCGAGCAGCACCTCCGCGAGTGCCGTGCCTCCCTCCTGTCCGGGGTACCAGGCCTGAAGCACCGCGGGCACCTTGTCGATCCATCGGCTCATGTCGACGCCGCCCCCCGACGTGACGACGACGATGGTCTTGGGGTTCGCCGCGACGACGCGCTCGATCAGCTCGTCCTGGCCGGGAGGCAGGCCGAAGGTACGGTCCCACCCCTCGGTCTCGCTTTGCGCATCGAATCCGACGGCCAGCACCACGACATCCGCCTTCGCCGCCATCGCGATGGTCGAAGAATCGACCCAGCTCCCCTGCGGGACGATTCCCATCTTGACGAACGGACCGCCGAAGCCGGGCTGGACATGGTGTTCCAGCACGATCTTGTGGGGACTCGCGTCGAGCGGGACGCTCGTCGCCTCGATGATCGCCTGCATGCGGGACCAGCGATCGGCCACCAGCTTGTCGTCCACATAGAGTCGATAGCCGGCATTGGAGAACCCGCCCTGCTGGACCACGATGTCGA
The DNA here is from genome assembly GCA_033853695.1 of Gemmatimonadales bacterium. Classification (GTDB taxonomy): domain Bacteria; phylum Gemmatimonadota; class Gemmatimonadetes; order Gemmatimonadales; family GWC2-71-9; genus DASTHG01. The sequence goes on along the minus strand of JAWOLH010000002.1, from coordinate 18,150 downwards.
ACGTGCCCGCTTTGGCCGGGGTGTAATAGCCGGTCCAGCGTGTTCCGGGAGGTTGCGGTGGCCCGCCGAACAGCGACGCGAAGTCGACGGGCTCACCCGAGGACAGCGCCGCGATATCGAACGGTCGCCCCACGTTCACGATACGGTCGACGCGCGTGCTGACCGGCGCGCCCGAGAGATCCGGCGTATTGAAGGACTCGGCGGTCAGTCCCGGGGTCCCACCGGCCGCGGTGGTCGTGAAGCGGGTCGAGAAGGCGACCGTGGCGAAACTCGGGATGCCGCGCGCGTTGAGGACCGCGGCACCCGTTCCGAGGTCGTTGCTGATCCCCTCGAGGAAGCTCACGGTGTGGAAGGTCGGGATGGTGGCGCTGCCGCCGCCCAGAAGCGTGCCCGCAGGGAAAGCGTTGGGGCCGATCACCGCGATCGTGTGAACGCGCTGCCGGTCGAGCGGCAACAGATTGCCGTCGTTCTTCAGCAGCACGATCGCTTCGCGCTCGCCGTCGAGAGCCGTCTGGCGGCCGGTCTGGCTGTAGCGCGGAATCGAGGCATCGAGCTGGGGCCGGTCCATCCAGCCGAAGCGCACGATGTTGCGCAGCAGGCGGCGAACCTTGTCGTCGATGGTCGCCTGTGAAATCCGCCCGCGCTGCACGAGGGGCAGCAACGAATCTTTCACCCAGTGTTGCTGCCCGGGCATCTCGAGGTCGGTGCCACCGTTCGCCGCGTCGAGCGCGGAATGCACGGCGCCCCAATCGGACATGAGGACACCGGGGAATCCCCACTCCCGCTTTACGAGATCCACCAGGAGACGGCGGTTCTCCGTCATGTAGGTGCCGTTGGTCAGGTTGTACGAAGGCATGACCGCGCCGACGTGGGCTTCCTTGATCGCCGCTTCGAACGTGGGGAGGTAGATCTCGCGCAGTGTACGCTCGTCGATGCGGGAATCGGTCGTATTGCGCGCGAACTCCGATTCGTTGCCGATGAAGTGCTTGATCGTCGCGCTCACGCCCTGCGACTGCATCCCGGTGATGAAGCCCACCGCCATGCGCGACGCGAGAAACGGGTCTTCGCCCAGATATTCGAAATTCCTTCCGCCGAGCGGTGTGCGGTACATGTCGGCCCCGGGACCGAGCGAGTAGTGTCTGCCCCTCGCCCTCGCGTCGCGACCGATCTCGGTGCCGACGCGCCCGGCGAGCACCGTGTCCCAGGTCGCGGCCAACGCGATACCGCTCACGTAGAGCGTCGAAGGGCCAGTCGCGCGGACGCCGAACGGACTGTCGGCGGTGCCCAGCTCGGGGATGCCGAGGCGTGGCAGGCCCGGGATGTCGAAGAAGTTGACGCCGGAGAGGAGCCCGAGCTTCTCGTCGAGCGTCATCTGAGCGAGAAGGGAGTTCACCCGGCGCTCCACCGCAGTGTCTGGCGCCGCCGACTGGGCGGTTGCAGGAGCGAGTGGAGCCAGCAGCATCGCAAGGGCGGGAACGAGGTGGCGGCGCATGGGATGCGTCCTCGTGCAGTCGGTGGTGGAGCGATTCTCTCGAGATGCGACAAACGGGCACGCTATGATATGACTCCGGCGCCGGTGTCGCCAGCGCTGCTATCTGGCAATCTCCTTCGACGGGGCCTTCGCGAGGACAAAATCCGCCTCGACGGTCCAGAAGAATGGCGCACCGTCAAAACTGGCCGCTGCCGCTGCCTCCTGGTCGGTGTGCTTCACGAAGTTGCCGACCAGGCTGCGCTTCACGCCGAACACGGCGTCCTCGCGCAGGTAGGGACAGTCGGGATCGAAGATGTGCGTGACTACCGTGTCATGTCCTTCGGCAGAGACGATCACGTGAATATGGGCCGCGCGGTAGGGATGACGCCCGAGCTGCTTGAGGAGTTTGCCGACTGGACCGTCATCGGGGATGGGGTAGTAGCGGGGCTTCACCGTACGGAACTGATAGCGACCCCTGGCGTCGGTGGTGAACAGACCCCGCAGATTGCCCGCGGGTTGAATGTCCTTCTGCTGCACGTCATAGAAGCCATCGTTGTTTGTCTGCCACACGTCGACTGTGGCGCCGGCGAGCGAGCGGCCATCGGTGTCGCGCACGACGCCTGAGACGATGCAGGGTTCACCCTTGCCGTCCAGACAGATATTGGCGCCCAGCGGCCGCGCCGGACGATCGGCGACATAGTAGGGTCCGAGGATCGTATTCTCGGTGGCGCCCGACGGTCGTCGGCTATTGATCGTGTCGACCAGCATCGACACGCCGAGGATGTCCGAGAGCAGGATGAATTCCTGCCGCCAGTCGCTGCACATGTGACCAGTCTCGGTCAGAAAACGGATACCGGCGAGCCATTCGTCCCGGGTCGGCTCGATCTCCTTGATGAAAGCGTGCAGGTGGCGTGTGAGCGCGGTAATCACCGCTGCGACACGCGCATCCGCATTACGCGGATCGATGCGCGCATTGACTACTGCCGCGGAATTTTCTTCGGAAAAGTAGGCGAGATCGTCAGTCGAGCTCATCGCGACATCCCGGTCATAGAGGAGCGTGGAGACACATTCACGCCACGCCCGGCGAATGGCCACGCCGGGGGAGTCATGAGACCGCTGAGGCAAGCGGGGACCCGTGGGGCAGGGTGCCGTGCTGGTGGATACGGCTTTTCGTAAGATCATGCGCCAGGCGGGATTCGAACCCACGACCTTCGGCTCCGGAGGCCGACGCTCTATCCAGCTGAGCTACTGGCGCGCGGGTCATCAAGATACTGTCAGGACGGCCGCAATGGCAGCCGCTTTCCCTTGACCGGGCAGCACCGCGCGACTGACTATTCAGCCACACCCGAGCGTGGCGCTGTCCCACAGGGAGGTCCCTATGCCCCGTTTCCGTCGGTCCGCTGTCGCCGTTGCCGTGTCCTTGGCCTGGGCGCTCGGCTGTTCGCGCGCCACCTCGAGCCAATCCACGATCCCCAACGCCGGCGGCATCGTGATCACCGCCGAGCAGATCGAACGCTCGGGTGGTAAGAACGCCTGGGAAGTGCTGAAGCACGATGCGCCGATGCTGACGCTGGAGGAGGATCGCAACGGCAACCCGGCGCGGATCCACTGGCACGGCCGCTCGAGCGTTTACCTGGAGGACGCCCCGGTTGTCATCGTGGACGGCGTGCGCTCGGCCGATTGGAAGGTGCTGAGCCAGGTCCCCGCCGGGGAGATCGAGACGATCAACATCATCTCGGGGATCGAGGGGACGACGTACTACGGCACGAACGCCACGAGCGGCGTCATCGAGATTCATACCAAGCAGGGTCCCGAGTCCTGACATTCTCATAATAAAGAAGAGCGGGGGCCAGCAACCGGCCCCCGCTCTGTTTTGATCTGCGATTCACTCAGGGCAGGCGATCGGTGCACTGAGTGAAGTTCGGGTTGTTCTGCTCGTCGATCGGGATCGGGAAATTGACGTCCGTCCCGTAGACGGGGAACTGAACCTTGAAGTACGGCCCTGTCGGGAACACCTGTTCCGAATTGCGGCCATACTGCCGGATCAGCCTCCGCAGGTCGCTCAGGCGATGCGCCGTCAGCCACAGCCAGCGCGCCCGCTCATTGAACAACAGGTTCACCGCCCCGCCCGCGGCCGTTGCATCGGCCGTGGACAGATTCTGCAGTACCCCGATGGCCGGAGTCCCGGGCGCCGTGGTGGCGTCGAAGTACGCACGGTCAGCGGCGTTCGCGCGCGGGTTGTTGAGCGCCGTGTAGAATGCCGGTGGCGGGTTTGCCGTGTCGGCCTGCAGCGCGGCTTCCGCCTCGATCAACCGTGCTTCGACACCAGTGGCGAGCGTGATGGCCGCCGAGCGGCCGCCGTAGCGCAGGTTGTCGTACAAGGGCGTGGTCCCGTCGAACCCGGTTCCGGCGGGGTCCAGCGCGATCGGTGTCCGCGGATCCGCCACCGACAGGAACGGAAAGCCGTTGATCCCTTCCTGGTCGGCTGCCGAGTACCGCTGGTCAGGAATGTTCGCCCGGTACACGCCGTTGTTCTCCCGGTCCGTGTTCTCGGAGTGCTCCAGGAAGTACGCAAACGACGTCGGCACGGCGTTCACCGCGGTGGCAGCGGCGGCGAAATCGCCGAGATCGAGGAGCGCCCGACCCTTGCCGACGCTGGCGAGGCTCGAATCGTCCGCGTCGCTTGAGACGGCCAGCGCTTTGTCAAAACGCGCAACCGCCGTATCGAGCAGGTCCTTGTTCGATAACGGCTCTCCATAGACCAACGCGCCGCTTGGTGTGGCCTGACTGATCGGCACGCCGTTACAGAAGTTCTCGGCGAAGAACAGGTACGTGTACCCCGCCAGCGACAGCATCTCGCCATATCCCGGATCGCTCGGCGCGAGCTGCGCGAACCGGCCTGCGGCGTTCTCCGTCGACCGTCGCGCCCGTGACAGCGTCCGGAACCACAGGTCGAGATCGGCGTTCGTGACGTGGATGGTCCGCGCATCGACCTCGATGCGCGTTGGGAACGTCTCGGAGTTGATCCATTCGTCGGCGAGCAAGCCGCCGTACATGATCACCCCTTCGACGCCCCCCGAGCCGTCGGAGCCGTCACCGGTATAGGCGAGCGAGAAATCGCCGACGGCGCCTGCGCGGACGGTGGGAAGCTTGGACGGGTCGGTCAGCTGACCCGGCGTGACGATATCCGGATCCGTGACGTGCAACGGGTCGTTACACCCGGCCAGCGGTAACAGTGAAAACCCCGCCGCCAGGAGCGAGAGCCGGAGCACGCTCGGGATGTGTCTCGTGTATCTCATGGTCATGTGCCTCGGCTCAGAAGGAGACGTTGACGCGGCCGATGAAGTACCGCACCGGCGGCTGCGTCAGGAAGTCGGCGGTGCTGAACTGCCCGACATCCAGTCCGTTGATGACTTCGGGGTCGACGCCTTTGTACTTCGTCCACGTGTGCAGATTCCGCCCCGTGAACGTAAAGCTCAGCGACTGCGCCCCGATCTTGCGCGCCCACTGCTCGGGCGCCGAGTACGTCACCGACACCTCGCGCAGCTTCACGAAGCTCGCGTCCTGGAAGAAGCCGGTCTCGATGCCGAAGTTGCGAGTCGCCACCGATGCGGCCTGGTCGGCGAGCGACGCCTTCGGGTCGACATGACCCTGGCAGATGCCGAACAGGCAGCGGAACGACTCGGTCGCGTTGTCGAGCTTGTTGCCGTACCGCGCGTCGAGCAGCCCGTACAGCCGGAAGTGCCGCAGGAACGTGACTTCGGATGTGAGCGTGCCGCCGTGATCCGGCTCGACCGAGCCCTGGAACGACTGCTGCGGCGCGACGGTGATCTCATTCGCCGTGATGATGCCGTCGTGGTTCAAGTCCTGGAACGTGTACGAGTAGTCCCAGTACCCGCCCAACGGATAGCCTTCCTCGTGCCGCTGCGAGGCGCCGCCCAGGCCGAAGATGATCGGGCTGATGTCCTTGCCGAGATGGATGAGCCGGTTGCGGTTGCCCCAGGCGCTCGCCGACACGTTCCAGCCGAAGCTCGACTGGTTGATGATCTGCGCCGTGAGCAGCAACTCGACGCCCTTGTTGCTCACCTCACCCAGGTTCTCGAATCGCGTATCGGTCACGCCCAAGGAGGGCGCGAGCTTCCGCGCGATCAGGGCGTCCTTCGAGCTCTTGTCGTAGTAGGTGAACTCGAAATGGAGCCGCGACTGCACCAGGTCGGCGTCCAAGCCGGTTTCGATCTCCTGCGTCCGCTCGGGCCTCAATCCGACGTTGCCCAACCCGCCGATCGTGACGGCCGGCTGAGACCCGCCGTTGGTGGTGACGGCGACGGGGGAGAAGAACTGCAGCGCGTCGGTCTCGCCCGGTTGCCGGCCGGACCGCCCCCAGGCGGCGCGCAGCCGCAGGGAGTTGAGCCAGGTCGGGTGGGCGAAGAACGGCTCGTCCGAGAGCACCCACGAGCCGGAAACCTTCGGGTAGGTAATGCCACTGAAGTTCACGCCGAACGCCGAGTTCTTGTCACGTCGCACGGCGGCGGTCAGGAAGAAGCGGTCATGGAAGTTGACCTGCTCCTGGCCGTAGTAGCCCAGCGTGACGAATTCGTTGGTGAACTCCCCGACGGTGGGGACCACCACGCCGGCGAGCGAGTTCGTACCACCCACCAGCTTACGGCCCGACGCGTCGACTTCGTTGTCGACGTCCTTGACGTACTGCAGCCCGCCCGTCGTATTGGCGGTGATGGTCGAGGACAGCCGATAGTTCGCCGTCGCCGAGAAATTCGCGGTGTACGTGAACACCTGGATCCGGTCGGCGACATGGTCGCCGTCCAGGCGAGTCTGGTCGAGCGGGATCACGGCGGGCGGGGTGGTTTCGTTGTCCGCCTGGTTGGTGACGTCCGTGCCGGCCACACCGCGGAAGGTGAGGAAGCTCGTCGGGCGGAAATTCCAGTTCAGGCTGCCCGTGAACCGCTCGATGCTCTGCCCCGTGAAGATCTGATTCGCTTCCTGCGGGGTCAGGAAGCCGTACCCGTGGCAATCGTGTCCTTGCGCGCAGAAATTCCGCGACGTGTCCGATGTGCCGAGCAGGGCGCTGGAAACGATTCCCTGATCGTTGTTGTCGTTTTGCGGCAGGGCCAGATCGCTCGAGACGTACCCGGTGGATACCGAGATGTCCATCAGCCGGCTGATCTCGTTGTGCAGGTTGGCCCGCAGGCTGACGCGGCGCAGGTCGTTCGACTGGAAGACGCCGCGCTCCCGCTCGAAGGTCCCCGACGTGTAGAACGTGGTCTGCTCGCTCCCGCCCGAAGCGGCGAGGCCGTATTGCTCGCGCACTCCCTGGCGGAACGGGCTGAACTGCTCGAGTGGGTTGAGGCTCTGGATCTTGGCGATCGTGCACAGGCCGGCACCCTGCAGCTCGAGCGAGCACCCACTGCCGCCGGCGGTGAGGCCGCGATAGTTGGCCGGCCAGTTGGCGTCGTCGTTCAGGACGCCGCCCTCGATGAACGACGTCCAGCGAGTCGGGCCCGGGCGCCCCTGCTTGGTGCGAAACTGAATCACGCCGTTGGAGGCGTCCGTCCCGTACAACGCCGCGGCGGACGGACCCTTCACGATGTCGACGGCCTCCAGGTCGTTGGCCTGGAAATCATCGATCCGGGATGGAATCTGACCGCCCACGCCGATCGAGCTCGAGCGCGGGTCGTTGTTCACCCGGATGCCGTCCACCATGACGACCGGCTCGTTGTCGAGCGACAGGCTCTCGTCACCGCGGATGCGGATGCGCGCGCCGTCACCGGTGGTGCCACCGGGGGTGATCACCTGAACGCCTGGGGCGCGCGAGTTCAAGAGATCCGCGATGTCGGTGACCGGCGCCTTTGTTGCGACGCTGTCCGCGGCAATCGTGGAGACGGCGTTCCCCAGCTCCTTGACGCGCTGTGTTTCTCCGGTCGCGCTGACAACCAGCGCCTCGAGGGGGACCGCCGCGGCGGTCATCACGATGTCGAGCGTGGCCGCGGCTCCGGCGGCGACGGTCACGGCTTGCTGGCCCATCGCGTACCCGATCAGCCGCACCTGCACCTGGTAGGTGCCCGGTGGCACCCGGTCGATGCGATAGCGCCCTTCATTATTGGTAATGCCCTGCAAGTTCGTACCGCTCAGGAGCACCTGGGCGCCCTGAACCGGCTGGGAGCTCACCTTGTCGGTGACTCGCCCCGCGACGGAGCCCTGCTGCGCCGCCAACGGCGCCGCGAGGCTCGCCAATGCGGCGAACAGCGCGTACCCGCACAGTCGACGTAAACGCGTGGTATTCATGATGTACCCTCAAGCAAAGCGTTGCGATTGAACGACGATCGATGTCTGTAGTGAACGTCCGCACGACGGAGCCAGGGCAAGGACACGCGGCACCGTCCGCTGACCGGACGGCAGGTCAACGGGCACTACGGAGTGCCGCAGCCTGGTTCAGCCGTGCGCGCTACATCGCGTCGATGGAGGGGAATACCAGAGAACGACAGACAAGGCAGGGTGCATAGCCGAACCCCCGTTGAGGTAATGTTTTAACCTGACCCGGGGCGGGGGACATCGCAAGTATCTATGCAGGCTTCACAGAACCCGTACACTACGGGGAACTGCTGGAGATTCAACGACTTACTATGCTGCAAGTCGGGGCGAGTGGATTTGAACCACCGACCTCCTGGTCCCGAACCAGGCGCGCTAACCGGACTGCGCTACGCCCCGAGCTTAGACGCCACCGCCGCTGAGCCGCCGCGACGATCCCACCAGGTTCTGCATGCGCCCAGGAGGAGTCGAACCCCCAGCCTTCTGATCCGTAGTCAGACGCTCTATCCAGTTGAGCTATGGGCGCCCCTAACAACCAGCCGGCATCGAGGCGGTAGACGTCGGCATCCGTCTCAATCCCGGCCGGCAATGCAGGTGGGCGGTACTAGATTCGAACTAGTGACCTCTACGATGTCAACGTAGCGCTCTAACCAGCTGAGCTAACCGCCCGAACAAATTGCGGATTGCGGATTGGCGATTGCGGATCGAGGCGCGCCAGTCACGATCAATCCGCATTCCGCAATCCACAATCCGCAATTTCAGTAGCGGGGGTGGGATTTGAACCCACGACCTCCGGGTTATGAGCCCGGCGAGCTACCAGACTGCTCCACCCCGCGTCGCTTGTGTGCCGCCGCCATCTCTGGAGAGCGGGAAACGGGACTCGAACCCGCGACCCCAACCTTGGCAAGGTTGTGCTCTACCAACTGAGCTATTCCCGCAATCGCCTGGCCCCGAATCTAACCGCCCCTGTCCCCTGTTCACCACTGTGCGCCGGTGCGTCTGCTGCTATTCCCTGTCCCCCAGCCTTCCAGTGGAGGCGAGGGGGATCGAACCCCTGACCTCGTGAATGCCATTCACGCGCTCTCCCAACTGAGCTACGCCCCCGCTATATTGGCGCCCCGCGGAGCCTCCCGACGGGAACACGGCATGTTATCGGGGCGTTCCTGTAGTGTCAAGCTACGAATGAACTTTTGGCGCCCGTGAGCGGTATCACACCGGCGATTGCCTGAGCCCCAGAGCCAATGACCAAGTCCAAGCGCCGTACCAAAACCAAGCCGGCGGCCGCCAAGCCTGCGTCCAGGCACGTCCGTGCGCAGGCCGCCAAGCGCGGCCCGGCACCGAAGCGCGCCGCGGCCAAGGCGCCCACGGCCGCAGCGGGGGCGAAGCCTGGCCGCAAGCGCGGCCGGCGTCGGGGTCTGCTCTCCGGCCTCGGCCCCGAGCACGAGCGCGATATCCTCGATCAGTACCTCCATGAGGTGAGCAAGACGCCGTTGCTCACTCAAAAGGAAGAGATCGCGCTCGCCCGGAAGGTCCGCGCCGGCGACCAGGAGTGCATGCAGGAGCTGGTGAAGCGCAACTTGCGTTTCGTCATCTCCGTGGCCAAGAAGTACCAGAACCGGGGGCTCCCCCTCACTGATCTGATCGGGGAGGGGAACGTCGGGCTGCTTACGGCCGCCCGGAAGTTCGATCCCGACCAGGGCGTCAAGTTCATCTCCTACGCGGTGTGGTGGATCCGGCAGGCGATTCTCGCCGCGCTGGCGCGCCAGGGCCGCACGGTGCGCGTGCCGCTGAACCGTACGGCCGACCTCTCGCGCATCGTCCGGACGGCCGAGTATCTGCGGCAGACGCTGCGGCGCGAACCGACGCCGGAGGAGATCGCCGACGCGACCAAGCTGTCGCTCGAGGTGGTGCAGTCGCTGGCGGCGCTCAACACGGGCGATGTCCGGCTCGACGCGCCGCTCGACCCCGATGGCGACCGGTCGCTGATCGAGCGCTTCATCGCCGAGGACCTCCCCGACACGGAAGACCAGGCGATGGACCGGTTCCTGTCGGACGAGATCGAGAGCGCCCTCAACACGCTGCAGCGGCGCGATGCGAAGGTGCTGCGCCTCTACTTCGGTCTCGACGGCGGGCGCGAGCACACGCTCGAGGAGATCGGCGGCATGCTCGGCGTCACGCGCGAGCGTGTGCGGCAGCTCCGTGACCGGGCTCTGAAGCGGCTCCGGGAAGGGGACGTGGGAAAGGCGCTCGCGAGCTTCGCCGCGTGAGGACAACAGGGGCCAGGGTTACCTGGCCCCTGTTGCGTTTTCCTGTTCTCCCCTGCGTGTCTGTGCGTCTTTGTCCCGTTCTCCGCTTTACACTAGCTTAAGGGCGTGATCGACCGGATCGGCCGATACGCTGTCGACCGCGTGCGCGCGGCGGGGCGGTTCGGTCACTTCTTGGCGGATCTCGTGCTGGCCGTCCCCGACGTCGCCACCTGGCGGGGTCCGCTGGTCGTTCAGATGCGCAAGATCGGGGTCGATTCTCTCCCGGTCGCCCTGTTCATCGCCGCCTTCACCGGCGTCGTGCTGGCGCTGCAGGCTTCCTACACCTTCACCGGCACCGTCCCCCTCTACGTCGTCGGCACCGTCGTCGCCAAGACGATGATGCTGGAGCTCGGGCCCGTGCTGACGGGGCTCGCGCTGTCCGGCCGCGTCGGCGCCAGCGTGGCCGCCGAGTTGGGGACGATGCGGGTGACCGAGCAGGTCGATGCGCTGGAGACGCTCGCCTACGATCCGCAGGCCTACCTCGTCCTGCCGCGCGTGCTCGCGGGGACGGTGATGGTGCCGCTCGTCGTCGCTCTCGGCATCGCCGTGGGCATCCTCACGGGCTGGCTCACGAGCCTCAGCCTGCTGCACCTCTCCACCCCCGAATTCGTGAAAGGGCTGAAGCTGCTCTACCGGTTCAAGGACACCTGGTTCGGCCTCGCCAAGAGCGCCAGCTTCGGCATGACGATCACGCTTATCGGGTGCCGGCTCGGGCTCGACACCTGGGGGGGCGCCGAGGGAGTGGGACGCAGCACGACGCGGGCGGTCGTGTTTTCGGCGATGCTGATTCTCGCGCTCGATGCGTTTTGGGCGGTGGTGCTCCTGTGATCCAGTTCCGGGATCTCCGCAAGGCGTTCAACGGCCGGCCGGTGCTCGACGGCTTTACCCTCGACGTCAAAGACGGCGAGACGATGGTGATCATCGGGTTCTCGGGCTCCGGCAAGAGCGTGGCGCTGAAACACGTCGTCGGGTTGTTGCACCCCGATGGCGGGGACGTCATCGTTGACGGGCGCGCCGTGTCGCAGCTCGACCGGGCCGGTCTCACCGCACTGCGGGGCGAGATCGGCTACGTCTTCCAGTTCGCCGCGCTGTTCGATTCCCTTACCGTGGAGGAGAACGTCGGACTGGGACTGGTACGCCGGCGCCTGCCGGAGCGCGAGATCGCGAGCCGCGTGCACGACGCCCTGCGCCTCGTGGATCTCCCGGACAGCGGCCCGCGCTACCCGGCCGAGCTTTCCGGCGGCATGCGGAAGCGGGTCGGCATCGCCCGGGCCATCGCGCTGCGGCCCCGTTACATCTTGTATGACGAGCCGACGACAGGGCTCGACCCGGTCACCTCGGCGGTCATGGACCAGCTGATGGTCCGCACCCGCGAGCAGCTCGGCGTGACGGGGATCGTCGTCACTCACGACATGCGCAGCGCCTATACCGTGGGCGACCGCATCGCGATGCTGTACGAGGGGCGGGTGCGTCAGGTCGGCGGCGTGCGAGAGATCCAGGCCAGCGCCGATCCAATCGTACGACAGTTCATCGAAGGACGGCCAGCGTGAAACGGCAGAATGAATTGGCCGTCGGGCTCGTGGTGATCGCGGCCGCGACGGCGGTGGTCGGCGGCGCCCTGTGGCTTTCCGGTGCGCGCCTCGGCGGGAGGGAGAAGCTCTACACCGCGCGCTTCCGCACCGTGGGCGGGCTGGGGGCGGGGAATCCCGTGGTGCTGCGCGGCGTGCGAGTCGGACAGGTCCAGGCGATCCGGCTCGCTCAGGGCAATTGGGTGGAGACCGACCTCAGGATCGACGCGGGCGTAACGCTCCCCAACCACCCGGCCGTGATCGCGGCGTCCGCCTCGCTGTTCGGGGAGTGGGCGGCGACCCTGATCTCGATGGATCAGCCGCTCTCGGACCCGAACGTCCGGACCGCGTTGACCGAGGCCCAGGCCATGGGCGGCGGGCGCTGGCCGGGCGCCACGCTCCCCGACATCGGGCAGCTGACCGCCCAGGCGAGCCGCATCGCCGGCGACATCGCGTCCGTCGCCAACCGCGTGCAGAGCGCCTTCGATTCGGAAGCGGTTGCCGAGCTGCGCCGCTCGATCCACGATTTCGGGGAGATCGCCGACCGCCTGGCGCGCGTCACCAACGAGCAGGCCGATGTCATCGGGCGGGTGGGGACGAACCTGGGCAAGGGGTCGGACGCCATGGCACGTGCCGCCACTACCCTCGAGGGCGCGCTGGGACGGGTCGACACCGCGACCAATCAAGGCCAGCTGGCCACGATTCTCAACAACACGGCGGCAGCGAGCCAGGATGTGCGGGCCACCTCGCAGGACGTCCGCGATCTCGTCGGCACGGCGCACAAGAACCAGGAGAGCATGGTTCACGCCCTCGTCGCCGCCGACACCGTGCTCTCCCGCCTCGCCAATCGCAGCGGGACGCTCGGTCTCCTGGTCGCCGATTCCGGGTTGTACCGTGAGACGACGCTCACGATGATCCAGCTGCGGCAACTGCTCTCGGACATCCAGGCGAATCCACGGAAATACTTCTCGTTTAGCGTATTCTGATGCGATTGCGGATTGCGGATTGGCGATCGCGGACTGGCACGGGGACGTCCGGGCGAAATCCACGTGCTGGATGCGTCCGATGAAACGGCGTCAACCACGGGCTCAACGGGAAACGAGTGCCGGCGGTGTGGTTTTCCGCCGCGGCACCGACGGGCAGGTGGTGTATTTGCTGATCCGCGATTCCTATCGCAACTGGGGCTTCCCCAAGGGGCATCTCGAGAGCGGCGAGCCGCCCGCCGAGGCCGCGCGGCGCGAGGTCGCCGAAGAGACGGGGCTCGTGGAGCTCACGCTGCACGGCCCGATCCGGGTGATCGACTGGTACTTCCGCTTCCGCGGCAAGACCATTCACAAGTACTGCCATTTTTTTCTGTTCGAATCCCGCACCGGGGAGCCGGTGCCGCAGGCGGAAGAGGGCATCACCGAGTGCGCCTGGCACTCATCGGAGGGGGCGCTCGCCACCATCTCGTACGACAACGCCCGCGGCGTGCTCCGCCGAGCCGCCGAAATGGTGCGGGCCCTCTCCGCCGTCGCTGACGGCGACCCCCGCAAGTCGTGACGCCGGTCGTCCCCGTCTACCATCAGCGGCGCGAAGCCCGCCGTGCCTTCGTGCGGGGCTATCCGCGCCGGCTCGGTGCGGTGCGCTGCTGTCGCACACCGCAGGGCGTCGAGCGGTTGCTCGCCGCCCGGCTCGTGGACGCCGTCGTCGTGGACGTCAAAACCTCCCCCGAGCTCTGGCTGGCCCTGCCCGGGCGGTTCCCACGCATTCCGGTATTCGCACTCTCGGCGTTCCGTCCCGACGATGGGCCGCTCGTGGCCGATTGCCAGCGTGCGGGGTTCGCCGGAGTCCTGGTCGAGCCGGTGGACCACGCAGTAGCAGGGGAGTGGGTGGCGCGGCGCACCGCCCAGGTGGCCCGGCGCCGGGCGCTGGGCGACGCGCCACGACTGTTGCGACTCACGGACGCGCTGCAGCTGCGTACGTGGGAGGAAGTCTGGCGGCGTGTCGCCGAGCCGACGAAGACCTGCGATCTCGCCCGGGCGTTGCGCGTGACGCGCGAGCACCTATCGCGCCAGTTCGCCGCGGGAGGCGCGCCGAATCTCAAGCGCGTGATCGATCTGGTGCGCACCGCCTGCGCCGCCGACCTGCTCGCCAATCCCGGGTACACAGTGGGACACGTGGCGCGGATCCTGGCCTACGCGTCCGCCAGCCACCTCGCGGGGGCGGCCCGGCGCGTCGCCGGAGTGTCGACCCAGGAGCTGCGGTCGCTCGGACCGCGCGGCGTATTGGCGGCCTTTATAAAAGGAAGGACGCGGTCTCGCCTCTAGGGGTGGCGGGGAGCACTTCCATGTGATAATTTTCACAAGCTAACCACCAGAACGGACACTTCATGGCCAGCGACACCATCCTCCGTCCCGGCGAGCTCAAAGACATCCTCCTCAAAGAAATCCAGGCAGCCGACCTCGCGGCGATCGACGTGCGCGAGGTGGGGACGGTCCTGGAGGTCAAGGACGGCATCGCCCGGATCTACGGCCTGACCTCGGCGATGGCCGGCGAGATGCTCGAGTTCAGCTCTTCGGAGACGGGTGAGAAGATCACCGGGCTCGCCCTGAACCTGGAAGAAGACAACATCGGCGCCGTCATTCTCGGCGATTACCTCCAGCTGCGCGAAGGCGACGAAGTGCGCCGCACCGCCCGCGTGCTCGAGGTGCCGGTGGGGAAGGCGCTGGTCGGGCGGGTCGTGGACGCGCTGGGGCGGCCGGTGGACGGCCTCGGGCCGATCCGCACCACGGCGACGCGAAAGGTGGAGGTCGTGGCGCCCGGCATCATCAAGCGCCAGCCCGTGAAGGAGCCGCTGCAGACGGGGATCAAGGCGATCGATTCGATGATCCCGATCGGTCGGGGCCAGCGCGAGCTGATCATCGGCGACCGCGGGACGGGGAAGACGGCGATCGCGGTGGACACGATCATCAACCAGAAGGGCCAGGGGGTGATCTGCGTCTACATCGCGATCGGGCAGAAGAACTCGACGGTGGCGGGCGTGGTCGAGCGGTTGAAGGAGCACGGGGCGATGGACTTCACCATCGTCGTCGTGGCGTCCGCGTCCGAGCCCGCCCCGATGCAGTACATCGCCCCCTATTCGGGGTGCACCATGGCCGAGCACTTCATGTACGAAGAGAAGGCGGCCACGCTGTGTATCTACGACGACCTGTCGAAGCAGGCGGCCGCATACCGTCAGCTCTCCCTCGTGCTGCGGCGCCCGCCCGGCCGCGAAGCGTATCCGGGCGACGTGTTCTACCTGCACAGCCGGCTGCTCGAGCGGGCGGCGAAGCTCTCGGACGAGATGGGGGGAGGCTCGCTCACGGCGCTGCCGATCATCGAGACGCAGGCGGGCGACGTGTCGGCGTACATTCCCACGAACGTCATCTCGATCACCGACGGCCAGATCTTTCTCGAGACCGACCTCTTCTATTCGAACATCCGCCCCGCGGTGAACGCCGGCATTTCGGTGTCGCGCGTCGGCGGCAACGCCCAGATCAAGGCGATGAAGCAGGTCGCCGGCCGGCTGCGGCTCGATCTGGCGCAGTACCGGGAGCTGGAGGCGTTCGCGCAGTTCGGCTCCGAGCTCGACCCCGCGACGCAGAAGCAGCTGGCGCGCGGCGCCCGGATCGTGGAGATCCTGAAGCAGCCGCAGTATCGCCCCATGCCGGTACAGCAGCAGGTGATGATCATCTTCGCCGTCACGAACGGCCACCTGGACGACGTCGACGTCGCCAACGTGCGCGCCTGGGAGACCGGGTTCCACGAGTTCATCGCCGCACAGCACGCCGCGCTCGCGGACGAAATCCGCACCAAGAAGGCGCTCTCCGACGATCTCACGGCGCGGCTGCGCAAGGCGATCGAGCAGTACAAGGCGATGGGAAGCCGCTGATGGCGAAGGCGCGCGAGCTCCGCCGGCGCATCCGCTCGGTGCAGAGCACCCGCCAGATCACGCGCACCATGGAGATGGTGTCGACCTCCAAGCTGAAGCGGGCGCAGGACCGGGTCGTCGGGGCCCGGCCCTACGCCGGGGCCCTGGCGGAGGTGCTGGCGGAGCTGTACGCGCCGGATCTCGCCGAGGACTTCCCGCTGTTGCGCCAGCCGGAGAAGGGCACCATCCGGCGGGCGGCGCTGCTCCTCATCACGTCGAACCGGGGGCTGTGCGGCGCGTTCAACGCCAACCTCATCCGCGAGGCCCGGCGCCGCATCGCGGAGCTCGAGGGCGGCGCCACGGCGGTGGAGCTGCATCTCGTCGGCAAGAAGGGCGTGACGTTCTTCCGCTTCAGCAAGCGCACCGTCGCCTCGACGCGCGTCGACATCGGGGACCGGCCCACGGCGGCGCACGCCGAGCAGCTGATCGAGCCGCTGATGCAACAATTCGCCGCCGGCCAGCTCGACGCGGTCGAGGTGGTCTTCGCCAAGTTCAACAGCGCGGTGAGCACGCCGCCGACGACGGTGCGGATTCTCCCCGTCGCCCCGCCGGCGGCGGCCGGGCGGCCCGGTGGCCGGCCATTCTTCATCCTGCGGCCGTCCGCGCGCGCGATTCTCGAGAAGCTGCTGCCGCTCTATGTGCGCAATCAGGTGTACCGGGCGCTGGTCGAGACGGCGGCGGCGGAGCACGGC
Source organism: Gemmatimonadales bacterium (assembly GCA_033853695.1). Taxonomy (GTDB): domain Bacteria; phylum Gemmatimonadota; class Gemmatimonadetes; order Gemmatimonadales; family GWC2-71-9; genus DASTHG01. Next base: position 1,837 of record JAWOLH010000002.1, on the reverse strand, counting down.
GCCCGGCGCACGGCGATGAAAAACGCCACCGATTCGGCGGGCGAAATGCTGGACCTCCTGCGGCGCACCTTCAATCGCGCGCGGCAGGCGCAGATTACGCAGGAGATTGCGGAGATCGTTGGCGGGGCAGAGGCCCTGCAGGGATAGACTGAGACAAGGAATCCAATGGCGACGCAGACGAAGGAATCCGGTAAGCGGGCGACGGGCGCACCGCAGCACGTGGGTAAGGTCATTCAGGTCATCGGCCCCGTGCTCGACGTGGAGTTCGAGCCGGAGCACCTGCCCGAGCTGTACAACGCCCTGGTGGTCGAACAGCCGGGCGGCAACGGCCTGCCGCCGCTCAAGCTCGTGGCCGAGGTGCAGCAGCACATCGGGCGCAACCAGGTGCGCGCGGTGGCGATGAGCTCGACCGATGGCGTGGTGCGCGGCATGGAGGTCGTCGACTCCGGCGGCCCGATCACCGTCCCCGTCGGGAAGGCCGCCCTGGGGCGGATCCTCAACGTGCTGGGTGAGCCGGTGGACGAGGGCGCCGCGATTCCGGCGAGCGCCGAGCGGTGGCCGATCCACCGCGAGACCCCGAAGTTCGTCGATCTCGAGCCCAAGACCGAGGTGTTCGAGACCGGCATCAAGGTCATCGATCTGATCGCGCCGTTCGTGAAGGGCGGCAAGATCGGCCTGTTCGGCGGCGCCGGCGTGGGCAAGACGGTCGTCATTCAGGAGCTGATCAACAACGTCGCCAAGGGACACGGCGGCAAGTCGGTGTTTTGCGGCGTGGGCGAGCGCACCCGCGAGGGCAACGACCTCTACCTCGAGTTCAAGGAAGCGAACATTCTCGAGAACGTCGCCCTGATCTACGGCCAGATGAACGAGCCGCCGGGGGCGCGGCTGCGCGTCGGCCTGTCCGGTCTCACCGTGGCCGAGTACTTCCGCGACGTGGAAGGCCAGGACGTGCTCGTGTTCATCGACAACATCTTCCGGTTCACGCAGGCGGGCTCCGAGGTGTCGGCGCTGCTCGGCCGGATGCCCTCGGCGGTGGGGTATCAGCCGACGCTCGCGACGGAGATGGGCGAGCTGCAGGAGCGCATCACGTCGACCCGCAAGGGATCGATCACGTCTGTGCAGGCGATCTACGTGCCCGCCGACGACCTCACCGATCCCGCCCCCGCCACCGCGTTTTCGCACCTCGACGCGACCGTCGTGCTCGACCGCGCGATCGTGGAGCTCGGCATCTACCCGGCGGTGAATCCGCTGTCGTCGTCGAGCCGTATTCTCGATGCACAGTATCTCGGTGAGCGCCATTACCGCGTGGCCACCGAGGTGCAGCGCATCCTGCAACGCTACAAGGATCTGCAGGACATCATCGCGATTCTCGGTATGGATGAGCTGTCCGAGGAGGACAAGATCCTGGTGGCGCGCGCGCGGCGGGTGCAGCGCTTCCTGTCGCAGCCGTTCTTCGTCGCCTCGCAGTTCACCGGGCGCGAAGGCAAGTATGTGAAGCTGGAAGACACGATCGCGTCGTTCGAGCGCGTGGTCGCCGGCGAGTTCGATCAGCTGCCCGAGCAGGCGTTCTACATGGTCGGCGGGATCGAGGACGTGGTCGAGCAGGCCAAGCAGCTGGCGTCCGCCTGATGCGCGTGCTCCTCATCTCCCCGGACCGCTCGCTGTTCGACGGCGACGCGACGAGCGTCGTGGCTCCGGCGTACGACGGGCTGGTGGGGATTCTCCCGGGACACGCCCCACTCCTCACCTTGCTCGGGACCGGCTCGCTGACGATCGCCCAGGGCGCGTCGAGCAGCCGGTTCACCGTGAACGGTGGTTTCCTGCAGGTCGTCGGCGA
>JAWOLH010000001.1:0-74710 GCA_033853695.1 Gemmatimonadales bacterium | reverse complement strand
CGAAGCCGGCCGGGCGTTCATCGTGGTCTACAACTATGCGCTGCAGGCCTCCGTCGACGTCGATCTCTCCGGGGTGCTGAGCGTCTCGAGCCCGTTCGCGATCCGCAACGTGCAGGACGTCTTCGGGACACCGGTCGTGTCCGGCACGTACGGCGGTGGGACGGTATCGATTCCGATGTCGGGAGTTCAGCCCCCAACACCGATCGGCCGCACCACGCGCCAGCCGCCGAAGACCGGGCCGGCATTCGACGTGTTTCTGGTGACGACGGGACCGTAGCCGCTTGCTGTCCCGGATTGCCCGAGTCACCGGCGCCCTCGTCGTGACCGGGACACTGGCCGCGGCGCAGAGCGACAGCGGGAAGGTGACGATCGTGGCCCACCAAGAGGGCCATCCCCTCGCCGGCGCGGTTGTCCAGAGTGACAGTGTCCGGGCCGAGACGGACGCTCTGGGCGTGGCGACCCTGCAATTGCCGGTGGGTGTCCGGCAGCTGATCGTCGCCAGCATCGCGTCCCGGCCCGAGACCCTCCACGTCGCCATTCGACCGCAGCTCGACACCACGATCACCGTAGAGCTGCTGGCCCAGGCGGCGTTGGCCCCGGTGGTCGTAACGTCGACCCGCATCCCGCGCCGCCTCGAAGACGAGCCGGTGCGAGTCGAAGTCCTGGCAGGAGACGATGTCGGCGAGAAGACACAGATGCGACCGGGCGACCTCACGGTCCTGCTGCGCGAGATCAGCGGCGTGCGTGAGCAGCCGACCTCGCCATCGCTCGGCGCCGCAAACATCCGCATCCAGGGTCTTCCCGGCCGCTACACCCAGCTGCTGTCAGACGGATTGCCGATCTATGGAGGCCAGTTCGGGGGCTTCGACCTGCTGCAGATTCCACCGATCGACCTGCGCCAGGCTGAGGTGATCAAGGGCGCGGCGACGGCGCTGTACGGACCGACGGCGCTGGGCGGTATCGTCAACCTCGTCTCGCGCACTCCGGCCAACGAGCAGGAGCTGCTCCTCAACCAGACGTCGCGCGCGGGGACGGACGGGGTCGGGTGGCTGGCCAAGCGCGTCAACGATCAGTGGGGATACACGGTGGTCGGCGGCATGCATCGGCAGGACAAAGTGGACGTCGATGGCGACGGGTGGGCCGACATTCCCGGATACCAGCGAGCGGAGCTGCGCCCTCGCGTGTACTGGAAGGGGGACGGGGGACGCTCAGTGTTCGCCACGCTTGGCGCGATGGCCGAAAACCGGACGGGCGGCACGCTCACGGGCGCCCTGGCTCCTGATGGACAGCCCTTCATCGAAGGCATCAACACGGCGCGACTGGATGGCGGAGCGGTCGCGGTCCTTCCGGCCGGCCCGAGTGATACCGTCACCGTTCGGGGAGCCGTCACGAGCCTGTGGCAACACCATCAACTCGGCCAGACAATCGAGCGCGACCAGCGCAACAGCCTCTTCGGCGAAGCGACCCTCGTTCTCCCGCGCGGGCGCGCGACGTGGCTCCTCGGCGCCGCGTTTGCGCTGGACCGCTATCACGCCGCGGATGTCCGGGGCTTCGATTACACCTTCACGGCCCCGGCGGTCTTCGCGCAAAGCACATGGTCGTTGACGGAGCGGAGCGCCCTGTCGGCCAGCGGCCGCTGTGACGCGCACAGCCGGTACGGCACGATTTGCAGCCCACGGCTATCGCTGCTGGTGCCGCTGATCCCGACCCTCACGGCCCGCATCTCGGCGGCGACGGGCTTCTTCGCCCCGACCCCACTCACCGAAGAGACCGAGGTGATCGGTCTTTCGCGAGTGCGTCCCCCGACTGGCCTTGAAGCCGAGCGCGCGCGCTATGGTTCGCTGGACGTCACGGAGAAGCGAGGACCCTTCGAGGTCAATGGAACCCTCTTCCTCTCGCGTATTCAGAACCCGGTCATGCTGCGGGATTCTTCAGGTGTGCTAGAGCTGACTAACGCTCTGGGACCAACCCGGACCGGCGGGCTCGAGGTCTTTGCCACGTACAACGGCGACCCTTTCACGGTCACTGCCGACTATGCCTATCTGCGCTCGACCGAGCTTTCCCCCGAAACGGGTAGCCAGGTGAGCACGCCCCTAGACCCGCGGCACAGCGCGGGTCTCGATGTCGCCTGGGATAGCGACGAAACAGGTACCAGGGCTGGAGTGGAGGTGTTCTACACGGGTCGTCAGGCGGTGGCCGACGACCCGTATCGCACGACCACTCGACCGTATGCGACGATCGGCGTCCTGGTCTCGCAGGGCATCGGGCCATTCGTGGTTCACCTGAACGGAGAGAACCTCACGGGCGTCCGACAGACACACTATGATCGGCTGCTGCTTCCCACGCCGGGAGCAGGCGGCCGCTGGACGACCGACGAATGGGCGCCGCTGGAGGGCCGGCTCGTCAATCTCGGAACGAGTATCGCTTTGTAGACGGTGACCGCGAGCGATCAGATCCAGCGCCGCCGCAGCAGCAGAACCTTCACCACCTGGGTGAGCCCGAGGTAGCACAACAAGGTCAACCCCAGCAACGGCCAGTAGAGCGGCGGCAGGGCGACGAACCCCAGCGCCGGCCCGAACGGCGACGCGGGAAGCCACATCCCCACCGCCATGATCACCACCGTCGTCGCGATCAGGGGCCAGCTCGCCCGGCTATGCAGGAAGGGGACCTTGCTCGTGCGGATGACGTGGATGATGAGGGTTTGCGTCATCAGGGACTCCACGAACCAGCCCGTCTGAAACAGCGCCGCCTGATCGACGGTCCGGGCACCGAAGACGAAGTACATCATGGCGTAGGTCGTGTAATCGAAGATCGAGCTGATCGGCCCGATTGCCAGGATGAACCGCGCGATGGCGCTGATGTCCCACGGACGCGGCCGCGCGATCTGCTCGGGATCGACGTTGTCGGTGGGAATGGGGACCTGGGAGAAGTCGTACAGCAGATTGTTGGTCAGCACCTGGAGCGGCGCCATCGGAACGAACGGCAACAGCGCACTCGCGCCGATCACGCTGAACATGTTGCCGAAGTTGGAGCTGGCCCCCATGCGGATGTACTTGAGGACGTTGGAGAACACCTTTCGCCCTTCGAGGACTCCCTCCTCGAGCACCAGGAGGCTCTTCTCGAGCAGGATGATGTCGGCCGACTCTTTGGCCACGTCGACCGCCGTGTCCACGGAAATCCCGACGTCCGCGGTGCGCAACGCCGCGGCATCGTTGATGCCGTCGCCCAGGAAGCCCACCACATGGCCGCGGGCCTGGAGGCAGCGGATGACGCGCTCCTTGTCCGCCGGCGAGAGCCGCGCGAAGATCGTCACGGTCTCGGCCTTCTCGGCCAGCTTCTCGTCGCTGAGCCGCGCCACGTCGGCGCCCAGCAGCACGTGACGGGTGCGCAGCTTCACGTGCTTGCAGATGGTCTTCGTGACAAGCTCATTGTCGCCGGTCAGCACCTTCACCATCACGCCGTGCTCGCGTAGTGCGGCGATCGCCGCGCGGGCCGTATCCTTCGGCGGATCGAGGAAGGCGACGTAGCCGAGCAGCACGAGCTCGCCTTCGTCCTCGCGGCCGTAGCTGGGCCGTACCGGGACGTCGCGGTAGGCGACTCCCAGCACCCGAAACCCCTCCGCGCTCAGGTGATCGCAGCGCTCCCGCAGATCGGCCGCGAACCCGGGCGGCGCCGGCAACACCTCGCCGTTGGCGGAGAACGCGGTACAGCGGCGCAGAATCTCCTCCGGCGCACCCTTCGCCAGGAGACGCCGCCGGCCGTCGGGCTGATCCACCACCACCGACATGACGCGCCGGGAGAAATCGAACGGCATCTCGTCGACCTTCTTGTAGCCGGCGAGGTCCAGCTCGGAGTGGGAGTCGCTGTGCTTCAGGATGGCGATATCGAGCGCGCTCTTCAGCCCGGTTTGCAGGTGGCTGATCAACAGCGCCGCGATCAGCACCTCCTCGCTCTCGTCCCCGTTCACGTCCTCGTGCCGCTCGAGGATCACGCTGTCCATGGTCAGCGTGCCGGTCTTGTCGGTGCACAGGATGTCCATCGCGCCGAAGTTCTGGATCGCGTTCAGACGCTTCACGATCACCTTCTTCCGCGACATCGCCATCGCGCCTTTGGACAGACACACCGAGACGATCATCGGCAGCATCTCGGGCGTCAGGCCCACCGCCACCGCGAGAGCGAAGAAGAACGCCTCGTGCCAGTTGTGCTTGGTCAGCCCATTGATCAGGAACACGACCGGCACCATCACCGCCATGAACTGAATCATCAGCCAGGTGTAGCGATTGATCCCCCGGTCGAACGCCGTCTCGGGCGCGGCCTGCGCGATCCCCTTGGCCATGGTGCCGAACAACGTGCGTGGACCGGTCTCCACCACCACGGCGAGGGCCGAGCCGCTCTGCACGCTCGTCCCCAGGAAGCACAGGTTCTGGCACTCGAGCGGCTCCCGGCTGGCGGAGCCCTGCAGCACCTCGCCCTTCTCCGCGGGAAGCGACTCCCCCGTGAGCGCGGACTGGGTGACGAAGAGGTCCTTCGCCGTCAGCAGGCGGACGTCGCCCGGGATCATGTCGCCCGCCGCCAGCACGACGATGTCCCCCGGCACCACCTCCCGGAGCGGCGCTTCCCGCCGCGCGCCGTTGCGCAGCACGGTGACCGTCACGCGGATCATGGCGCGCAGCGCCTCGGCGGCCGTGTTCGCGCGCGTCTCCTGGACGAATCGCAGGGTGACGCCGAGGACGATCATCAACGTCATCACGGTCGCGGCGCGCACATCCCCGGTGGCGAGCGAGATGATGGCGAGCACGGCGAGCAGGATGACCAGCGGGTTGCGCAGCGCGTGGAGCAGCCGGACGAGCCAATGGTCGGGACGGTGGGCGGCGATCTCGTTCGGTCCATGCCGCTCGAGGCGTCGCTGCGCCTCCTCCTCGCTCAGACCCGTGGCCAGCGACTCACACAGCCGCAGAGCGGCATCGCGGTCTGCCGCGGCAGCCTGGCGCAACCGGGTGGAGTCCCAGGTCGCCGCCGGGGCCGCCGCGGGCGGACGGAGCAAACGCGGGAGTGCGGTCATGATTCGCGTCCCATGTGCAGACACATCCTAAGACGCTACGAACCGGGATTCAACTGACGCTGATCGACGAAGCAGCAGGAACGAGTCGACGCACCGATGAAGGCGAGGTGAAACCGGGGGAGCCGGACCGCCAAACGGCGATCCGGCTCGCCCCTTCCTCAGTACGAAAACCGCAGCGTCACGCCGAAGGTGCGTGGTTGGTTGGTCAGATAACCGACGCGGGCGAGGGTTCCCCGCTCGCGGTCCAGCGCGAGGAAGGCCCGCGTATCGGTCAGATTGGTCGCGAAGACGGCGGCTTCCCACCGCTCCCGGGACAGGCCGACCCGCAGGTTGACGATGCTGTACCCGGGCAACAGCGGATCGAACGTGAACGTCGACTGGGTCAGCGGCCCGCCGACCGTGTGCGGCAACGCCAGCAGGTTGACGGTGCCCGCACCCGGTGCCTCGTCGTCGATCAGGGTGTAATGCGTCCCGGTGTATTGGTAGCTGCCGCTGATGAACGCCCGCGACCCCGACGTCACGAACCACCCGTAGGTGGCGGCGCCGCTCAGCTGGACCCGCGGCACGCTGGGGAGCCGGTTCCCGTTCTTGATGCCGGAGATGATGTTCCCCAAGCCATCTCTGAGGCTGGAGCGGAGCTTGCCGTTGTTGAGGGCGGCGGACATCGAGAGATCCCAATGCACACCGGGAGCGAGGGTGACTTCCGCCTCCACGCCCTGGCTGCGCGCCTTCGGCGCGTTCAGGATGAGCCGGGAGGTGCAGGAGCCTGCCGTGACGGTCAGCTGGAGGTCGGTGACTTCCATATCGAAGGCGGACAGACTCAACGTCGAACGGCCGCTCTGCGTCTTCACGCCCGCTTCGTAGTTCCAGACCGTCTCGTCCTTCCAGGAGTTGTGGCCGCTGAAAATGACCGAGTCCGCCGGCGTGCACACCGGATAGTTGAGCGGATCGTTGATGCCGCCCAACCGGAACCCCTTGGACGCCTGGGCGTTGACCGTGACCGCGTCGGACGCCTTGTAGCTCGCGATGAAGCGCGGCGCCACGCCGTTTGCCGACGTCTTGCCAGGTTGCGAAAGAAGGGACACGCCGTTGTTGTCGTTGCCGAAGAAGCCGTCGAAGATCTGATCGCGCTGCTCCTTGAAGTTGTAGTAGCGAATGCCGGCGGTCAGGTCGAGCCGTTCGCCCAGGGGCACCGTGGCTTCGCCAAAGGCGGCGGTCTGGCGCAGGTAGTAGTGCAGGTCGGACCAGAACAGGTGATCCTTGGGCGCCAGGAGTCCACGGGTGAAGCCGTAGGGCGCGTTGAAGATCGGCGCCGCGAGCGTGTCGAACCCCGCGATCAACAGGTCCTGGCCGTAGTGGCGGTGATTGCCGGCGTAGAATCCGCCGATCACCCAGCGGAAGCGGTCGCGCCCGCCGGACAACCGCAGCTCCTCGGTGGCGACATTGGTCTTGGTGGCGTCGTTGAGCCCCGCATTGATCGTGTAGATGTTCTCCGGCAGGCCGATACTGCCGCCCAGAATGCTCGCACTCAACGCCGTTCCGTCACGCACCACGAGGACGTTGCGGTGCGTCCACGCGCTGATCGACGTCAGGCTGACGCCGCCGAAGTCGTACCGCACGTTCAGATCGGCGAGCAGAAAGTCGTCGGTGAACGGCTCCTGCATCTGGGTGAACAGGCTCCGCCCGCCCAGCGTCACCCGGGGCCGCGACGTCGTATACGGGTTGGCCAGAATGTTGAAGGTATCGATGCGGTTCCAGCCGTTCATGTCGACTCGCTGGAACGCGATCCGCGGTGTGATGGTGAAACGTCCCGTGGGGCTGAGGCGGAATGCTATGCGGGCACCGGCCCGTGTGCCGCCGTTGACGTTCTTGTCGACTCGGAGATTGGGCTGCACGGCATTCATGAAGCCGCCCAGCTGGTTGCTGTAGCCCACCAGCCGGACGGCCGCCTTGTCCCCGAGCGGCACGTTGAAGCCGAGCTTGGCCTCATTGCCCGGAGCGCCCCCGTCGATCCAGTTGGCACCGGTCTCGGCGAAGTTGTCCCGGACGTGCAGCTCCGGCTGGTTGCTGATGTAGCGCACCGTCCCGCCCAGTGACCCGGCGCCGAACAGCGTGCCCTGGGGGCCGCGCAGCACTTCCACGCGGGCGATGTCGAACAGATCGAGGTCCGGCGTGAACAGGGACAGCGAGATCGGGGCGTCGTCGAGATAGGCACCCACTTCTTCCTTCACGCCGGGCTGGTCACGCGCGATCTGCCCCGACGAAACACCGCGCATCGCCACCTGGCTCTGGCCGGGCCCCAGGTTCTGGACACTGAAGTCGGCGACGTTGGCCGCGATGGCCTCGATGTTGTCCGCCCCGCGCACGCGCAGGGCCTCCTGGGTCGGAGCGGCGATCGAGAACGGCACCTTCGCCAGCTGCTGCTCACGCAGCATGGCCGTGACGGTGACTGCCTCGAGCGTCAGCGGCTGGAGATCGAAATCGAGCGTTACCGAGCTGCCGGCGGAGACCTGCACGTTGCTGGTCAGCGAACGCAGCCCCGGCAGCGACGCAGCGACGGTGTAGGCGCCCGCCGCCAGCCCGGAAATGCCGTACTTGCCGTCGGCGCCCGATGTAGCGCGGGTGACGGCGCCGGTGGCCTGGTTCGTAGCCGTCACGCGCGCACCGGATGCGGCGATGCCGCGAGCACGGACTACCCCCTCGATGCTCCCGCCCGGGACCTGCGAGGCCGCCGTGGTGGCACACAGCATGGCGATGAGCGCAGCAAACGCGAACGCGCGAGTGACCATCAACTCCTCCCTGGTATGATGCGGAAAGCCCGAGCCGCGGAACCCGGCGCGGAAAAATGGGGGATCGACGTGTCACCTCTCCACCCGTCAATGGAGGACGTGGCACGCCAATCCCCCGCCGAACGGCGGGAGATGATACCGCCCGTTCGCATCTGCGCAAGACACGCCTCTTTCCCTTTTGCTTCGACAGGAGCTACAGCGTATACTTCCCTTTCACTCCGACAGGAGAAGAGCTTGTGGGGGATGCGGCGGATGTCCTGCAGGGAACGTTGGATCTGCTCATTCTCAAGGCGTTATCGCTCTCGCCGATGCATGGCTGGGGAATCAGCGACCGCATTCGGCAGCTGTCGGGGGGGGTGTTTCGGATCGGGCAAGGATCGCTGTACCCCGCCCTGCATCGGTACGAACATCGTGGCTGGGTGACGTCCCACTGGCGCACGACGGAAAACAACCGCATCGCGAGATACTACGATCTCACGACTGCCGGGCGGCGAGCACTGGGGGAAGAAATCGCACGGTGGCGCACGTATGCCACGACGGTGGAGCGCGTCATCACCGCGCGCGAGCGAGAAGCTAGCTCGCGATGATCCTGCTTTGATTGACCAGGATTTTCTTCTGGTTCTTGATGATCGCCCTCTGATTGCGCAGGATCTTGACCTCGTTATCTAGGATCTTCAACAAGCGGCGCTGGTTGGACAAGATCTTCTTTTCGTTTGCAATGATCCGCTCCTGATTCCTGCGTGTAGCCTGCGCCATGGACGACTCCTCCTGGTGGTCCCGTGTAGGGATCGAGCGACGCACCACGATACAGATGCAATCGGCCTACCGCAATCTGGTATATTGACGCACCATGCACCTCGACGCGAGACGAAGACAAGCAGTGTGGCTGGTTGCGGTGTCTGCGTGCGCGCTCAGCGGGCGCCTCTCCGCCCAGGACCCGTTCGAGATCGTGGTCTACCCCGCCGCCACTCTGGCCCGCGGTGAGTGGGAGCTCGAGACGCACCTGAACTACACCGCGCGCGGCACCACTGCCTTCGACGGCACTGTTGCCCCGACCCAGAACCAGACGCACCTCACGTTCGAGCTGACGCACGGGATCACGACGTGGTGGGAGGCCTCCGCCTACTTCCTGAGTGCCTACCGGCCCGGCCTCGGCGCGCAGTACGCCGGGTGGCGGCTCCGCTCGCGCGTGAGCGCCCCGCACCAGTGGCATCTGCCGCTCGACGTGGGACTCAGCGCGGAAATCGAGGCGCCACAACCCGCGTATGGTGGGGCTTCGCCGACCCTCGAGCTGACGCCGATTCTCGAGCGGCGCTTCGGCGCGCTGCGTCTGGGCGTCAACGCGAACCTCGAACGCGATCTCGGCGGCGGCGAGGCGGGGGGCACCGAACAGCAGTGGGAGCTCGAGCCCTCCGCGATCGCGGCATATCGCTTGTCCCCTCTTGCCACCGCCAGGCTCGAATACCACGGCGCATCCGGGGAGAAAGCGGGTCCGCTGGCGCGACCCGTGGCCGTGCACCAGATCTTTCCGGGCGTGGACCTCAACCTGGGCCGAGAGGCGACCCTCGGGCTGAGCGTGGGTGTCGGTACGACGTCGTTCGGCAATCGCCTCGTCTTCGCTTCACGGCTCGAGCTCGACCTGTAGTCCTCGCGCGCGGTTGACGCTCGTGGAGCGGTCTTGTACCGTAGAGCCGACCACACCATCGACATCCATGACGAATCCCATTGGAGCAGAAGTCGGGGAGCTGCGCGGGGCGATTCTCAGCATGGCTGACCGCCTCAAGAACTCGAGCGACCTCCCGCAGGAAGGGATCGCCGATCTCAAGGGCGCCGTCGACGACCTGCGCATCCGCCTCTGGGGCATCCTGATGTCAGAGGACTCGAGCGAGTACCACGACTTCGTCGGCCGGTTTCGCATGCGCCGGGCGGCCGAATGCTGCCGCGGCATCGACCAGGATGTGGCTGCCGGCATGCTGAGCGCCAACTCCGTGGAAGGCGCCCAGCTCCAGCACGCCGCCCGGCATCTCGCCAACCGGCTCGACGGCCGCATCCCGGGCGCGGGCGCCGCTCACCCCTCTCGGCCCACGGCCTGATCACGAGGACGGTCCGGGACTAGGCGCGCGGCAGGGCCTTCTCGAACCAGTGATGCGCGTACGGCTCGTCGTTGAATGCCGTGACTTCCCGGTATCCGCACCTTCGATAGAGCGCCCGGGCCTCGGTCAGCGCCTTGTTGGTTTCGAGCCGCAGCAGCGGAATCCGGCGCCGGCGCGCCAGCTCCTCGAGGCGCTCGAGCATCCGCTTCCCGATCCCCATCCCCCGCGACGACGGCGCGACCCACATCCGCTTGATCTCGCCCGTGTCCCGGCGGCACTTGAGGGCACCGCAGCCCACCGGCTCGCCGTGCAGGGTGGCCAGAACGAAATACCCCCGCGGCGGCGTCAGCTCCTCCACTCCCGCTGATATGCTGCGCTGCGGATCGAACCCGGCTTCGAAACGCCCCGCCAGCTCCGCGAAATAGCGCGCGACGCAAGAACGGGCTGCGGTACTGCGGGGATCTTCCAGGTCGATGCGAACGGCGCCGGCGTGGAGGAGACGCTCGACCGCGCCCATCGCGGCGGTGAGCTCGGTGCGCTGCGACCCCGAAAGCCGTTCGAGCAGTGCTCGAGCCGCGCGATCAGAAAGGCGATTCAACAGGGCCAGCTCCCGCCGGCCCGCCGCCGTGAGCTGGGCGACCCGCACGCGCGCGTCGCCCCGCGACGGACTGGTGCGGATCAGACCTTCCCGTTCGAGGCCGCGGAGCAGGCGGCTCGTGTATCCGGAGTCGAGACCGAGACGCGCCCGCAGGTGCCGCACCTCGATCCCCTGAGCCCCGATCTCGAACAGTACACGCGACGCACCGAGCGATCGGGCGCGCCCGAGGAACCGTCCCTCGAGCGCGCCGATCTGGTGGGTCACCGCGCGGTTGAAACTGCGGACCTGGGCGATGCCTTCCATTACCTGACAATAGTCAGATAATGCTAATAGTAGAAGACCCCCTTGTGCTTGGTCCCCGGGGTGTTCACGTCGTCTCCCCCCGCCACGAGGACATGGAAGGCCCCCGTGCCATCCACATACCCGATCTCGGCGTGGTTGAAGACGTTGCCGCCGCCGCTCGAGGAAATGGTGTTCGCCCCAGTCGCGCCGTTGAAGCTCCCGACACTGCCGTCGGCGTTGATCTGGGCGTACGACTCTTCCGACGAACCGGTCGAGGCACCGTTGTACAGCCCGGCCGTGACCAGGACGTTACCGCCCGCCACCACAGTTCGATGCTTGCTCACCGCCTTCTTCAGTTTCGTGCCGTTCAGCACCCAGCCGGCGGCGGTGATGGCGCGGGTGCGCAGGTCGAGCTGCGCGTAGATGACGTCGTCGATCGCCGAGCCGGAGAGACTCGAATCATTCGGCGTGACCGTCCCGCTGTCGCCCCCGAAGGCGTAGAGGTACTGTCCGAACGCCCCGGCCCCGAAATACGCGCGCTTGAAGGGCAGCGGAGTGAGCGATTGCCAGGTGCCCAGGTTTCCCAACGAGTCGATCGTGGTCCGATACACGGTCGCGACCGGCGCATTCGCAGTCGTCGCGCCGCCCCAGATGTAGAGGTCCCCGAACACCACCGCTTCGCCGAACGAGCTGAGCGGCGCCGGGAGCGTTCCGGCCGCCGTCCAGCTGCTCACCGTCCCGTCGACGGCGAGCGTCCCGCGGTAGATCGCGGCCGTCCGCTGACCGGCCGTGGTCGTAATGCCCCCCATGACGTACAGATACCCGATGCCGCCGACGCGTGAGTTTCTCGGGGTCGCGATGAACACCCGGGCGAACGCCACCGACTCGGGCAACACCGTCGTAGCCGTGAACGCGTTCAGCGCGCCGGTGTTGCCGATCGTGGCGTAATAGACGGCGCTCTGCAAGGCGCCGGTGCTGTCCTGCCCGCCCAGGACGTACGCAACATGGGTCGCGGTCGATTGGTTGCGCAGGACCACCGCGTCCATCGAGTGGCCGCTCAGGCCTTTGGGCAACCCGCTCGTGCTCGTCCACGACACCGCCGACGGGCTGAACAACACCTTCTGCACGACCGTGAAGGTGACCGGGCTGCTCGATCCGCCGGCCGCCTGCACGACGAGGGGGCCGGTACCCGCACCGGTCGGAACCGTCGTCACGATGAAGCTCGCCGTCCAGTCAGCGGATGCGGCGATCGTCGCGGCAACCGTGCCACCCGTGCCGTTCGAAAAGAGCACCGTTCCGGGCGCGTTCCCGAAGTTCTGCCCTTCGATGATGACGGTGGTGCCGACGGCGCCCGACGGCGTCGTCGCGCCGTTGACAGCGGACACGACCGGCGGTGGAGTCGGACCGGTCCCGCCGCCGCCGCCACAGGCGATAGCCACCACGGTGAGGAGTGCTGGGCAAACGAAGGAGCTGCGGAACGCGCGCATGAAGGATCTCCGGGTGAATGCGGTGCGCCAAACGCCACCACATTCCGGACATCACTCACGGCTTGGCGGCGGGAGCACATGAGCACCCCCAAGACCTATGTCACATCCAGCGAGTAACGCTTAGAAATCTTAGTGTTTCGCGTTGCAACGTTGCTGGCGCTCGAAAGGATTCGTGCGAGGCTCCGGTTATCGCAATCCGTAGACGACGACCTGATTGGAGAACGTCGGCAGGTAGACGCGTCCGTTGGCCACCGTCGGAGAGGCGAACTTCGCATACATGCCCGGTCCATCGCGGTCGACATTCTGCTGCGTGCTCCAGATCTCCCGGGTGATATCGTTCGCGTCGAAGGCACGGAGAATGCCGAGGCTGACCTCATGTTCCGCATCACCGGCGACCGCATAGGACGCCCAGAGAATCGCCGTGCCATCCTTGGAACCGTCGGACGAGACCGTGAGCATTGCCCCGCTGTGCCCTGTCGGCCCACCAGCGGTGAAGGAACGCTCGGCCTGGCGGTCGAGCAGGTTGCTGCCGCGATCGAACGGGATGGCGCGCAGCGGGTTGTTCTCGGGCCATACGTAGATGAATTCCGTTGCGCTGCCCTTGTAGTAGGCCAGCTGGCAATGCATCTCACTGCTGGTCAGCTGCAGGATCTGCTGCACTTGGTCGCCGGACGCGCTATACCCGCCCATGTCGTCCTTATTCAGGAGATACAGGTTCCCGTCCTTACCGCCGGTGAGGTAATAGCTCGCATTGGGAATCAGCAGCCCACCCACGGAGCCGTAGTCCAGATCGTTGTCGTTGAGAAACTGGTAGTCGAGGGGCGTGAAGTAGCTCGCGACCTGCAGCGTCGATCCGGAGGGGACGAGCTGCAGGGCGCTTTCCCCTCGATTCGTCAGGCTCGTGGGGTCGACCGAGTCCCCCACGGTACCGTTGCCCGCCACCACATACAGGTTACCGGCTGCATCCGCAGCCATCCCGTTCCCGCTTTCCCACATGCCGCCGGCGGAGCCGTTGGGCGTCGCATTGTAGACCACGCGTTGCTGCAGGGTGGCCGCATCGTATCCGAGGACCCATCCATGAAACGGCCCCCAGTCGCAATGGGATGAAAACGTGACGTACACGACGCCGTTCACCAGCGTCAGCGCCTGCCGCTGGTTCTGCCGCTGCCCATCGAAGGTGATCACGTTATTGACGCTGCCATCGCCGCTGCCGGGATAGGTGGCGGTGATCTGCACCGGACTGCCCGATGCCTCACTCCCGTCGATGAGGCTGACGGCATGCAGGTACTGCACAAACGTGCTGCTATCGGTACTGCGGGCGACGACATACAGGGTTTGGCTCGCCGAGTCGATCACCGGCGTGCCGACCATGCCGATGTTGCCGCTGAAATCCGTGTACGTGCCGTTACAGGCACCCTTCATATCGGTATTGCGCGGCGGCCGCATGCCGGGTGCCGTATAGTTCCTGACCCAGTACAGGGTGCCGTCGTCTCCGTCGAAGGCGTACAGGGTGTTGTTGACGGTGGCGACATAGACCACGTTATGGTCGCCGCCCGAGACGTGGACGTGGCCGGCGACCAGCGGCTGGGCGTAGACCTGGTCATCCACGACGAGCGTGAGCACCTTGCCGAAGTGTTGCTGATTCACGTTGCTCGTGGTCAATACGGTCTCGTGGTCGTTCCATCCGGACCGGGTGTTGTCGTTGTGCTGCGTGAGCACCGATACCGATTGGAGATTCGGTGTGCCGGGGTGGGTAATGTCGTCCCTGCAGGCAGCGAGCCAGACAACGGCGAGCACGAGCGGCAGTTCGCGTCTGATCATGACGAGCCCGCGTGAGATAATGACGAGGGTCGCCGCAGCAGCTGCTGCGCGCATATGTAGCCCGGCGTCCCGGCGATCGACCCGCAGGGATACGCCCCGGCGCCGCAGTACGACACGTTGGGCCACGCGCCGAAGCGGTAGAAATCCCGGGCGGGATCCGCCGCAAACTGGCGGTCGAAGAACGTCTGGCCCCCCACGAGCATCGTGTGGTCGAGGTTGCCGCCGGGAAAGAGAAACAACTGTTGCAGGTCGCGGGGGGTGAGCAAGCGGCTCCAGACGCAGTCCTCCGGGTTCGCGACGTGACGAAACAGCTGTGCCTTGACGGCCTCGGCGACCTCAGGCAGCACCGCCCCTTCGCGGTTGAGCGCCAGGTTCTTGAAGAAGAGCGTCACCCGATCGAACGGCTCGACGAGACCGAGCCGCCGCATTGCTGCGCCCTCGGGATAGATCTGGATGTAACCCGGCTCATAATCGACGCCGTCTTTGGCCGGACGCAGCGTCGCCCGCTCGAACGCCTTAAGCGAATCGACCGCGAAGATGAACCGGAACGCTGCCTCGCTGTCGGGACCGCTCGTCCCTTCCTTCCAAACGGCGGGACGCTGGAACAACAGCGTGAGCTTGCCACTCGACCCGAGGAAGCGCTTCGATTCGACCTTCGCGGTGAACGCACTGTCCCCGATGACGCGCGCGGCGGTGAGCGGGTCGGTCGCCAGCACGAGGTGATCGAACGCGAGTTGCGTGGTCTTTCCCCCCTCGGAGTGGCGTAGCTTGCCGATCTGCGGATCCACCTGTTCCACGCGGGCGGCCAGCCGGATGTCGACGCCAAGCTCCTGGTTGATCCGCGCCAGTTCTTCGCTCACCCGCCAGATCCCGTCCTTCACGAATCCGTAGTAGCCGCCGAACACCGAGCCCGAATCCATGAGGGGCATCGTGAACGCGGAATACGGATCCTTGAGCGACACCGGTCCGCTTTCCGTCACCGTCATCGCCAGGTAGATCTTGGTGCGGTCGGCGGTGAAATAGTGATCGAGCAGGTCCCAGGCGCTGCCGGAGATCCAGAGCCGCACGAGCTTGCGACCGAGACGATCGCGCGCGGCGGTGAGCGTCGGCGCAACGGCGTCGCGATACCCCTTCTGGAGAAACGCCACGACCTTGGCTTCGTCGTGACGGAAACCGGCCACGTCACCGCGCTCGCCCCACCGCTCCCGGAGCTCGCCCTCCAGCGCGTCGGGATCGCGATGGATCCAGACGCTGGCGTTCGGATCGGGGAAGTGCACCCGCTTGGCGTGATTGGGGACGAACGTGTCGAGGCGATTGGCGAGACCCGTTTCGCGCCAGATGAAATCGGGCATCAAGCCGAGGACGGACGCTCCCACCGCGTAGCGCTGGGTGCGACCCTGCACCGTCGCCACATCGGAGATGCAGGCGCCACCGACCCGGTCGGCCCGCTCCAGCAGCGTAACGTCGCAGCCGCCCCGCCGGAGATAATGGGCCGCGACCAACCCGTTGATGCCGGCACCGACGACGACAACCCGGGGTGCTGTCTCTATTGCGCGAGCCTCCTCGGATCGGGATGTACCGAGAACGTCTGTGTGTACCTCTTGCCGTTCACGGTGAGTGTTGCGGTAAATGTTCCGGGCAGCGTGACGACGGGCTCCTGAGGCCCGCGGCCGCCGAATTCGCCGAAGCCGGCGGGCCGGCCGGTGTTGGGGCGCCATGTCGCCCGGTGCAGCCCGGCCGACTTTGAAAACGGCAGCGGTTCGGGGCGCCACAGGGCGGTCGTGTTGGGGATGCCGGGGCGCGTGGGCGGGGGCGTGGCCTCGCTCGAGAAGGTGTGCAAGGTCGTGCCCTTGGCGTCCTGGATCTCGAGCGTCACCGGCCCGGACGCATCGGCCTTCAGGTAGTAATAGAGGTACGCCCCGTCGGGGGGGTTCTCCGCTTGCGGCTCGTCCTTCTGGAACGGTGTCCCGTTGTCGTCCCCCTGGTCCACGTCGATAGCGTCGGCCGGCTTGAAGAGCCAGGCGTCGTCCGCCGCCACGGTGTTGTCGATCTGGCGTAGCGGGCTGATGTCGTCGATCACCCAAAACCCGCGCCCGTGCGTCGCCACGATGAGGTCGTTGCCGTAGATCTGGAGATCCCGCATCGAGGTGACCGGCAGGTTGAGCTGCAACGGCTGCCAGTGGTCCCCGTCGTCGAACGACACGAACACGCCGCGCTCAGTCCCCGCGAAGAGCAGTCCACGCCGTGACGGATCCTCCTTGACGGTGTGCACGTACACACCGGCCGGGATCCCGGTGGTGATGCGCTGCCACATCTTGCCCCGGTCTCGGGTGCGATAGACGTAGGGCTCGAAGTCTTCCAGCTGGTGACGGTCCACGCTCGCGTACGCCGTGGCAGCGTCGAAATGCGAGGCCTCGAGCATCGTCACCCGGCTCCAGGGGCCGACGGTCGCCGGGGTGACGTCCTGCCACGTCTTGCCGTCGTCCGGCGACAGCTGAATCAGCCCGTCATCGGTGCCGATCCAGAGGAGCGGAGCCACGAGCGGCGAGGGGGCGATCGCGTAGATCACCCCCCGCTGGGCGTTCTGGCCGGTATCGGCGGCGGCAGCGGCATCGAGGTGAGGCGGCACGCCGGGGGCCGGACGGGTCAGGTCGGGGCTGACTTGTTTCCAGGTCCGCGCGCCGTCGGTCGATTTGAACAGGAACTGATCGGCGTAGTACAGCGCGTGCGGATCGGCCTGCGAGAACACGAGCGGCTGCGTCCAGTCGCGGCGCACCGTCTCCTTGTTGGCCGGCGCGGGCGCGGTCGTGCCGGGGATCATGCGGTTCTGCTCGAGATCGTAGGCGGTGCCGGTGCCGCCGTAGACGATCCCCGGGTGCAGTGGGTCGCCCGCGGTGTAGCCGCTCTCGCCGCCCGGCCCGATCGGCTCCCAGTCGCGCATCGAGATCTCGCCGAACTTGCCGCGCGAGCGCACCGCGACGGCACCACTGTCCTGCTGCGCGCCGGTGACCCAGTAGGGAAACCGGTAGTCCACCGAGAGGTGGTAGATCTGTGCCGTGGGCTGGTTGAGCCACGAGCTCCAGGTGACGGTGCGCGGGTCCTCGGCCTTCGCGTTCCGGGTGATGACGCATCCCTGATCGCTCGCCACGATCAGCGTGTCGGGATCGTCGGGAGAGACCCACGCCTGATGGTAGTCATCGCCGCCGGGGGAGCCGCGCAACGGAACCCACGTCTTGCCGCCGTCGCTCGAGCGCGACACCGACACGTTGGAGACGTACACGAGGTCGGGATCGTGCGGGTCCACGACGACGTGCTCGAAGTACCAGCCGCGTCCCCAGAGCGCCTGGTCGGCGGAGAGCCGCGTCCAGGTCGCCCCGCCGTCGTCCGAGCGGAAGAAGCCGCCCTGCCGCGGTGTGGTGTCCCGGCCGAATCCCCCGGACGTGGCCGGCGGGGGCGGAGCGCCGGGCTCCGGCACCAGGCAGTCCACCACCGCATACACGCGTTGCGACCGACCCGGCGCTACGGCGATGCCCGTCCGCCCGATCCCCTCGGCCGGCAACCCTTGCGTGAGTGGCTGCCAAGTGTCACCGCCGTCGGTCGACCTGTAGAGGCCGCCTCCCGGACCGTTCGTCGGCGCGTACACGAACCACGGCGGGCGACGCGTGTTCCAGAGCCCCGCGTACAGCACCTGCGGATTGCCCGGGTCGATCACCACCTCGATGGCGCCGACGTTTTCATTCTTGAATAGCACCTTCTGCCAGCTCTTCCCGCCGTCCTTCGAGCGGAATACCCCGCGGTCGGTGCTGGGCGCGTAGTAATGCCCGATGGCGGCGACGAAGACGACGTCGGGATCGGCCGGGTGCACGGCGATCTTGCCGATGTGCTGCGTATCGTCGAGCCCGAGGTGCGTCCAGGTCTTGCCGGCGTCGGTGGACTTGTACACGCCGTTGCCGTACCCCGTCGAATCGCGCAGCGTCGACTCGCCGCTCCCCACGTAGACCACGTCCGGCGCCGAAGGTGCCACCGCGACCGCGCCGATCGAAGCGACGGGCTGCGAATCGAACACGGGGGTCCAGACACGGCCCGCGTCGATCGTCTTCCATACTCCGCCGTTGACGTGGCCGAAGTAGAACTCCCCGGGCCGGCCGGGCGATCCACAGACCGCATCGACCCGGCCGCCGCGGAACGGTCCGAGCATGCGCCACGCGAGACCCGTGGAGAACAAGCTCGTTGGCACGTCGGCCGGGAACGCGTCTGGTGAGAGATGGAGATCGAGCGGCAGGCGCAGCCAGGGGGGCAGCGCGAGGAGGGCGCCGCCGGCGCCGGTGCGCGCCAGGAAGGTTCGTCTCGAGAGGCTGGCGTCGGTCATAGGACCGCTAAGATGTGCTCGCGACGCGGCCTCGACCAGCGGTGCCCATCAGCGGGACGTCCCCCGGTCACGGACGATGTCCATCACCCAGACGTCGCTCTGGCGATCTTGCACCGGGAAATAGACCCGGTCCCGGCCCAGCGCCCATTGGGGGCGATACGACGGACGCGTGGGGTCGTCGAAGTGAATCAGCAGCCGCGGCCTGCCGCCGGTCGCGGGCACCGACCAGGTCGACGCGAGACCGCGGGCATCATGACTCTTGAAGAAGATGGTGCGGCCGTCCGGAGACCAGTACGGTGCCTCCGCGTCGGGATTCCCCGGGACGCCGGCGTCGACGATCATCCGCGGCGCGCCCGAGTCCACCGGCACGACCATGAGCGATCCGCCATCGTTGCGGGTCATATACGCCAGGTATCGCCCGTCGGGTGACCAATTGACTCCATAGCAGTCTTTGGCAACGCGTTCCACGGGAATGCCCCAGCGACCGTCCGGAGTTCTCCGGACGATGAACGCGGCTCGCGTCACAAACCCGCGCCCGAACTCGAGTGCCGTACCCGAGGGGTCCCATACCGGATTGAATTCCTCGTCGGGGGTGGCCGTCACGCGCTCGAGCGGACGGCCATCGAGCGGTTGCACGGCATCACATAGTACGCCGTGCCGGCTGCTTCACCGGAATCGATGAGTCCGAGGATATGCGGATGCTGCAGCGCGGCGATGGTGCGGATCTCGCGCACGAACCGCTCGGCGCCGATCACGGCGGCGAGCTCCGGCCGCAGCACCTTGATCGCGACCTTGCGGCCGTGCTTCAGGTCTTCGGCCAGATAGACGGTCGCCATGCCGCCCTGCCCCAGCTCTCGCTCGATGCGGTAGCGGTCGGCGAGCGCCGCCACAATGCTGCTGAGGTCGCGAGACGAACTCATGGCGCGCGCCTCATTATTTGTTCCTCAGCGTACGCCGCCGCAACTCCTCGTTCCAGTTCACCACGACCACGAGATCCCGGTTCTCCTCCACCGGGCGGACCATGACGAAGCTCTTGCCATCCGGCGCGACGTCGTAGTTCGGATGGTAGATATCGGTGGCGAACGGCCCGTTGAACACCAGCTCGCGAGCGCCCACTGCGAGGCTCGGCACGGTGATAATCGTCGCCGCGTACAGATTGGCTCCACTGCGGTAGTAGAGCCTTCTGCCGTCCGGAGACCATAGCGGCTCTCCACCGCCGTCGGTCGACACCGGTACCCGCCCACCCGCTCCCGCGAGCGCTCGCACGTACACTTCCTCCCGGCCCGATTCATTGGAGACATAGGCGAGCCACTTCGAGTCCGGCGAGACCCGTGGCTCCTTGTCGTCGTTGATGGTCGTGAGGATGGGCACCGGCTTCTGCTCGCCGCTCAAGGGAAGCAGATAGATGTCGCGATTGTTGTCGGGCGTGTCCACGCGATAGACCACCGCACGGCCATCGGGTGTGAATACGCCTTCGCGAATCGGGTTCGCGACATGAAGCAGGAGTGTCGCGCTGGCGCTGCCGTCGGCGGGCTGCCACCATATGGCGTTGCTCGGCGCGCGCGACGAGGTGTAGAGCACTCGCCGTCCGTCGGGCGACCACTCGGGACGATTGTTGTAACCCTCGCGGGTCAGTCGCTCGCTCGTGTGCTCGACGAGGTCGGTGATCCAGACATCGGCGCCGGCGGCTCCCTGCACCTCGACCGCCAGACGGCGCCCATCCGGCGACAGGCGCGGGTGGGAGTACGCCTGCACCGAATCGACGAGCACCTGCGCGACCCCGTGCGGATCCACACGGACAAGCTGACTCGACGTCCCACCGTGCTGGTAGAAGAGCGATCCGCTCGCCGACAACGCGACCGGCGCGTCCCACCCCGACGCCGGCACGGCGATGCTGTCCGCCACTTCGATGGGGGTCCCGGCACTCAGGGATCGCACGTCGAACGGCGCCGCCATGAGGGCGCCGTCACCGCGCACATACACCAGCAAGCCGTCCACGAGGCCCACCGCTCGGCTTCCGCGCAGCCCCGGGAAGACCTTCGGCTTGCCGGACGCGCTTTGCACCACGCCGATTGTCAGGTCGGCGTTGCTGGCGACGGTGCTCGAGTAGAACACGAGACGTCCTTGGTCCGCCGCTCGTGGAGAAAGCTGCAGCCGCTCCCCGCTGGCGCTGTCCAGCTGGGAGAAGAGCGCCGGCTCCCCACCATCCGACGACACCCGCCAGAATCCGCGGCCCTCTGAGTACGTTCCCCGGGCGAACACGATCTCCCGATCGGAAAGCCAGGTGAGGCCTGCGCCCACGCTGCCGCTGTTGTCGATCGGGCACAGGGTCGTCAGGGTGCTACCGTCCACCGCGATCTTCTTCAACTTGCCGTCCGAAGCCCGAAATGCGATCCAGCGGCCATCGGGTGAGAACTCCGGGTTGAAGGCGCCGTCGGTCCCTGGCAAGGCGCGGGAGGTGAGTCGATCGAAGCTGCGGAGGTACAGCATCCAGGTTCCGTTCCCCGGGCCGGCCGCGTACACCGCGAGACGACCATCGGGCGACAACGCAACCTGCGTGGCGACGCCCGCGACCGGAAGGGCGATCCGCGTGCCGGAGGTCGGCTGTAGGTCGAAGCGCAGGACGGGGGTCGCGATGCGCGGCGGAGTGCGCAGCCACCCCCACACTGTGAGGCCCGCCATCAGTGCGCAGGCCAGCGCCCACGGCCGGGGCGAGCGCACACTCCATCCCGCGGCGCCGCCCGATGAGACTCGCCCCGTGGCCGCTGCCCTCGCCCGCGTCGTGCCGGCCGGCTCCTGCAAGGCCGCCGCGAACTCGGCGGCGGTCGCGAAGCGATCGGCGGGGAGTTTGGCGAGCGCAGTGAGCACCGCGTCCTCGACCGCCGGGGGAATCGTGTCGCGTGTCCTGGACGGAGGATTCGGTTTTTCCGTCAGTACCTTGGCGACGATCGCCTGCGCGGTGCTGCCGATGAACGGCGGGTCGCCGACCAGCATCTCGTAGGTGACGCAGCCGAGCGCATAGACGTCCGAGCGCGCGGTGATATCGCGCTCCCCCATCGCTTGCTCGGGGCTCATGTAGTGCGGTGTGCCGAGACTCATCCCGGTCTCGGTCATCCGTGTGCCGCCAGCCGAGCTGACGGCGAGCGCGATTCCGAAATCGGCGACCAGAGCCTGGCCGTCGTGGAGCAGGATGTTTTCCGGCTTGATGTCGCGATGAATGACGCCGTGACGGTGCGCGTAGCCCAACGCGCTCGCCACCTCCGTCGCGATCCGAACGGCATCCGCGATCGGGAGCTGCTTCTCACGGGTCAGCCGCTGGCGCAACGACTCGCCGTCGACGAACGGCATGACGTAATACGCCGTGCCGTTCACCTCGCCGCTGTCGATCAACCCCAGAATGTGCGGGTGCTGCAGGGTAGCGATGGTCCTGATCTCGCGCACGAAACGCTCGGCGCCGATGACGGCGGCGAGCTCCGGCCGCAGCACCTTGATGGCGACCTTGCGACCGTGCTTTAGGTCTTCGGCCAGATAGACGGTCGCCATGCCCCCCTGCCCCAGCTCTCGCTCGATGCGGTAGCGGTCGGCGAGCGCGTCCTCGAGAGACCTGAGCGGCTCCACTTTACCGACCGGCGCCGCGTCGCTGGCGCTCCACCCGATCCAGGAACTCCAAGCGGGCGCGATCCCGCTCCGGCTCCGCGGCCGCGGCTGCGCTGATCCGCATCAGTTGCTTCGGTCCCGGCGCGTCGTTCCACGCCGGCCAGAGCGGCAACCCGGGACCGTTGGGGTCGCCCGTCTTGGCGAAGTTGGTCCACCACGTCGCCGTCATGTCGGCGACCCGCCGGTCCACATCGCGCCAGGCGAGGTGGCGCGAGTCGAGCGTCTCGAACTCGTACTCGATATCCATCGCGTGCGCCGCGCCGGGATCGTCGGCGGGCGGCGGCCCCGAATCGGTCGGCATCGGCTGATCGAAGAGGTAGCGGTACACCGGCACGCCGCCGGTCGCCGCCTGCAGTTCGAGCCACTTCCAGGTCCCGAACACGGTGAAGTTGTCGCTCGCGAGCGCGATCGCCGACAGCCGCGCTTCACGGTCGTCGTGGGCGGGGTACAGGAGCCGTGCGGAGTCGAGATCCTGCGGGAACGCTCTGGCGAGCTGCTGCTCGAAGGCGGCTACCGT
Source organism: Gemmatimonadales bacterium (assembly GCA_033853695.1). Lineage (GTDB taxonomy): Bacteria > Gemmatimonadota > Gemmatimonadetes > Gemmatimonadales > GWC2-71-9 > DASTHG01. The sequence continues at coordinate 52,035 of JAWOLH010000001.1, read as the reverse complement.
AGTTGGGGGAAGCTTGATTTCGGCGGAATTCCAGCCAGCGAGGAGCGGCACCTTGGCCTGACGACCCGCCGTGAATACGTCGTTGGGATCGGCCGGCAGAACGTAGCCATCCAGGATTGGATTGAAACCGGGACCGTTTCCGACGGTGGCGATCAGCTTCGCGGGCGGCAAGGCCCTGAGCTCTGCGAGGGACTTGGCCCCCGCCGCGGTCGCGAAGTCGCCGCCCCGCTGCTCAGCCGCCGAGAGCGTCAGGAGGGAGAGCCCCCCCTGCCGGAATGCGCCACCACTCTCGCCGATCGCCTTGTGGAACAGCCCCCGCGCGAGCGGCGACGCCATCAACTCGCTCACTGCGAACGAGCCGGCGGACTCCCCAAAGATCGTCACGTTGTTCGGATCGCCGCCGAACGCGGCGATGTTGTCGTGCACCCAGCGCAGCGCGGCGATCTGGTCCAGCAGCCCATAGTTGCCCGAGGCGTGCTGCGGCGATTCGGCCGTCAGCCCCGGATACGCGAGGAAGCCCAGTACGCCGAGCCGGTAGTTGATCGCAACCAACACCACACCCTTGGACGCCAGCGCCGAGCCGTCGTGCCGCTGCTCGTCGCTCGCACCGGAGAAGAAGCCGCCGCCGTGAATCCAGAACATCACCGGCAGATGGTCGCCGGGCTGCGCGGGCGTCCAGACGGAGAGGGTCAGACAGTCTTCGCTCTCGGCCGCGCTCTGAAACAGCATGTCCGGGAACGGATGTGTCTGGATGCAGCGGTTCCCGAACTTCGCGGCCGGTCGGACCCCCTGCCAGGATGCCGGCGGCTCGGGCGCCGTCCAGCGCTTGTTGCCGACGGGGGGCGCGGCGTAGGGGATGCCCAGAAACGCGCGCACGCCGGGCCTCGCGGCGTCGATGCCTTGGAGCGTCCCCTGGGCGATGCGCACCTGGTATTCTGGCCGCCGAGCGCTCTGGGACTGACTGGAGGAGCTGGCCCAAGGAATGACGGCCAGAGCCAGAACGGCGAAGTTCGATCTCATCGTTTCACCTTGGCGAGGAGGTCAGCGCCGGGTTGGCGCTCGCAGCCGAAGCGGTTGGGAAGGGCCGCTCTGAGACGGACGGTTCGATGATTGCATGGGGGAGAACGCTCAGTAAGATGCGCATCTCCGGAGTGAGTCGCCAGCGGTGTCGTCCTCCTGTCCGGCCGGGGACAACTCTTTCGTCGTAATATGAAGACGGGCTAGCTGAGGGAGTGACGCATGCGACGCATCATGGCGTTCAATCACGTGAGTGCAGATGGGTACTTCGCCGCACCTGACGGAGCCCTCGACTGGGTCATCCCCGATCCGGAGCTCGATCGCTCTATCATGGCCGATGCCGATCGCCAGGCGGCCCGGGGAACGGGCACCGACCCGGGCACGATTCTCTTCGGGCGACGCACCTACGAGATGTTCGAATCGTTCTGGCCGCACGCCCTCGACGCGTCCGGGACGTCGCCGAATCCCCATGGTCCGGAACGATCCGTGGAGATGCGCGGCATGGCGATCTGGATCAATGCGGCGAAGAAGATCGTGTTCTCCAGGACCCGGCAGAGCGTGACGTGGAGCAACTCGAGTCTGCTCCGCGAATTCGACCCGCGAGTGATCGAGAACATGAAACGGCAACCCGGCAGCGACATGCTGATCTTCGGGAGCGGCTCCATCGCCTCGAGGCTCACCGAGCACGGGCTGATCGACGAGTATCAGTTCGTCGTCAGCCCGGTGCTTCTGGGAAACGGTCGCTCGCTCCTCAGAGAATTGCCGCATAGCCGGCGCGTGGAGCTGCTCGAAGCCAAGCCGTACCCCTCGGGCAACGTCATGCTGCGCTACGCGATAGCGAAGTAGGGCTATTGTTTCAGAAGATGCCCCGGGCCGCAAAGTCTCGAGCGAAGCCACCGACCGGCGAGCAGGAGCTCGTCCGCGTGTCGGGGCGCGACGTTACGATCACCAATCCCGGCAAGATCCTCTTCCCGAAGCCCCGGTACGCGAAGCGCGACCTGGTCAACTACTACCTCGCAATCGCCGAAGGAGCGCTGCGCGGCGCCGGCGACCGGCCCAACGTGCTGGTGCGCTACCCCAACGGGATCACGGGCGAATTCTTCTATCAGAAGCGTGCGCCGGAGTCGCGGCCGCCGTGGATCGAGGTGGTGACGCTCACCTTCCCCTCGGGGCGCACCGCCGAGGAAGTCGTGCCGCGCGACGCGGCGGCGCTCGCCTGGATGGCGAATCTCGCCTGCCTCGAGCTGCACCCGCATCCGGTGCGCATCGACGATCTCGACCATCCCAACGAGCTGCGTGTGGACCTGGACCCCGTCCCAGGCATCAAGTGGCCCCAGGTGCGGCAGGTCGCCCGCGTGGTGCAGGCCACGCTCGCGGACGCGGGGCTCGTCGGCTGGCCCAAGACCTCGGGGAGTCGCGGCATGCACATCGTGGTGCGCATCGCGACCCGCTGGGAGTTCGGGGACGTGCGCCGCGCGGCGCTCGCCCTCGCCCGCGAAGTCGAGCGGCGCGCCCCCGCGCTCACCACCAGCAAATGGTGGAAGGAGGAGCGCCACGGCGTATTCATCGACTACAACCAGAACGCCAAGGATCGCACGGTAGCGTCGGCGTACTCCGTGCGCCCGACACCCGAGGCCCGCGTGTCGGCGCCGCTCACCTGGGACGAGGTCGATGACTGCGACCCCGAGGACTTCACACTCGCGACGATGCCGAGACGGTTTGCCGAAATCGGCGACCGGCACGCCGGGATCGACGCGCAGGTAGGGTCACTCGACACGCTGCTCGAGTGGTCGGCGCGCGACGAGCGGGCGGGGCTGGGCGACGCCGCCTGGCCGCCACACTTCCGCAAGCAGCCCGGCGAGCCGAAGCGCGTGCAGCCGTCGAAAGCACGAGCGGAACAGCACCCCTTGATCGAAATCGGCCGCTCACGAGTGAAGAAGGAAGCGCTGGAGGGGTTGAAACGGTGGAAGAAGCGCCACGCCAAGGCGGCGCAATACCTCGAGCCACAGGATGTGCTCGTGGATTCGATGCGCGGGCGATTCACGACCTGGACCCGGATCCGTATCAACCTGGAGCACGTCCCGGCTAAGCTTCGCCCGCGCCAGGGGAAGCGCGATCCCGACGATCCATCGTTATCGGCCTGGTCGTGATTTCGCGGCGAAGACCTTCTTGAGGGCGAACGCTTTCGTCACTTCGAGCTGGTCGTAACGGCAGTCGGCGGGATCCTTGTCGGGCCGCCACCGCAGAAACGTCGTGCCGTGGCGGAAGCGGTCCCCTTCCATGTGATCGTACTTCACTTCGCACACACGCTCGATGCGCAGCGGCTCCCACGACAGGTCCTTTCCGGCGCTCCAGCGGCTCTGCCCGCCAGGCATCCGGCCGGTCTTCGCCTCGGCCTCGGCCCAGCCTCGCCAGGGATGTTTCTCGAGCGCGTTCTTGCGCAGCGGCGCCAGCTCCTTGACGAGCTGTCTGCGCATCGCCATCGAGAACGACGACGTCACGCCGACGTGCTGGAGCTGCCCACGGTCGTCGTACAACCCGAGGAGGAGGGAGCCGACGGCGTCCTTCCCCGACTTGTGCCAGCGGAATCCGGCAACGACGCAATCGGCGGTGCGGGCATGCTTGATCTTGATCATGGCACGCTTCCCCGGCTGATACGTGCCGTCAACCGGCTTGGCGACGACACCGTCGAGTCCCGCGCCTTCGAACTCCGCAAGCCATTTGACGGCGAGACGTCGATCGTCGGTCATCGGTGTGAGGTGCACCGGAGGGCGCGCATCGGCGAGGAGGTGTTCGAGGACTTCGCGGCGCTGCGCTTGCGGCTTGCCCATGGTGCTCTTGCCTTTCGCCGCCAGCACGTCGAACGCCACGAACGACGCCGGCGTCTCGAGCGCCAGCTTCGCCACCCGCGATGCCGCGGGATGGAGGCGCATCTGCAGCAGGCCGAAGTCGAGCCCGCCCGGTGTCGCAATCACGATTTCGCCGTCGATCACGCATCCCTTCGGCAATTGCTCGAGCAGTGCCTCGTGCACTTCCGGGAAGTAGCGGTCCAGCGGCTTCAGGTCGCGGCTCTGGATGTACAGCTCCGCGGCGCCCCGAAACACGATGGCACGGAAGCCGTCCCACTTCGGCTCGAACAGATAGGCGCCTTCCTCGGGAATCGACTCGGCGAGTTTTGCGAGCATCGGCTCGATCGGCGGCGCGAGCGGGAAGGCGCCGGCACGCTGCGTCACGCGAGGGCGTCCGCTGGGACGCGGTCGACGTACGTCAGCTCGCGTCGCTCGGCGGCACAGCGCAGCATCAACGCCCCCCGGCTCATGTCCCCGCGCCCGATGAATTCGCTGGGGAACCGGAGCCGCGATCCCAGGATGTCCCGCAACGGCTCGAGGTACTTGGGCGTCGCGATGCTGCCGAGCAGCACGACCGAATCCGCGGCGTCGAGCTGGGTCGCGAGCCGGGCGGCATCGCGACGCAACGGACCGAGGTAGCGGCGATCGTCGAGATCCACCGGTACCCGGGCGATCGACCGCAGCCCGGGGAGATCGATCGTCGTGTCGGGCGGGCGCAGGCCGAGGCCGGGCACGATGACGTGAATGCCGCCGGCCGCCGCATCGGCGAACGCACGGGCGTACGCCAGCTTGCCCCGAAAATAGAGGCCGCTCATGAAGGTGAACACTTCCCCGATCGTCGCCCCCGCCTCGGAGCGTAGGCGCTGGGCCAGCGGAGAGGCGCCGTCCTTCCGGAGCAGCCACCCGGCCCGCTTCCCGGTGCAGTTGGCGGGCGACAGCAGGAAAACCCGATGTGTCCGGACCGTGCTGCTGGACGTCACGCCGTCGCGGGTCCCGGGTGGAGGGCGCACGTGCATCGCGCCAGCGGCCGATCCGCGGCCGGTGGAACGAGGTGGTAGTACATCGCCACCGCCATCGGGACGAACACGACGGTGTTGTAGAAGAGGTGCAGCTCGAGCCGCGGAATCCACAACTGAATGATGCTCGTCGGAGCCGGCTTGCCGAAGAGATTGTGGCCGAAGATGACCTGCGCCTGCAGCAGCAGATGCTCGACGAAATGCCAGCATTGGATGATCATGGCCGCCAGCCACCATTTCCGCGCGCGCCCCACGAACCCGGGCAGGAACAGCCACAGCCCGACCAGCATGATCACCGCGTAGCCGAAGTGCATGACTTCCGAGTGCACGAGCCAGGGGAACCACTGCCCCAGGATCCCGCGCGCCTCCATCATCCCCCAGCCGAGGACGTACACCTGGTAAGCCTGGACGATGTGCTCGGCGAGATGCGCCAGCACGATGACGGCGAAGATTCGGAGCGCGATCCGATGCCAGGGGCCGTTGAGCCTGGAGCGGAGCGATACGTCGGCATGGGATGCCGTAGCAAGGGTCATGGGTGCCTCGTAAGTCGCATGAAGTTACAGGAAATGGTATCAGCCGAACCGCTTCGCCGCCCGCTCCCGGGCCTTGCGTGCTTCTACCTCCCGGTTACGCGGCGGCGCGCTGGTGGTGAGCGAGTCGATCAGGCGTCGCGCCACCGCGCTGACCTCTTCGACCGCAGCGTTGAACGCCGCCTCGTTGGCGTGCGAGGGATGCGTCGCCCCGCTCAACTTGCGGACGAACTGCAGCGCCGAGGCGTGAATCTCGTCGTCCGTTGCCGGTGGCTCAAAGTTGGCGAGCGTCCTGATGTTTCGGCACATGTCCTGATCCCGTGTGAATCGGTTCTCTGCTGGTTGCGACCCTTCCGCATTCGGAATATGTTCGGGCCGCAATGGCACCCGGAAACACTAGCGAATCGAGCGATTGGCGGCCACTCGCCGCGGCGCTCGTTTCGATCCTTCTCTGGTCGTCGGCATACGTCGGCATCCGCGCGGCGACCCGGACGATTGCGCCGGGCGCGCTGGCGTTGGGGCGTCTCTTAATCGGCAGTGTCCTCCTGGGACTCCTCCTGCTCCGCCGCGGCGCGATCCGCCCCACGCAGCGCGAGGTGGTACTGCTCTGCCTCGCCGGCGTGCTGTGGTTCGGGTTGTACAACGTTTCGCTCAATACCGCCGAGCGCGCGGTGGACGCGGGGACGGCCGCCATGGTCGTCAACATCGCGCCGCTCTTGATCATGGCGTTGGCGGCGCTGTTTCTGAAAGAGCACCTGACGAGGGGCTTGCTCATCGGCGGCGCGGTGGCGTTTGCCGGCGTGATCCTGATCGGGCGCGCCTCGACATCGGGGAATGCGCCGCTCTGGGGCGTGCTGTTGTGCGTCGTCGCCACGACCGCGTCCGCCGGAGGGGTGGTGGCACAGAAACCGGTGCTCGCCCGGCTGTCGGCGCTGCAGGTGACGTGGACCTGCTGTGCCATCGGTGCGTTGTGCTGTCTCCCCTATGCGCCGCAGCTGGCGCATGACGTCCGCGCCGCCGCGCCGGTCGACCTCGCGTGGATGGGGTACCTGGGTGTGTTCCCCACGTCCGTCGCGTTCACGACGTGGGCGTACGCCCTCGCACGCGGTACGGCGAGCCGGCTCGCCGCCACCGCCTACCTCGTCCCGCCAATCACGATCGGAATGAGCTGGCTCGTCCTGGGAGAGGTTCCGAAGCTCGTTGCCGTGTTCGGTGGGGCGCTGTGCCTCGCCGGCGTCATCTTTGCCCGTAGAGTCGCCGCATGAAACCAGCGCTTCGAGCCGCCGTCCACTGGGCGAGCCGAGGCCTCGAGCCTGTGCGGCCACATCACGCGGTGCGCGCTCAGCGTGCGGCGATTCCGCCAGGGGAAGTGGCGCACGATGCGCGTGCTGCTCTCTGACGCACCGCCTCCCTACAGCTGCCCGAGAAGCCGCACGATCGTGTCGGCATCACCCCCCGTCGCATACGCGATTCGCCCCGTGCCATCCAGAACGTAGACGAGGTTCGGGTGCGTCACCTCGCCAGTGTGGAGATCGCGCGTGCGGGGAACGCTCCAGCGGTCGAGCGCCGATTCGACATCCGGCACCGTGCCGCTCACGACCGAGGCATCGCCGGGAAGACCCCAGAGGTCCGCCATCGCGGGAAGGCGCGAGGGGGTGTCCCGCCAGGGATCGAGCGTGATCACCACGATCGCCGGGCGGGGTTCGGGCATCCGGTCGTGGGCCCGGATGACCTCTGCGACGACGATGGGACACACCGTCTCGCAATGGGCATACGCGAACGTGATCAGCGCGGGCCGCCCTCGGAGCCCTTCGAGCGTCACGGGTGACCCGCGCTGGTCGACCAGATTCAACGGCGGCGCCGGGCGGTCGAGACGCGTGGTGATCGACGGGACCCCGGCGCCGGCCCCGGCGTCGAGCGCCCACCCCACCCGGCCGATCGCCGCGAGCGCTCCCACCACGATGCCGCCACTCACGACGCGCAACACCAACCGGCCTGCCCGCAAAAGGCTCACCCGATGCAGCGCATCGTGAATCGTGGGGCCACCGACGGCGCCGATCAGCAGCAGCGTGATCATCAGGGGCTCGCCGGTGAGCATCATCCAGCCGAACACGGTGGGGAGACCGTTGTCGGCCGTGCCGAAACAAAGGACACGGGCGCGGAGCAACGCGGGGGGCGCGCTCGCCGGCAGCGGCCAGAGCGCGAACCCCCACCACGCCGCCGTCACCACGAGAATCACGCCCAGGGCGGCGAGCGCCCCCCAATGCCTGACGGTCAGCCGATCTTCCACACGACTGACAGCAGCTTCCAGTTGATGAAGTAGTACACGATGAACGCCGCCAGGAAGACGAACACCAGGACCAGCGTCCCGGGAGCACGCTTCGAATGCTCGCCGGGAGGAATGGCCTTGGGCGGCGTGACGAGCCCCGGGGGCAACCCCGCGCCGACGAGCTGATCTCCCGTGATCCGTTCGCCGAAGAACACGGACCACACCGTTACCAGGATGTAGATCCCGCCGCCCACGGCGGCGAGCAGGCCTCCCAGCGCCATGATCCCCATGACCAGATTCACGGCGGGGTTGAACTGCACATCGAACGGCGCACCCGAGAACGTGATGTCCCAGTGGCGCCGGGGGACGCCGAACGATCCGGCGAACGTCATCATCACCGAGAAAATCAGCATCCCGATCGCGAACAGCCACGGCTGGATTTTCGCGAGCGGGTAGAACGCAATCCGCCTGCGAAAGATGAGCGGGATCACGTAATAGGTGAGCCCCATGAACGCGAGCGCCGTTCCGCTCACGACGGTGGCGTGGAAATGACCCGGGATGCGCAGCGTGTTGTGGGCGATGATGTTGATCTGCTCGGTGCCGAAGGTGACCCCGGTGATGCCGCCCACGAATCCGAACACGACGACGGAAAACACCAGCGCGGCGAATCCGGGATCACTCCAGGGCGCCTTGCGCAGCCACTCGAACATCCCCTTGGTCAGGCCCCGCGCGCGCTGTCCGACCTCGAGGCCGGCCGGCACCGTGAAGCCGTGGACCATCGACGCGAGCACGGCCATGTACATGAAGTAGCTCGTGTTCCACATCTTCCACGCGGGGCCCATCCCGGGGTCCACCAGCAGGTGGTGGGCCGACGCCATCGAGATGAAGAAGATGTAGAGCGCGAACGCGCCACGGCTCACTTTCTCGTTCAGCACCACGGCGCCGACGGTGAGGGCGCCGAGCAGGTACCACACCGACACCATGGCGGCGACGTTGATCTGCTGGGATGCGTGCCCCAGGCCCCACCACACCATGCGGTAGACCTCGGGGTCGACCTTCATCAACCCGAGCGACCAGAGGTAGGTCGGGATGTAGATCGCGGCGCCGTGGCCCAGCGTCAGGACGGCGATGATGGCCGCCGCGAGCGCGCCGAAGGTGACGAGCGGCACCGACCCCTGGTAGGTGCGCTCGCGCTTCGCGACCACCAGCGTTCCGAAGAAGATGCAGACGACGACGAGCGCCCCGACCGCGAAGAGGATGACGCCGAGATAGAACCACGAAGTGGCCTGCAGCGGAACGTAGGAGGTGAACAACACGTCCGCATGGCCGGTCCACATCGTCGCCTCGACCATCACCGCCCCGATTACCATCAACACGAACGACGCCCAGGCAAGACGCGGAGTGGCGACGCGACAGTTCAGGACGATGGCGCTCGCGAAGTACAGGATCGCCATTTCGAAGAAGATGATGAAGAAGATGAGCATGCTCATCCCGTGAACCGTCAGGATCCGATAGAACCATTCCGCGGAGAGCAGGTGCACCGCCTGCCAGCGCGTGAGCAACACCAGGATGGCGGCGATGCCGCCGATCAACAGCGCCACGGTGGCCGCCACGGCATTCGCCTTGATCAGCGATTCCGCCGTCGCGTTGATCTTCAGGTGCGTCCGCGGGCAGATGCGGAAGCCGGCGGGCACGGCGGTGGCGGTCATGGAGTACCTCCGGAATCCACGAGGACCTTGCCCACCATTGTGTGGTGGCCGATGCCGCAGAATTCGTCGCACACGATGCGGAAGTCTCCCGCTTCGGTGGGGACCACTCGCAAGGCGTAGTCATAGCCCGGCACGACCTGGAAATTCACGTTGACCGGATTGAGGTTGAATCCGTGATTCACGTCGAGTGACGACAGGTGCAGCGTGTACGCGACCCCTTTCTGGAGCTTGAGGATCGGGGTCCAGCGCCACATCTGGGCCAGGACGTAGATATCGCTGCCGGGCGGCGGGGCGACGATGGGGAAGCCGGCCTCCTCACCCACCTTGTATTGCTTAATGAACTCCTGGACGCGCTGGTAGTAGCGGGTCGGCTCGACGCGATGGCGGATCCCCGACGGGTTCTGCTCGCCCTTCAAGTACCACAGCGGCATCATGGCGAACAGGATCAGGCACCAAATGAACGCGATCGTCACCCAGAGGCGTTCGACACCGTGAATGGGAGTCCACCAGATGCGTGGCGGCGATTCGATGCCGGTATGCATGGTGTGGTCCTCGGCTCAGGGAAGAGGGGCCGGCTTGAGCGACAGGATCTCGTAGAGTCCCCACGCCGTGTAGAAGACGACCATCACGACGATGCCTGCCACCAGCAGCAGGAAGGGATTGTCGAGGATGCGCTGCGCCAGCGGCACCGGCTCCTCGACGCCTTTCTCGTGTTGCTCCGCCATGGACGCTCCTTTGCTGGGTCCCTCGGGACCCTGCGAGGTTACGCTGCGATCACCGCACCTCCCAAGAGCTCCGCCAATGTCGTCTCCCGGAAAAAGACCACCGTCCGCTCGGCCAGCTCCTTCCAGCGCGCGTGGGCGGCGCAGGCCGTGCGGTCGCTGCACTGCGGTCGACCGAGCAGGCACTGACGCTTCTCGCCGAGTCGATCGAAGGGGCCCACCACCTGCACCAGATACAGGTCATCCGGCGTTCTGGCCAGCCGGAATCCACCGGACTTGCCGCGCGTCGAGCGGAGCACGCCGTGGCGGGTGAGCGAATGCAGGATCTTCGACAGGTAGTTCCGGGGGATGCGCAGCGCCTCGGCCATTTCCCCGACCTGGATGAGACGGTCCTGGCCGTGCTCGGCCAGGTACAACGCGGCGCGGAGCGCATATTCTGCGGTGTGTGACAGCATAATCTTGTCTTTATCATGATAATATGATATTTAGCGACAGCAAGTCGAGGAGAGCACCCTGATATCGCAAACCGGACGGCGTGGTGCACTGCGTCGCGCCCTGGCATGGATCGACGGCTGCTGCAACCGCTTGTACGGGTGGCGGTACAACCCGTTGTACCACAGCGGGGCACTGGTCGTCATGCTGTTCGTGATCCTGCTGGTCACCGGCATCTACCTGCTCTTCTTCTACCGCATCGGCGCCCCGTACGCCTCCATCGCCGCCCTCACGGACGAGGTGTGGCTGGGCCGCTGGATCCGGGGACTGCACCGCTACGCCTCCGACGCCGCAGTGGTCGCCGCCGCCTTCCACCTGTTCCGCATGTTCGTGCAGCGCCGCAGCTGGGGACCTCGCACCCTCGCCTGGCTGTCGGGCCTGATCCTTCTGGCCCTCGTGTTCGTGTGTGGATGGACGGGCTACGTGATGGTGTGGGACGTGCAGGCCCAGGAGCTGACACAGGTGGGATCCCGGCTCTTCGACCTGCTACCGATCTTCGGGGAACCCATCAGCCGAGCGTTCACCGGAGAGCATCCCCTGCCCGGCTCGTTCTTTTTCCTCAACCTGTTCGCTCACATCGCGCTGCCGATCGGGCTCTTCATTCTCGTCTGGGTGCACGTATCGCGGCTGGCCCGCCCGGGAGTATTTCCGCCGCGCCGCCTGACTTGGGGCATCGTGGCCGGGCTGACGGCGCTGGCCGTGTTCTGGCCGGTGGGGATCACACCGCCGGCCGATCTGTTCGCCATCCCGGGTCAGGTCGTCTATGACTGGTTCTACGCCTTCTGGCTGCCGTGGAGCCGATCGTTGTCGCCGGGCGCGCTGGCCGTGGCAGGAGTGCTCATCGCGGTAACGGGACTCATCGTCCCGCTGCTCACACGCCCTGCCCGGGCGCGGCGGTTGCCGCCGTCTGTGGTGGATGAGCGCCTCTGCACCGGCTGTGAGCAGTGCTATCTCGATTGCCCCTACGAGGCCATCGCGATGATCGACCGCGCGGACGCCGCCGCGACCGGCAAGTCTCCACGGGTGGCCCACGTCGACCCCACTCTGTGCGTCAGCTGCGGGATCTGCGCCGGGTCGTGCGCGCCGATGGGCGTGGGCCCGGAGGGACGGACCGGACGTGCCCAGCTCGCGGCGGTACGGGAGTTCATCGCGGCGGGCCAACACGTCGGGCGAATCGTCCTGGTGGCCTGCGATCGAGGCGCCGGCGGCGTGGCGGACCGATCGGACTTCGATGAGGCCCTCGTATACCCGATCAGCTGCGGCGGGAACCTGCACACGTCCGTGGTCGAATACCTGTTGCGGGCCGGCGCCGGGGGCGTGCTGGTCGTGTCCTGTCCGCCGCGTGATTGCTGGAATCGCGAAGGGCCCAAGTGGCTGGAGCAGCGTCTGTACCACGAGCGGGAAGCGGAGCTGCGCGAGCGCGTGGACCGGCGCCGCGTGCGACTCATCCACGCCTCTGCCGGGGACCGGAAGCTCGTGCGCACGGCGATCCGTGAGCTCCGGGCGGCCGTGGAGACGCTGGAGGCCGCGTCAGCGGAGCGCGACATCGACCTCGAGCGACTGTGCGAAGTCCCGGAGTCGGTCCCGGAGACCGTGCGGTGAGCCGGATGCTCCGGATCGCGATCGGCGCGGCCGTACTCGCTGGCGTGCTCGCCGTCGTGCGAATCGTATCCTTCCTTTCGTATGTCGCGGTAGAGCACACCGAAGGGATCGTGCGGCTGGCCTGGCGGGCGCGCGGAGAGCACGTCCGGGAGTGCCGCCATCTGTCGCCGGAAGAGCTCGCCAAGCTGCCGCCCCACATGCGCCAGGAAGAAGTGTGCGAAGGCCGCGTCCTCCCCTACCGGCTGGTCGTCACGCTCGACGGAACGGAACGCATCAACCGGGAGGTGCGCGGCGCCGGAGCCCGCGAGGATCGGCCGCTCTACGTGACGGAGGACCTCGCGGTCGCACCGGGTCCCCACCGGGTGAGCGTCAGCTTTACGCTGGAAGGCGCAGCCGCCGCGGCCGCGGAGAGCGACGAGCGCGCCACCCCGTCGCGCCTGACGTTCGACACCACCGTCACGCTCGCGGAGCGTCGCGTTCTGCTCGTGACCTACGATGAAGACCGGAAAGCGCTGATCAGCCGCGACCGCTAGCCGTACCCTCGCAACCGCGGAAGCGCGGCGCGAACGGCAGTCGCATCGAGCCCGAGCAGGCCGCATTGCGCCACCAGCGCATCGAGATCGACGGGATACATCCGCCGGCGCGTGACATCGGCGAGCCCGGCCACGTTTCGCGAGGCGATCAGATCGCGGACGCGCGCCTCGCAGTCCGCAGGCCGGGCCTCGACGAGGGCCGCGCAGCCGGACACCATGCGGCGGATCTCGGGGTCGGTGGCGCCGAGGAACCCCTGCCACGCCCATGCGCCACCGCCCCTGGGCGCGGGCAAGAGCCGCTGTGCGGCTTCCCCGTAACTCGCCGCCGCGAAGTAGACGTATGAATACGATGCGAACACGTCGAAGTCGAAGCGGGCTCGGTAGGCGGCGTCGACCACCGCCAGCAGATGTTCCGCCTCCGTTTCGAGCAGCGTGCCGTACGCGCCGAGAGCTTCGGCGATGTTTTCAGCCCGCTCGAACGCGAGCCCCAGGCGCTCGATCGCGACGAGACTCCACGCGATGCCGGTCGAGAACAATGGACTCCAGAATGCGTACGCGTGCGGCAGCAGCGCCCACCGGTCCCCCGACGCGCGGGCCATGCGCCGCTGCAGTCGAGGCAGCCGCGCGATCGGTCGCGTCGGCTCGGCGCCGGCGAACTGGTCCCGGAGCGTCGGGTATCGATCGAGGAACCACTGCCACAGATCGGCGGGCGCGAGCGCGGCCGCGAACGGCGGCAGGGCGCGCGGCTCGAACACGATGCCGACGCTGGCCACGCCGTGATCGAACGGCAGCACGTACATCCACCCTTCGTCGAGCAGGTGGTGCACCGCGGCTCGGCCATCGGGATACGGACCCGGCTCGAGGGTCGCGCCGGTGGCCGTCGCGATCTCCTCGAACGGTCGCACACAGCGGAAGTGACTGAACACCAGGTGCGTCGCGAGGCGCACGCCGTCGAGTCGGTCCGCCAGTGGCAACGCGTGCGCGAGGAATCCTCCCACGCCCGATCCATCAATGACCAGGTCCGCCGTCAGCGACACCGCGCGGCCCTCCCGCGCTCCCGTCAGGCGGAGGGTTCGAGCGCCGAACTCCACCGCGGACAGCACCGTGCGATCGAGGAACTCCACCCCTTCGGCCACCGCCCGCTCGACCTGGAAGTGATCGACGTCCTCGCGCAGCCAGTGCGAGTCGGCCACCGCGTCGTGCGGACTGGCGGCGACGAGCAGCCGGTGCGAGTTGTTGGCGTCGTTGACGAACGGGATTCCGGGAGTGTGACGGTAGAAGGTGAAGCCCCGCTTCAATCCCCGCCGCACCTCCGGCATGTGCGCGAGCCACTGCTCGTAGGCGGCGAGGTGGCGCAGATCCTCGAGCCCGTATCGATCGGCCAGGCGCTCGAGACAGATGGACGCCAGCGGCGTCGATGACTCGCCGAGTGCGAAGCGCGGATGCGTGCCGCGGTCCACGAGCAGCGGCTCGTGGCCCTGCCGGCGCAGCACACGCGCCAGCATCGATCCCGCGAACCCCGATCCAACGATCGCGACCCGCAACCGGCGCACGTCAGCCGGTCCCGCAGGCGCCGCAGGACACCCTGGGCTCCGGCCGCCCCGAGCGATTGAGGCGGGCGAGCCGGGAGAGCCGCTCCGGGCCGCAGTGCGGGCAGGTCGCGAGCGCCCGCGCATCCCACAGGTCCGCCGTGACGACGCTCCCGCGCAGCGCGAGGCACCGGTCCATCGCCTCCTCGACCTGGCCCAGCGTCGGCCGGACGAAATCCCCGGCGCGCTGCAACTCGGCCATGACGCCGTTGCCGCCGCGCACCGGAATCAGGGAGACGTGTTGGGCCCCGTGCTCGAAGGCGTACTCGACCGACCGGACGGCGCTGGTCACGACGTCGTCCCGCGCGACGAATGGTGGCGAAACGAGGACGAACGCGCGGATCCCGATCCCGTTCGCCCGCAGCAGGCCGGCCGCAGCGGCGAAATCCTCGAGCGTCATCCCCTTGTTGAGCCGCTCCAGCACCGCCCGGTCGGCCGTCTCGAGCCCCATCGCCACCTCGAGCGCTCCGTTCAGCCGGCCGGCGAATTCGAGGCATCGCCGGCCGATCAGCGTCGGATGACACTCCACCGTAACCCGCGCAAAGGGGGCCACGAGGGTCCGGACGTCCGCGTCATCCCCGGGGGGCACGGCCCGCCGGTCGAAGTAGTTGCTGTGATTGTAGAGTTTGACCGCGGCGACGGGTGGGAGCACGCCAACGCGATGCAGCGTGTCACGAATCTGGCGGGGAATCGCGCCGGCCGGCGTCGGGCGGTCCGAAGTCGTGCGCCACAGATCGCAGTACACGCACGTGAAGCGGCATTCCGCGCCGGTGAGCAGGAGCGTGAGCACGGGCACGACGCCGCCCTGCGGAACCCGCTCGTCCTCCCAAAACGCCTGGACCGGCTCGGCCGGGTTCGGCGATTCCTTGGGTGGCCGCAGCCGACGGATGTGGCGGGAAAGCGACGTGGGCACCGTCAACCGGGGCCGTAGATCTCCGAGAAGTGACGGCGGTAGCGCAGCCGGTCGACGTCGAAGTGTCGCCCGACGACCGCGGCGGGGGCGGCGCCGTGTTGAAACCGCCGCTTCGGGAACAGCGGGAAGTCGCGGCCGAGCACCCTCCCGATCCCACGCTGCAGCACATGGCCCTTCAGGGCATACAACGCGTCGTGCGAGCCGTTCGTCAACCGCGCGAACGGAATCGCTTCCGCCACCGCCACGACACCCGGCGCCGTGAATGGGCTGAACACCGAGAACCCGAGTCGGCGTGCGGGGGCGTAGCCTCGCACGCAGCCGCGGCTCAAGCCGCCGCTGTAGGTGAGCGAATGCTTCAACGCCTCCACCCCCCAGCCCTCGTGATACAGCAGGCGATTGGACACGACACTGCGAATCGTCAGCTCGGGGTTCTCCTCGATGGGATAATCCCGGAGATTCTCGTCTCCGCCGTCCCCGTCGGCCAGGAGGCGCCACTCGGGATAGCGACGGCGGATCCCCGTGAGCAGCGCCAGCACCATTGTGGCGCACTCGACATCGAGCGGCTTGTAGTCCTCGATCACGCGGACGGCTTCGAGTGGGTCGAGGTCGCCGCCCCGCACTTCCACGTCCTCCCCGAGCATCGACAATCCCGTGCGCCGCAGACACTCCCGCGCCTGTGCGCGATCGGCGCCGCCGCCGTCGACGGCCAGCGTGAACGCCTTGAGGCGCGATGGACTGTCGCCGCGAGCGAGCAGCTCGTGGTAGACGCACAGGAGCACCGCGGAGCTGTCCGCGCCGCCGGAGAACAACACGCCGAGCGGCTCCCGGGCGGGCACGCTGTCGAGCCAGGAGCGGACCTCGGCGCACAACGCCTCGACGTACGCCGTCCCGATGACGTCCAGGTCAAGGGGGAGCGTGCCGCGCGGCGGATCGAAGAAGCGACGATAGGTCGGGCCGGGGTCCGGGCACCCCACGAGGAGCAGCTCCGTCACGCAATGCGCCGGGGCCATGCGGGTGTAGGAGGGGTGGAACTGATCGGCATAGCCGGCCTGCTCGAGCATGTCCCGCAGGCGGTCGATGCGATCGGCCACGAAGAGAATCGGACCGTCGGGCCCCTTCGCGAGGAAGTACCGCAGCGGCCGGTTGAGACTGCGAGCGAGACAGACCCGCTCGCCGTCCCGCGCGACGAGCGCGAATGCGCCGCGGATCCCGAGCACCCCCGAGGGATCGCCATCGAGCAGCCGCCGCCGCGCCTCGTCGACCGACATGTTGCGGATGTCCTGCTCGGCATCGCCGATCGCGTTGATGACTGCATGAATCCGATTATCCACCGGCCATAGCCCCCACGACGAGAAATGGTTCGGCGCCCGCCTGGACCGCCTCGGGCAGCGGCGTGTCGGGCCGCTCGTGCGACAGATCCCGGGAGCAGGCGAAGTACCGCACGAACGGTCGGCGCTCGTGGGTGACGTGGTCGCGGATCGCCCCACGCAGCATCGGATATCGCGCCTCGAGCGCATCGAGCACGCGGCCCGGCGTCACCGGCGCTGCGACCTGCAACTCCACCTCGTCCGAGACCTGTGCCAGCGTCTTGAGATGAGTCGGGAGCGCGACGCGGATCATGACAGTGTCTGCACCTCGACCGACAGCACGGCGGGGAGATCGTGCACGATCGCCGACCAGCTGTCGCCGCCATCGGCCGAGACGTACACCTGGCCGCCAGTGGTGCCGAAGTAGATGCCGCACTGATCGAGCGAGTCGACCGCCATCGCGTCGCGCAGCACGTTCACATAGCAGTCGCGCTGGGGCAACCCCTTCGTCAGCGCCTCCCACTCGTTGCCGCCGGTGCGGCTGCGATAGACGCGCAGCTTGCCGTCGGGCGGATAGTGATACGAGTCGCTCGTGATCGGGACGACGTAGATCGTCTCCGGCTCGTGGGCGTGCACGTCGATCGGAAAGCCGAAATCGGTGGGGAGATTGCCGCTCACCTCGCGCCACGTGTTGCCGGCATCGTCGGAGCGCATGACGTCCCAGTGCTTCTGCATGAACAACACGTTGGGGCGCGACCGGTGCAGCGCGATGCGATGCACACAGTGCCCGACCTCCGCCTCGGGATTGGGGATCCCCTGGGACTTGAGGCCGCGGTTGATCGGTCGCCAGGTGATCCCGGCGTCGTCCGTCCGGAACGCCCCCGCGGCCGAGATCGCGATGAACATGCGCTTCGGATTCACCGGATCGATGAGGATCGTATGGAGACACATTCCGCCGGCGCCGGGCTGCCAATGGGGCCCCGATCCGTGTCCGCGCAACCCGGGCAGCTCCGTCCAGTTCTGGCCGCCGTCCGTCGTCCGGAACAGCGCCGCGTCTTCCACGCCGGCGTACACGGCGTCGGGGTCGTCGAGCGACGGCTCGAGATGCCACACCCGCTTGAACTCCCAGGGGTGCGGTGTGCCGTCGTACCACTGATGCGTACCGGGGACGCCCTCGTAGACGAACTTGTTCCCCACCGGCTCCCACGTCTTGCCGCCGTCATTGGAGCGCTGGATCTGCTGCCCGAACCACCCGGACGATTGCGACGCATAGATCCGCTTCGTGTCGACGGGCGATCCCTTGACGTGATAGATCTCCCAACCGGCGAAGTGCGGCCCGGCGATGTCCCACTTCTGGCGTTTGCCGTCCGAGGTGAGGACGAACGCCCCCTTCTTCGTGCCGACGAGAACCCGAACACCACTCATACCCGCTCCTTTCGCTACTCCAAGATTGCTCCGCTCGTGAACGGCTTCAAGGCCCATCGCGCTAGGGATCAATGGCTTAGATGGCGTGTCGAAAGCGCGTGCCCTTATTCGTCGCGGGGGGTAGAGACGGTGAACGACTCTACCACACAGCCAAGGAGTGCGACGATGCGGTTCATGATTCTGGTCCCTGCCAGCAAGGAGTCGGAAGCGGGAATCCTGCCGGACGAGAAGATTCTCACGGCGATGGGGAAGTTCAACGAGGAGATGGTCAAGGCCGGCGTGATGCTCGCCGCTGAAGGGCTGCACGCGACGTCGAAGGGGGCGCGCATCAAGTATTCCGGAGGGAAGACGACGGTGACCGACGGTCCATTCACCGAATCGAAGGAACTGATCGCGGGGTTCTGGCTCATTCAGGTCAAGAACAAGGACGAGGCAATCGCCTGGATGAAGCGCGCCCCGTTCGGCGGCGGCGTGGAGATCGAGATTCGCCAGGTGTTCGAGATGGACGAGTTGGGACCGGGGTTTACGCCGGAACTGCGCGAGCGGGAATCCCGCTCGCGCGCCCAGGCCTCCAAGCAGCGGTAGCCGCCGCCCATGACGTCCGACACCCATCGCGCGATCGAGGCCGTGTGGCGGATCGAGTCCGCCCGGCTCATCGGCGGCCTCGCGCGCATGGTGAAGGACGTCGGCCTCGCCGAAGACCTGGCGCAGGATGCGCTGGTCGCGGCACTCGAGCGCTGGCCCGTGACAGGCGTTCCGGAGAACCCGGGCGCCTGGCTCATGGCCACGGCGAAGCGCCGCGCCATCGATCTGCTGCGTCGCCGTAAGATGCTCGATACGAAGCACGAGACCCTGGGCCACGAGCTCGAGGCCGAGCAGGAGCGGTCCGCCCCTGACCTCGACGCCCTGGACGACGATTTCGGCGACGACATCCTGCGCCTCGTGTTCACAACCTGTCACCCGGTGCTCTCGCCCGAGGCGCGCGTGGCCCTCACGCTGCGCCTGCTCGGCGGGCTCACGACCGACGAGATCGCGCGCGCCTTCCTTGTTCCGGAGGCCACCATTGCCCAGCGCATCGTACGGGCGAAGCGGACGCTGCGCGAAGCGCACGTCCCCTTCGAGGTCCCGCGCGGCCATGACCGGGCTGCCCGCTTGTCATCGGTGCTCGAGGTGATCTACCTCGTGTTCAACGAAGGCTACTCGGCCACGGCGGGAGACAACTGGGCCCGGCCGGCGTTGTGCGAGGACGCGGTGCGGCTGGCGCGCGTGCTGGCCGAACTCATCCCGGCGGAACCCGAGGTGCACGGCCTCGCGGCGCTGCTCGAGATCCAGAGCTCGCGGCTCCGGGCGCGCCTGGGTCCTACCGGAGAGCCGATCCTGCTGCTCGATCAGGACCGAGCGCGCTGGGATCAGCTGTTGATTCACCGTGGACTGCGGGCGTTGGAGCGCGCCGAGGCGCTGGGCGGCGCCTACGGTCCGTACACGGTGCAGGCCGCCATCGCCGCCTGCCATGCCCGCGCCCGCACCCCCGAGGAGACCGACTGGACGCGCATCACGGCGCTGTACGACGCCCTCGCGCAGCTCACGCCGTCACCCGTCGTGGAGCTGAACCGCGGTGTCGCGTACGCGATGGCGTTCGGTCCCGCCGCAGGACTCGAGATCGTCGATCGGCTGCGGGAAGAGCCGGCGCTGCGCGAGTACCACCTGCTTCCGGCAGTCCGGGCCGATTTTCTCGCGAAGCTCGGGCGCCGGGAGGAGGCGCGGGTGGAGCTCGAGCGTGCAGCGCGGCTCACCCGCAATGCGCGTGAGAGAACGCTGTTGATCCAACGAGCTGAATCATTGAGGCACGCCTAGACGCCGGCTCGGCCGCTTGGCGTCTCTCTCGGCGGCTGGGCGTCCCGTCGCCCGAGCTCACTGCTATTCGCTACGCAGCACCTGCGCCGGGTTGGACTACGCGAGCAGGTTAGCGGGGATCTTGCCGCCGTTCTCCGCGAGTTTCTGCATGACCTGCTTGTGGAGCCAGACGTTCATTGTGGCGCTGTCCTGCAGATTGCCCGTGTAGCCAAGCTCCTGCGCCAGCTTCTGCCGCTCGGCCAGGCTGCTGTCCATCCCAACGAGCTTCATCAGGTCGACAATCGAGGTCCGCCAGTTGAGTTTCTGCGCAGACTTGGCGGCCTTTTCCTGCAGGATCGCTTCGATGTCGACTGGCGCCGTGGCGACAGCCGTCGGAGCGGCGGCTCCAGGGGCTGCCGGCCCGGCGGGCTCCTGCTGGCCCCGGCCGAATATCCGGGACATCAGGTTTCCCAGGATGCTCATACGGTACCTCCGGTTGTTGTGCGATTGCTGCACGGCCAGGCGAGGTCGCCGGCCGAAGGCGCAGTCTAGGCGCGCGTAGGTGAAGGCACCGACAACGAGGGGCGAACGTCCCTTGCCACCGGCTTCATGAAGGTCCCGGCAGTGTGCTAGAATGAGCGCCATGCCCCAGACCGACCGCGTCCGCGAGTTTCACCGACTGCACCAGTCCGGCTGCTTCGTCATCCCGAACCCGTGGGACCGGGGGAGCGCGCGTTTGCTCGCGCAACTCGGCTTCCCCGCCCTCGCCACGACCAGCTCCGGGTTCGCCTGGACGATGGGGCGTCCCGACAACGGGGTGACCCTCGATCAGGCAGTGGCGCACTTTCGTGCCCTTGCGGAAACGGTCGACATCCCGGTCTCGGCTGATTTCGAGCATGGCTTTGCCGATGCCCCGGAGGCAGTCGCCGCAAACGTCACGGCTGCCGCCCGGACGGGGATCGCCGGACTCTCGATCGAAGACTCGACCGGAGACGCGGCGCATCCGCTGTACGACTTCGAGCTCGCGGTGGAGCGCATTCGCGCGGCCCGCCGCGCCATCGACGCCGGGGGAACCGGCATCCTGCTGACCGCGCGCTCCGAAGGGTTCGTCGTGGGGCGCCCCGACTTGGCGGAGACGATTCGGCGTCTCAGCGCCTACGCCGCGGCCGGCGCCGAATGCCTCTTTGCCCCGGGAATCCGGGCACTCGCCGACGTCACCGCGGTGGTTCACGCCGTGGCACCGAAGCCGGTCAACGTCCTGGTGGGCGGCGACTGGACGACGGTGGCCAAGCTCAAGGAGCTCGGGGTGCGGCGCATCAGCACGGGCGGCGCGCTGGCACGGGCGGCCTGGGCCGGATTCCTCTCCGCGGCGAAGGAGATCGCAACCCAGGGCACGTTCGCGGGCCTCGCCACAGCGGTGGCGCAGTCCGGCGACATGAACCGCGCCTTTTCCTGAGTCCTCGACATGATCGATCCGCTTTCGCGCCGTAACTGGGTGAAGCTCGTGGGTGCCGCCGGAGCCAGCACGTTGATCCCGGCGGCGGCGACCGCGCTCACTTCTTCTGCCGACCCGCAGCTCGTCCCGATCCTTCCTCTCAGCTCGACGAGCGACGTGTTCATCCCACCGCGCGGGAAGGCAGCATTCCAGAAGTTCAGCTTCGATTTTCCCGAGCCTTCGGTCGAGTACCACGGGTATCGTTTCGGCTTTCTTGTCTTTACCCGCGAGAACGCCTACGGTCTCGACGCGAGCCAGATGAGTGCGACGCCTCGCGCAGACGCCCTCGAGGTAACGGCGACGGGGTTCGTCTGGGCGGGCGGCCAGGAGCGGGCGCCGGGTCGCCTCGTGGCCCGGCTGCGGACGGCGGGAGACGTCATCACCTGGGACGTCACAGTGGACATGGATGAGCCGATCAAGGCGGTCACGTCGGTGGTGCGAGGCATCCCGCGCGGCAAGCTCTCGAGCGCGGGTGCAGAGCCGATCGATCCCGGAGATGACGAGGTGCTGTACGGCTATCCCTTCGGCGCTGGCGATCTCACCGGCGGCAATATCGCCTGGAGCATCGGCACGCCGCTCGTCGTGGTCGAAAGTGGCCCCGCGGACCATCTCGCACTCTCTTCGCTGGACGATCGGGTACGGGCGAAGCGCTTCTACTTCCAACCCGGAGAGCACGGCTACCGCGTCGAACTGGTTCACGAGCTCGAAGGTTGGCTGGATCAACGGCACGTCGCGGTTCCCGGCTGGCGCATCGCGCGCGCGGCGACGCTCGCCGACGCGGCCGCGCCCCACTACGCGCATCTCGAGCGGGCCTACCGCCTGCCGCGCTGGGAAGCGCGCAGCGACGTGCCCGACTGGCTGCGGCGCACGGCGCTCGTGGTCACGCTGCACGGCATGCACTACACCGGGTACGTGTTCAACGATTTCCCGCGCATGCTCGCGATCCTGCAGTGGATCGCCACTCAGATCCCGCCCGAGCGCGTGCTCGTGTTCGTGTCGGCATGGGACGGGCGCTATTACTGGGACTACCCGGCGTACCGGGCCGCTGAGCGACTGGGCGGGGAAGCGGGATTCCGGCGGCTGGTGCAGCGGGGGCAGCAACTCGGTTTCCGGTTCATGCCGATGTTCGGCGCGAACGCCGCGAATCGGCGCCGCCCCGAATTCGCGAGTCTAGCCGACGCGGCGGTCGCCAAGATCGACGGCGATCGCGTCGACATCAACTGGGTGGACTGGGACAACGATCGCCACCAGGAGGGGTGGCTGTCGTACATGAACCTGGGCGTGGACTCGTGGCGGAGCTGGCTCACCGAGCGCATCGGCGATGCCATCGCCCGCTACGGCGTGGACGCCTACTTCCTCGACATCATCGGCGGGTGGATGAACAACACCCGCGCCGACATGCACGAGGGTGCCCGCCGTCTCGTTGCGGATGTGCGTGCGCGCTTCCCGCACGTGCTCGCCTGTGGTGAATTTCTCTACGATGCCCTGGTCGAGCTGATCCCGCTGTATCACGTGTATGGCGCGCGCTACGTCCCCTATGCGCGATTCTTCTCGCACCTTTCTCACCCCGCCCCGGGCCGCGGCTCGAGCGGTGTGCATGAATCGGGCTTCAGCACCTGGGATGCCGCGACGCTATCATTGGTCCGGCGGGACGGGTTGATCCCCACGTTGATGGTCGTGGACGACACCTTCTCGAAACATCGGGATGCCATGGCCGCGGTGATCGCCCGCGCCAAGGAATGGGGTGGCCCATGAAACGCAGAGATTTTGTCGCAGCCGTCGCCGCTCTTTCTGCCGTCCCCCGGGTCTTCTCTCGACGCCTCGTTTCTCGACGCCCTTCGCCGTTCGTCGCACCGATCCAGCCGTTCCCGCTGAATCAGGTGCGACTCCGTCCCGGCCCGTTCCTCGATGCCTTGCAGGTCAACCGTCGCTTTCTCCTGTCCCAGGACCCCGACCGGCTGCTCCACATGTTTCGTATTACGGCCGGGATCCCCTCCTCCGCAGAGCCGCTCGGTGGTTGGGAAGCGCCCGAGAACGAGCTGCGGGGACACTACACCGGTCACTACCTCTCGGCGCTCGCGCTGATGGCGGCGAGCCTCGGGGACGCGGAGCTCAAGTCGCGGGGCGAGCGGCTCACGGCCGAGCTGGCGAAGTGTCAGGCGGGCCTGGGCAACGGGTATCTGAGTGCCTTCCCCGAAGAGTTCTTCGACCGCCTGCGCGCCGGGAAGCCGGTATGGGCGCCGTTCTATACCCTGCACAAAATCATGGCGGGGCTCTTCGACCAGTACACCATCGCCGGCAACGCACAGGCCCTGGACGTGCTGCAACGCATGGCGCGCTGGGTCGCCCGGTGGGTGCAACCGCTCGGCGACTACGAGATGGCCCGCGTGCTGGAGCGCGAGTATGGCGGCATGAACGAGCTACTGTACAACCTCTCCGCCACGACGCATGAGGACTGGTTGCTCGACCTGGCGCATCGCTTCGACCATGAGCGCTTGTTCGCCCCACTGGCATTGGGCCAGGACGAGCTCAAGGGGCTGCACGCCAACACCAACATCCCGAAGGTGATCGGCGCCGCCCGCCGCTACGAGCTGACCGGCGAGCCCCGCTACCGCCGGATCGCCGAATACTTCTGGCGCGAGGTGACGACCCAGCGCGCCTATTGCACCGGCGGCACGTCGAACGGCGAGAGCTGGAACACCGACCCGGGGGTCCTCGCAACGGAGCTGTCAGGCGAGACGCAAGAGGACTGCACCACGTACAACATGCTGAAGCTCACGCGGCATGTGTTCGCCTGGACCGCGGAACCGGCGTGCGCGGATTTCTACGAGCGCGCCCTGTTCAACGGAATTCTCGGCAGCCAGCACCCGCGCGATGGGGAGAAGCTCTATTACGTGAATCTCGCCAGCGGACTGTGGAAGCTGTTCGGCACGCCCGTCCACGATTATTGGTGCTGCACGGGGACGATGAGCGAGGCGTTCTCGAAGCTCGGAGACAGCATTTACTTCCACGATGACGCCGGCGTGTTCGTGAACCTGTTCATCGCATCCGAGCTCGACTGGCAGGAGCGCGGGATCCGTCTCGTCCAGGAGACGACGTTCCCCGACGATGGGCACATACGGCTGATCGTTCGCGCCGCGCACCCGACTCGCTTCGCCTTGCGCGTCCGCGTTCCCTATTGGGTGTCCACCGAGGGAAGTGCGCAGCTCAACGGCCGGATGCTCGACGGATTTGCCTCGCCGAGCGGCTACTTCGTGCTGGACCGCACCTGGAAGGACGGCGATGCGGTCGACGTGACGCTGCCGATGCGCCTGCACGTCCACCCCATGCCCGACGATCCCACCCTCCAGGCGGTGATGTACGGGCCGCTCGTCCTCGCCGGCCGCCTCGGCACGGAAGGACTCACCCCCGAGGTACTGCGCGCCGAACCCACCAGGCCGCGCATGGTTCCGGAGTACAAGAGCGCTGCCATCGCCTCGCCCGCGTTCGTCGCCCGCGGGAGCGATCCATCAGATTGGATTACGCAGGGCCGCGGGCTCGAATGGCACACGACGGGACAGAAGCAGGACGTCACGTTCGTCCCGTTCCACACGATCTTCGACGAGCGATACGCGATCTACTGGAAGATCAATCAAGCGTAGAGACGGGAACCTGCACTGCTGACACAGCAGGCGCACAGGAGTGAACAGAAAAAAAATGGGCACAGGTTGGCCTACCTGTGCCCCTCCTGTATCCTGCCGCCATGCCCTGGCCCGGATTCGAACCGGGACGCCTTGCGGCACTGCCCCCTCAAGACAGCGTGTCTACCAGTTTCACCACCAGGGCCTGCCGCTAAACGTAGACGGGGTCACGCACCTCGGTCAACCTACTTGATCGCCCCCTTCGGATACACCGCCGTCTTCGCGATCATGTCGTGGAACGCCTGGCGCTTCACGCCGAGCGTGAAAAAGCAGCCGACGAAGATGATCAGGCCGGCGAGGCGGCTGATCTGAAACAATGCGGTCGTGGCGGTGAAGATCGCGAGCAACGATAGCACCGACCCGCTGTTCTTGACGAGGAACCGCAGCAGCAGCTTGCCCACGCCGGCGCGGGTTCCGTCATCGTTGGCGATGCGAATCCCCAGCATCAGCTTCCCGAGGGTGTAGCCCGTGAACCCTTCGAACAGGAAGTAGATCGTGGCGATCACCGTGGCGGCCAGAATGAAGCCGGCGATGGCGCCGAAAATGCCGCCCAGCGCGGCGGCGGCCTGCGCGTTGTCACCGGCACCGGCGGCGGCGCTCGCCGCGCCCATGGCGGCCGCCCCGGTGTACGCACCGAGCCAGCCTCCGATCGTCGATCCGCCGGCGACCGCAATGATGGCGACGAACACGCAGTCCAGCGCCCAGGCACCCAACCGCTTTCCGAAGCCGATCCGCTGCTCCATGCACACCCCCAGGTCGCGTGATAGGCGGACAATCAGACGGAACGCCCTGCCTCATATGGGGACCGGGCGCTCCGCCGTCAAGCCCGCGCCAGGATCGCCGTCGCGAAGCGCCGCGCTGCGTCGTCGGACGAGACGAGAAACAGCTCGGGCTCGATCACCTCGAGCTCCATCACCACCAGCCGACCGTCCCGCTCGACGCCGTCGACCCGCGCATACAGCCACGGTCCGGGCACCGCGGCGAGCGCTCGTGCCGCGCCACCGAGAACCATATCGGTCGCCGTTACGGGAACCGCCGAGCCGCCGTATTGGTGTTGCACGCGGAAGTCGTCGGGACCCGTACGCTTGCATACCGCATGGCTGAATCCTCCGGAGAGGTACACGAGCGAGAGCTCCCCCGTACCCACCACCTCCGGTACGAACTCCTGCACCAGCACGCCCCGTTGCGCGACGAGGCGCGCGAACCGCTCCTGGTCGCGCACCGCGCGCTCACGATCGGTGATCCACGTCTCGTGCGCCGAGAGCGAGATGCGCGGCTTCACCACGGCGCGGTCCCAGGGCCGCGATGCGATCAGGGTAGCCAGGTCGGGAGCGCGACCCGGCTCGATCCAGATCGTGTCGGGGACAGCGACGCCAGCGGCCTGGAGCTCGCGCAGATAGGACTTGTCGATGTTCCACCGCACGACAGCCGCGGGATTCCAGAGCCGCGTACCGGCCCGCTCCCGTGCCGCGAGCCAGTCCCGGAACTCGGGGACACGCAGGTGATAGTCCCAGCAGGAGCGGAGCACGACGACGTCGAAGCGCCGCCAGTCGACGCCGCTCTCGTCCCAGCGGACGGCGTGCGTCCGTGCGCCGCGCGCCATGAGCTCGGCACGCAGCGGATGATCGTCTGGGTTGAGGTCCGGCAGCTCGGCGTAGGTGACGAGCGCGACGTCCGGCATCCTCAAAAGCTAAGGGAGATGCCTGCCTTGCGGCGCAGTCCGGTGGGGACTTCCCAGATGGCGGGATCGAAGTTGGCGTCCTCGATCTCGGTGATCTCGAAGCGGTGCACGGTGGGTGGTTTGCCGGCTTTGTCCTTCGCATCGGTGGCGATCGTGACGACGATGCGCAGCGGCGTTCCCGTGAAGAGCGAATCGCGCACCGCGGCGGAACGGCGCACGAAATCGGGATCGGACTGGGCCAGCGCCGTGCCGATCTGCGAAAGCATCCCGATCAGCGGATTGGGCAGGAGGTGGGCACGCGGCGCAACCCAGAAGTCGGTGACGACGACCTGGTGCACCGGGTCGCTGCGCATCCCGAAGGCGCTGACGTCCACCGTGTAGTCCTGCCGCAGGCGGTAGTGCTCGGTCGCGAACCCGGCCACCGCATCACCCGAGCCGAGCCGTTCGGCGCTGATGTCCGCATCGTGTACGCGAAACACCACCACCCCGGTGTTGGACACCGCCTGCAGGCCGACGCCGGCGATGCGCTCGAACACCGAATCGTCGACCACCGAGTACTCGCCATCCGACGGATGCACCGAAATGACCCGGTGTCCGTCGTGCGTGATCACGAGATAGTCGTCCTCACGCCCACCGTGCTTCAGCACATCGACCCGCGCGCGGTGCGTCCCTTCCCGCACCGTCCCCATGATAGGGACGTCGTGACCGACCGTCATGCGAAAGGAGTAGCGGGTCCCGGAGACTCCCTGGAGCGGCGTGAAGTGGGCGGCCAGGGCCAGTGACAGCACGAGGGGGGTGATCATGAAGAGACCTACGATGAGAAACTCATGAGGGTTTCCGAGCCTCGAGGCCGTTGCCGTTCCGGGATGGTGCGCAGTAATGTCGACACATGGCCCGGTCGAAGCAGAACCCAAAGCTGAGCACCTCCTCCAGCGAGGCGATGCCCTTCGCCAAACAGGCTTGGGCGGTCAGCACGGAGGGGGAGCGGGCGGCTATCCGGCTGGGGCTCATCCCGCTGCGGCTGGCGGTCAATTTCGGCAAGTGGTCCACGCCCGGCGCGTTCCGCGAAGCACTGCTCGAGGTCGCGGCCCAGGCACGGGGGGGGCCGACTCCCGCGGACGGCACAGCCCCACCCGCAGCATCCTGAGCGATGATTCTGAGCGAAGTGATCCGTGTCGCCCTCAGCGGCCTGCGGGCGAATCTGTTACGGTCACTGCTCACCACCCTCGGCATCATCATTGGCATCGCGGCGGTGGTCACCATGGTGGCCCTGGGAACGGGAGCCCAGCGGGCCGTGCAGGCCCGCATCGAGGCGCTGGGGCCCACGCTGCTGAACGTCTACTCGGGTCAGGACTACCACGGCGGCGTGGCCAGAGGCGGAGGGTCGACCCTGACCTACGACGACGACACCGCTATCGCCAACAACGCCCGGTTCATCGCGGGTGTCGTCCCCGAGCTGCAGCGCAATTTCCAGATCCAGCTCGGCAATCGCAACGTGAACCAGGACGTCATCGGGACGACGCCGGATTTCGTTACGGTCCGGAACTACACCCTGACGGCGGGTCGGATGTTCACGGCGGGAGAGGCCGCGCAGCGACACCGCTACGCGGTCCTCGGCGCGAGCATCCCCGCCCAGCTGCATGCGAGCGTGGCGCAGATCGTCGGACGAGAGATCCAGATCGGTGCGTTTCCCTTCACCGTCCTCGGCGTGCTGGCGGAGAAAGGCGCGGGCCCCGGCAGCTCGGACGACGACGTCATCATCCCGTTCCAGACGGCCCGGTTTCGCGTGCTCGGAACGGATCGGCTCCGCACGATCACGATCAAGGCCGTCGCGGTGGACTCGATGAGCCTCGCGATGATCGAGATCGAGCGCGTGCTGCGCCGCCAGCACAAGCTCCAGCCGGGGGAAGACAACGATTTTCGCATCCGCAATCAACGCGACGTCCTGGCGACGTTCGAGCAAACGTCCCGGACGTTCAAGTCGCTCCTCGCGGGGGTGGCGGCGGTGAGCCTGCTCGTGGGCGGCATCGGCATCATGAACATCATGCTCGTCTCGGTGACCGAGCGCACCCGGGAAATCGGCGTACGCAAGGCGATGGGCGCCCGCAGGCGTGACGTGTTGTTTCAGTTCGTCATTGAGGCGGTCGTCTTATGCCTGGCGGGTGGCGTCATCGGCATCACGCTGGGCCTCCTCGGAGCCGTGCTGCTGTCCCGCTTGGCGCACTGGAATACCCTCGTCGCGCCGGCGGCCGTGGTGCTCGCCTTCGGCTGCAGTGTCGCCGTGGGGTTGTTCTTCGGGATCTGGCCCGCTCGGCGAGCGGCGCGTCTCGACCCGATCGAAGCGCTGCGCCACGAATAGCCCCGAGGGGGCTCCCGGCCCTCCCGGAACAGGCATATCGTACCGGGCCATGCGAACGTCGCTCTCAATCGCTTCCGCCTGTGCCTTCCCGGTGCTCGCCGCCGCTCAAACCCCGGGTCCCGCCATCCGCCCCTACGTCGCCGTCTCGAGCCCGGTCGTGGCGCTCACCCACGTGCGCGTCATCGACGGAACAGGTGCTCCCGCACAGGACGACCAGACGATCGTAATCAGGAACGGCACCATCGCTGCGATCGGCCCGGCGGCCAGGATAGCAGTTCCGCCCGGTGCCGAGGTGAACGACCTCACCGGTCGCAGCGTGCTGCCGGGATTCGTGATGGTGCACGAGCACATTTTCTATCCGGCGGGTAACGGGATGTACACCGAGCAGGGGTGGAGCTTCCCGAAGCTGTACCTCGCGGGCGGGGTGACGACGATGCGCACGGGCGGGAGTATCGAGCCGTACGCCGACCTGAACATCGCCAAGAGCATCGCGGCGGGAGACATGGCGGGACCCGCGATGGACGTCACCGGTCCTTACCTCGAGGGCCCCGGCCTCCCGCTGTCGCAGATCCACGCGTTGCGGGACGCCGACGAGGCACGGCGCATGGTGGACTACTGGGCGGACCAGGGTGCGACGTCGTTCAAGGCGTACATGCACATCTCGCGCGCCGAGCTCGGCGCGGCGATCGCGGAGGCGCATCACCGCGGCGCGAAGTTCACTGCCCACCTCTGCTCCGTCACGTTTCGTGAGGCGGCGGACCTCGGCATCGACGATCTCGAGCACGGCTTCCTCGTCGCCGCCGACTTCGTCCCGAGCAAGCAGCCGGACGTCTGCCCCGATCGCGATTCCGTCGTGGCCTCGCTCGTCGCCCTCGATCCCAACGGGGCCGCGGCGCGCGACCTGATCACCTACCTCGTCTCGAAGCACGTCGCATTGACGTCGACGCTCACGGTGTTCGAGACGTTCACGCCGGGACGTCCCGCCGCATCCGCGGGCGCGCTCGACGCGATGCTCCCCGAAGCGCGCGATCAGTACAGCCGGACCCGGCTGCGCATCGCGACGTCGAGCGATTCGACCTGGGTGGTGTTGTTGCGCAAGGAAATGCGGCTCGAGCGGATGTACGCGCAGGCCGGCGGGCTGCTGCTCACCGGCACCGACCCGACGGGCTACGGCGGCGTGGTCGCGGGCTTCGCAAACCAGCGCGCGCTCGAGCTCCTGGTGGAGGCGGGCTTCACGCCGCTCGAGGCGATCCGGATCGGGACGCTGAATGGGGCCGTGTACCTCGGACGCACCGGCCACGTCGGGTCGATCGCCGCCGGGAAGGACGCCGACCTCGTCGTCGTGACCGGCAACCCGGCGGCACAGATCGCCGACGTCGAGAAGGTCGAGCTCGTTTTCCGCGCCGGAGTCGGCTACGACCCCGCGAAGCTCATCGCCGCCGCCAGGGGCTCGGTGGGCTGGCGCTAGCCGTTACTGCTGGTCGTAGAGCGTGATGTCCTTGCCCAGCAGGTACTTGTCGAACCAGTTCAGGATGTGGTCGAGCCGCTCGACGCGGTGATTCGGTTTCCCCGAACGGGACAGCTCGTGCGATTCCCCGGGGAACCGCACCATCACCGCCGTCTTGTGGAGGTACTTGAGCGCGCGAAACATCGCCTCGCCCCCCTGGGTCGCCGGCGCGCGCAGGTCCGCGTCTCCCAGCACGAACATGATCGGCGTCGTCACCGAATCGACGTACTGCACCGGTGAGCGGCGCAGGAATTCCTGCGGATCATGGAACGGCACCGACCGGAACCAGGTCGGCTGGAAGAGGGTGAAGTCCGCTGTATACCAGAACCCGAGCCAGTCGGCGACGTCGCGCTGCGACACCGCCGCCTGGAAGCGATGCGTGTGGGTCACCGCCCAATCGGTGAGCAATCCGCCACCCGAGCCACCCGTCACCCCGAGCTTCGTCGTGTCGATGTAGCCGCGGCGGATACATGAGTCGACGGCCACCATCAGATCCTTGAAGTCGTCTCCCGGATAGTTGTACTGGATGATGTTGCCGAACTCCTGCCCGTACGTCGTGCTGCCGCGGGGATTCGGGTACACCACCACGTACCCCTTTGCCGCCATCCACTGCATCTCGTGAAAGAAGATGTACCCGTACGCCGTATGCGGCCCGCCGTGGATGTTGAGGATCAGGGGATAGCGCTTCGTGGGGTCGAAGCCGGGCGGCTTCAGGATCCACGTCTCGACCTTGCGGCCGTCGAAGCTCGGATACCAGAAGTCCTCGGGAGAGGAGAGGGTGAGTCCCGAAAAGAGCGAGTCGTTCGCGTGAGTCAGTTGCGTGAGCTTCCGCGTGGCCGCGTCGAGGGCGTAGAGATCGGGAAGATGCGTCGGATCACCGATGCTGGCGACGAACGTCCGCCCGTCGGGTGTCGCCGAGTAGGTGAGTACCGTGTGGTCGCCCGTCGTGAGCGGGGTGCGGGCGCCTGTCGTCGCGTCGAAGCGGACGAGATTGGACCGCCCGTGCTCGGTCGTCACGGTGACGATCGATTTCCCGTCGGCCGACCAGACGATCGGGGTCGCGCCGCCGCCGCGCGGCGGGGCCTGGTCGCCCAGGACGTCGGAGCCGATGTCGAAATCGTAATCCGTCGTCAGGTTGGTGAGTCGACCGCTGCGCCAGACGTAGAGATCCTCTTCCTGGTAGGAGCGCGGCTGCGCGGGGTTGATGAAACCGTGAAAGGCGACCGCTTGCCCGTCGGGGCCGACCACCGGGGCTACCACTGGCCCGTCGATGTCGACCACGGTATCGATCGCCCCGCCCCCCGCCGGAACCGAGTAGAGGTTCTGATCGGGGGGCAGGTAGTAATCCTCTACCACCCGCTGGGAGACGAAGTAGAGCCGCCGGCCGTCGGGGCTCCACTGACGCAGCGTCTCGTTGAACGCGCCCGAGGTGACCTGGTGCGCGGCCTGCGGCTTGTCGCCCCCCGCCGGAGTCGCGGGCACGGTCCAGAGATGGCCGTGCTCCTCAGGATCGGTGAAGCCCTCGTCATCGCTGCGGAACTCGGCGCGCGTGATCACGCGCACATCGCTCCTCT
This sequence comes from Gemmatimonadales bacterium, assembly GCA_033853695.1. Classification (GTDB taxonomy): domain Bacteria; phylum Gemmatimonadota; class Gemmatimonadetes; order Gemmatimonadales; family GWC2-71-9; genus DASTHG01. The sequence goes on along the minus strand of JAWOLH010000001.1, from coordinate 19,933 downwards.
TCGGCGGCTCACCGCCTTTGACCTTCTGCGCGATCTCCTCCGGGGTGGCCCCGTTCACGAAGGCGATCGTGCGGCCGTCGGGAGACCACACCGCAGGCGACGTGCCGCTCGGCACGTCGGTCAACTGCACCGGCTCCCCACCGTTCAGCGACAGGAGGAACAGCTGCGCCCCATCGTCACCGACGGGGCGGAGAAAGGCCAGCGTCTTCGAATCGGGTGACCAGCGCGGCGCCGCATCGTGCGTTCCGGCGGTGAGGCGCCGTGGGGCGCTCTTGCCGTCCGTGGCGACCGACCAGATCTGCGTCTCGTACCCGTCACGCTTGGCGTTCACCGTGACGAGGACGTAAGCCGCCTGCTTGCCGTCCGGAGAGATCTGTGGTGCCGCGATCCAGCGGAACGCGTACAGATCGGTATCGGCGATCGCGCGCTGCGCGACGACCGGCAGCGCCAGCGGAACCAGGACGGCGAGTACGGCGGCGACGCGGACACGCATGGACCCTCCCGGGAAGCTTGCGAAAGTAACCGATCGCCCGGTTCAGTGCCCCGCGCCGAGCGAGAAGCCGAGGTAGGCGTTCCGGCCCGGGGCCGGCTCGTAATAGCGACCCGGAATCGCGGTGGCACCGATCCGGATCGGCGCGGCGTTGATCGCCACCGAGCTGACGTAATGGCGGTTGAAGATGTTGTCGAGACCACAGAACGGACTGAAGCGCAGCGACCCGATCGTCCCATCCCACCCCAGGCGCACGTTGGTCGTCCACCAGGGGCTCGTCTGAATCGCGGGGAGCGTGTCGTCCACGCCGAAGCTCGAGCTGTGCGTCATCTCGACGTCCGCCCACCCGCCGCGCGCCGCGGCGGGCCGGGCCTCGACGAGGAAGTGGAGCCAGTGCTCCGGGACCCCGGGGAGCCGTTGACCGTCGAGGTCGTGCGTGCCGGTCGTGTAGTTCGTATAGCGGAAGTCGGAGTATGTCCACGAGGCGACGGCGTTGAGACCGGGGGTGACGACCCAGTCGAGGCCGACCTCGAGGCCCTGGTGCCGTGACCGGCCCGCGTTCTGATAGAAGACCCGCCCCGGCGAGCTCGCGATCTGCTGGGGGATCAGCTCTCCCCGAACCTCGGCCCGGTAGGCCGCGACCGAGTAGGTGAGACGTCGCGCCACCGCTCCCGTCGCGCCGACCTCGTAGTTCACCGCCTTTTGCGGTTGCAGGTTCGGGTTGAAGCCGCCGGCGGTGTCCGGGCGGTTGGCGAGCTCCGTGGTCGTCGGCGTTTCGAACGACGTCCCGATGTTGCCGTACACGTTCAAGGCATCGGACACCTCGTGGGTGATGCCGATCGATCCCGACAGCGACGACATGAGGCGACGCCCCGAATCGTCGGGGTTGGTCGCGGTAATGAGGCGATCGTCGACCGAGAAGTTCACCCAGTCGTAGCGCAGGCCGACCGTCAGGGTGGTGCGGGGCAGCACGTCCACGGCGCTCTGCACGAACGGTCCGATCTCCGTCACGTGCTCGAGCTGGTCGAGTTGTCGCACCGTGTCGGGTTGCCCGGCGTTGTTGCCGAAGTTGAGCCGGTCGTCGCGCTGGCGCTGATAGTCGAAGCCGGCGGTGAGCCGCTGCGGCACCGCACCCAGGGGGACCGGTTTGGTGATCGACGCGCGCACGCCGTAGTCGCGCCGCTGGAGCTTGATGAAGGCGAAGGTGGTCGGGTTGGTGAGACCGCGGCTGAATCCGTACAGCGTCACGTTCGCCTCGCCGCCGGCGGCGAACTCGCGCCGCAGGGTAGCCCCGCCCTGCAGCTGCCACACATCCTTCCCCGCGTGGCGGGTGATGTTGAGCGCCGCCGCCGAATCGGGGTTGACGGCCAGCTCCCGGGCGTCGAGCTGGCCGGGGTTGTCGGCGCGGGGATCGTCGCCGTAGTCGCCGATGACGGTGAGCGACCACGCCGGCCCCAGCGGAAACTGCAGTTTGCTGCGCAGATTGCGCAGGTCGGCGTCGGAGTGCTGGCGCTCACCGGAGTACACGAGCCGCGACACGCTCACCTGCCCGTTTCCGGAACCGAGCGGGAAGCGGGTGGTGGATTGCCACTTGGTCCAGGTCTGGGACGAGTCGAAGAGCGGCAGCTGATGCCGGTCGAAGCTCCCCGTCGTGACGCGGACGTCCTCGGTGACACCCGCGGGGGGCACCGGGTTCGTCCACATACTGATTACTCCCCCCGCCGCATTCCCGAAAAGGGCGGACGAGCTGCCGCGCAACACCTCGAGTCGGTCGGCATCCGCCAGGTCCACGTTGGTCAGCTGGCCGGTCCCATCGGGGAGTGTCTGCGGAATCCCGTCCAGCAGAACCTGGATGCCGCGTACCGCGAAGGCGGAGCGGGCGCCGAAGCCGCGGATCGAAATGCGCTGGTCGAGTGAGAAGTTGTAGCGGTTGGCCGCGTAGACGCCCGGCACCGTCGCCAGGGCCTCGTCCAATCCCCAGGTGGGCCGGCCCTTGTTGATCCGGGATGCGGCCACGAACTGCACCGCGTTCGGCACCTGAGCGAGCGGGCGGTCGACGCGGGTGGCGGAGACGGCCACGGGAGCCAACGTGATGTAGTGCAACGAATCACCACGCGCCAGCGTATCGCGAGCCTGGGCCGCCGCCGCGAGAGGCCAGAGCAGAGAGATTCCCGTCACCGCTAGCGCACGATGCCTCACACACTCCTCCGTCCCGGGCTCACCGATCCGAGTTCGCAACCTGTTCCAGCCGGACTGAACTTCTAATGAAGCCTGATCGAAGATGGAAGGCACGATTCCCTGGTGGGGATTGGCTTGGCCGCCTGCAAGTAGCTCAGCCTCGCACCACCGCCTCGAGCTTCCCGAGGATCTCCCCCCACCCGTTCCGGTGCGCCTCGACATGCTTTGCCGGGAGCCGCTCGTGCCTCAGCACGAGCTCCGTACCCTCGCCCCGGGCCTGCAGCTCGACCGTCACGATACTCGGCAACATGTCGGTATACGGCGAGATCCAGGTGAAGGAGAGACGTGCCGGTGGATCGATCGTCAGATACGTGCCGGTGTGCTCGACTCGCTCGTCTCCATGCTCCATTACGATGCGGAACGCGCCACCGACCCTCGGGTCCACCTCGGCCGTACTGCGCGTTTCCCCGGGACACATCCACGTGGCGAGGCTCGCCGGGTCGAGCCAGGCAGCGAACACCGTCTCGCGCGGCACGGGGATGGTGCGACGTACGACGAGTGAGATCGGGCGTGGCTCCGCCATCATGTCGCCTCCCGACTTAGGCCGCCCCGCCTGACCAGCAGCGTTTCCAGCGCCGTGAGTCGAGTGTCCCAGAACGCGCGGTAGTCCTCGAGCCAGCGGGCCGCGTCGAGCAGCGGTCGGGGGTCGAGCCGCAGCCAGTGCTCACGGCCCCGCACCTGACGCGTCACGAGGCCGGCGCGCTCCAACACCTTCACGTGCTTGGAGGCGCCGTTGAAGGTGATGGGGAAGCGGCCGGCGAGGGCGCCGACGGTGACCTCGCCTCCGGCCAGGACGGCGAGCATCGCACGGCGTGTCGGATCTGCGATCGCACCGTAGACCCGGTCGAGCGACCGATTGCGCTTCGCGGCAGTTGCCATATCATTCAACCGAATGGTAGAATATTAACCGCCCCGTCGTTCCGGCGCCATCCCGCATCCGGAGAGACCGCATGTCGCATCCCGTCGTAACGCCCGACCAATGGCAGTCCGCCCGCGCGGCGCTCCTGAAGGAGGAGAAGGAATTCACCAAGCTGCGCGACGCGCTGAGCCGCGCGCGCCGCGCGCTTCCCTGGGAAAAAGTCGAAAAATCCTACGTGTTCGACGGACCGAACGGCCCCGAGTCGCTGAGCGATCTCTTCGCCGGCAAGAGCCAGCTGGTCGTCTACCACTTCATGTTCAACCCCGCCGATGACGCCGGCTGCCCGCACTGCTCCTTCTGGGCGGATCATTACGACGCCATGATTCCCCACCTCGCCCACCGCGACGTGTCGTTCGTCGTCATCTCGCGGGCGCCGCTCGCCAAGATCACGGCGTTCAAGCAGCGGATGGGGTGGAAGTTCAAGTGGCTCTCGTCTGGCAACACCTCGTTCAACTACGACTACCGGGTGTCCTTCACCCCGGCCGACAGCGAGAAGCCGGTCTACAACGTCGGGACCCTCGTCCCCGGCATGGCCGACCGGGAAGGATTGAGCGTCTTCACCAGGGACGCGAGCGGCACGGTGTACCGGACCTACTCCACGTATGCACGCGGCATCGACACGTTCAACGGGACCTACCAGATCCTCGACCTCGTCCCCAAGGGACGGGACGAGGATCCCGAGGCGCCGCAGGACTGGGTGCGCTACCACGACCGCTACGATCCCTGATCGCGCGCGGTGTCCGACGCCGAGATGATGTGGCTGGGCAACCCGTTCGTGTTCATCGCGATCTGGGTGGCCATGATGGTGGCGATGATGCTGGCGCCACTCATTCCCGTCCTGCGCCGGTACCGGAACCCCGCCCGCCTGGCGGCCGGATACTTCCTCGTGTGGACGATGTTCGGCGCCCTCGCCTTCGCGATCGGAACGGTAGTCGTTCGCGTGAGTCAGCGTTCGCCCGCGGTCGGCCGGGCCACCTCGATCGTGCTCGGCGGTGCGTTGGCCATTAGCGGATTGATCCAGTTCACGGGGTGGAAGCGTCGTCATCTCGCCTGCTGCCGGGAGTGCGCGCCCAGTGCATCCCGCGGCACCTGGAGCGACGGCGTGCGACTCGGGCTTCACTGCTGTCAATGCTGCGTCGCCCTCATGGCCCTGCTCTTCGCCCTCGGGATGATGCACCTCCCCGTGATCATCCTGGTGACGGGACTCATCGCCGCGGAGCGGCTGGCACCGCGGCCGGCGCCGGTCGTATGGGCGACCGGCGCGCTGACTCTCATCGTCGGGGCCGTCCGGATCGCCCAGGCTCGCGGTTAGAAGGTGAGGGTCGCGAGGCGCCGCACACCTGCGACGATGGCGTCCTCGGAGAGCGCCGAGAAGCCCAGGATCCATCCGTCGAGCGGTGGACGCGAGAGATAGAGTCCTCGGAGGCCCGGCGTCTCGACGCCGGCGCGGGCGGCGGCCCGCGTCAGCTCCCGTTCCCTTCCCCGGGGCAGGCGCACGGTCAGTTGTAGACCCGCTGCCGTCCCGAACGGCCGGCACCAGGCGGCGAGACGGCGACCGAGTTCGTCGAGCAGTATGTCGCGACGCTGCTGATACAACCGGCGCATGCGACGCAGGTGCGCCGCGAAGTGTCCCTCGGACATGAATGCGGCAGTGACCCGTTGCGACACCCGGGCCGAATGGCCGTCGTGGGTCGTCCGCGCGGTGATGAAGCCGGAGACGAGCGTCCGCGGCAGAACCACATAGGCGAGTCGCAGCGCCGGGAAGAGCACCTTGGTGAAAGTCCCGATGTAGATGACGCGGCCGTGGGCATCGAGACCCTGCATCGCGGGCAGCGGGCGGGCGTCGTACTGGAACTCGCTGTCGTAGTCATCCTCGATCAGCCAGGCCCCGTGACGGCGCGCGATCTCGAGCAACGCCAGCCGACGCGGCAAGGACAGCGTGACTCCCGTGGGGTACTGGTGCGAAGGCGTGACGTAGAGGAGGCGGGGGGGAGCGGCGCCGGACTCGGGGGGCACCGCCCCTTCGCCGTCTAGGCGCATCGGGACCAGGTGTGCTCCCATCGCCGCGAGCGCCGTTTGTGCGCCGCGATATCCCGGATCTTCGATCCAGACGTGATCGCCGGGATCAGTCAGGATCGTGGCGATGAGGTACAGCGCCTGTTGCGAGCTCGTGAGCACGAGCACCTGGTCGGGTGTGCAGCGCACGCCGCGCGATTGGGCGAGATACGACGCGATCGCACTCCTCAGCGCCGGCTCGCCCGCCGGGTCGCCGTAGCCGAGCACCGCACCGGCGTCCGCCCGCAGCTCCCGCGCCGTGAGACGCCGCCAGATTTCGACCGGGAATTCCCCGAGATCGGGAAGTCCCGCCGAGAACGGCTTCACGGTCGTCGGGTCGACGCATCCCCCGCGGCCCACGATCCGGCTCCCCCGTGTCGACCACGGCTCTCGCCCGTGGCTGCGCGTCCGCGACGGGGTGTGCACCGCGGGGCGCGGTGCGACGTCGATGTCGACGAAGGTGCCGTCACCGACGCGGCGCCGGACATAGCCCTCGGCGACGAGCTGGGCGTACGCCGCCTCGACCGTGATGCGCGAGACCTTGAGGTCGGCCGCCATGGTCCGGGCCGCGGGCAGCCGCTCACCGTGACGCACGCGGCCGGACTGCACCGCCTCCCGCACCGCCGCGCAGATGCGGCCCCGCAGCGAGCGGGCGGGCCCCGGCTGCGACTGGAACAGGGCGAACCAGACCGAGGTGCGGCGGCCGGCCCCGGCGATTGGTCCTAGCGGCATGCGAAGAATGGCCTGAGTGATAGATCCAGCTGGGATTCTACACTGCGGCGTCACGGGCGCCTCCTCCTCTTGACAGCCTAAAGGAGCGGTCCCAAGTTCCTTTAGTCCATCTAGGGGAGCGGCCGTGGCGGATTCCGCGCAGCGCGACGACGTCCTTCAGGGCACGCTCGACATGCTCGTCCTGAAGGCCCTCTCCCTCGAGCCGATGCACGGCTGGGGCATCACCGAGCGGCTGCAGCAGTGGTCGCGCGATGCTTTTCAGCTCAATCAGGGGTCGCTCTACCCCGCCCTCTACCGGCTGGAGGGCCAGGGATTCGTGCGCTCCGAATGGAAGACGACCGAGCACAACCGCCGAGCGCGCTATTACGCCCTGACGGCGGCCGGGAGGAAGCGACTCACCGCAGCGCAGCGCACCTGGGCGAGGGCGTCGACCGCCGTGAACCTGATCCTCGCGGTCGAAGCCCCGTGAGCGCGCTCGCCCGCCTGCGCGCCGCCGCGCTGCGCCTCGTCGGTCTCGCCCGCCGCGCCGACGACGAGCGCGCGATGCGGGAGGAGATGCGCTTCCACCTCGACCAGCTCACCGCTCGTCACCTGCAGGCGGGATTGTCTCCGGAGGAGGCGCGGCGTCGCGCCCGGATCGAATTCGGCGGCATCACCGGCCACGAGGAAGCCGCCCGTGACGCGTTGCGAACCCGTCTCATCGAGGATCTCGTCCGCGACCTCCACTACGGCTGGCGGTCGCTGCGCCGCCATCCCGGGTTCGCGCTCACCGCCGTGTTGACGATCGGTCTGGGGATCGCCGCCGCCGTCACCGTGTTCACGATCGTCGACTCGATCTTCCTGCGCCCGCTTCCCGTCCCCGAGGCGACGCGACTCGTCACGATCGCCTTCCGGCGACCCGATGGTGGCGAAGAGTGGCTCGGCAGCGAGGCGGCCGGCCTGTTGCGCGCCCGGGCAACGGTGTTCGACGCCGTCGTCGCTCATGATTCCCGGGAGGTGCTCCTCGTTTCGGCTCACGGGGTGGCCACCGAGCGGTTCGGCGCATTCGTTTCTCCGAACTACTTCGCCGTACTGGGCGTGAGGCCTTTGCAGGGTCGCTTCTTCCTCCCCTCGGAGGATTCGGTTCCCGACCGGGACGCCGTCGCCGTGCTCGGCTACGACGTGTGGCGGACGCAGTTCGGGGCGGACCCGGCCGCGGTGGGCGAGCACATGCAGGTCCGCGGCCGCGACGTCACCGTCGTCGGCATCGCTCCGCCGGGTTTCGTCGGCATCTCGGTCGGCGGCGCGCCCAACGAGGTCTGGCTGCCGACGAAGATGCTCGGCGTCATGGGCCGCACGTGCGTCGGGCGTATCGGATGCCGCGATGCCGGCGTCCTCGCCCGCCTCGCGCCCGGCGCGACGCTCTCCCAGGCGCGCCAGGAGGTGGAGGCGCTCTCGCCCGAGCTGGGCGCGGTTGCGTTCGATCGCGACAGCACGGCCCGCGTCATCGTCGCGCCCCTGCGGGGGATGGCCACGGATCAGCGCTCCGATTACGTCGTGCTGGCCCCATTGCTCGCCGGGATCGCGCTGCTTCTGATCGTGATCGCCTGTGCCAACGTCGCCGGTCTGCTCGTCACGCGCGGGATGTCCCGCGCACCGGAAGTGGCGTTGCGCTACTCCCTCGGCGCCGACAGCAGCCGCGTCATCCGCCAGCTCGTCACCGAGAACCTGCTGATCGGTGGAGCCGGCGGCGTGCTCGGGGTCCTGCTCTCGATCGGCGGTGTGCGCGCACTGATGGGATTCTTCGCACAAGACAGCGAAGGGTTCCCGCATTTCTTCTATCTGAGTCTCGACAGCCGCGTGCTGCTGTTCGCCCTGGTGGCCTCACTCGGCACGGTGGTCCTGTTCGGCGTCCTGCCGGCGGTCACCACGAGTCGCGCGGGGCTGGCCCGTCATGCCGCCGACTCGCGCGTGGCCGGTCGAGGACGCGGACGACTGGTGCTGATGGGCGCCCAGGTGGCGCTCTCCCTCACCCTGCTGGTGGGGGCCGCGCTCATGGCGCGCAGCTTCCTCGCTCTGATGCACCGCCAGCGCTTCGACGTTTCCCACATCGCCCTCATCCGGCTGCGGCCGGAGCAGATCCACTACGACGCGCCTCGCGCCCAGCGGTTTCTGCATCACGTGGTGGCGCGCCTGGAAGGAATGCCCGACGTTACCGGGGTCGCGTTCGGACGAGGGCGCGGCTTCCTGTGGGACGAAGGCCCCACGACGCTGCCGCTCGGTCGCACCCGCGGCGACACCGCGGTGCTCGCTTACACCCGCTTCGTCTCACCAGGCTTTCTCGGCACGCTCCGGATTCCGCTGCTCGCGGGGCGGGAGTTCACCGACGGCGACGAGCCCGGGGCTCCCCTTGTCGCCATCCTGACCGAGAGCGTCGCCCAAAGGCTGTGGCCCGGGGAATCGGCCCTCGATCGCAGCATCGTGCTCGACGAAAAGACGTTTCGTGTCGTCGGCGTGGCGGCCGATTTCGCCGTGCATCCGATCACGACGCCGGCGCCCCCGATGGTCCTGGTGCCGTTCTGGCAAAACGCTTTCGAGCCGGAGGTGGACGCCCGTTTGGCGGTGCGGCTGCGCGGCGATCCCGAAGCAGCCCTGCCGGGGCTGCGGCAGGCGATCAGCGCGATCGATCCCGCCGTCCCAATCACCGAGCTGATGACGTTCGCATCCCAGGTGGACTCGAACTACACCGCCGTACACCTTGGCGCCGTGGTGCTGCTCGCCGCCGCCATGGTCGCGCTGTTCCTGACGGGCCTGGGGCTCTACGGGGTGATCACCTACATCGTGGAGCGCCGCACCCGCGAAATCGGCGTGCGCATCGCCGTAGGGGCGACCCCCGGACGCATCGTCGCCCTGATGCTGCGCCAGGGGCTCGCCGCCACGCTGGTCGGAGGCGCCGCCGGTTTCGTGTGCGCCAACCTCGGCGCGCGGTTCCTCGCGGCGTACCTCGTCGGCGTCGAGCCCGGGGATCGAATCGCGTTCGCCGCCGCCACACTCACCCTCGTCGCAGTCGCCTGCCTCGCGAGCTACGCTCCGGCCCGGCGCGCGGCCCGGATCGATCCCATGGCCGCGTTGCGGATGGAGTAGCGGCGAAGCCCTACTCGTTCAACCAGTAGGACACCTTCACGAGGAACGTGTTGTCGGGATGGAGGTGGAACAGGTCACGGAAGTCGCCGCTCATCCCGTTGGGACCGGCGTACGGGGCAAAGGCGTCGCGCCCCTGCGTCCAAACCACGAAGAGGGTCGAGCCCGGCCGGTATTCCCAGCGCAGCACGAGGTTCGAGTTGAATTGCTTCGAGTCCACGCCGCCGGGATTGTGCGTGACGGTGGTGTCGAAGTACGGCTTGTACCGCCCGTCATAGGCCGCGCTTCGGGGATCGGCCAGCTCGCGCACGTTCGAAAAGGTGCCGCGGCTGACGAACGGCTGCAGGTGCCATTGCACCGAGAGCGTCGTGGAGATGGTATAGCCGAGATCGGCGGTGAGACTCAGCGTGCGCTGGTCGAGGTGCGCGAAGGTGTAGTGCGTCCCCAGCGTATCGAAGTTGCCGTACGGCTGGTTGTCAGCATGGGAGTTCGTCAGGCTCACACCGAGCGTCGTGGTGAATCGCGTGGAGGCGTTCACCGTCACCTGGGGTTGCAGGTTGAACTGCTCGTTGTGCCCGGCGTCGCCGCGGAAGTAGTTCATCCACAGATTCGGGATGATCCGCTTGCGGTCGTCTCCCCCGATGCCCACCCAGGGCGCGATGTAAGGATCCTGCCGCACCGCGGGCCCACCGCGCGCGCAACGGTCGCAGAACGTGGTGCCGAGCTGGCCCAGCGTCCCGCCGGCATGCAGCCACCAGAGGTTGGTGAGCTGGACATGGGCGTTGGTGTTCGCCGCGCGCTCCGTGGGGAGCCCCCCGGCCGACCAGTACTGCCACCAGTTAAAGTTCCATTGCAGCTGGCGGTAGACCTTGTTCGGCTTCCGGAAGAAGACGCCGACCCAGTTGTTCCAGCTCTGCTGATCCGCCTGCAGGAGAAATCCCAAATCGTTGATCTCGAACCCCGGTGAACGCCGCAGGTAGCTCGTCTCGAACAGGACGTTCCCGCCGATTTTGCCGAGGTGAATTTCCTCGGCGTCGCCGGTGAGTGAGGTGGCGCTCGAATCGACGTGCAGCGGACCGTCCGGTCGCTGGTAGTAGTGCACCGGGTCGAGCTGCGTGGCGGTGATTGCTCGCGCGCTCCCCGAGACGCGGCTCAGGTCGACCGACGACGAGAGCTCGAACTGGTCGTGCAGGAAGCGGTGCCGCAGGTCGAAGGCACCGACATAGGCGCTGCGATGCAGGTATGGTGTGCTGATCGAGTCGAGGCTGCGGTCCACGCCGGTGAACATCACGCCAATGCCGCTCGCGCCCTTACGGAAATCCTGCGTCGCCCGCACCACGGCGTAATTCGTCGCCGGCTCGACCGTGAGCCCTCCGGCGCCCGTCTCGTGTTGCGTCACCGCGTCGATCACCCCGATCGCGAATCCCGACGGGAGGCGGCCGGTGAGCTTCCCTGCCCCGATGATCGTCGTGGCGCTGGGCGCCTCGATATCGCTCCCCGATGCGAGCTGCGGCGCGCGGCCGATGCGTCGTGAGTAAAAGACCTCCTCGTTCATGCAGTTCACCGCGCTGCAGTTCACGTTGAACTGAAACAGCCCGTTCCCCTCGACGAAGAACGGCCGCTTCTCCGGGAAGAAGGATTCGAACGCGGTCAGGTTCAGGACCGCGGGGTCGGCTTCGACCTGGCCGAAGTCGGGGTTCACGGTCCCCGTCAATGTCAGGTTGGACGCGATGCCGACCTTGAAATCCGCGCCGCCGGTGAGGCGCTGGCCACGGTCGAAGCCGGTCGCGGTCGGCACGGAGACGTTCTTGGTCACGAGATACGGGAGCATCTCGGTGCGGCGCGGGGAGGCGAGGGAGTCGAGCCCCGTCAGGTCGCCCAGCTGCGACGCGAGACCGGGTTGGGACGTATGATAGGGCGGCCAACTCGACGCCTCGAGCGTGCGCTCGACCTGGCGCGCGACGGTGAAGCCGAAGGTGGACTTCCCCACGGCGTAGCGCAGCTGCGAGAGGGGAAAGCGAAACTCCGCCGTCCAGCCGAGCGAGTCGACCTGCGTGGCGACATCCCAGACGCCGTCCCACGCCATGTCCTCATTGCCGTCCTGATAGATCGCGGCATCGACCTTCACGCCCACCGGATTGACGTCGAACTCGTATCCGGTGCGGCGGTCGTGATAGGAATCGATGAAGATGCTGATCACATCACTGGGGGTCATGACGTCCCGGCGCGCCAGGAGGCCGACGATGCTGTCGGGGTGCGGGTCGAAAGCCCGCACGAAGACGTAGAGGTTGCGCGAGTCGTACGCGACCCGTACCTCGGTCCGGAACTTCGGGATGGCGCCGTCGACGGGACGGAAGACGCGAAACTCGCTGACGCGTGGCGCCTCCTTCCATACCTCGTCGTCATCCCGTCCATCGATCACGGGGGGCACGGCGGCCCGAACGGCCGCCACGCTTCTGGGGGGCGCAGGGTCCGGTGGCTGCGGCTTCGAGCTCGGCCCTTGAATGGCGGCAAGGCTCAGGAGCAGGGGTAACGGCATGCTTATACGACGGCTGGAAGCGGCTCCGGGTTGCAACCCTGCCTGAGGGTGGAGCCGCCCTACGTCAGAGTCTGGTCAGCAGCCGTCGACCTGCCCGTCTCGCCCCCTGAACGCGATCGTAGGTCTGCTCCCGAATACGCCCCACCCCGGCCCGGAAGTGCGGATCGTTGCGCACCTTATCGTACAGACCCGAGGCGATTCCCCAGAAGTCGTCACTTTCTGGTGACACTGCGCTGCCCCGCTCGAGCCACGCGAGCGATTGCTGCGCGTTGCCTGCCCAGCCGTAGTACTCGGCCAGTCCCCGTGCAGCGAGCGGTGGGATGAAGGTCGAGTCAGAGCCTGTTCCCGCGTCGATCTCGCGGCGCAACGAATCCGCAATCAGCGAGGCCTCTCGCACTCTCCCCAGCGAATAGAGGCACATCGCCCGCACGAATCCGTACGGACCGAGATTCGCCGTGCTGCAGCGCTCGGGATGGCCCGAGAGGAGCTCACTCAGCGACCGCAGTGCGCGCCCGAACATCAGGCTCGGCTCGAGCGCCAGCACGTGGTCCGCCTCCTGCTGTGCCACGTCGTAGCGCCGCGCCGCCATCGCCTCGTAAGAAACCGCGAGCCGGGTGCCCGGTGCCAGCGGGTCGAGCGTCACCGCTCGCTCCGCTTCGGCGAGCCCCTCCTCGGAGCGACCCTCACGGGTCAGGAACTGGGCGTACCACTGGTGTGCTTCCGCCGAGTTGGGCGCGAGCTGCAGCGCGCGATCGAAGTCGGCCGCAACACTCTCGGCAGGCGTCCAGGCGAAGATCTCCGTGAAACCCCGCGCCGCGTACGCCTCCGCCAGGTTCGAATCGAGCGCGATCGCCCGGTCGGCATTCGCGAGCGAACGGCCGTACGCCTCGTAGTAATCGATGCCGGGATAGTCGTAGACTTCCCAGAGCATATACGCGAGGGCGAGTCCGGCGTACGCCGGGGCGTACGCCGAGTCCTGGGCGATCGCCTGCTGAAACTGCGTCACCGCGCCCAGCACCCCTTCGCGCGTGCGGCGGTACATCAGATAGCGTCCACCGATATAGGCCGCATAGGCCCCGGGCTGTTCCGTGCGGGGGACCCGCACGACCGTCGCTTGGGCGCCGACGACACTCACGAGCGAATCAGCCACGTTGCGCGCGATCCCCTCCTGCACGGCGAAGACATCCCTCAGGTCGCCATCGTAGCTGGACGTCCATGCATGCGCGTCGGTCGCTGCATCGATGAGATCGACCGACACGCGAATGCGCCGGCCGGCGTGGCGCACGGAGCCCTCCAGGACATGACGCACGCCCAGCGTGTCGGCGATCTGTCGCAAGGTGAGATGCGTCCCCCGCAATGCCTCACTCGAGGTGCGGGAGATCACTTTGAGGCCCCGCACGCGGGCCAGCTGCCCGATGATTTCTTCGGTCATGCCGTCGCTGAGGTACTGATCGCTCGGGCTTCCGGTCAGGTTCTCGAACGGCAACACAGCCACGGACGCGACGTCTGCACCAGGCGTCGCGGCCCGTGCCGCGTGATGCCAGGGATGCCACGCCAGGAGCAGCGCCGCGAGCGCGACGGCCACGCTGAGAGCGGCTGCCACTGCCACGGGTCGCCGCCACCCGGGCGTGCGGCGCTCCGGTGCCGTCAACGCCGCCGCGAAGGCGGCGGCACTTACGAAGCGATCGGCGGGCACCTTCGCCAACGCGCGCGCGACCGCGGCGTCGATTCCTTCGGGGACGGCGTTTCGCACGATGCGTATCCGCGTCGGGCGCTCGGTCAACAGCTTGGCGATGACCGCCTGCACGGTCGGCCCGGTGTGGGGAGGTTCTCCGGCGAGCATCTCGTAGACGACCGCCGCCAGCGAGTACTCGTCCGCACGGGCGTCGAGGTCGCGGTCCCCCGTCGCCTGCTCCGGACTCATGTACTGTGGCGTGCCGAGTGACAGCCCACTCTCAGTGAGCCGCGAGCCGCCGGCCTCACGCACCGCCAGGGCGATGCCGAAGTCCGCGACGACCGCCTCGCCCTCGTGCAACAGAATGTTCTCCGGCTTGATGTCGCGGTGGATCACCCCATTGCGGTGGGCGTAGTCGAGCGCACTGGCGATCTGGGTCGCGATCCGCACCGCGTCATCCACGGCGAGTTGCTTTTCCCTTGTCAACCTGGCGCGCAGCGATTCCCCGCGTACGTAGGGCAGGACATACCAGACGAACCCGTCGCTCTCACCCGAATCGATCAACGTCAGAATGTGCGGATGGTCGAGCCGGGCCGTGATGCGAATTTCCTGGAGGAACCGTTCTGCGCCGAGGACCGCGGCAAGCTCGGGGCGCAGCACCTTCAAGGCGACGAGGCGGTCGTGCCGCTCGTCGTGGGCCAGGTAGACCGTGGCCATCCCTCCGGCCCCGAGCTCGCGCTCGATGCGATAGCGGCCCGCGAGGGCCGCGGAGAGACGGCTGGAGTGGTTCATCGCTGCGAGCGGACCGCCAAAGATGCGGCGCGCGAGCCGCAGTCGCCAGAAGGTTGCGCAGTTACCCCTGTTCACCTCATCGTTCTGCATGCCCGGCACTGCCAGCCGCACACGCTTCCGTCAGTTCTTCGTCACCCATTTAGGGCAGGTCAAAGGCAGCCTGACGATCGCCGCGATCTGCACGGTCGGGGTCATCCTCACGGAGCTCGCCAGGCCCTGGCCGCTGAAGCTCATCATCGACCACGGCCTGCTCCACAAGCCGCTGCCGCACTCGTTGCGATTCATGCAGTCGCTCGTCACCGAGAGCACGGTGCCGTTCATCATCGTGACGTGCGCGAGCATTATCCTGATCTCGCTGCTCGCCGGGGTGTGCTCCTACTTCCAGACGTTCATCACCTCCTCCGTGGGCTACCGGACGGTGTACGCGCTGCGCCGCGAGCTGTTCGCCCATCTGCAGAGCCTGTCGCTGTCGTTTCACACGCAGGCGCACTCGGGCGATCTCCTGACGAAGATCGCGGGCGACACGAACACGCTGAAGGACCTCTTCGCGGACTCGTTGCTGAAATTCACTTCGCAGCTGCTGACGGTCCTCGGCATGCTCATCATTCTGTTCACCGTCGACTGGCGGATCGGCGTGATCGCGCTGGCGACGATGCCATTCCTCGGCTACAGCCTGTTCCACGTCTATCGCAAGACAAAGATCTCGGTGAAGACGCAGAAGAAGCAGGAGGGCCAGGTCGCCTCGCGGATGGGCGAAGTGCTGTCGGCGGTCCCGCTGGTGCAGGCGTTCGCGCGCGAGACGCACGAGATGCGGCGCTTCGACAAGGTCACGGCCGAGACGGTGAAGGAGAGCATCCGCGTGGCGCGGATGGGAGCGGCGGCGAGCCGCTCCTCGGAGCTGATCACGGCGGTGGGGACCGCGGGCGCGGTGCTCGCCGGGTCGTTCCTGGTGCTGCGCGGCTCGATGCTGCCGGGGGCGCTGGTGCTCGTCGTGTCGTACCTGAACAACCTCTACAAGCCGATGAAGAACCTCGCCTCGCTCTCGACCGACCTCTCGAAGGCGATGGCGAGCGCCGAACGAATCTCCGAGGTCCTCGATATCGAGCCAGACATCACCGATCGCCCCGGCGCGATCGAGGCGACGGGGCTGCGCGGCACGATCGAGTTCGATCACGTGTCGTTCGATTACGGCGACGGCCGTGGGGTCCTGCGGGACGTCTCCTTCACCGTGCCGGCGGGGCAGCGCCTGGCGCTCGTGGGGAAGTCCGGCGCGGGCAAGTCCACGATCGTGAGTCTCATTCTGCGGCTGTACGAGCCGCAGAGCGGCACGATCCGGATCGATGGCGTCGACATCCGGGACTACAAGATCAAGTCGCTGCGACGCAACATCGGCCTCGTGCTGCAGCAGGCGATCCTCTTCGGTGCGACGGTCCGCGAAAACATCGCCTACGGGCGGCCGGACGCCTCGGACATCGAGATCGAATCGGCGGCGTGGGCGGCCAACGCCGACGAGTTCATCCAGGACATGGAGAACGGGTACGAAACGGTCATCGCCGAGCGCGGCGCCACCCTGTCAGGGGGGCAACGCCAGCGCATCGCGATCGCGCGCGCGTTGGTGCGCAACGCGCCGATCCTGATTCTCGACGAGCCGATGACCGGGCTCGACGTGGAGAGCGAGGGCAAGGTGCGAGAGGCGCTCGACCGCCTCATGTCCGGCAAGACCGTCATCAGCATCACGCACGACCTCGCGTCGATCGAGGACGCCGACCAGGTGCTGCTCCTCGAGAGTGGCCACGTCTCGGCGGCGGGGACGCACAAGGAGCTGGTGGCATCGAGCCACCGCTACCGTGAGCTCTATGAGATGAAGGCGTCGTCCTAGCGACCACTGAGCCTGAAGCTCCTTTGTCCTTCTCCTACCACTCTTTTCACGGTCCGGCTGCTAACAAGAGCCCCGGTAGCTCGACGTCTGGGGGTGGGGGCCATGGTGGAAGTAGCGGGCTCCGCAGTCGAGAACGGCAGCGAGGCGACGGAGCCCAAGAGCCAGTTCTTTCCGGAGACCCGGTTCGGCGGGTACACCGACATCGACGCGTGCGTCGTCTTCTACACCCGCGTGCACGCGCTCCTCAGGTCGAATCATCTCGTTCTGGATATCGGCTGTGGTCGTGGGCGCTATTCGGGTGATCGAGTCGCGACCCGGCGGGAGCTGCGGATCCTCAAGGGAAAGTGCCGTCACCTGGTCGGGATTGACATCGATCCCGCAGCGGCGGCGAACCCGTTCCTCGACGAGTTTCGCTGGCTGCCGTCCGATGACGCACCCTGGCCGGTGCGGGGCCGGTCCATCGACCTCGCGGTCAGCGTCAGTGTGCTCGAGCACGTCGCCGATCCCGAGCACTTCTTCGCCGAGTGCCGTCGGGTCATCAAGCCCGGCGGCTATTTGTGCATCCGGACCAGCAATGTTTCCAGCTATTCCGGCATCGCCGCGCGCCTGATTCCGAACCAGTATCATGCGGCGGTCATCCGCCATTTGCAGGCGAACCCGCGCCGGGCGGAAGACGTCTTTCCGACCAGGATGCGCTGCAATACGGTTTTCAAGCTGCGCAGGATGTTGAGTCGGTTCGGTTTCGCGCACTGCGTGTACGGATACCAGTCGCAGCCCACCAGCCTCGCCTTTTCGTGGGTCTCCTATTTCCTCGGCGTCATGCACCAGCACCTTGCGCCGCACTTCCTGAAGCCGACCATCTTTGCGTTCGCGCAACGGCTGCAGGCGGCGCTGTGATGGAGACTACCATCACCGGCGTGGCGGACATCACGTAGGAGCCCAAAAATCCCAGCAGCGGGCAAGGCGACTGTTTCGCACGTTACTTGCCGGGCACAGAGCGTTCTTTAGTGGGACCCGTATCGCCAGACCGCCCTGAGCTGAGGGAGCTGCGTGCTCAAGCAAGCCGTAGGGTTTCTCGCATCGGTCGTCGCCGTCGCAGTGGTGGCCCTCCTGCTCGCCGTACTGGTGCGACTCTCCTGGAGCCCGCAAGACGGCCAGCCCGCTCCCTCGCCTGAACCCGGGACTCCGGGGTCGAAGAAGGCCCTCCGCAAGGTCTGAGGCAATCGATCAGGGCACCCGATAGATCACGCCATTCTTCATCACGAAGCGGACTCGGTTCAGGACCGCGATATCCTGGGTCGGGTCCCCAGCCACAGCAATCAGGTCGGCCTTCAACCCCACGACTACACGTCCGATCTCCTTGTCGAGACCGAGAATCCGGGCGTTCACCGCGGTGGCGGCGAGCAAGGCCTGAGCCGCCTCCATGCCGTCCTTCACCATCCACTCGAGCTCGCGCGCGTTCGTCCCGTGGGTGAACACGCCCACGTCGCTGCCACAGCCGATCGTCACACCATTCCTCAACGCGAGCTGAAACGCCTCAGCGGCCTGCCGCATGCTGGCCGTGGGGCTGCTGCCGCGCACATATCCGTCGAAGTACTCCGCGTACGCCTCGACCGCCGTCAGCGTGGGGAGATACGCCACGCCGTGCTCAGCCATCATATGGAACACCGAATCGGTGCCGCCGAACCCGTGCTCGATCGTGTTCACCCCAGCGAGGATCGCACGCCGCATCCCTTCGGGCGTCGTCGCGTGCGCCGCCACCGGACGGCCGGACGAATGCGCCTCGGCGACGAGCGCGTTTAGCTCCTCCTGGCTGAACGTGGGGACGCTCGTGCCGCCGGGGCCCCGGCCGTAGTCCGCGTACACCTTGATCCAGTCCGCGCCGCGGGCGGCCTGCTCGCGCACCGCCTCGAGCATCTGCGGGACGCCGCTCACCGCCTGTCCGCCCTGCGGCAGGTCGAGATCAGGGCGGAAGCCCCGCGGTCCCGGGCCGTAGCTCGCGGTCGCCACGATGGCGCGGGTGGCCACCTGCAGACGCGGCCCCGGAATGAGTCCCTCGTTGATGGCGCGCTGCACCGACACATCTTCAAACCCCGCACCCTCAGTGCCCAGGTCGCGCAGGGTTGTGAATCCCTGCATCAGCGTATTGCGCGCGTGCAGGATCGCCTCCACCACGCGATAGCCCACGGGCTCCTTCAGGACCTGGTCGTTCCACAACCTCTCGTTGTATGGATGCAGGAAGATGTGCGAGTGCGCGTCGATCAGTCCGGGAAGGAGCGTGAGTCCCGGCAGCGCGATCGTTTCGGCGCCGCGCGGTGCCCGCACCGCGTCGGCGGGACCAACCGCCGCAATGCTGTCGCCCTGAACGAGCACGACCCATCCCGCATGGGTCGCGGCACCGGTTGCGTCGAACACACGATCGGGACGCAGCAGCACCGGGTGGTCCGGGGCCGGAGGTACGAGCGGCGCGAATCCGGCACGCGGCGGCTCCTTGAGCGCCGAGAGCAGCGTGTCCCGCGACTGGGCTACGGCTCGCGATGGTGCCGAAGTAAAGAGCAGACCGACCATCGCGGCGACGAGAGGTGGCACTGCACGCATCGAAGACACTCCTTTCACGAGGCGCGGGAACCTACTGAGCGAGCGTGAGGCGCGCCACGGATGGGTCGTGAGCCAACCTTCGGTTCCGGTTCACACCCGTCTCAACCGGGACACACAATACTTCGTCGTTGGGAAGGGAGGCTCTTATGACACGCCCGAAGCTGATGCTCATTGCGGCGCTCCTCGGGGCGGTTCTGGGAATTGCCTGCAGTAGCAGTGTGATGGGACCGTCATGCCAATCCAGTATCGTGCTCCTGGCTGACAATGCGGTGCGGACCGATTGTCCTCGCGGTACCGAGCCGCAAGTGCGCGATACACTCATCGTAGTCCCGTGAAGGCCGCGGCTGCTGGTACGGTCCTCGGTTCCAGGACCGCGTAGCGCCGGCAGCCTCGCACGCCCATACTCCCCACGGTCGCATTGCCACACGCACAGCCAGGGGCCGGTCCACTCATGGCAGAGCCAGCCGTCCACGCCGGGCAAAGCGCGATCCCCCCGGGGCTCCAGGGACTCTCGTCGATCGAGGCCCGTCGCCAGCTCTCCCGGGTCGGGCCGAACCGATGGGTCAAGCAGGACGTTCTGGCGCGGCTGCGGGAAGCAGCCGCTGTCCTCCTCGACCCCATGGCCATCATGCTGGCCGCTGCAGCGACCGTCTACTACCTACTGGGCGAAACGCGGGACGCGATCGTGTTGGCGCTCGCGCTGCTCCCGGTGCTCGGCATCGACGTCGCCCTGGAAGCCCGTTCGCGAGCGGCCCTGGCCAGGCTGGCTCGCGCGGCCGCGCCGTTCGCGGATGTGGTCCGGGACGGACACGTGATCGCGGTGCCCGTCGAGGAGGTCGTCCCCGACGACCTGCTGGTCCTGCGCGAAGGACACATCATCGCAGCGGACGGCGTCG